>NZ_PYUK01000001.1:0-552825 GCF_003097365.1 Pseudomonas sp. B1(2018)
GTGCCGAAGACAGTGTGTGGTTCGCAGCGGGTCCCTGAAGTTTATATAAAAATGATACGTTGCTGAGTAAGGACGTTGCCCAGGCTTGGGAAATCTCTTGTACTGTGTTGTCAGCCGATTAGAATTGGCACACTAGTCAGTATTGAGATGTCACGGCTCGTAATGGAACTGGGCGGTTCGAGTTGGTTGTAATGTATGGCGGTGTCGCGCCCATTGAGACGTGGTTAATGCTTTCTTGTCTGTCGAAATGACGCTTGTATTTGTTAGTGTAAATGCTGGGTCTGCGATTTGATGATGAGTGGAGCAATCATGGAGACAGTTGGTGAATGCGGAGTGGGATAATCATAATCCGCAGGACACTTAATAATTATTCATCGCAGTTGAAACTAAAAGGCAGCCAACCGGCTGCCTCTCTTTTTTTCAAGACACCAAGTCAGGGCAGGAAGCCAGCATCCACCTTCAACGAAACCGCGGTGGTATAGCGGGAGCATCGCTGGCGAGGGAAGGCACCGCCCCCGCCATCTTGTCTGGATCGGCCACGCGTTTGAGCGGGATCTGCTGCAGTGCCGTGCTCCATTTCACCGATGTGGCAGGCGATGGCTTCACCAATACCACGGCTGGCACCGGAGACAAAGGTGAACCAGCTGTCGAGTCGAGCACTGACTTCATTCCATACGTGACTTTGATATGCAAATTTAGATATTTTATCGCGATTTATTTTGAATGACCTGTCATTTATGCCCGTTTTCAGTTTGTCGATTTTTCCCGATAGTTAACGGACTGTTTTTAATGTCCATTACTGAGAAGGGACGCATCCTCATGACCACCGAATTAGAAGCCGCGACCGCTGTATCAAACCCTTGGAAACAAGCTACGTTGTTGATCAACGGCAAGAAAGTGGAAGGGGGCGCGGAACCCGTTTTGCTCCGTGGGCAGGAAAACGTTGTAACGGTGGAGGCCCCACCCGAAGTCGCCAAGGCACTCAACCTGGGGTTGCCTCAGAATGGCGGTTTGAACATCGTTGCATCGCCGGATTTTGGCAATTGGGTTGATCCCGACCACCGCAAGTTCGAATGGAAGATTACACCGGACGCTGGCAAGAGCGGTCGTGTCACCCTGGTTTTTTTCAGCAGGGAAGTAGTGGAGGTGTGGGAACACCGAAGTCTGGTGATTTCGAGCGATCTGGCGGATGAAGTGACAGTTTTGCTGAACGGTGTTGAGATGCCATTAACTGGAGCGGATATCCCTTCAGGAGGTACGGCAACACTCACCCTGGCTTACAAAAGCCCGTATCTGTTGCCCGGTATCGATCTGGCCTTGGACGCATTGCTGGAATCGGGTCTTGTACCAGGTGACTTGACTAGCCAGCCACCTTTGCTTGAGCAAACAGTCAATCACGAATGGGTGATTACAGCTGCGGAGAATAAGATTGGAGCATTCAAGCTGAAGTTGTTCACTGTGGAAGAGCAGGCGGTGCTGCTGACGCCGAGTAATCGTTTGTTTGCGCCGATTAATACTCGGTTTGAAAGTTTTGGCGGGAGTCCGCTTCTTCGTCCTCCTGAAAAAAATCCAAGTGATACCAATACGTTTTTTTCTTATCGTGTGGCGCTAACCAGTTTGGAGGGACAGCCTTTGGTTGGCGTGCCTGTGACGTTCTACGCGCCAGGCTCGGAGGAAGAAACGATCGAAGTCACAACGGATAACCGAGGACTGGCCTTTAATCTAAGTCTTTTTCAACGTGCAGGTGTTTATACGATTCGTGCAGTTGCAACGGTGGCAGGCGTAGATAGAGAGTTGGAAGTGTTGGTGGATGTAGTCGCAGCTTAATGCCAGATGTCGCTTGTTCAGAATGACTTGTGAGGGCGTGATCGCGATGTGGCAACACCCTGATCTTACAGTCTGTCAAACATGTGTAACCGGGCCGAATGAAACCAGGAAAGGCAGCCTAACGGCTGCCTTTCTTTCATTCAGAGCAGCGAGTCAGGACAAAAAACCACCATCCACATTCAACGAAACCCCAGTCGTATAACTCGAAGCATCACTCGCCAAATACAGCACCGCCCCCGCCATTTCACTCGGGTCCGCCACGCGCTTTAGCGGAATCTGCTGCAGCGCCGTGTTCAAGATCGCCTCATTCTTCACCAGTGCCGAAGCAAACTTGGTGTCGGTCAGCCCCGGCAGCAGGGCATTGCAACGAATCCCGAATTGCGCGCATTCCTTGGCGAATACTTTGGTCATGTTAATCACCGCCGCCTTGGTCACCGAGTAGATGCCCTGGAAGATCCCCGGCGAAACGCCGTTGATCGACGCGACGTTGATGATGCTGCCACCACCGTTTTCGCGCATCAGCTTGCCGGCTTCCACCGACATGAAGAAGTAGCCGCGGATGTTGACGTCGACGGTTTTCTGGAAGGCGCTGAGGTCGGTGTCCAGGACGTTGCAGAATTGCGGGTTGGTCGCGGCGTTGTTGACCAGGATGTCGAGGCGGCCGAACTGTTCCTTGATGCCGGCGAAGACCTGGCTGATCTGTTCCATTTCGCCGATGTGGCAGGCGATGGCGGTGGCCTTGCCGCCGGCGGCGATGATCGCGTCGGCGACGTGTTGGCAGCCCTCAAGCTTGCGGCTGGAGACGATCACGTGGGCGCCTTGCTGGGCCAGCAGTTTGGCGATGGCTTCACCGATGCCACGGCTGGCGCCGGAGACGAAAGCGATCTTGCCGTCGAGGTCGAACAACTGAGTCTTGGACATGGGATTCCCTTATGAAAAGTCTTGTTATCGAGTCAAATGCCGTGTGTGGCCAATGCTGTTCAGTCGAGGCCAGTCAGTGCGCGTTATCGTTCACGATCATCGCGAGCAGGCTCGTTCCTACAGGCTGGATTTCTGGATCACCTGCAGGCTCATCTGCTCCAGCAGCTTGTTCATGTGAATGAATTGCGCGAAGCGTTTGTCCTGGGTCTGGCCGTGGTAGAAGCGGTAGTAGATCTGCTGCACGATGCCGGCCAGGCGGAACAGGCCGTAGGTGTAGTAGAAGTCGAAATTGTCGATCTGGATGCCCGAGCGTTGGGCGTAGTAATCGACGAACTCGCGGCGGGTCAACATGCCCGGCGCGTGGCTTGGCTGGCGGCGCATCATCTGCACCGGTGCCGGATCATCGGCTTCGATCCAGTAGGCGAGGGTGTTGCCCAGGTCCATCAGCGGATCGCCCAGGGTGGTCAGCTCCCAGTCAAGCACGCCGATGATCTGCATCGGGTTGGCCGGGTCGAGGATGACGTTGTCGAAGCGGTAGTCGTTGTGCACGATGCTGGAGGTCGGATGGTCGGCCGGCATCTTGTCGTTGAGCCAGGCTTTCACCGTTTGCCATTGTGGCGCGTCCGGGGTCAGGGCCTTCTCGTAGCGATCGCTCCAGCCTTTGATCTGGCGCGCCACGTAGCCTTCCGGCTTGCCGAGGTCACCCAGGCCGTAGGCGTTGTAGTCGACCTGGTGCAGTTCGACGAACTTGTCGATGAAGCTCTTGCACAGGGCTTCGGTTTTCGCTGAGTCCAGCCCCAGTTCCGGCGGCAGGTCGGAGCGCAGGATGATGCCGTTGACCCGTTCCATCACGTAGAACTCGGCACCGATCACCGATTCGTCGGTGCAGTGCACGTAAGCTTTGGGGCAGTACGGAAATCCGTCGCGCAGTTGATTGAGGATGCGGAATTCACGGCCCATGTCGTGAGCTGACTTGGCCTTGTGGCCGAAGGGCGGGCGACGCAGGACGAACTCTTGTTCGGGGTATTCCAGCAAGTAGGTGAGGTTTGAAGCGCCGCCCGGGAACTGGCTGATCTTCGGCAAACCGCTGAGCCCCGGTATATGGGCCTTGAGGTAGGGATCGATCAGGCTGGCATCGAGCTCTTCGCCGGTGCGGATACGGGTGGACTGGTCAGTAAGCGCCATGCTTATCCCTTCTGCTTATTCTGGAGGCCTGAAACTATTGGCTAATCTAATGCGCACACCCCGCAGCCACAACCGCGATCGGCTCTTATAGGTGAGCGTGTTGCCGACCAATCATTGTTTTTGATACAGCTGTTTGAATTGCCGTCAATGAACGACCCGGCTCCTGGCCGGCGGCAAGTCGATCGGCGTCAGCACCGGTTGGCTGGAGAAAAACGCCACGAGGTTCTTGCCCACCAGTTCGACGGTGCCCTGGGTGGCCTCCGGGGACAGTCCGGCGACATGGGGCGTGAGGATCACGTTGCTCAGGGTCTTGAGCGTATCCGGCACCTTCGGTTCAGCGTCGAACACATCCAGCGCGGCGCCGGCGATCCGGCGTTGCTCCAGGGCGGTGATCAGGTCGGCGGTGGCAATCACACTGGCTCGGGCGATGTTGACGATGAAACCCTGGGGGCCCAAGGCGTCGAGCACCTGGCGATTGATCAGGTGCTTGGTGCCCAGGCCGCCGGGCGTGGCGACGATCAGGAAGTCCGAGGCGCGCGCCAGCTCGGTCGGGGTGGAGCAGAACGTGTAGGGCACATCGCTGCGACGTTGCCGGTTGTGGTAGCAGATGCTCATGTCGAAGCCGGCACCGGCACGTTTGGCGATGGCCATGCCGACCGCGCCGAGGCCGAGGATGCCCAGGCGTTTGCCGGCGAGGGAAGGGCGCATGATCTTCGGCCACTCGCCGCGCCGAACGGCGGCATCACAGCGGGGCACGTCGCGTACCAGCGACAGCAACAGCGCCATGGCATGGTCGGCGACGGACGAGGCGTTGACCCCGGCACCATTGGTGACGGTGATGCCCCGGTCGGCGGCGGCTTGCAAGTCGACGTGTTCATAGCCGGCGCCGATCACGCAGATGATCTTGAGTTTGGGCAGCGCGGCGATTTCATCGGCATACAGCCCCAATGGACCCCGGGTCAGGACGGCGTCGATCTGCCCGGCGTGGCGGGCGATGGCTTCGGCGCGCTCGGCGGGCGTCGGGGCCAGTATCAGGTGGAAACCCTGATGTTCGAGGATAGGCAGGTAATCATTGATGGTTTCAACCAGTACCAGAACGGTTACAGGCATGCTTGGCTCCCTGTGGGCATCGGAAAATCGGCTCGAACGTCGCTTGAGATTGCTGATTTCAGGATAGCTTGGCAACCGCCGGCGATCGC
The DNA here is from genome assembly GCF_003097365.1 of Pseudomonas sp. B1(2018). Classification (NCBI taxonomy): domain Bacteria; kingdom Pseudomonadati; phylum Pseudomonadota; class Gammaproteobacteria; order Pseudomonadales; family Pseudomonadaceae; genus Pseudomonas; species Pseudomonas sp. B1(2018). Next base: position 5,133 of record NZ_PYUK01000001.1, read on the forward strand.
GGTCTGCGCCATTTCATGCGGAACTGCGTGTGTAGGAGCTGGCTTGCCAGCGATGGTCGTTAACGATAACGCGTGTGAGCTGGATGAACGCGGCGCGCTTGAGTCCATCGCCAGCAGGCTGGCTCCTACAGTTTCGGAGTGGACGCGGTCCCCTGTGGGAGCTGGCCTGCCAGCGATGGTCGTTAACGATAACGCGTGTGAATTGGATAAACGCGGCGCGCTTGAGTCCATCGCTAGCAGGCTGGCTCCTACAGTTTTTCTGTGTGGACGCGGTCCGCTGTGGGAGCTGGCTTGCCAGCGATGGTCGTTAACGATAACGCGTGTGAGCTGGATGAACGCGTTGCACTGGAGTCCATCGCCAGCAGGCTGGCTCCTACAGTTTTAGCGTGGGCACGGTCCTTTGTGGGAGCTGGCTTGCCAGCGATGGTCGTTAACGATAACGCGTGTGGGCTGGATGAGCGCGGCGCACTGGAGTCCATCGCCAGCAGGCTGGCTCCTACAGTTTTAGCGTGGACGCGGTCCCCTGTGGGAGCTGGCTTGCCAGCGATGGTCGTTAACGATAACGCGGGTGACCTGGATGAACGCGGCGCGCTTGAGTCCATCGCCAGCAGGCTGGCTCCTACCGTTTCCCGGGATTGCGTGAAGAACCTTTTATTTTGAAGCCGAGAGTGCTGCCCGTGCAGCCTCGAGAATTTCATCCGACAGTGGATCGCCGCGGGTCGCCCGGGACAACATCAGCGCGCCGAACATCAGCGAATACTGCACCAGCGCCTGCTGCCGTTTGTCGGCTTCGTCCTCGGTGTCGAGCAGTGAGCCCAGGGAGTCGAGCAGGTTGTTCAGGCCCTGCAGATAGGTTTGACGCAAACCGCTCTCGGCGGCCTCGTGGCACATGTCCCCGGCAAAGGCCACTACCGGGCAGCTGTCACCCGGATTGTCCCGGCTTTCGCTGGACAGGTACGTTCCGATCACGGCACGGCGGGCGGTGTCCTTGCTCTCCTGATCGGCCACCCGTGCTTGCCAGCGTTGCGCGGCCTGCTCGAAAGCCCGGCCACTGGCCTCTTGCGCCAAGGCTTCGCGGGATTCGAAGTGCCCGTAGAAGCCGCCGTGGGTCAGGCCTGCGGCGGCCATCACATCGACCACGCTGATTCCATGCAAACCGCGTTCGCGGAACAACCGCGTGGCGGCTTCGACGATGGTCTCGCGGTTGAGGTCGGCTTGTTTGCGGGAAACGCGGGGCATGGGGCTTTCTCGGTTGCAGGTTGAATATCAGAGGGCGTATTGGGCAATTCCGTTGCCGAACGACCAGTTCTCTTTTTTGACTTCCACCAGATTGATGAAAACATCCTCCAGGCGCACACCCAGCTCTGTGTGAAGGCTTTCGGCGATGGTTTTGTAGAGGTTTTTTTTCTGCTCGACGGTTCGCCCTTCGCTCATGGTGATCTGGATCACCACCAACTGGTCCGTGCGGTCGATACCCAGGTAACCGGGATCAAAGATGAAATGCTGCTCATCGTGTTCGGCGAGTATCTGGAAATTATCGTTCTCCGGCACGCCGATGGTGCTGTGCATGGCGGCGTAGATCAGTTGGCCGATGCGTTTGGCGTGGGTGGGGTCCTGATGTTTTTTGATGTCGACGCGAACCAGTGGCATGGGAAGACTCCAGAAGGAATGCAGGTTGTTTAAAAATACATGATGGTAGACCTTTATCAAGTGGCAAACGCCATCTTGCGATCAAGCGCGGGATCTGAAAACCGCCAAGTCCCTGTGGGAGCGGGCTTGCTCGCGAAGACGGCGGCACATTCAGCATTGATGTGTCTGACACACCGCTTTCGCGAGCAAGCCCGCTCCCACAGGGGGACTCTCGTCAATCTGGTACCACCGTTCCTCACCTAAGTCTTTGCTTCTGTTCACTAATCCTCCAGAATCGCGCCCCTGTTCCGGTCAGGGCGCTGCTTGTCGGGTATTCCGACGCGTTCTGACCGGGTGGCAAGTGACCGGAATGTGGAGATCCCACCGGATGAATGATCAGGCCAATAGCGTCAACAAACGCTATGTAGCAGCAACACCCGCAACGCTTTCGAGCTGGAATCGCCAGGACACCACGTGGATGCTGGGCCTGTTTGGCACGGCGATTGGTGCGGGCACCCTGTTTTTGCCGATCAATGCGGGTCTCGGCGGTTTCTGGCCGCTGTTGATCCTGGCGTTGCTGGCGTTCCCGATGACGTTCTACGCGCACCGCGGGCTGACCCGTTTTGTGTTGTCCGGTCGCGAAGGCGCCGACATCACTGAAGTGGTGGAAGAGCATTTCGGCATCAAGGCCGGCGCGCTGATTACCTTGCTGTACTTCTTCGCCATTTTCCCGATCCTGCTGATCTACAGCGTGGCCCTGACCAACACCGTGGGCAGCTTTCTCGAGCATCAACTGCATATCACGCCGCCACCGCGCGCCGTGCTGTCGCTGGTGCTGATCCTCGGCCTTCTGGCGGTGGTGCGTTGCGGTGAGCAACTGATCGTCAAGGCCATGAGCCTGATGGTCTATCCGTTCATCGTCGCCTTGCTGTTCCTGGCGGTGTACCTGGTTCCGCACTGGAACGGCGGCATCCTGACCACCGCCAGCAGCGTGCCGGCTCCGTCGGCGCTGTTGCACACCCTGTGGCTGGCGATTCCGGTGATGGTGTTCTCGTTCAACCATTCACCGATCATCTCGGCCTTCGCCGTGGACCAGAAGCGTCGCTACGGCGATCACGCCGAGGAGCGCAGCTCGCAGATCCTGTCCCGGGCGCACCTGTTGATGGTGGTGATGGTGCTGTTCTTCGTCTTCAGTTGCGTGCTGACCCTGTCGCCAGCGCAACTGGCTGAAGCCAAGGCGCAGAACCTGTCGATCCTGTCGTACCTGGCCAACCACTTCAGCAACCCGACCATCGCCTTCGCGGCGCCGTTGATTGCCTTCGTGGCCATTTCCAAGTCGTTCCTGGGGCACTACATCGGCGCCAGCGAAGGTCTCAAGGGGCTGATCGTCAAGAGCGGCCAGCGTCCGTCCGCCAAGGCCCTGGACCGCATGACCGCCGCGTTCATGCTGGTGGTGTGCTGGATTGTCGCCACGCTGAACCCGAGCATCCTGGGCATGATCGAAACCCTCGGTGGCCCGGTGATCGCGGCGATCCTGTTCCTGATGCCGATGTACGCCATTCGCAAGGTGCCGGCGATGGCACGCTATCGCGGTCAGGCGTCCAACGTCTTCGTGACGGCGGTGGGCCTGGTGGCGATTACCGCGTTGATTTATTCGTTGAGCGCGTAAGATCAAGAGATCGCAGCCTTCGGCAGCTCCTACAGGCTGCTACCCTTTGATTTTCAGCTACAGTGGCCGCTGCACGTGATACGTGCAGCGGCTTTTTTTCGCCTGGAGACATTCGATTGTCGAGCGCCCCCAACGCAACCCCCACCGAGCAACCCAACCGCTGGCAGGACCTGTTGGCCGGGTTGTCGATAGCCGGCCTGTTGTTGCCCGAAGCCGTCGCCTATTCAATCATCGCCGCAGTGGCACCCCAGGCCGGGGTGATCGCCCTGTTTGCCGGGTTGCTGTGTTATGGCCTGTTCGGCACCAGCCGTTTTGCCATTGTCTCGGCCACTTCATCCTCCGCCGCCGTGCTGGCCGCCGCGACCGCCACCCTGGCCAATGGCGACCCTGAGCTTCGCTCGACCCTGGCCATCGGCCTGGTGCTGGTGACCGGGGCGTTTTTCCTGTTGGCCGGGCTGTTCAAACTCGGCAGCGTGACCTCGTTCATCGCCAAGCCGGTGCTGCGTGGTTTTGCCTTTGGCCTGGCGCTGACCATCATTCTCAAGCAGGTCGCCAGCGTAGTGGGCGTGCATCTGACCGAAGCCAACCTGGTGGGTTTTCTGCCGCAATTGCTGGAGCAACTGCCGCAATGGAACTGGGTAGCAGCCACGGTCGGCGCCGTGGCGTTGGCCTTGTTATGGCTGTTCGCGCGGTTCCGGCACCTGCCGGGTGGTTTGCTGGTGGTGGTGATCGGCATCGCAGCGGGGCAGTGGCTGGACCTGCCGGCCTACGGCGTGAAGCTGATCGGCTTGATCGACCTGAGCCTGGAGGTGCCAAAGCTGCCGGTACTGCCGTTTGCCGACTGGTTGCGTCTGGGTGAGTTGGCGTTCGCCATGGTGATGATTCTGTATGCCGAGTCGTATGGCTCGATCAGTGCCTATGCGCTCAAGCACGGTGATCGCGTCACCTCGAACCGCGACCTGCTGGCGCTGGGTGCTTCCAACCTGCTGTCCGGTCTGTTCCACGGCATGCCGGCGGGCGCGGGGTATTCGGCGACGTCGGCCAATGAGGCCGCCGGTGCCACTTCGCGCCTGGCCGGTATCGTGGCGGCGCTGGTGGTGCTGTTCATTGTCCTGACGGTGCTGCCGTATATCGCCCTGACACCGGAGCCGATTCTCGCCGCCATCGTTATCCATGCGTTGGGGCGTGGCTTGAGCCTGCAACCGCTGGGACGCTATTTCATCTGGCGCCGTGACCGCTTGCTGGTGATCTGCGCCGTGGGTGCGGTATTGGTGCTGGGTGTGCTGGACGGCTTGCTGGTGGCGGTGGCGATCAGTGTGTTGTTGATGCTCAAGCAACTGTCGGCGGCGGATATCCAGATTCTCGGGCGCATCGATGGTGGTCACGACTTTGTCGACCTGCAACGCCATCCAACGGCCCAGGCCGTGCCTGGCGTGTTGATTGTGCGGCCGGTTGAAGCGTTGTTCTTTGCCAATGTCGAGCGGATTCTCGGCGCTGCCTTGCACTTGATCCGGCATTCGCAAACGCCGATTCATACGGTGATTCTCAGCCTGGAGGAGTCGCCGGATCTGGATGGCACCAGCATTGAGGCGTTGCAGGGATTTTTCGTGCATGTGCATCAGGAAGGCCAGAGCCTGATCCTGGCTCGCCTCAAGGACGATGCACAAACGGCGTTGGCGGCGTTGCCGCAGGTGCAATCAAGCGGTGTGATTCTGAGTGGTTTGAGTGTAGATGGGGCGGTGCAGCAGGCGCTCAAGCTGAACAAATGACTCTGCTGAATGTGCTGGCCTCATCGCGGGCAAGCCCGCTCCCACAGGTTTTGTGAACGACATTAATCACTGTGGGAGCGGGCTTGCCCGCGATGAGGCCGGAACAGGCGGTGACTTTTCATCGGCATAAAAAAACGCCGCTCATCTCACGATGGGCGGCGTTTTTCATTGCGTTGCAACGTTAGGCTTGAACGACCGGGATGTTGGCGTTCGCAGCAGCTTCACGGAACTCGGCGATCTGGTCGAAGGACAGGTAGCGGTAGACATCGGCCGCCATGCTGTCGATCTTGCCAGCGTATTCCATGTACTCCTCGACGGTCGGCAGGCGACCCAGGATGGAAGCCACGGACGCCAGCTCGGCCGAAGCCAGGTAGACGTTCGCGCCGTCACCCAGACGGTTCGGGAAGTTACGGGTCGAAGTCGACACGACAGTCGAGTTCGGCTCTACACGTGCCTGGTTACCCATGCACAGCGAGCAGCCCGGCATTTCCATGCGCGCGCCGGCCTTGCCGTAGATGCCGTAGTAGCCTTCTTCGGTCAGCTGGTGAGCGTCCATCTTGGTCGGCGGCGACAGCCACAGACGGGTTGGCAGCTGACCCTTGACCTGTTCCAGCAACTTGCCGGCAGCGCGGAAGTGACCGATGTTGGTCATGCACGAACCGATGAACACTTCGTCGATCTTCTCGCCAGCAACGCTGGAGAGCAGGCGAGCGTCGTCCGGGTCGTTCGGAGCGCAGAGTACAGGCTCCTTGATGTCGGCCAGGTCGATCTCGATGATTTCGGCGTACTCGGCGTCCTTGTCCGCTTCCATCAGCTCAGGGTTGGCCAGCCAGGCTTCCATCGCCTGGGCACGACGCTCCAGGGTACGGGCATCGCCGTAGCCTTCGCCGATCATCCAGCGCAGCAGGGTGATGTTGGACTGCAGGTATTCGGCAATCGACTCTTTGGACAGCTGGATGGTGCAACCGGCAGCCGAACGTTCAGCCGAGGCGTCGGACAGTTCGAACGCTTGCTCGACGGTCAGCTTAGGCAGGCCTTCGATCTCCAGGATGCGACCGGAGAAGGCGTTCTTCTTGCCTTTCTTCTCTACGGTCAGCAGGCCAGCCTGGATCGCGTAGTAAGGAATGGCGTGAACCAGGTCACGCAGGGTGACGCCTGGCTGCAGTTCGCCCTTGAAGCGAACCAGGACCGACTCAGGCATGTCCAGCGGCATGACGCCGGTGGCTGCGGCGAACGCAACCAGGCCGGAACCGGCCGGGAACGAGATGCCGATCGGGAAACGGGTGTGGGAGTCACCACCGGTACCGACGGTGTCCGGCAGCAGCATGCGGTTCAGCCACGAGTGGATGATGCCGTCGCCCGGACGCAGGGAAACACCGCCGCGGGTCATGATGAAGTCAGGCAGGGTGTGGTGGGTGGTCACGTCGATCGGCTTTGGATAAGCCGCGGTGTGGCAGAAGGACTGCATCACCAGGTCGGTCGAGAAGCCCAGGCACGCCAGGTCTTTCAGTTCGTCACGGGTCATTGGACCGGTGGTGTCCTGGGAACCCACGGTGGTCATCTTAGGTTCGCAGTAGGTGCCCGGACGAACGCCGGTCACGCCGCAAGCCTTGCCGACCATTTTCTGCGCCAGGGTGAAACCCTTGGTGCTTTCAGCCGGAGCTTCAGGCTTCTTGAACAGGGTCGAAGGTGGCAGGCCCAGCTCAGTGCGAGCCTTCTCGGTCAGGCCACGGCCGATGATCAGCGGAATACGGCCGCCGGCACGAACTTCGTCCAACAGGACCGGGGTCTTCATTTCGAAGGTGGTCAGGACTTCGTCGGTGCCGTGCTTGCAGACTTTGCCAGCATGCGGGTACAGGTCGATCACGTCGCCCATGTGCATGTTGGAAACGTCGAATTCGATTGGCAGTGCGCCAGCATCTTCCATGGTGTTGTAGAAGATCGGAGCGATCTTGCTGCCGAAGCAGAAACCGCCGGCACGCTTGTTCGGTACGTAAGGAACGTCGTCGCCGAAGAACCACAGTACGGAGTTGGTCGCCGATTTACGCGAAGAACCGGTACCGACCACGTCGCCGACGTAGGCGATCGGGAAGCCGGCGTTGCGCATTTCTTCGATCTGCTTCATCGGGCCGGTGACGCCTTGTGCGTCAGGCACGATGCCGTCGCGAGCCATTTTCAGCATGGCCAGGGCGTGCAGCGGGATGTCCGGACGGGACCAGGCATCAGGCGCAGGGGACAGGTCGTCGGTGTTGGTTTCGCCGGTGACCTTGAACACGCGCAGGCTGATCTTGTCGGCCAGGGTCGGGCGCTTCACGAACCACTCGCCGTCAGCCCAGGATTGCAGCACGCCTTTGGCGTGAACGTTACCGTTCTTGGCTTTTTCAGCGACGTCGTGGAAGGCATCGAACATCAGCAGGGTGTGCTTGAGTTCTTCGGCAGCTACTGGCGCCAGTTCGGCGTCGTCCAGCAGGTTCACCAGGGTCACGATGTTGTAGCCGCCCTGCATGGTGCCGAGCAGTTCAACAGCGCGCTTCTTGTCGATCAGGGGGGAGTTGGCTTCGCCTTTGGCGATGGCGGACAGGAAGCCGGCCTTGACATAGGCTGCTTCGTCCACTCCAGGCGGAACGCGATTGGTGATCAGGTCAACGAGGAATGCTTCTTCGCCAGCCGGGGGATTTTTCAGCAGCTCGACCAGGCCTGCAGTTTGTTCGGCGTTTAGCGGCTGGGGAACGATACCCAGTGCTGCGCGCTCTTCGATATGTTTGCGGTAGGCTTCAAGCACAGTTATTACCCTCATCAGTGGTCCCAAATGGGTGTCCGGGACGCTCATCCCGAAATTGCCGTACTCATGCGCTGCATGGCGTTGTGAGCCACTTAGCCAGAATTACCGACAATTCCTTACAGAAGCTGCTTTCAAAGTTTTACGCCTGCAGAACGGGAGCTGATGAGGGTTGGCGTTGGGCTTTTCCCCGCTGGAAAAACCCCTCGCCAACACCGCTCTGAAGGAACGACTGTGCTCGTGACGCTTTGAAAACAGCTTCTAACGGACATTGGCGCCTAAAAAGGCAGGCTGATTCTACGGCAAAAAAAAATTTAAGGTAAGTCAGGTTTTATTGGACTTTGGTGGCGGCCGCTAAACGCCGATTTAGCCATGGCCCTGAACTTTGAGGGGTGATCAATGGTGGACAAAGGTCTAACATGCCGGCCTGTTCTGCTTTTTCGCGTTTTGCCTACCTATGCCCAATCAGACCATCAAGACGCCGTGCGTCGGCCTTTGCTCCACTGTTTACGGTGACCTGGTGTGCCGTGGCTGCAAGCGTTTCCACCACGAAGTGATCCACTGGAACGGTTACAACGAGGAGGAAAAGCGCGCTGTATGGCTGCGTCTTGAGCAATTGCTGTCGCAAGTGATGGCCGCCAAGGTGGAAGTTTTCGATCCGGCGCAGCTGCGGATGCAGCTGGAGCAACGCAAGATCCGTTTCGTGCCCCATCAGTCGGAATATTGCTGGGCTTACCAGTTGATCGCCCGGGGGGCGCGGGTGATCAACAACCTGGAAGCCTACGGGATGGTGTTGCTGCCGGAGTTTCGCGACTGGAGCCTGCCGGAATTGCGCGATGCCATTGATCGGGAGTTTTTCCTGCTCTCCGAGGCGCATTACCAGCGCTATATTGCGCCGGGGTTTCTGAAAGACGCTTTTGGCGGCTGAAAAGATCGCAGCCTGCGGCAGCTCCTACATTGACCGTGTTTTTCTGTAGGAGCTGCCGCAGGCTGCGATCCTTTGATCTGCCCTCAATGCTTGCCGGCAATCTCCTCAAGATGATCCTCGATCTCCGTCGGCTTGAGCACCAATACATCGCTCTCGACCGCATCGAGCACCACTTCCGCCGTATTGCCGATCAACGCGCCTGACAACCCGCTACGCGCCACGGTGCCGATGACGGTCACGGCCGCCTGCAGCTTGTGCACCATGAACGGAATCAACACGTCCGCCGGGCCTTCCTCGATGTGCAGGTGTTCATCGTCGATGTCGTACTCGGCCTGGAACGACCTGCATTGCTCGCGGTAGCGCGCCTGGATGGTTTCGCTGAGTTGAAACGTCGGGTCGGCCGACGACAGCATCGGCGACGGGTGGGCGCTGATCACGTGCAAACGGGCCTTGGCCAGGGTTGCGATTTCATAGCCATGATTGATGATGGTGTCGTGCAGGTGGCGGTGTTCGAGGTCGGTGTTGCCGACGTCGACAGCGGCCAGGATCACTTTGTCTTTCCATGACCCAGCGGTTTTCACCAGCAGTACCGGGGAAGGGCATTGGCGCAGCAATTTCCAGTCTTCGGGTGTCAGCAGGGCCTTTTTCAGGGCGTTGTCGGGAAAGTGCTGCTTCACCACCAGACCGCAGCCTTCGGCTTGCTGAACCTCGACGATGGTTTGATGCAGGCTGTGGTTCCAGGCCTGCTCGGTGGTGACGCTGTAGCCGTCCTCCGTCAAAGCGGCCTTGAGCACACTCAACATGCCACTGTGATCATGCTTGGGGTCGCATACCAGCAGATGCAACTGCGCCTGGGTCACCCCGGCGATCAGCTTCGCCCGCTTGAGCGCCAGGCTTTCGGAGTGTTCGGGGTCGATGACCACCAGAATGCTGCGTACGGCTTGCATGAGCGCGATCTCCTGAAAATTAAAAAGCACGGCGTTGCACAACTATAGTTGCTGCCTGCGATTCGGGGTCTTGATGCATATCAACGGTTGGCGACTGGTGGTCTGCGGGCAGGCCGGTATAATCGGCGCCCTTCGTTTTGAACCTATTTGTCCGTGAGCCCCATGATCCTTCCCGAAATTCACGAGTTCCTTGGCTGCCGCACCCCCGACGGCTGGGTTCAAGCCGCGCTGGCCGATCAGGAAACCTTGCTGATCGACCACAAGAACTGCGAATTCAAGGCCGCCAGCACCGCGTTGAGCCTGATCGCCAAGTACCATTCCCACGTCGACCTGATCAACATGATGTCGCGCCTGGCCCGGGAAGAACTGGTGCACCACGAGCAAGTCATGCGCCTGATGAAGCGCCGCAAGATTGCGCTGCGCCAGCTGTCCGCCGGGCGTTATGCGTCGGGCCTGCGCAAGGTGGTGCGCAGTCACGAGCCGGTAAAACTGGTGGACACCTTGGTGGTGGGCGCCTTTATCGAGGCCCGCAGTTGCGAGCGTTTCGAAGCGCTGGTGCCGCATCTGGACGAAGAACTGGGCAAGTTCTATTTCGGCCTGCTCAAGAGCGAGGCCCGGCATTTCCAGGGTTACCTGAAACTGGCCTACCAGTATGGCGACGCCAGGGACATCGCCCAGGTGATCGACAAGGTGCGCGCCGCCGAACAGGAACTGATCGAATCCCCGGATGTGGAATTCCGTTTCCATAGCGGCGTACCGGTCGCGGCATAATCAACGCAAACCCGGGAAACTTTAGGAGCCAGCTTGCTGGCGATGGACTCGAGTGCGCCGCGTTCATCCAGTTCACCCGCGTTATCGTTAACGACCATCGCTGCGATGCGGCGGCCCGACAAGCCAGCTCCCACAGGGGACGGTGACCTCCTAACCAGTGAATGTCCCCTCCAAAAAAAAACCGGCCTTTCTGGCTAATGCCGATCAGTTAAGCCCCGGACATTGTGGGAGCGAGCTTGCTCGCGATGGCAGACGGTCAGGCACCCCTTGTTTGACTGTCCAGCCGCCATCGCGAGCAAGCTCGCTCCCACGAGGTTTGCGGTGATCAAACGCTTAACTGACTGGCATTAGGCCTTTCTGGCCGGTTTTTTGTCAGGTCTTCAGCTTCAGAAATCCCACGTGGTGGTCAGCATCACGTTGCGTGGTTCGCCGTAGTACGTGGTGTCGAAGTTGCCCAGGCCCGTCAGGTAGCGTTTGTCGAAGACGTTATTGGCGTTGACGGTGAAGCTCAGGTTCTCGTTGAACTGGTAGCGGCTCATCAGGTCGACGAGGGTGTATCCGCCTTGCTTGATGCGGGTGTAGTCGCCCACGGTCGGGCTGTAGATCTTGCCGTAGAACGCGCTCTGCCAGCTGATGCCGCCGCCGATGGTCACCTTGTCCAGTGCGCCGGGCAGGCGGTAGGTGGTGAACGTACGCACGACGTGTTCCGGTTTGCTGGTGGACAGCGGGAAGCCGAAGATGCGCTGTTCATCGGCGTCACGGGTGCGGGCGTAGGTGTAGCCGGCCGATACGTTCCAGCCTTCGGCCAGTTCACCGGCCAATTCCAGCTCCACGCCTTTGGTGGTCGCGCCGTCGACGGCTTTGTAGATGCCTTCGTTGGTCACCGGGTTGGTGCCGATCGATTCGGCGAGGTTGTCTTGCTCGATGCGGAAGAAGGCCAGGCTGGCATTCAGTCGCCCGTCGAAGTAGGCGGCTTTCAGGCCGGCTTCGTAGCTGTCGCCTTCGACCGGTGCCAGGGTCGAACCGTTGATGTCCTTGTAGGTTTGCGGCTGGTAGATGCTGGTGTAGCTGGCGTAGGCCGAGTAGGTGTCGTCCAGGTCATAGACCACACCGGCATAAGGCGTGACCACGCCATGTTCCTTGTAGCTGGCATGGGTGTCATCGAGTCCCGCACCCGGATAGTACGAATAGTCTTCGTTGTACTTGAAGGTGCTCAAGCGGCTGCCGAGGATGATCGACAGGTCATCGGTCGCGTGCAGGCGCGTGGCCAGGTACAGGCCGTTCTGGCTTTGGGTGCGTTCGTACTTGCCGTTCTTCGGGAAGTCCTGTTCCGGCAGATCGCCGTTCCAGTCGTAGATGCTCCCCGGGACCATGGCGAAGGCACTGGTGTCGAAGGTCGCGCCGGTCTGGCGCGAGTGGGAGGCCATGAAGCCGGCCACCAGTTCATGCTCGCGGCCACCGAGGGAGAAGGGGCCGGTGACGTTCACGTCAGCGGTGTTTTGCACGCGATGACCTTCCCAGCGCCCCCAGTACAGGAACATGCCTTCGCCGGTGGCGCGATCCGGGTTGCCGCCACTGGCCGAGGCCAGGCGAGTGTCGTGATCGGTGGTTTTCTGGTCGAAAGTGGCCTTGAACGTCCAGTCGTTGGCCAGGGCCTGTTCCAGGGAGGCGAAGTAGGTGATGTCGTCGAAGTCGCGACGACTCCAGTCGGCGCCCGGGTTGAAGTGACGCGGGAAGTCGGTACGGCCGCCGTCCGAGAAGTACACCGGGTTGCCGGTCCAGGATGAGCCTCGCGGGGTGGTGCTGGACTTGTCGACGCCGAAGGTCAGCAGGGTGTCGGGTGTCAGGTCGGCTTCGAGGATGCCGTAGAACAGGTCCTTCTTCTGGCTGTAGTGATCCTGGTAGGAGTTCTTGTCGGAATAGGCGCCGACAAAGCGGCCACGCACGCTGCCGGAATCGTTCAGCGAACCGGAAATGTCGCCGACGCTGCGATAGGCATCCCACGAACCGACGGTGCCGCTGATCGATGCCTTGAATTCCTTGGTCGGCTTCTTGCGGATCAGGTTGACGGTGGCAGACGGGTCGCCCGAACCGGTCATCAGGCCGGTCGCACCCTTGACGATTTCGATGCGGTCCAGGCTGGAGGCGTCTTCGCCATTGCTGGGGTTTTCACCGTAGACGCCGTCATACGGGATGTTGATGCCATCGTACTGAAAGTTGGTGATGGCAAAGCCACGGGCGGAAAACTCGGTGCGGTCACTGTCGTACTTCTGCGTCGAAATCCCGGGGGTGTTGCGCAGCGCGTCGCCGATGGTCTGCACGCCGCGGTCGTCCATCTGCTGGCGGGTGATGACGGTCACCGATTGCGGCGTTTCGCGGATCGACAGGGGCAGGCCGGTGGCCGAAGACGTTGAACCGGTGGTGTAGGAGTGGGTGCCTTCGGTGGTGGCGCCCAGCGCCTGGGCGGAAATGTTCGTTGCGCCCAGCTGCAGTACGCCGTCGTCCTTCGCCGGCTTCTTCTCGGCATCGGTATCAGCGGCGTGGGCGGCGAGGCTCAGCAGGGCGGCGGGCAGGGCCAGAGGGCACAGGGCAAAACGGAAACGGGCGACAAGCGGGTGCGACATGGGGATCCCTTTGCATCGAATCGATCGGTAGTTGAAGTGCTTCTGAGGGGTTAACCGAACGAAACATGCAAAGGGGAACTGCCGCCTGAAAAAAACTGATAATTATTCTCAGCGAGCCAGGCCGAGACGCTGATGCCACTGGGCGATGGATTCTTCAGGGTACAGATCGAACTGCTGATCCCCGGGTTGTGCCTGGACCTCCACCCACGGCGCTTTCGAGCCGAGCATCAGGTGCGTGTGTTCCGGCGGCACCGGCAGTGGCGTGTCGATGGCCGAGGCGAATGGATGAATCAATTCCGGCCACTGCGGGCTGAACAGCCACAGGCCCGAGCCGCAGACCGCACAGAAATGCCGCTCGGCGCTGCTGCTGTGGGCGCGTTTGTCGCCTTCTTCCTTGAGCCGCGCATGGTAAATCGCGATGTGCTTGCGCCCGCGCACCTTGAGGCTGGCGGCATCGCCACCGAGGTTGATCGCATAGCCGCCACCGCCCTGGGTCTTGCGGCAGATCGAGCAGTAGCAACGCTGGTACGGGTAGGGGTGGGCGCAGGTCAGGCTGAACGACACCGCGCCGCAATGGCAGGAACCTTCGAGTTGCATGGGAGCCTCCGGCTGTCTTGAGCGTACCCGGAACAGCCTAGACCGTTAGCGTGACTCGACAGGCGCGAAAAGCCAGGATGAGTTCGGCTTCGCCGCTTTGTGCGCGGGTCACGTCCAGCATGTGCCGGGTGCGGGTGGATGTCATGATCCATAAGGGAAGGTGATGGGCGGGTGGATTTGTGGTGAATGGACCGGCCTCATCGCTGGCAAGCCAGCTCCCACAGTGGATCGAAGTGCACAAAAATCCGTATTTGCCACGGCCCCCTGTGGGAGCTGGCTTGCCAGCGATGAACGATAACGCGGTGATACTGGACGCCCGCCAAAGGCCAAGTCAGCATGTCCCCCTCGAAACCGGGACACGACCTGATGCGACGATTACCTTCACTGGCAGCCCTGCGAACCTTCGAATGCGCCGCCCGCCACGCCCATTTCGGCCGGGCGGCGGCCGAGTTGTGTGTCACCGACAGCGCGGTCAGCCACCAGATTCGCCAGCTCGAGGAGCAGCTCGGTGTGCCGCTGTTCGTGCGCGAAGGCCGGCAGATTCGCCCGACCCTGGCCGCCGGGCGCCTGATGCAGAGTTTGCAGCAGGCGTTCGAACTGATTGGCGACGCCTGCGATGAACTGCGCGATCCTTCATCGCTCGCGGTGCTGCGTCTGGCGGTAACCGCCGAGCTGGCGCAAAAGTGGCTGATGAGCCGTCTCACGGATTTCTATGCGCGCTATCCGCATATCACCCTGCACCTGTACGAACAACCGATCGACGCCACGGCGCCGGGGGAAGACATCGACCTGGCGATCACCTACGGCACCGGCCCGGTGGACAGCAGCGCGTATTTCGTCCGGCCGCTGCCGGCGTTGCAGTTCTTCCCGGTGTGCAGCCCCGGCCTGTTCAACCAGGGCTCGCTGAAAACCCCGAAGGACCTGGTCCGTCACTGCCTGCTGCACGACGACCAGGACGGCAAGACCTGGACCGCGTGGCTCACCAGCCATGCCGGCGACCAGCGTCCCGACCGCCAGTTGTATTTCGCCCATGCGGGGCTTGCGCTGGAGGCGGCGGCGCAAGGGCAGGGCGTGGCCATGGGCGACAACCTGACGGCCCAGGAAGATTTGCTCAGCGGCCGCCTGGTACGGCCGTTTACCTCGAGCATGACTGCCCTGGGCCAATATGCGCTGGTGTGCGAGCGGGTGCGGCTGGAACGTCCGGCCGTGGCGCAGATGCTGGAATGGTTCAACGATCAGTTGCTCGATTGATGAGTTGAATTCAAGTATTCCGAAATAATCATCGTTGGCGAGCCAGTCGCCAACGCCCTTAGCCTGTGGTCATTCCAATCCCTGCTGAAGAGGTTTGACCATGGCCCGTTTGCTCGACACCACTCCCAAACAGGACGGTTTCCGTCTGCCCGGCGAATTCGAAGCCAAGTCCGGTTGCTGGCTCGGCTGGCCGGAGCGCACCGACGTCTGGCGCAACGGTGCAAAGCCTGCGCAGAAAGTCTGGGTGCAGATCGTCACCGCCATTTCCATGAGCGAACCGGTCACCGTGTGCGCCTCGGCGGCACAGTTCGCCACCGCGCGCCGCCAGTTGCCGCCGCAGGTGCGTGTGGTGGAAATGACCTGCAACGACACCTGGTTCCGCGACAGCGGCCCGTGCTTTGTGGTCAATGACCAGAGCGGCGAAGTGCGCGGCGTCGACTTCGAGTTCAATGCCTACGGCGGACTCGACGGCGGCCTGTACTACCCATGGGACAAGGACGACCAGATCGCGGGCAAGATCCTCGAAATCGAACGCTTCGACCGCTATCGCGCCCCCTTGATTGCCGAACTGGGCGGCATCCAGAGCGACGGCCAGGGCAGCATCCTCACCACCGAGCAATGCCTGCTCAATCGCAACCGCAACCAGCATCTGGGCAAGGACGAAGTCACCCGTCGCCTGACCGATTACCTCGGCGCCGAGCAGGTGATCTGGTTGCCGCGGGGCTGCAAGTTCGACGAAACCGATGGCCACGTCGACGACCTCGCCTGCTTCGTGCGCCCCGGTGAAGTGGTGCTGCAATGGACCGACAACCGCGACGACCCGCAGTGGGAAATCTATCAGGAAGCCTATGACATCCTGCGCAGCACCCGCGACAGTCGCGGCCGCGAGCTGATCGTGCACAAGCTGCCGCAGCCGGACGTGCTGGAATGGACGGCCGAAGAAGCCGAAGGTCTGGACCAGCAGGACAGCACCCATACCCGCCAGGTCGGGACGAAGATCTGCGCGTCGTACATCAACTACTACGCCGGCAACAGCGCCATCGTGGTGCCGCTGTTTGGTGATCGCAACGACAAGGTGGCGCTGGCGACCCTGGCCGAGCTGTTTCCGAAACACAACATCGTCGGCATCGAAAACTCCCGGGAAATCCTCCTCGGCGGTGGCAACGTCGCATGCATCACCATGCCGCAGTACGCCGGCACTGCTTGCAACAAAAAGGGAGTTTAAATATGGGCCTGCACAAACTGACTCAAGCAATACTGCTGGTGCTTGCACCCCTGTGTGTGCAGGCCGCCGACACCGCCAAGCCGGTAGTCAACCTGTATATCTGGGGCGAGTACCTGGCCCCGGATACCCTGAAGAACTTCGAGGAAAAAACCGGCATTCATGTGGTGGTCGATCATTTCGATTCCCTGGAAACCGTCGAGACCAAGCTGCTCACCGGCCGCAGTGGCTACGACCTGGTGTTGACGGCGGGGCAGCACCTGTCGCGCGCCATCGAGAGTGGCGCGGTGCAGACGGTCGACAAGCAGCAACTGCCGCATTTCGCCGGCGTCGGCGAGGAGTTCCGCCAGCACATGGCGGTGTTCGATCCGGGCAACCGCTATGCCGGGATCTATGCCTGGGG
Organism: Pseudomonas sp. B1(2018); assembly: GCF_003097365.1. Taxonomy (NCBI): domain Bacteria; kingdom Pseudomonadati; phylum Pseudomonadota; class Gammaproteobacteria; order Pseudomonadales; family Pseudomonadaceae; genus Pseudomonas; species Pseudomonas sp. B1(2018). The sequence goes on from NZ_PYUK01000001.1 coordinate 21,722, forward strand.
CACCACGGGCGTGGGTTATCAGGAACAGGCCGTGAAACAGCGCTTGGCCGACGCGCCGACCGACAGTTGGGCGATGCTGTTCGACCCGGCCGTGGTCTCGAAATTCGCCGATTGCGGGGTCAGCCTGCTCAACGATCCCAATGAAGTGTTTGCGGCGGTCATGAAGTACATGGGGCTGGACATCAACCGCCAGAACCTCGACGACCTGAAACTCGCCGAGCAGCAACTGGCGAAGATTCGGCCGTACATCCGCTACTTCGACAACGACCTGAACATCAGCGACCTGGCCAACGGCAACACCTGCGTGGCGATGTCGTGGAACGGCAACGTGGGCATCGCCGCGGGCCAGGCCGAGGCGGCGGGTAAACCCTATTCGCTCCAGTACCGGATTCCGAAGGAGGGCACGTTGATCTGGTTCGATGCCATGGTCATTCCCAGGGATGCGCCGCATCCGAAGGCCGGCCTGGCATTGATGGACTACCTGATGACCCCGGAAGTGATCGCACCGATCACCGACACCATCCATTACGCCAATGCGATCACGGCGGCGGATGACTTGATCGACCCGGCGATCCGCAATGATCCGGGGACGTATCCACCGGCCGCGGTCAAGGCTTCGTTGTACAGCAAGAATGACAATGGCAAGGCGTTCAACCGGGCGTTGATCCGGGCGTTCAGTCGGTTGAAGTCGGGGTTGTGAGGCCAACCCGACCCTTGTAGGAGCTGCCGAAGGCTGCGATCTTTTGATCTGGCTTTTTCAAGATCAAGATCAAAAGATCGCAGCCTTCGGCAGCTCCTACAGGGACCGCGGTGCGGTTTAGCGGGTGGGCACCCGCCATAGATACCAGCCGCCACCGTCCGGAAAGGGCTCCACGCCGAGCCGATCTCGATCATCTTTATCCGGGCGTTCAGCCGGTTGAAGTCGGGGTTGTGAGATCAACCCGACCCTTGTAGGAGCTGCCGAAGGCTGCGATCTTTTGATTTGGCTTTTCAAGATCAAAAGATCGCAGCCTTCGGCAGCTCCTACAGTGGTCTAGCGGGTGGGCACCCGCCATAGATACCAGGCCGCTACCGTCCGGTAAGGGCTCCACGCCGAGCCGATCTCGATCATCTGCTTGCGCGTCGGCTGTACCTCCAGTCCCTTGAGCCGTCGATAGCCCTCACGCACGCCAAAGTCATCGGCCGGCAGGATGTCCGGGCGTTCCAGGCTGTAGATCAGCAGCATCTCCACGGTCCAGCGCCCGACGCCGCGCAACGTGGTCAACCGCTCGATCAGCGCTTCATCGTCCATGGCCAGCGCCGTGGCGTAATCCGGTACCACACCGTCCAGCGATGCCTGGGCGATACCCTGGATGGTCGCAATCTTGCTCGCGGAAAACCCGCAACTGCGCAATCGGTCGAAATCCGTGGCGACGATCTGTTCAGGCCGGGGAAAGGCACCCGAACCGAACAGCGCCAGCAGCCGCCCGACAATCGCATCGCCGGCCCTGGCGTGCAGTTGCTGATAGGCAATCGCCCGCACCAGCGACTCATAGGGATCACGCGCCGCATGCGGCTGGTGCAGGCACGGACCGATGGCGTCGATGTGGCGGCGCCAGTCGTCATCGATGGCGGCCAGGAATTCAGTGGCCGCCTGATAGCCGTCGGTCATGGATTCAGGCTTTCCCGGACGGTTTCAACAGGGCGTTGATTTCGCCATAGGTGAAAGCCTTCAGGTTGTGGCTGTCGAACTTACCGGTTTGCAGAAAGCTTTGGGCAATGCCGGCCATGGCGCCGTAAAGGAATTCAGCGATGCCGGAGCCGGCGCTCAGACGGCGTACGCCGAGCGCTTCAAGCGCTTCGGGCGACGGCAGGCCCGGGACCCCCAGCACATTCAATGGCAACGAGGTGCCGTGGCACAGCGCCTTGATCTCGTATTCGGCGGTAACGCCCGCCGCAAACAGGCCGTTGGCACCGGCCGCCTGATACAGCGCGGCGCGCCTGAGGGTTTCGGCGACGCGGTCTTCGGCAGGCACCAGGCCGCGCAGGTAGACATCGGTGCGCGCATTGATGAACAGGTTCACGTTACGTCGATCGGCCACCTGGCGCGCGGTTTCAATCTTGCGTACCAGCAACTCCGGCGGCGAGGAACCGTCTTCGATATTGATCCCGACCGCGCCGGCGGCGATCACCGCGTCAACCACCTGTGCCACCCGTTCCAGGTCATCGGAGTAACCGGCCTCGATGTCCACCGTCAGCGGCACCGAAATGACGCGGGCAATCGACTCGACGGTCGAGACCAGGCGCTCAAGGGGCAGGGTGTTGCCGTCCGGGTAGCCATGCACCCAGGCCACCGCGGCGCTGCTGGTGGCGACGGCCTTGTTGCCCAGTTGCTCCACCAGTCGCGCCCCGGCGGCATCGGCGACGTTGGTGAGGATCAGCAAGCCTTCGTGATGCAGTTGGTGCAGTTGATGGTCGAGTCTGTCCATCGAGTTTTCTTCCTTATGAAAAGCCTGTGGGGGGATCAGAGCGCCAATTGCCCAGTGAGCTGCACTGCAGCGTTTTCCAGCCTGAGCAGAAACGCCTTGCGCGGCTGGCCTCCAGCGTAGCCGGTCAGCGAGCCGTCGGCACCGATCACGCGGTGGCACGGCACGACAATCGATAAGCGGTTATGCCCGTTGGCCAGGCCCACCGCCCGGCTGGCACCGGGCTTGCCCAACGTCGCCGCAATGGTGCCGTAGGTGGTGGTCTGGCCGTAGGGGATCTTCGCCAGTTCCGCCCAGACGCGGCGGGAGAACTCGCTGCCGGGCATGTGCAGGGCAACGCTGAACTCAGTCAGCGTCCCGGCGAAATACGCCGACAATTGCGCTTCGATCTGCTGCAAATGGGTGTTGTGCCCCGGGGCAACGGCATAACCGAAACGGTTTTGCAGCGCTTCGATCGACGGGGTCAGTGAGGCCTGATCGAGAAACTCCAGCAACACCAGCCCGCGTCGTTCGGCCATGGCGATCATCGGCCCCAGCGGCGTGGTCAGGCGCGTGAACAGCAGCGGCTCGCTGTTGGCCGCGCGGCCCGGGGTGATGTGAAACGACTTTTGAAAGGCATCGCGAAAGCCGCTCAGGGACTCGTAGCCGGAATCGAAGGCGACGGCGTCGATGGAGTCGCCCTGTTTGATCCCGCCCAACGCCATGCCCAGGCGCCGGGCGCGCAGCCACGCATGGAAGGTCATGCCGAAATGCTGCTTGAACCAGCGACGCAGTTTCAGCGGCTCGATACCTACGGCCAGTAGCTGGGCGTCAGTCCAGCGCTGTTCCGGGTCGGCGTCTACCGATTTGAACAGCTTCTGCACCCAGTCCGGCGCGCTGGCGGCGGTGTCCAGCGGCTTGCAGCGCAGGCAGGCGCGGTAGCCCGCCGCCAGGCATTGCTCGGCGTTGGCAAAGAACTCGACATTCTCAGGCTTCGGGCTGCGGGCGGTGCAGCCGGGGCGGCAGAAGATGCCGGTGGTCTTGACCGCCGTGAAGAACACGCCCTCGTAGGAGGTGTCTCGTTCGAGCATGGCGCGAACCATCTCGGTGCGGGGCGGGAGCAGCGTTTTTTGTAGGTTCATGGGCGCAGCATAGAGGGCGTCATGGGTGGCCTCCACCGGAAAATCGACAGCGAATTCCAGTGGTTTCCAATCAGGTGTGGGATGGCTCGCGATCGGCCAGTTCTTCCAGCAGATCGGCCGAAGGCACAAAGAACAAGCCACCCGTGACTGCCGTGCTGAAATCCAGCAGGCGGTCGTAATTGCCAGGCGGCTTGCCGACAAACATGTTCTCGAGCATTTGTTCCATAGGCTCCGGCGAGCGGGCATAGCCGATGAAATACGTACCGAATTCACCGGCACCGGGCCGGCCAAACGGCATGTTGTCGCGCAGGATTTTCACTTCCTGCCCGTCCTTGGTGATCGTAGTCAAGGCGCTGTGGGAGCAACTGGGTTTGATCGAGTCATCCAGTTCGATATCGGACAATTTCGTGCGCCCGATCACCCGTTCCTGAGCTTCGACGGAGAGCGCGTTCCAGGCGGTCATGTCGTGCAGGTATTTCTGCACCAGCACATAGCTGCCCGCGGCAAACAGCGGGTCTTCATCGCCGACCATCGTGAAGTGGGCAGCCTTGCGACCGACCGGGTTTTCGGTGCCATCGACAAAGCCGATGATGCTGCGCATATCGAAATAGCGAAAACCCTGAACTTCATCGACGACCGTGACCGCGTCTCCAAGGGACGAGAGCAGTTGCGTGGCCAGTTCGAAGCACAGGTCCATCTGCTCGGCACGAATGTGCAGCAAGATGTCGCCCTGTGTTGCCACCGCTCGACGTCCTTCGGCGCCGAACTCGCGAAACCCGTGCAGCGAAGCCGGGCGCGGGCTGCCGAACAAGGTGTTCCAGGCACTGGAGCCAAAGCCACAGATGCACGACAAATTGCCGGAGGGAACACGTTTGCCGACCGAGCGCGTGAGGGCCGCGATGTCTGCACACCAGGCCCGCACTTTAGCGGCCGCATCCCCGCCGGGCGTCAATGTGGCGACGATGAACATCGCGCTGCCGGTGATGGGGCTGCATACAGCTTGAGGCTCTGGTGTTGGGTGATCCATTGGCATTTGCACTCCATGAGCAGGGGGAATGTTCAGGCGCGTCGCGCCATCAGCAAAACTGAAGCCGCCGCCGACAGCAACCCGGCGCAGCAGCGGTTGAACAGGCGCTTGCCGGATGGCCTGGCGAACCAGCGGCGCATGTGCAGGCCCATGTAGGCATAGGCGCCGATGGCGATCCATTCCAGCACCAGGAACAGCGCGCCCAACACCACGAACTGCGGCGCAATGGCCTGGGTCGAGTCGACGAATTGCGGCAGGAAGGCGGTGAAGATCAGGATCGCCTTGGGGTTGCCGGCCGCCACCAGGAACTCCTGCCGGGCCAGTGCCAAGGTGCCCGCTGGTGCGCTGGTGGCGACGTTCTCGACACCGGGATCGGCACGCCACAATTGCCAGGCGAGGTAGAACAGATACGCCGCCCCCAGGATCTTGATGGCGTAGAACAACAGCTCTGAGGTTTGCAGCACCACCGCCAGCCCCGCCGAGGCCAGGGCAATCATCCCGGCGAACGCCAGCAACCGGCCGATGCCGGCCACGCACGCGGTGCGGTAGCCATAGCGGGTCGAATTGCTGACCGACAGCAGGTTGTTGGGCCCGGGTGCCATGTTGAGGGCGAAGCAGGCCGGCAGAAACAGGGTGAGGGTGGCGAGGTCCATGGTCGGCTCCTGTAGCAAGAGCGCTATTTTTATCACAGCCCGGCGGTGCTCAGACCCATACAGTGATGGGCGTAAACCACCGTATCAGGGCTATTTGGCGAATTTTTTCGCCCCGGCGACGCACAGGATCACCGCGACGGTCACACCCAGCATGCCGAGGCTGACCTGTTCATGCAGCAGGGTCGCCGCCAGGGTCAACCCGAAAAACGGCTGCAGCAGCTGCAATTGTCCAACGGCGGCGATGCCCCCTTGGGCCAGGCCGCGATACCAGAACACGAAACCGATCAGCATGCTGAACAGCGAGACGTACGCCAGGCTGAACCAGGCGGGCGTGCTGATGCCGCTGAACGAAGCCGGCATGCGCATCCAGCTGAGCAGCGCCACGACCGGCAGCGACAGCACCAGCGCCCAGGAAATCACCTGCCAGCCACCGAGGGTGCGCGACAGCTTCGCGCCTTCGGCATAACCCAGGCCACAGGCAAGGATCGCCAGCAGCATCAGGATGTCGCCCTGCGGGGAGGCGCTCAGCCCCTGGGACAGGGCAAAGCCGACCACCAACAGGCTGCCCAGCACCGAGAAAATCCAGAACGCCGCCCGAGGTCGCTCGCCGCCGCGCAGCACGCCGAACACCGCCGTCGCCAGGGGCAACAGGCCGACGAAGACGATGGAGTGCGCGGACGTCACGTATTGCAGCGCCAGGGCCGTCAGCAGGGGGAAACCGATGACCACGCCGAGGGCGACTATGATCAGCGGGACCAGTTGCTGGCGCGCCGGGCGTTTTTCCTTGAATAACCCCAGCAGGCACAGCGCCAGGATCGCCGCGATGGTCGCCCGCGCAACCGTCAGGAACACCGGGTCGAATTCCAGCACCGCCACTCTGGTCGCCGGCAGCGAGCCGCTGAAAATCACCACGCCGATCAGTCCGTTGATCCAGCCGCTGGTACTGTTTTCCAGCGTCCGGTGTTGCAGGTTCGAAGTCCGTTCCATTTGGTTCACGCTCATTGTCTGATTGCACGAAACCCATCGTATGAGCGAGTATCGATACAATCAAAAAATTGTCATGGATACATCTCGACATGCCTCGATCCCGCTATAAAACGCTGGTGGATGCCTTTGCCGCCGACATCCGTTCCGGGTGTTTGCCGCCGGGCACGCGCCTGCCGACGCACCGGCAGCTGGCAACCGAGCACGGCCTGGCGCTGGTTACCGCCAGCCGGGTGTATGCCGAGCTGGAGGGCATGGGCCTGGTCAGTGGCGAAACCGGTCGCGGGACCTTTGTCAGGGAGACCTCGCTGCCGCCGGGGCAGGGTATTTCGCAGCACGTGGTGGCGGCGGGGATGATTGACCTCAATTTCAACTACCCGTCATTGCCCGGCCAGGCCGACCTGCTGCGCCATGCCTTGCGTCAACTGGCGTTGTCCGGTGACCTGGAGGCGCTCCTGCGTTACCAGCCCCATGCGGGGCGCCTGCACGAGCGGGCCTCGGTCGCCCGTCATCTGGCCGAGCGCGGGCTGAACTTGCCGGCCGAGCAGGTGTTGATCGTCAGCGGTGCCCAGCATGGCCTGGCGGTGACGCTGATGACGCTGCTCAAGCCCGGCGATGTCATCGCCGCTGATGCGCTGACCTATCCCGGTTTCAAGACGCTGGCCGAAACCCTGCATCTGGAAGTCTTGCCCATTCCGGTCACGGATACCGGGCCTGATCTGCCGGCCCTGGCAAAACTCTGTCGTAGCCGATCGGTGCGCGCCGTTTATTCGATGCCGACCTTGCATAACCCGCTGGGATGGGTGATGGACGCCGATCAGCGCGAGCAACTGGTGGCGATAGCGCGCCAGCATGACCTGACGATCATCGAGGACGCCGCCTACGCGTTCCTGGCCGAAAACGTACCGCCACCGCTGGCCGAGCTGGCGCCGGAGAGAACGGTGTACGTGTCCGGTCTGTCGAAGAATATCGCCACCGGCTTGCGCGTCGGCTTTATCGCCGCACCCGTGCAATGGATCGCTGCCTTCGAACGCACCATCATGGCGACCACCTGGAACACCCCCGGCGTGATGACCGCCATCGCCACGGCCTGGCTCGACGATGGCACCGTCCTCCAGTTGGAAGCGCAAAAACGTGCGGACGCCCGGGCCAGGCAAACCCTGGCCCGTGAAGTGTTGGCGGGACTCAGGACCGTCAGTCACCCGAATTCCTACTTCATCTGGTTGCCGTTGGCGGAAGACGCCCGGGCCGACCAGATCGCCATGGCGCTGATGCGCGAGCAAGTGTCGGTGTCGCCGGCCGAGCCCTTTGCGATTTCAGCCCATGTGCCCCACGCGATACGCCTGGCGTTGGGATCGGTGGACATGGATTCGCTGCGCATTGCCCTGGGCAAAGTGAAAAGCGTCGTTGGTTATTACTCATAGCGAAGCAGGGCAGTTTTGTTCAATACGCGAGCCGCTCGGCTCATTACCTTGAGGGCCTTGTTCAACACGATGGAAGAAGGTGTGCAATGAATCTGATGATGTCCATGGCGGCGTTTGCGCTGGTCGCGTCCATCACGCCGGGGCCGGTCAATATTGTGGCGTTGAGCGCCGGCGCGCGGTTTGGCTTCCGGGCCAGCCAGCGTCACGTGGCCGGGGCCACGCTGGGGTTTGTCCTGCTGTTGGTGCTGATGGGGCTGGGCCTGCATGAGCTGTTGCAACAGTGGCCGGCGTTGACGCAGTGGGTGCAATGGGCCGGTGTGGCCTTTCTGTTGTACATGGCCTTCAAACTGACGGCCGACAATGGGCAGGTGCAAGCCAGTGAATCGACGCAGGCCCCGTCGATGCTGTATGGCGCGATCATGCAATGGCTCAACCCCAAGGCCTGGCTGGCCTGCGTGGCCGGCATGGGCGCGTTTGTCGCTGATGGCGAGGCACGTCTGGTCTGGCAGTTTGCCGCGATTTATCTGGTGATCTGTTATGTGTCGGTGGGTTGCTGGGCGTATGCCGGGACGTTTTTGCGCGGCTTCCTGAACAACCCGGTGGGGATGCGGTTGTTCAATCGGGTCATGGCGGCGTTGTTGGTGGTGAGTGCGGTGTATCTGGTGTTGCCGTAGTGAAAAAGCTTGCAACACAGCCTATGTGGCGAGGGAGCTTGCTCCCGCTGGGCTGCGTAGCGGCCTCCGCTTTTCTTCAGACAAATCTTGCATGCAGGTTTTGCGACGGCTTCGCCGCCGAGCGGGAGCAAGCTCCCTCGCCACAGATTTAACCGAACCACAGATCTAGGTAAAACTTCGGGTATCACCCCCGATACTGCCCCGGTGTCGCCGCCAGATGCTGTTTGAACGCCCGTTGAAAATGCGCCTGATCGGCGAACCCCGCTTCCAGTGCCACGTCCGCGATCAGCTTGCCGTTGCGCAATTGATCCCGGGCGAACTGGATGCGCCGGTTCACCAGGAACGCGTGGGGTGTCATGCCGTAATGCTGTTTGAAGGCGCGGATCAGGTAGGACGGCGACAGTTGCGCGGCCTCGCAAATGTCTTCGAGCCTGAGGGTTTGCGTGCAGTGGTCGCGGATGTAATCGGCGGCACGCTCGAGCTTGAAATTGGGTTCGCGCAGCGGTTGATCGACCGGGTTGAGTCGTAGCTGCACGTCAGTGAAAAACTCCACGGCCACACTGTGCTTGCGCAGGACATCCTGCTGCGGATCGACCAACACTTCATACAACTGCGCGAGGCCGGAAAACAGATGGGCATCCCGCGTATGGGTCGCTGAAAAACGGCGAAACGCCGCGTCATCGCTGAACCCGAGCTGGTGCTGCAAATCGGTCAGCCACGGCGTATCGACGTACAGCATCAGGTACGACCAGGGTTGGTCTTCGATCGGGTTGCAGGCGTGGACGTCGCCGGGGTTCATCAGCACCACCGTGCCGGCGCTGACCTCGAAGGCTGACTGCTCATGGAGATAGGTGCTGCGCCCGGCGGTGATCGCTCCGATGGAAAAGTGTTCGTGGGCGTGCCGGGTGTAGCAGACCTCGCGTCCGTCGGCGATGGCGCGGGCTTCGATGAAGGGCAGGGCGTCATCGCGCCAGAAGCGCGGGGCCTTGTCGGCGTTCTTGGCAACGGCGTGCTTCATGCTCACTCCTCGGCAGGTCAGCGTCCGAGTGTATTAGCTCTCGCCGTCAAAGGCTCGTTGCAGTGTGGCGATATCGAGTTTTTTCATTTGCATCATCGCCTGCATGGCCCGTTGGGATTTTTTCGTGTCGGGGTCTTTGATCATGTCCATCATCGCGACGGGGACGATCTGCCACGACAGCCCGAACTTGTCTTTCAGCCAGCCACATTGCTGGGCCTCGGGCGCGCCACCGGCCGACAGGTTGCCCCAGTAATGGTCGACTTCTTCCTGGCTCAGGCAATTGACCTGAAACGAAACCGCCTCAGTGAACTTGAACAGGGGGCCGCCGTTGAGGCCGGTGAAACTCTGGCCGTCGAGCTCGAAACTGACGGTCATGACCGAGCCTTCGGGCCGCCCGTGGAATTCGAAACCGGCGCGGCCGTAATGGGTGATGGCGGTGATTTTCGAATGGTCGAAGATCGAACAATAGAACTTCGCCGCTGCTTCGGCCTGATCGTCGAACCACAGGCAGGGCGTGAGTTTTTGTACGCGTTGCATGGCGGGCACTCCTCGGCAGGTTATGCATGCAGGAATACAGCGTAGCCAGCCTGAGTGGGGTCGGCAGTACCGTAGATCGCCAAACAGCCGTTTCAGGGCGCGATCAGAACGCCCACCGGGTGGTCAGTTGCACGGTGCGCGGTTCGCCATAAAACCCGGTGCCGAAGTTGCCCAGCCCGGTGTAGTAGGTTTTGTCGAACAGGTTCTTCACGTTCAGCGTAGTGCTCAGGTGCTCGTTGAAGCGATAGCGCGCCATCGCGTCCACCAGGGTGTAGCCCGGTTGGGCGATCGTTGTGTACTGACCGAAGTTCACCGTATCGGCGGGGTCGGGACGGAACACCTTGCCGAAGAATTCGCTTTGCCAGTTCACCCCGGCGCCGACGGTGAGCCTGTCCCACGCACCTGGCAGGCGGTAGGTGCTGAAGACCCGCACCAGCTGTTCCGGTGCGGTGGTTTGCAGCACCGAACCGTAGACGTAATCACCCTGGGCATCGCGGGTGTGGTTGTAGGTGTAGCCGGCCGACAGGTTCCAGCCGTCGCGCAACTCGCCGGCCAGTTCCAACTCGAAGCCCTGGGTGGTGGCGCCCTGGACGGCGCGGTACACCGACTCGGTATCAACGCCGCTGACATGTTCGGCGATGTTGTCCTGTTCGATGCGGTACAGGGCGAAGCTGGCGTTCAGGCGCCCGCCAAAGTATTCGGCCTTGATGCCCGCTTCAAGGCTTTTGCCTTGTACCGGATCGAGCAGTTGCCCGTTGGCGTCCTTGCTCATTTGCGGCTGATAGATGCTGGTGTAGCTGGTGTACACCGACCAGGTGTCGTCGAGATCATAGACAAGCCCGGCGTAAGGCGTGACGACACCGCTCTGGCGATAGCTGTCGCGCAGGTCGGCGCTGTGTGGGTCGCTGTAGTCCAGGTCGTCGTGTCCGCTGAAGTTACTGACGCGCGCGCCGAGGATCAGCGCCAGGTCGTCGAGGGGTTTGAGTCGGGCGGCCAGGTAGGCGCCGGTCTGGCGCTGGACGATGTCGTCGGTGCCCACCCGCGGGATTTCGGGTTTGGCAAACTCGCCGCGCCAATCGAAGATGCTGCCGTCCACCGGCGGGTACACCGAGCCGTACACTGGGATGTCCTGGCGCGTGTTCATCGACATGAACCCGGCGATCAATTCGTGCTCGCGACCTGCCAGGGTGAACGGACCGCTGAGGTTGACGTCGATGTTGTCCTGCACCTGGTCGCCCTTGAACTTGCCCATGTACATGAACATGCCGTTACCGTTGACCGGGTCCGGGTTGCCGCCACTGGCGGAGGCGAGGAAGGTATCGTGCCGGCGGTGCTTGCGGTCGTAACTGACCTTGAGTGCCCAGTCGTTGGCCAGTTGTTGCTGCACGGTGGCGAACAGCGTCTGGTTGGTGAAGTCGCGACGGCTCCAGTCGGTGGCCGGGTTGAAGGAACGGGAGAAATCGGTGCGCGAACCGTCGCTGTAGTACATCGGGAAACCGGTCCAGCTGGCGCCCCGGGAGCGGGTGTCTTGCTGGTCGATACCGAGGGTAACCAGGGTGTCCGGGGTCAAGTCGGCTTCGACAATGCCGTAGGCGATGTCCCTGGTGTTGCGGTAGTGATCGACGTAGGCGCTGCGGTCCTGATAGACCCCGACCAGACGCCCGCGGACATTGGCGCTGGCGCTCAGCGGTCCGGATATATCGCCCTCACTGCGATAGTTGTCCCAGGAACCGACGGTGCCACTGACCGAGGCTTTGAATGCTTGGGTCGGGCGCTTGCGAATCAGATTGACGGTCGCCGAGGGATCGCCCGCCCCGGTCATCAGGCCGGTCGCGCCCTTGATGATTTCGACACGGTCATAGGGGGCCATGTCGGTGCTGGTGGTGCCGTAGTCGTAGACACCGTCGTAGTCGGTATTGACGCCGTCGTACTGGAAGTTGGTGATCGGCAGGCCACGGCTGGAAAACTCCCAGCGCTCGCTGTCGTAGTTTTGCACGCTGATGCCGGGCGCGCGGCGCAGGGCGTCGACGATGCTGGTGGCGCCCTGGTCGTCCATGAGTTGGCGGGTGATGACCGTGACCGATTGCGGCGTCTCGCGCAGGGACAGCGGCAGGCCGGTGGCTGAAGACGTCGAGCCGACGGTGTAGGAATGAGAGTCTTCGCTGATGGTCCCGGGGGCCTGCCCGGAAATGTTGGTCGCCCCCAGTTCCAGCGGGCCTTGTATGACGGGGGCGGCGTGCAGCACATACCCGCCGTTCCCCTGGCGTTGCGCTTGCAGGCCGCTGCCCTGCAGCAGTCGTTGCAAGGCTTGCTGCTGACTGTAGACACCGTTGAGGCCAGGGCTGCGTTTGCCGGCAGCGAGTTCATTGTGTCCGGCGAGAAAGATCCCGGCCTGTTCGGCAAAGCGGTTGAGAACGCTCACCAGCGATCCGCCGGCGATTGCGTAATGGCGTGCCTGGTTGCCGGGTTGTTCGCTATCGACCAGAGGGGCGGCTTGACTGCGGGACAGGTCCAGACCCGGGAGGAGCACCGCCAGCGCCAGCACCAGCGGATGCAAGGCGAAACGCTGGCGAGTAAGGGGGGCGCGCGGCATGGAGTTCCCGGGAGTCGGATCAATCTGCATTCGAAGTGCTTGAAGGATTAACCGAGCGAAAAAGGCAAAAGGGAACCGACGCGCCGGAAAAAACGCTCATCAGGTTTTCGGGCCTACGTTGACCCACCACTCCAACGGCTTCTGCACCCGTACCGGCAATGCCGCTTCCAGCAGGCGCAAGGCCTGATCGGTGTCCTTGAGCGGGAACGCACCCATGACCGGCAGCCCGGCCACCGCCGGGTCACATCCCAGATGCCCGGGACGATAGCGGCTCAGTTCTTCGAGCAACTGCCCCAGCGGCAGGTTGTCCGCCAGCAACAGGCCGCGGCGCCAGGCTTCGCGGCCGGCCGACGCAGCGGTCTGTGTCGACGTGTGGTCTTGTGTAAAACACAGCTGCTGTCCGGCCTTGATTACCTGCACCTGACCCTGGGTGGTGCGGACTTCAACCGCGCCTTCGTAGACATTCAACAGCGTTTGCCGGTCTTCCTGACGCACGCTGAAACGCGTACCCAGCGCGCGCAGGCGGCCCTCGACGGTTTGCACCAGCAGCGGGCGACTGGTGTCGCTGGCGGTGTCGATCAACACCTCTCCAGCCTGCAACAGCAGTAACCGTTGTGCGGTGTCGAAACGTACATCCAGCGCACTGAGGGCGTTGAGCCAGATCCGGCTGCCGTCGCTGAGGCGGGCTTCCCGGGTTTCGCCGGTGCCGGTGGAGAGGTCGGCGGTCCATCGGGCCAGGGACAGCGGCAGGGCGCCTTGCCGCCACGCGCTCCAGCCGAGGCAACTGCCCGAGACCAGCACCAGCAGGCTCTTGACCGTCTGGCGGCGGCTGATGGAAGCGCGTCCGCTGTTGCGTAACACGTGGCCGGCCGCTTGTTGATGAGTGTCCTGTAGCGCGGCAAAGCGCTGGCTCACACGCTCGACATAGTGCCACGCAGCCTGATGCTCGCTGCTTTGCGCCAGCCAGGCTTGCCAATGCTCGCGTTCCTGCTCGCTGGCGTGCTGGTCGTTGAGTTGCACGTACCAACTGGCCGCCTGTTCGAGGCTGGCGTGGCTGATGGCGTGGGCGGCGGGGCGGGTCATTGAATCAGCAGGCCGTCGAGTTCGGCTTCGAGCATTGCGCAATGCATCAACGCCTGGGCCAGGTACTTTTTCACCATGCGCTCGCTCACGCCGATTTCTTCGGCAATGTTTCGGTAGGGCAGCCCATGCACCTGCGCCAGAACGAACGCATCACGCACCCGCTGGGGCAAGCGCTGCAGCATGGCATCCACTTCGTACAGGGTTTCGACGATGATCGCCCGCTGCTCGGGCGAAGGCTGGACGGCCTGGGGCTGCGCGGCCAGGGTCTCGAGCCAGGCCTGTTCCAGCTGGCGACGACGCCAGTGATCAATGCACAGGCCTCGGGCGATGGTCGCCAGATAAGAGCGTTCGTGGGTTTCCCCGTCAAACACCTGCGGACGCTTGAGCACCCGAATGAAGGTGTCATGGGCCAGGTCTGCTGCATCGAACGCATTGTTCAAACGTCGGCGCAGCAACGCGTGCAGCCAGTGGTGGTGGCTGGCGTAGAGGTTCTGGACGCTGGAGGAGTCGGCAACCGTCATCGTGAGCACATGTCCATGGGCGATCCGCACGTTTGTGTAAATAAGAATTGATCGCGATTAAAACAAAAGGCCTACGACTGTGCAAATGATATTGGTTTGCTTTTACAGAGTTAGATCCGGGTTCGGATGGATTTGCAGTCTTTATGACACCTGTGTGTGTCATAAAGACTATTTCTGGTAGGAGTCAAATTGACTGCGGCTCCCTGAGGTCATTGATTTACAGGGAGTTAGCTCATGGCACGAAACATGAAGCAGGCAACATACAACTGAACGCCTTCAGGAGTACGCAAAATGTCCGACTTCTTCAGCAACCCTCAGAACGTTCTTCAACTGTCGAGCCGTGTGCTCGGCGCTGGCCTGGCGATGCTGCTGGCCGGCATCTACGGCGCCTATCTCTACGGCGGTCAGCTGTCGATCGTCGTGCTGGTGAGCCTGCACGCCATGACCATTCTCGGCCCGACCCTGTTGAAAATCGGTTATGTCATGCGCCTGCTTTCCCAATATCGCCTGAGCCGAGGCCCGGTTCGGGTGGTGGCTTGATGCGTCGGCTTGGCGCTGCAGCGCTTTTCAGTGTTGGTTTTCGGCCGTTCTTTCTGGCCGGGGCCGGTTTCGCCACCCTCGCTGTGGCCGTCTGGGCAGTGTGGCTGTACGGCCGTTTACCTCAGGCGCAACCCGTGGGCGGCATGCTGGCCTGGCATCGACATGAAATGCCCTTCGGATTTGCCGCGGCCATCATTGCCGGGTTCCTCCTGACCGCGGTGCCGAACTGGACAGGTCGGCCGGGGCTCAAGGGCTGGCCGCTAATCGGCCTGGTGCTGGTGTGGCTGCTGGCGCGACTGGCCTGGTGCCTGCCGATGCCTGCGTCCTTGCTGCTGGCTTTGCAGGTGCCTTTTCTGCCGCTGCTGGCGTGGGCGTTGGGGCGCGACCTGGTGGCTGCGGGCAAGCGCGAGAATTATCCGATTCTGTTGATGGTGTCGCTGCTGGCCGGGTGTCAGGCGTTGACCTTGCTGGGGATTGCCATTGATGACGGCAACCTGCAGCGGCATGGCGTGCTGGCCGCCCTGTGGCTGGTCGGTGCGCTGATGAGTGTGATTGGCGGGCGGGTGATTCCGTTCTTTATCCAGCGCGGCTTGAACCGCCCGGCAACGGCTGCGGCCCATCCGTTGCCGGGCAGGGTGCTGCTGGTCAGCGCCATGCTGGCAGCGCTGTCCTTTGCCGACGGTTTGAATGACGTTCCCCGTGTGTGGCTGGCGCTGCTGTTTGCGTTGATCAGTGTTTTGCATCTACTGCGCCTGTGGCGCTGGCATGACCGCGGCCTGTGGCGCGTGCCGCTGCTGTGGTCGCTGTACCTGGCCTACGCCTGGCTCGCCGTGGCGACGCTGGCCATGGCGCTGTGGCACCTGGGCTGGCTGCCGCAACAAAGCCTGGCCACCCACGCGCTGGCCGTCGGCGCTATCGGCGGCTTGATTCTGGCGATGATCGCGCGGGTCAGCCTGGGACATACCGGGCGTTTGCTGCAGCCGTCCGGGGTGGTCGTTGCAGGGTTTGTCCTGGTGTTGCTGGCGGGGGCGTGCCGGGTAGGGCTGGTGCCTTTTTCCAGTCTCGGATTGGCGCTGTCGGCGTTGCTGTGGTGTAGCGCTTTTGCGCTGTTCGTCTGGCGCTACACCGGGATTTTATTGGGGCCAAGGCTCTAGCGAAGGGTTCCAGGGCCGCCCATCGAGGCGGCCTTTGCATGACCGGTGGTCGATGCGCCAAGGTCTGGCGGCAAATCTGCGCTTAGCTGAAGGGATAACCCGAGGCGCGCGCAGGTTGTACAAGGCTGCAGCGACGCCCCTTCAGATCACCGTGAGTCTGAGGAACCGCGCCATGCTCACCCTGAACATCAATGGCCAGGATCAGGAGCTGGATGTCCCCGCCGACATGCCGTTGCTCTGGGTCTTGCGCGATGTCGTTCACCTCACCGGCACCAAGTTCGGTTGCGGCATCGCCCAATGCGGAGCCTGCACGGTGCATGTCGATGGCGCGCCGCTACGCGCCTGCATCACGCCGGCCACCGCCGTCGCCCATGGACAAAAGATTCTCACCATCGAGGGCCTGTCGGCGGACGGCTCGCACCCGGTGCAACAGGCCTGGGCGGAGCTCGACGTGGTCCAGTGCGGTTACTGTCAGTCCGGGCAGATCATGTCGGCGGCGGCGCTGCTGGCGAAAATTCCCAAACCGACCGACAGCGACATCGATCAGGCGCTGTCCGGCAACATCTGCCGCTGCGGCACTTACCCGCGGATACGCGCGGCGGTCAAGCGCGCCGCCGAGCTGGGTTGAGGTGGCCATGAACAGCAGCAACGGGTTATCGCGCCGGGGTTTTCTCAAAGGCAGTGCTGTGCTGGGCGGTGGGCTGGTGGTGGCGTTTGTCATGCCCGGCGCCCACCGGTTCGCCATGGGCGCGGAGAATCAGGGCAAGGTGTTTGCGCCCAACGCTTTCCTGCGCATTGGCAATGACAACAGCGTCACCGTGTTGCTCGGCCATTCGGAAATGGGCCAGGGCATCTGGACCGGCCTGACCATGCTGATTGCCGAGGAACTGGACGCCGACTGGTCGAAGATCCGCGTCGAGCACTCCCCGGCATCGGCCGCCGATTACGGCATGCCCGGGTTTGGCGGGATGCAGATCACCGGCGGCTCGACCTCGACCTGGATGGAATTCGATCGCTATCGTCAGGCCGGCGCGGCGGCGCGCTTGATGTTGATCGATGCCGCGGCCAAGCGTTTCAACGTTGCTCCCTCCGAAATTCATACAGAGTCGGGCGTAGTGGTTGCCGGTGAGCATCGTGCCACCTACGGCGAGTTGGCCGATGACGCCGGACAGCTGCCACCCCCGGACCCGGCCTCGATCAAACTCAAGGACGCGAAAGACTGGCGGCTGATCGGTAAACCCACAAAACGCCTGGACACACCGGAGAAAATCACCGGCCGGGCGAAATTCGGCATGGACGTGCAATTCGAGGGGCTGATGACGGCGATGGTCGCCCGTTCGCCCACCTTCGGCGGCAGCGTCAAATCCTTTGAAGGCGCCGAGGCGCTGGCGATTCCCGGCGTGCACAAAGTGGTGCAAGTGCCGACGGGCATTGCGGTGATTGCCGATCATTACTGGGCGGCGAAGCTGGGGCGCGATGCGCTGAAAGTCGAGTGGAACCCGGGGCCGAACGCGGGGCTCAATAGCCGGGCGCTGCTGGAAAGCTTTCGCAAACTCGCCGCCACCCCTGGCCTGAACGCCGGTCAGGCGGGCGATACCCCGGCTGCGCTGGCGAAAGCGGCCAAGACCATCGACGCCGAATACAGCGTGCCTTATCTGGCCCACGCGCCGATGGAACCGCTCAACTGCACCGTGAGCATCAGCAAGGACAAGTGCGAAATCTGGACCGGCACCCAGTTCCAGACCCTGGACCAGATGGTCGCCGGGCAAATCACCGGGCTCAAGCCCGAGCAAGTCGAGATCCATACCGAGTTTCTCGGTGGCGGCTTCGGGCGCCGGGCCAATCCGACTTCGGATTTCGTCAGCGAAGCGGTGCATGTCGCCAAGGCCGCCGGTATGCCGGTGAAAACCGTATGGGCGCGGGAGGACGACATCCGCGGCGGTTATTACCGTTCGGCGTTCCTGCACCATGCGCGTATCGGGCTGGGTGCTGACGGCCTGCCGCTGGCCTGGAAGCATGTGATGGTCGGGCAGTCGATCATGGCCGGGACCTCGCTCGAAGCGAGCATGGTCAAGGATGGGATCGACAAGACCTCGGTCGAAGGCGTGGCCGACAGCCCTTACTTCGAGGGAATGGCCAATCACCAGATCGAACTGCACTCACCGCAAACCGGGATCAGTGTGTTGTGGCTGCGTTCGGTGGGCCACACCCACACCGCGTTTGTCATGGAGTCGCTGATCGATGAACTGGCGACGGCGGCCGGCAAGGACCCGGTGGAGTACCGGCGCACCCTGCTCAAGGATCATCCGCGCCACCTCGGTGTGTTGAACCTGGCGGTGGAGAAGGCCAACTGGAAGGCGCCGCTGCCGGACGGCCATGCCCTGGGTGTGGCGGTGCATGAATCGTTCGGCAGTTATGTGGCGCAAGTGGCCGAGGTGTCCGAGGACAACCTCGCCATCCGCGTGCACCGGGTGGTGTGTGCGGTGGATTGCGGCATTGCGGTTAACCCGCAGAGCATTGCCGCGCAGATGGAGTCGTGCATCACCTTTGGCCTGAGCTTCGCCTTGCACAGCAAGCTGACACTCAAGGACGGGCAGGTGGTGCAGTCCAACTATCACGACTATCAGGTGCTGCGGCTCAACGAAATGCCGGTGGTCGAAGTGCATATCGTGCCCAGCAGCGATAAACCCGGCGGTATCGGCGAAACCGGTGTGCCACCCACGGCGCCGGCGGTGGCCAACGCGGTGTTTGCCCTGACCGGGCAGCGCCTGCGCGAGCTGCCCTTGCAGCTGTCGGGGGTGTGAGATGAAACGTCATCACTGGTTGCTCGGGACGGTGATCCTGGTCTGTCTCATCGCCTATGCATCGCACGTGTTCGCCGATGACCGCGAGGCCTTGCAGGCGTTCGACACCGTGCAGAAGGTCTTCCAGAGCCCGCGTTGCCAGAACTGCCACATTCCCGGGGATTCGCCGCTGCAATTCGATGCCGGCGTGCCCCATGCGATGAATGTCGTGCGTGGCATGGACGGCAAGGGCGCGGCCGGGTTGCCCTGTGCAACCTGCCATGGGCAAAGCAATCCACCGGCCAGTTATGGTCCTCATGCGCCGCCCGGGGCGCCACACTGGAGCCTGCCGCCGGCAGCGCAGCGGATGGCCTGGATCGGCCTGCCGGCCGACCGGCTGTGCGCGATGATCAAGGATCGCGCCAGCAACGGCGACCGGGATTTCGCCGCGCTGATCAAGCACGTCAGCGACGACAAGCTGGTGCTGTGGGGCTGGAACCCGGGCGGCAATCGCGCGCCGGTGCCGGTGCCGCACGACATCTTCGTCAGCCAATTCAAACGCTGGGCCGATGCAGGAGGGCCGTGCCCGGTGACGGGGAGCTGACCAACGGCACGCTTGCGGGGAGTCAATGCGGGTATGGGCGACTCTAAAGTGCATACCTGCAATGGGAGTGAACGATGTTGATCTCAGGCAAAACGGGCAAATCGGGTCGAGCCGCGAGCCCGTTGCTCACGCCACAGCAAGAACGGGAGCGGCTGCGTGAAATGTCGCGCCAGGCCGAGCGAGAGCTGGCGGGCGTGCAAATGGCAAGCATGGATGAGCTGACGCTGCTGTCCAATCGCCATGGCTTCACCGCGCTGGCCCGACTCGGACTGGAGGCTTGCCGGGCGCTGGAGACGCCGGCGACGCTGCTGTACTTCTCCCTCGATGAGTTCAAGCGCATCAGCTATCTGTATGGCCGGGCCAAAGGTGACGATGCGCTCAAGACCTTCGCCGATGTCCTGCGCATCGGGTTTCGAGAAAACGATGTGGTTGGCCGGCTCGAAGGCGACCGCTTCGTGGCGCTGCTGACCGGATCGGGCAGCGTTGAGATTGCGGCGATCAAGGCGCGACTCAATGAGATACTCGACGAGCGCAACGCTGCGGCGCATCGCAGTTATGACATTCACTTCAGCGTTGTGCAGGTCGAATATGACCCGGTTGTGCATGGCTCGATCGAGGAGTTGCTGGGGGAAGCTGAAAGTGTGATGAGTCGTTAGGGCTGTGCTGTGTTGGCGGGTTGACTGTGTACATATCCGTTTCTTCGGTAACGGCGGCTTATGGTTTCGCCCTTACGGCGACTCACTTTTTTACAAGCGCCTAAAAAAGTAAGCAAAAAACGCTCGCCCCTTACGTACGGCCCCTCGCCTAGGCTCGGGGTTCCTTCGCTCCGGTGTCCATCCGGGGGCATTGCCCTCCGGTCGGCTTCGCTTCGACCTACATGCAATGAGTTCGACTGCGTCGAACGGCGCTGCGCGCCCATCCCCGGATGAACACCTGCGCTCAGCCTGCCGAGGGGGCGGGTGGATCAAGATCAAGAGCTGCAGGCGAGCTAACGCTCGGCCTGTTGAATGGTGAAGAGCGTTTGTGTACGCCGTTCGGCTAAACACACGCCCCTGTAGGAGCTGCCGAAGGCTGCGATCTTTTGATCTTGATCTTCCGCCCTTTCGACATTGTCAAAAATCAAACGCTGAAACTGGCTTACCCGCGAATGCGGCCTGACAGGCACCGCATATCCTCACTTGGCAAACAACTGCCCAATATCCTTGAACGCCTTGAATTCCAGCGCATTCCCGCAAGGATCAAACAGAAACATCGTCGCCTGTTCGCCCACCAGCCCCTGAAAACGAATCCCCGGCTCAATCACGAAGCGAGTTCCCAGTGACTTCAGCCGCTCGGCCAGCGCTTCCCACTCTGCCATCCCGAGTACCACGCCAAAATGCGGCACTGGCACATCGTGGCCATCGACGGCATTGGTGTGGGCTGCTTCTTGCGAAGGGTTTTTCGGCGCCAGGTGAATCACCAATTGATGGCCGAAAAAGTTGAAATCGACCCAATGGTCGCTCGATCGACCTTCTTCCAGGCCAAACACCGCGCCATAAAAGTGCCGGGCGGCGGGCAAGTCGTAGACCGGAATGGCCAGGTGAAAAGGGGAGAGTTGCATCGGGCGAACCTCGGTGGTGGGATGGGCGTGTGTTGAGTTTAGTCCTGTGCTTTTTGATTGAAAGACGATAATTTTTGCGTCGAGCTCAAATTATTTCGATCAATCGAGGCCGCCATGCTGCGAGAACTGAAAACCTTTGTCGCTGTGGCGCGTCACGGCACCTTCGCCGCGGCCGGCATGCACATCGGCCTGACGCAGTCGGCCGTGAGCGCGCAGATTCGCAACCTGGAACAAGCCCTGGGCATCCGTCTGTTCGACCGCACCGGCCGCCAGGCGCTGCTCAATGCGGCGGGGCAGCGTGCGTTGCCGATGGCCAGGGAAATGCTCGAAACCTTCAGTCGCATGGCGGTCAGTGACGATGTCAGCGAGTACCGTGGCGAGTTGAAAATCGGCGCGGTGGCGACCGCCCAGACCGGGCTGCTGCCTCAGGCGCTGCTGCGATTGCGCCAGCAGGCGCCCTTGCTGGAGCCCAAGCTGGTGCCGGGTGTGTCACTGAACCTGCTGAGTCAGGTGGACACCGGAGAAGTGGACCTGGCGATCCTGATCAAGCCGCCATTCGAGTTGCCCAAGGAGTTGTCCGCGCAGGTGATTCGCCGGGAACCATTCGTGCTGATCGTACCGGCGGACCTGGACGGCGATGATCCGTTGCAGCTGCTCGCCGAGCACCCGCATGTGCGTTACGACCGCAATTCGTTTGGCGGGCGACTGGTGACGCGTTTTTTGCGCGAACAGCAGATCGAAGTGCACGGGGCACTGGAGCTGGATGAGTTGGAGGCCATTGTCAAAATGGTCGAGTGTGGGTTGGGGATTTCGTTGTTGCCGCAGGCGGGGCTTTGGCTGGAGCATGGGGCGAAGGTCAGGGTGATCCGCTTAGGCGAGCTGACCTTCTATCGAGAAATTGTCTTGTTGCAGCGCTACAGCCAGCGTAATCAGGCGATTCAGCGGTTGTTTGCCCAATGCCTGACGCCGGTAGCTGACTGAACATAACCCCCTGTGGGAGCGAGCTTGCTCGCGATGGCGGAATGACATTCACCATTGATGTCGACTGACAGATCGCTATCGCGAGCAAGCTCACTCCCACAGGGGATTGCATCAGGCCTGAAATTACGGGCATAAAAAACCCGCCAAAAAGAGGCGGGTTTTTTATGCTGACCGAAGATTACTCTTCGAGGCTGCCCATGGCCGTGGTGTTGAAGCCACCGTCCACGTACATGATTTCACCGCTGATGCCGGACGCCAGGTCCGAGCACAGGAAGGCGCCGGCGTTGCCGACTTCTTCGATGGTGACGTTGCGGCGCAGCGGGGTTTGCGCTTCGTTGGCAGCCAGCATCTTGCGGAAGTTCTTGATGCCGGAAGCGGCGAGGGTGCGGATCGGGCCTGCCGATACGCAGTTGACGCGGGTACCGTCCGGGCCCAGGGAACCGGCCAGGTAACGTACGCCGGCTTCCAGGGAAGCCTTGGCCATGCCCATTACGTTGTAGTTCGGCATGGTGCGCTCGGCGCCCAGGTACGACAGAGTCAGCAGGCTGCCGTTGCGGCCTTTCATCATTTCGCGGCCGGCCTTGGCCAGGGCCACGAAGCTGTAGGCGCTGATGTCGTGAGCGATGCGGAAACCTTCACGGGTGGTGGCTTCGGTGAAGTCGCCGTCCAGTTGGTCGCCCGGGGCGAAGCCGACGGAGTGCACGATGCAGTCCAGGCCGTCCCACTTCTTGCCCAGCTCAACGAAGACCTTGGCGATTTCTTCATCGCTGGCCACGTCGCACGGGAAGCACAGCTCAGGGTTGGAGCCCCAGCTTTGTGCGAACTCTTCGACACGACCCTTGAGTTTGTCGTTCTGATAAGTGAAGGCAAGCTCAGCGCCCTCGCGATGCATGGCGGCAGCAATGCCGGATGCGATGGACAGCTTGCTGGCGACACCGACGATCAGTACGCGCTTACCGGCGAGAAAACCCATGTGTTGCTCCTCTTTCAGGTTATTGCGCAGTGGCCGGAGCCAAAAAAGCGGCTTCCAGCAACTGCTGTGTATACGGATGTTGGGGGGCGGCAAAAATGCTTTGCGCGTCTCCCTGTTCGACCACTTGGCCATGCTTGACCACCATCAACTGGTGGCTCAGCGCTTTCACCACAGCCAGGTCATGGCTGATAAACAGATACGTCAGGTTGTACTTGGTTTGCAGCGAACGCAAAAGCTCCACTACCTGGCGCTGTACCGTGCGGTCGAGGGCCGAAGTCGGCTCGTCCAGCAAAATCAACGCCGGTTTTAACACCAATGCCCGGGCAATGGCGATTCTCTGCCGTTGCCCGCCGGAAAATTCGTGGGGGTAGCGGTGCCGGGTGTCCGGATCCAGGCCTACCTCCTTGAGTGCTGCAATGATCGCTTGTTCCTGTTGCGCCTCGGTGCCCATCTTGTGGATCCGCAGGCCTTCGCCAACGATGTCGTTGACGCACATCCGTGGGCTCAGGCTGCCGTACGGGTCCTGAAACACCACTTGCATCTCCCGCCGCAGCGGCCGGACCTGTTGCTGCGTCAGGCTGTCCAGCGCCTGGCCTTCAAAGCGAATGGCGCCTTTGCTGGCGATCAGCCGCAAAATCGCCAGGCCCAGGGTCGATTTGCCGGAACCGCTTTCACCCACTATCCCCAGGGTCTGGCCCTGGGGCAGGCTGAAATTGATGCCGTCGACCGCCTTGACGTAATCCACCGTGCGCTTGAGCAAGCCTTTCTTGATCGGAAACCAGACTTTCAGGTCCTCGACCGCCAGCAAGGGCGGGCCGATCACGTTGCTTGCAGGCTTGCCGCCGGGCTCCGCTGCCAGCAGTTCCCGAGTGTACGGATGCTGCGGCGCGCGGAACAATTCTTCGCACGATGCCTGTTCGACGATGCAACCTTGCTGCATGACACATACGCGATGCGCAATTCTTCGCACAAGGTTCAAATCATGGCTGATCAGCAGCAGTGCCATGCCCAGTCGGGCCTGCAATTGCTTGAGCAATTCGAGGATTTTCAGCTGAACGGTCACGTCCAGCGCGGTGGTCGGCTCGTCGGCGATCAGCAGTTCCGGTTCGTTGGCCAGGGCCATGGCGATCATTACCCGCTGGCGCTGGCCGCCGGACAATTCGTGGGGCAGGGCCTTGAGGCGCTTGTGCGGCTCGGGGATGCCGACCATCTCCAGCAGTTCCAGGGTGCGTTTGGTCGCCACCTTGCCGCTCAAGCCCTTGTGGATGCCCAGCACCTCGTTGATCTGCTTTTCGATCGAGTGCAGCGGATTGAGCGAGGTCATCGGCTCCTGGAAGATCATCGCAATCCGGTTGCCACGAATGTGGCGGATGGTTTTTTCCTTCAGGTCCAGCAGGTTCTGCCCGGAATACTCGATGGTACCGGAGGGATGGCGCGCGAGCGGGTAGGGCAGCAGGCGCAGGATCGAATGTGCGGTCACCGATTTGCCGGAACCGCTCTCGCCGACCAGCGCCAGGGTTTCGCCCCGCTTGATGTCGAAGCTGACGCCTTCGACGGCCCGCTGACAACGATTGCCGACGACAAATTCGACGGACAGGTTGCGCACTTCGATCAGATTGTCCTGATTCATTTCACTTCCTCGGGTCGAAGGCATCGCGAGCGGATTCGCCGATGAACACCAGCAGGCTCAACATCAGGGCCAGCACCGCAAAGGCGCTGATGCCCAGCCACGGCGCCTGCAGGTTGGATTTGCCCTGGGCCACCAGTTCACCCAGCGACGGACTGCCCGCCGGCAGACCGAAACCGAGGAAGTCCAGGGCTGTCAGTGTGCCGATGGCGCCGGTGAGGATGAACGGCATGAAGGTCATGGTCGAGACCATCGCGTTGGGCAGGATATGGCGGAACATGATCGCGCCGTTCTGCATGCCCAGGGCGCGGGCGGCGCGCACGTATTCCAGGTTGCGCCCGCGCAGGAACTCGGCGCGTACCACGTCCACCAGGGCCATCCATGAGAAGAGCAGCATGATCCCCAGCAGCCACCAGAAGTTGGGTTGCACGAAGCTGGCGAGGATGATCAGCAGGTACAGCACCGGCAGCCCGGACCAGATCTCCAGGAAGCGCTGTCCGGCCAGGTCCACCCAGCCGCCGTAGAAACCCTGCAAGGCCCCGGCGATCACGCCGATGATCGAGCTGAGCACGGTCAGGGTCAGGGCGAACAACACCGAAATGCGGAAACCGTAGATCACCCGGGCCAGCACGTCGCGGCCCTGGTCGTCGGTGCCCAGCAGGTTGTCCGTCGAGGGTGGGGCCGGGGCCGGGACTTTCAGGTCGTAGTTGATGCTCTGGTAGCTGTAGGGAATCGGCGCCCACAGCACCCAGGCGTCCCTGGCCTTGAGCAGTTCGCGGATGTACGGGCTCTTGTAGTTGGCTTCCAGCGGGAACTCGCCGCCGAAGGTGGTTTCCGGGTAGCGCTTGAGCGCCGGGAAGTACCAGTTGTCGTCGTAATGCACCGCCAGTGGCTTGTCGTTGGCGATCAGCTCGGCGCCCAGGCTGGCGCCGAACAGGATCAGGAACAACCACAGCGACCACCAGCCACGCTTGTTGGCCTTGAACAGTTCGAAGCGCCGGCGGTTGAGAGGGGACAGGTTCATCTCAATGCTCCCGGCTTTCGAAGTCGATGCGCGGATCGACAAAGGTGTAGGTGAGGTCGCCGATCAGTTTCACCACCAGCCCCAGCAACGTGAAGATGAACAGCGTGCCGAACACCACCGGGTAATCGCGGTTGATCGCCGCTTCGAAACTCATCAGGCCCAGGCCGTCGAGGGAGAAGATCACCTCCACCAGCAGCGAGCCGGTGAAGAAGATACCGATGAAGGCTGAAGGGAAACCGGCGATCACCAGCAGCATGGCGTTGCGGAACACATGGCCGTACAGCACGCGGTGGTTGGTCAGGCCCTTGGCCCTGGCGGTGATCACGTACTGCTTGTTGATCTCGTCGAGGAAGCTGTTTTTGGTCAGCAGGGTCATGGTCGCGAAGTTGCCGATCACCAGCGCGGTCACCGGCAGCGCCAGGTGCCAGAAGTAGTCGAGGATCTTGCCGCCCATGCTCAGTTCATCGAAGTTGTTCGAAGTCAGCCCGCGCAACGGGAACCAGTCCAGATAACTGCCGCCGGCGAACACCACGATCAACAGGATGGCGAACAGGAACGCCGGGATCGCGTAGCCGACGATGATCGCCGAACTGGTCCAGACGTCGAAATGGCTGCCGTGTCGCGTGGCCTTGGCGATCCCCAGAGGGATCGACACCAGGTACATGATCAGGGTGCTCCACAGCCCGAGGGAGATCGAGACCGGCATCTTTTCCTTGATCAGGTCGATGACCTTGGCGTCGCGAAAGAAGCTGTCGCCGAAATCCAGCGACGCATAGTTCTTGACCATGATCCACAAGCGTTCCGGCGCCGATTTGTCAAAGCCGTACATGTGCTCGATTTCCTTGATCAGCGCCGGGTCCAGGCCCTGGGCACCGCGATAGGCCGAGCCTGCCACCGAGACTTCGGCACCGCCCCCGGCGATGCGGCTGGTGGCGCCTTCGAAGCCTTCGAGCTTGGCAATCATCTGCTCCACCGGCCCGCCCGGTGCGGCCTGGATGATCACGAAATTGATCAGCAAGATGCCGAACAGGGTCGGAATGATCAGCAACAGTCGACGAAAAATGTACGCCAGCATCTGATTACTCCGTGCCCGCAGGATCGGCCTGCAGTATGGTTTCGACTTCTATCGCCGGCTTGATGTCGGGCTTGACCCACCAGGTGGCCGTGCCGATGTCGTACTTGGGCGAGACCTTCGGGTGGCCGATGTGGTTCCAGTACGCCACGCGCCAGGTCTTGATGTGCCAGTTGGGTATTACGTAATAGCCCCATTGAAGAACGCGGTCCAGCGCGCGGGCATGGGCCACCAGGCTTTTGCGCGAATCGGCGTTGATCAGGCGCTCGACCAATTGATCGACCACCGGATCCTTGAGCCCCATGGAATTGCGGCTGCCGGGTTTGTCGGCGGCGGCCGACATCCAGAACTCCCGTTGTTCGTTACCCGGTGAGTTGGACTGCGGGAAGCTGCCGACGATCATGTCGAAGTCCCGGGAGCGCACGCGGTTGATGTACTGCGAGACGTCGACCCGGCGGATCACCAGATCGATACCCAGGTCGCTGAGGTTGCGCTTGAACGGCAGCAGCACCCGTTCGAATTCGGTCTGGGCCAACAGGAATTCGATGACCACCGGCTTGCCGGTGGCGTCGACCATTTTGTCATCGACGATGCGCCAGCCCGCTTCCTGCAGCAGTTGATAGGCTTGCCGTTGCTGGGCGCGGATCATGCCGCTGCCGTCGGTGGTCGGGTTCTGGAAGGCTTCGCTGAACACCTGCGGTGGCAGCTTGGCGCGGAACGGCTCGAGGAGCGCCACCTGCTCGGCGTCAGGCAGGCCGGTGGCGGCCATTTCCGAGTTCTCGAAGTAACTGCGGGTACGCACATAGGCCCCGTTGAACAGTTGCTTGTTGGTCCATTCGAAATCCAGCAACAGCGACAGGGCCTGGCGCACACGCACATCCTGGAATACCGGGCGGCGCAGATTGAACACGAAGCCTTGCATGCCGGTCGGGTTGCCGTTGGGAATCTGCTCCTTGACCAGTCGGCCTTCGGTGACCGCCGGGATGTTGTAGGCGTTGGCCCAGTTCTTCGCGGTCATTTCCAGCCAGTAATCGAACTGCCCGGCCTTGAGCGCTTCCAGGGCCACGGTGTTGTCGCGGTAGTAATCGGTGGTCATCACGTCGAAGTTATAGAAACCGCGATTGACCGGCAGGTCCTTGCCCCAGTAGTCCTTGACCCGCTCGTAGCGCACCGAGCGCCCGGCCTTCACTTCGCCAACCTTGTACGGGCCGCTGCCCAACGGGATCTCCAGGTTGCCCTTGTTGAAGTCGCGGTCGGCCCACCAATGCTTGGGCAGCACCGGCAACTGGCCGAGGATCAGCGGCAGCTCGCGGTTGTTGGTGTGCTTGAACTTGAACAGCACGGTCAGCGGGTCTTCAGCGATTACTTCGGCCACGTCGTTGTAGTAGCCGCGGTACATCGGCGCGCCGTCCTTGGTCAGCATCTGGAAGCTGAACACCACGTCCTCGGCGCGTACCGGATGACCGTCATGGAAGCGTGCTTCGGGGCGCAGGTAGAAGCGCACCCAGCCGTTGTCCGGGGCTTTCTCGATCAGCCGGGCGATCAGGCCGTACTCGGTGAACGGCTCGTCCAGGCCCTGCTTGGCCAGGGTGTCGTAGATGATGCCGATATCATCCGCCGGCACGCCTTTGCTGATGAACGGGTTGAGGCTGTCGAAGCCCCCGAACCCGGCCTGGCGGAAGATCCCGCCCTTGGGTGCGTCGGGATTGACGTAGTCGAAGTGCTTGAAGTCGGCCGGGTATTTCGGCGGCTCGTTGTACAGGGTCACGGCGTGTTGCGGGGCGGCGCAGGCCAGCCCGGCGAACAACAGGCCGCCGGCCTGCAGGAGCAGGGTGCGGATGGGGTTCATTGATCTTTCTCCGAAGATTTCAGCCACCACGCATTCAGGCCCAGGGTGTAAGGCGGCGTGGTGACAAAGGCGAGCCGGTTGCGGTACGCCAGACGGTGATAATTGAGGTACCAGTTGGGAACGATGTAGTGCTGCCACAGCAGCACACGGTCAAGGGCCTTGCCGGCGGCGACTTGCTGGTCACGGGTCTGGGCGGCCAGCAACTGTTCGAGCAGATGGTCGACCACCGGGTTGGCAATGCCGGCGTAGTTCTTGCTGCCCTTGACCCCGGCCTGGCTGGAGTGAAAGTACTGCCATTGTTCCAGGCCCGGGCTGAGGGTCTGGTTGAGGGTCATCAGGATCATGTCGAAATCGAACTGGTCGAGGCGCTGCTTGTATTGCGCGCGATCGACCGTGCGCAACTGCGCATCGATGCCGATGCTGGCGAGGTTCTCGACGTAGGGCTGGAGGATGCGTTCCAGGTTCGGGTTGACCAGCAACAGCTCCAGGCGCAAGGGTTGGCCTGTGGCGTTTTGCAGGTGCTGGCCATTGAGCTTCCAGCCGGCTTCGGCGAGCAGGCCGAGGGCTTTGCGCAAGGTCTCCCGGGGGATGCCGCGGCCATCGGTCTGCGGCAGGCTGAACGGCTCGGTAAAGAGCCTGGCCGGCAGCTGTTCACGGTAGGGCTTGAGCAACAGCCATTCATGCCCGACCGGTAAGCCGCTGGCCGAGAACTCGCTGTTGGGGTAGTAGCTCATGGCGCGTTTGTAGGCACCGCTGAACAGCGCGCGGTTGGTCCATTCAAAGTTGAACATCAACCCCAGCGCTTCACGGACTCTGGCGTCCGAGAAAGTCGGTCGGCGGCCGTTCATGAACAGGCCCTGGGTCTGGGTCGGGATCTGGTGGGGGATCTGTGCCTTGATCACGTCACCGCGGCGCAGGGCGGGAAAGTTGTAGCCGGTGTCCCAGTTCTTCGCCTGATGCTCGATATAGATGTCGAATTCACCGGCCTTGAACGCCTCGAACGCGACGTCGCTGTCGCGGTAGAACTCGACTTCCATGCGGTCGACGTTGTACTTGCCGCGATTGACCGACAGGTCCTTGCCCCAGTAATCCTTGACCCGTTCGAAGACGATCTGGCGTCCTGGCGTGACCGACGTGATGCGATACGGCCCACTGCCCAGCGGCGGTTCGAAGGTGGTGGCCTTGAAGTCACGGCCTTTCCAGTAGTGCTGTGGCAACACCGGCATTTCGCCCAGGCGCAGGATCAGCAGCGGATTGCCGGCGCGCTTGAACACGAAACGGATGCGCTGCGGGTTGAGGATGTCGACCCGCAGTACCTCCTGAAGGTTGGTGCGGTATAGCGGATGCCCGTCCTTGAGCAGCGTGCGGTAGGAGAACGCAACGTCGAAGGCGGTAATCGGCGTTCCGTCATGGAAGCGTGCTTCAGGACGCAGGTTGAACACCACCCAACTGCGGTCCTCGCTGTACTCCACCGACTGGGCGATCAGGCCATAGCTGGACGCGGGCTCGTCACCCGAAGGCGCGTACTGCCCGGTGCCGACCATCAGCGGTTCGTTGAGTTCGTTGATGCCGTATTGCAGGAAGTTCGGCGTGGTGACCGGGCTGGTGCCCTTGAAGGTGTACGGGTTGAGCGTATCGAAGGTGCCAAACGCCATCACCCGCAACGTACCGCCCTTGGGCGCTTGCGGGTTGACCCAGTCGAAGTGGGTAAATCGGGCCGGGTACTTGAGCGTGCCGAACTGCGCATAACCATGGCTTTCGCTGATCGTCGCGCTTGCGGTGGAGCTCAAGGCCAGGCTGATCAGGAGCAGGAGCAGGGGCAGGGGACGCTTCAAATAGGAGATCCGATCCAGGCGGCTTGGGCTTTGTGGACCGTACAGTAACAGCTTGTATGGACAGGAAAAAGACGGGGGTTAATGGGTAAATTCGGCTGGACGCAATCCTGTGGGAGCTGGCTTGCCAGCGAAGGCGGCGTGACGGGCGAAATCGATGTTGACTGTGCCGATGTCTTCGCTGGCAAGCCAGCTCCTACAGGTATAAAAAAGCCCCTGAAATCAGGGGCTATTTTTAATGCGGATTGGCCACCGTCAACATCTGGCCGGGCTTCAGCGCCTGGCCGACACGAGGATTCCAGCGCTTGAGGTGCTGCATCTCGACGTTGAAGCGCTTGGCCACGATGGCCAGCGAATCGCCTCGCTGGACCTTGTACTTGGTCTGCTGTTTTTTGGAGTTGGCGGCAATCACGGTGTTGACGCGCCCGGAGCTGCGTTTGCTGTTGTCCTGCATGACCAGGGTCTGGCCGGGCTTGAGATTCTTGCCGGTCAGTTTGTTCCAGCGTTGCAGGTCCTTCACGTCAACGTTGTTGGCCTTGGCGATGGAGCCGAGGTTGTCACCCCGTTTGACCCGGTAGGAGCGCCTGGCGCTGGCGACCTGGGTGTCGTCGGCGCCTTCGAAGACCGGCTTGAGCGATTTCTTGCTGATCAACTCTTCAGGGCGCATGGTCTGCAGGCTGCTGGTCAGCAGTTGCGCCTTGGAGGTCGGCACCAGCAGGTGCTGTGGGCCGTCGATGGTGGTGCGCTGCTTGAAGGCCGGGTTGAGCTGGAACAGTTCGTCTTCGTCGATGTTGGCCACTTCAGCGACCTTGGACAGGTCCATGCGCTGGTTGATTTCGACGACCTGGAAATAGGGCTGGTTGGCGATCGGGTTGAGGTTTACGCCGTAGGCTTCAGGCGCCATCACCACTTGCGACAGTGCCAGCAACTTCGGCACGTATGCCTGGGTTTCGGAGGGCAGCGGCAGGTTCCAGTAGTCGGTCGGCAGGCCGAGACGCTCGTTGCGCTCGATGGCCCGGCTGACGGTGCCTTCGCCGGCGTTGTAGGCCGCCAGGGCCAGCATCCAGTCGCCGTTGAACATGTCGTGCAGGCGGGTCAGGTAATCCAGCGCGGCGGTGGTCGACGCGGTGATGTCGCGACGGCCATCATAGAAACGGGTCTGGCGCAGGTTGAAGTAACGCCCGGTGGACGGGATGAATTGCCAAAGACCCACCGCGTCGGCCCGGGAGTAGGCCATCGGGTTGTAGGCACTTTCAATCACTGGCAGCAGGGCCAGTTCCAGCGGCATGTTGCGCTCTTCAAGGCGCTCGACGATGTAGTGAATGTAGAGGCTGCCACGTTCGCCGGCGTTTTCGAGGAAAGACGGATTGCTGGCGAACCACAGGCGCTGCTGCTCGATGCGCGGGTTGACACCCAGCCCGTCCTGCAACTGGAAGCCCTGGCGCATACGCTCCCAGACGTCCTGTGGAATTTGCGGGCTGGGCTTTTCGCTGAGCCAGATCGGCTTCTGCTTGGCGCGCGCGGCGATGTTCGGCGTGTGCGCCGCATCGGTCTGCGGCGCATGGCTGGAACAGCCCGCCAGGGTGGCGGACACAGCCACCGCAATGGCTTGAGCCAAGCGGGTCAATGCGTCTGAACTGATGGCTTTGCGAATAGGTGACGACATTGGCTGGAAGTAAGTTCCGGGCAAAAATGTCGGGCGATTCTAGAAAGCGCACCCTGCGCGGTCAACCTTTCAGAATTGTTGCAGCCTTGTGGAGCCCCTTTAGAACGTGTCTTTCCACGCTCGCAGCGCAGCAAAAACCATATCGGGCGCCGAGTTATCGGTGCCGGTCCGTTCGTCCGCTTTTTCTTTAACGGATGTTTCAGCAGAACGCAAAAACGGGTTTGTGAGCTTTTCCAGCGCCAGTGTCGACGGCAGCGTCATGATCCCGGATTCCCGTTGGCGGGTGACTTTGGCCAGGCGTTCGGCCGTATCCGGGTTGTTCGGCTCGACAGCGGCGGCAAACTTCAGATTGCTCAGGGTGTATTCGTGGGTGCAGTAGACCAGCGTGTCTTCCGGCAACCCCGCAAGACGTGTCAGCGAGCTGTACATTTGCTGTGGTGTGCCTTCGAACAACCGCCCGCAGCCGGCGGCAAACAGGGTGTCGCCGCAGAACAGCAAGCCGTGATGGTAATAGGCGATATGCCCAAGGGTGTGGCCGGGGACCGCGAGGATATCGAAGTCCAGCCCGAGCACGCTGATGCGGTCGTTGTCCTTGAGCGCAACCTCCCGTGCCGGGATCGTTTCACTGGCCGGACCATAGACTTTCGCGTCCGTCGCTTTTTTCAGCTGTTCGACCCCGCCGACGTGGTCATGATGGTGGTGAGTGATCAGAATATCACTCAGGACCCAACCCGGATTGGCCGTGAGCCAGGCGTGTACCGGGGCGGCATCACCCGGGTCGACCACCGCGCAGCGTTTGCTGCCGTGGTCTTGTAACAACCAGATGTAGTTGTCGGTGAAGGCGGGCAGGGCTGTGATCTGTATCATCGTCGGATTCGCCAAGCGGAAAACAATGGCGCATCTTAGAACTTCCTGGCGCGTTGGAGAATGCAATGACTGATAAAGCGTTCGCACAGGCTGATCCTGACTGGCTGGCGTTGATCAGCGCGGCCCGCGAGTGGCTGGAAGGTCCGATCGGGCAATTCCTGCTGGACGAAGAGCGGCGCATGCTCGAAGACGAACTCGGGCGGTTCTTTGGTGGCTATCTGGTGCATTACGGTCCCTCGGCCCAGACCCCGCCGTCAGCGCCGCAGGTGCAGCGTAACGTGCGCCTTGGCGCGCCGTTGCCGGGGGTCGAGATCGTCTGTGAGGAGCAGGCCTGGCCGCTGAGCGAGCACGCCGCCGATGTGGTGGTGTTGCAACATGGCCTGGATTTCTGCCTGTCGCCCCACGGTTTGCTGCGCGAGGCGGCAAGCAGCGTGCGGCCCGGCGGGCATTTGCTGATCATCGGCATCAATCCCTGGAGCAGTTGGGGCCTGCGGCATGTGTTTGCCCAGGATGGGCTGCGCAAGGCGCGCTGCATTTCGCCGTCACGGGTTGCGGACTGGCTGAACCTGCTGGGCTTCGCGCTGGAGAAACGCCGCTTCGGGTGCTATCGTCCGCCGCTTGCGTCACCGGCGTGGCAGACCCGCCTGGCCGGTTGGGAGCGCAAGGCCGGTGACTGGCAACTGTCGGGCGGCGGCTTCTATTTATTGGTGGCGCGTAAGATCGTGGTGGGCCTGCGCCCGGTCCGTCAGGAGCGGCGCGAGCCGATGGGCAAGTTGATTCCCTTGCCGATGGCCAAGGTCAACCGTCGCAACATCGAACCGTAACACACACTTTTTCATTTGCGGCCGGGCCTGTCCCGGCTTCGGGCGTCGTCGATCAGCGATCGGCGGGCCAGCGCATTTTCTGGATAGATTGGCATGAGCGATAGCGTAGAACTGTTCACCGACGGCGCCTGCAAGGGCAATCCTGGCCCGGGCGGCTGGGGTGCACTGCTGGTGTGCAAGGGCGTTGAAAAGGAACTCTGGGGCGGCGAAGCCAATACCACCAACAACCGCATGGAGCTGATGGGCGCGATCCGTGGCCTGGAAGAGCTCAAGCGTCCCTGTGAGGTGCTGCTGGTGACCGACTCCCAGTACGTGATGAAAGGCATCAACGAGTGGATGGACAACTGGAAGAAGCGCGGCTGGAAAACCGCGGCGAAGGAACCGGTGAAAAACGCTGACCTGTGGAAGTTGCTCGACGAGCAGGTCAACCGCCACAAGGTCACCTGGAAATGGGTGCGCGGGCACATTGGTCATCACGGCAACGAACGGGCCGACCAATTGGCCAACCGTGGCGTCGACGAAGTGCGCGGCTACAAGCAGGACTGATCGCGATGTCTCTGTAGGAGCTGCCGAAGGCTGCGATCTTTTGACTTTTACTTTCAAGATCAAAAGCAAAAGATCGCAGCCTGCGGCAGCTCCTACGGGGACCGTGTTAATATCGCGGCTTTTGCCCGAATACCGATTGAGAGCTGAGCACTGATGGCCACCAGATCCGTTGTACTCGACACCGAAACCACCGGCATGCCGGTGACCGACGGCCACCGGATTATCGAAATCGGTTGTGTCGAGTTGATCGGCCGACGCCTGACGGGCCGGCACTTCCACGTCTACCTGCAGCCCGATCGCGAAAGTGACGAGGGCGCCATCGGCGTCCACGGAATCACCAACGAATTCCTCGTGGGCAAGCCGCGTTTTGCCGAGGTGGCCGAAGAGTTCTTCGAGTTCATCAAGGGCGCGCAGCTGATCATCCATAACGCGGCGTTCGACGTTGGCTTCATCAACAACGAATTCGCCCTGATGGGGCAGCAGGACCGCGCGGACATCACGCAGCACTGCTCGATCCTCGACACCCTGATGATGGCCCGGGAACGTCACCCGGGGCAGCGCAACAGCCTCGACGCCTTGTGCAAACGCTATGGCGTCGACAACTCCGGCCGTGAACTGCACGGCGCCTTGCTCGATTCCGAGATTCTCGCCGACGTCTACCTGACCATGACCGGCGGGCAGACCAGCCTGTCCCTGGCCGGTAACGCCTCCGATGGCAATGGCTCCGGTGAAGGGGCGGACAATTCGGCCACCGAGATCCGTCGTTTGCCGGCGGATCGCCAGCCGACGCGCATCATCCGCGCCAGCGAAGACGACCTGGCCCGCCACGCGGCGCGCCTGGAAATCATCGGCAAATCCGCTGGTGCCCCGGCGTTGTGGGTGCAGTTGGCTGAGGCTGAAGCGCAGCAGGCGTAAGGACGTTGAAAAAAGATCGCAGCCTTCGGCAGCGCCTACAGAGAAACGCGTCTCCTGTAGGAGCTGCCGAAGGCTGCGATCTTTTGATCTTCGAATAACCGCACCGCTCGCCACTTGCGCTGCAACACTCTACCCTGAGGTGATTGGCAGGCTCTGGTCTGCCGCCTCAGGACACTGAGCCTCATGTATAAAGATTTGAAATTCCCGGTCCTGATTGTCCATCGCGACATCAAGGCCGACAGCGTCGCCGGCGACCGTGTGCGGGGGATTGCCCGGGAGCTGGAGCAGGAAGGGTTCAGCGTCGTTTCGGCGGTGGACTACACCGAAGGACGACTGGTGGCGTCGACCTACCATGGCCTGTCCTGCATGTTGATAGCCTCTGAGGACGCCAGCACCCATTCCCATTTGCTGCAAAACATGGCCGAACTGATCGGTCTGGCGCGAGTGCGTGCGCCGGATCTGCCGATTTTCGCCCTGGGCGAAAAAGTGACCCTGGAAAACGCGCCCGCCGATGCCATGGCCGAGCTCAACCAGTTGCGCGGCATTCTTTACCTGTTTGAAGACACCGTACCCTTTCTTGCCCGGCAGGTAGCCCGTGCTGCGCGCAAATACCTCGATGGCCTATTGCCGCCGTTCTTCAAGGCCCTGGTGCAGCACACCGCGGATTCCAACTATTCCTGGCACACCCCCGGTCACGGTGGTGGCGTGGCGTATCACAAAAGCCCGGTCGGGCAGGCCTTCCACCAGTTTTTCGGGGAAAACACCCTGCGCTCGGATCTTTCGGTGTCGGTGCCGGAGCTCGGTTCCTTGCTCGATCACACGGGCCCCCTGGCTGAAGCCGAGGCCCGCGCAGCCCGCAACTTTGGTGCCGATCACACCTTTTTCGTGATCAATGGCACATCCACCGCCAACAAGATTGTCTGGCACTCGGTGGTCGCTCGCGATGACCTGGTGCTGGTGGATCGCAATTGCCACAAGTCGGTGCTGCACTCGATCATCATGACCGGCGCGATCCCGCTGTACTTGTGTCCGGAGCGTAATGAACTGGGGATCATCGGCCCGATTCCCCTGAGCGAGTTCAGTCGTGAATCGATCCAGGCCAAGATCGACGCCAGCCCGCTGACCAAGGGGCGTGCACCGAACGTCAAGCTGGCCGTAGTGACCAATTCGACCTATGACGGCCTCTGCTACAACGCCGAACTGATCAGGCAGCAACTGGGCAATAGCGTCGAGGTATTGCACTTCGACGAGGCCTGGTACGCCTATGCGGCGTTCCATGAGTTTTTTGCCGGGCGCTACGGCATGGGCACGTCCCGTGATGAAGACAGTCCGTTGGTGTTCACCACCCATTCCACCCACAAGTTGCTGGCGGCCTTCAGTCAGGCGTCGATGATTCACGTGCGCGATGGCGGCGCGCGGCAACTGGACCGGGATCGCTTCAACGAAGCGTTCATGATGCACATCTCGACCTCGCCGCAGTACGGCATCATCGCTTCGCTGGATGTGGCTTCGGCCATGATGGAAGGGCCGGCCGGGCGTTCGCTGTTGCAGGAAATGTTCGACGAAGCCCTGAGTTTTCGCCGGGCGCTGGCTAACTTGCGCCAGCATATTGCCGCTGATGACTGGTGGTTTTCGATCTGGCAACCGCCGTCGGCGGAAGGCATCGAGCGGGTCGTCACCGAGGACTGGTTGCTGCAGCCGGACGCCGACTGGCACGGCTTTGGCGGAGTGACCGAGGATTATGTGCTGCTCGACCCGATCAAGGTCACGCTGGTGATGCCGGGGCTGACGGCCGGTGGCGCCCTCAGCGAGCGCGGGATTCCGGCGGCGGTGGTCAGCAAGTTCCTTTGGGAACGTGGCCTGGTGGTTGAGAAGACCGGGCTGTATTCGTTCCTGGTGTTGTTCTCCATGGGCATCACCAAGGGCAAGTGGAGCACGCTGCTCACCGAATTGCTGGAGTTCAAGCGCAGCTATGACGCCAACGTCAGTCTGGCCAGTTGCCTGCCTTGCGTGGCGCAGGAGAATGTCGCGCGGTATCAGGGCATGGGCCTGCGTGATCTATGCGATCAGTTGCATGCCTGTTATCGCAGCAATGCCACCGCCAGGCACCTCAAGCGCATGTACACGGTACTGCCGGAAGTCGCGATGAAGCCGGCGGACGCCTATGATCAATTGGTGCGCGGTGAAGTCGAAGCCGTATCGATCGATGCGCTGGACGGACGGATCGCCGCGGTGATGCTGGTGCCGTACCCACCCGGCATTCCGTTGATCATGCCGGGTGAACGCTTTACCGAGTCGACCCGCTCGATCATCGATTACCTGGCGTTTGCCCGCACGTTCGATAGCAGTTTCCCGGGGTTCGTTGCTGATGTGCACGGATTGCAACACGAAGATCAGGGCAGTGGGCGGTGCTACACCGTCGATTGCATCAAGGAGTGAGGACCTTTCCCAGTATGCAGCCGGTTATAAATCCGAATTATCCAGGGTTGTCGGTACGGGTTGCCGATGAAGGTTTTGCCGCCTACATCTGGGGCAGTGATTTCAGTTTTGAAGTCGCAGCTTATGGTGCGGCCGAAATCGGCAAACCGGTCGCGCAGTGGCCGGTGACGCCGATCACGCCTTACCGCAAGTGCTACGGCATCGACCCGGAGGAGTTCAGCAGCTTTCGCGATGCCGCCGACAGCGCGATTTTCATGGCCTATCTGGATGACCAGCCCGTGGGGCACCTGGTGGTCAGCACCAACTGGAACGGCTTTGCCCATATCGACGAACTGGCGGTGCATGCGCCGGCCCGGCGGCACGGCGTGGCCAAGGCCCTGCTGGATGTGGCGCAGTTCTGGAGCCGCAAGAAGAAACTTCCGGGCATCATGCTCGAAACCCAGAACAACAACCTGGGGGCCTGCCGGCTCTATGAACGCTGCGGTTACGTGATCGGCGGGGTCGACCACCTGCGCTATCGCGGCATCGATCCGAACACCGCCGAAGTGGCGCTGTTCTGGTATCGAATATTCGAAAACCCGCTGGAATACCCGCTCAGTTCGTCAGCATCGCCGCGGCTTGTTCCGTGACAATGGCCAACAGGGCCTGAACCGCCGGAGACGCTTCGGTGTTTTTCAGGGACAGGGCGTAGAGGCTGACCGGGATGGCGGGGGCCAGCGGGCAGCTGTCCAGTCCCGAGGCTTTGGCGCCGAGGGCGGTGAAGGGGTCGACGATGGCCAGGCCTTCGCCGGCCTCGACCATGCTGCGCATCATCTGGTGCGTCTGCACCCGGGTCTGGATCACCGGGGCAGGGCGCAAGCCGTGCAGTTTGTTTTCCAGTGCCGGGCTCAGCGGGTCGTGCCCCTCCAGGCCGATCATCGATTGACCGGCCAGGTCCTGCAGTGAAATGTATTTCTGTTTCGGTTGCAGCCAGCCATGAGGGGCGAGCAACTGAAGTTTGCCCTGGGCAATCACCTGGCAATCGAGGTCGGCGTGATCGGGGTCGTGCAGGCTCAGGCCCAGATCGCTTTCACGCAGCAGCAGGCTTCGGACAATGTCGCGGGTCGGCTGGCTCAGCAGTGTGCAAGGCGCGTCGGGCAGGCGTCGGCGCAGGGCCGCGATGCTGTGAGGCAACAATTGGTTGGCCAGGGGCGGGGTGCAGATGATGCGCAGCGGCGGCGCCAGGTATTGCCTGAGGCTGTTGGCCAGACGCTGCACCGGTTCGAGCGCGTCGTAGACCCGGGCAATTTCCACCTGCAATTGCTGCGCTTCGCGGGTGGCCTGCAATCGTCCGCGAACGCTGGCGAACAGCATGAACCCAAACTGATCCTCGGCGTCGCGCAGCAAGCGCTCGACTTCGGCCACTGGCAACTGCAGCCATTCGGCGGCGGTGCCCAGGTGACCGGTCTGCAGGAGCGCCTGGATCACTTCGATATGGCGTAAGCGCATGCGTGAAGTCCATGTTCAGCAGGTGGAGGAGTCAGTGGCTGAATCCTACCCCAAGTCCGCGCATATGACTTCTGCTCATAACGACGGGTTATGAAGCGCTGACGGTTTGCGGTTCGCGGGTAATGGTCACGCCGGTTTGCACCAGCATGAATTCATTGTCGTCGACCTTGTTGACACGGTCGCCAATGGCCAGCTTATAGGTAGTGACAGGCCCTGAGCCGTCTACCGCCGGGGTGGATTCCTGGAACTCGTGCACCGAATAAATACGGCCTTCCGCGTCTCTTGCATGGAACTGACCGACGAGTACTGCTGCCATCTGCTTAGAACCTCTGGAGATAAATCACTCAATTTGCGGCTCTGTAGACCGTGTCTGGGTGAGGTAAGTTTTCCTACGGGAAAAAAATAGTCAGGGACGGCGTTTTCAGTCGCCCGCTGCTTGAATCGTCATCTATAACTACAAGCTCTTCATATCGGACAGTCGAGACATTCCCATGAGCAACGTCTATTCGGTCGCCGTCGTGGTCGGCAGCTTGAGAAAGGAATCGATCAACCGCAAGGTCGCACGGGCCCTGGCTGAACTGGCACCGGCCAATCTCAAGCTCAACATCGTCGAAATTGGCGACCTGCCGCTCTACAACGAAGACATCGATGGCGCTTCACCGCCGGCAGCCTACAGCACTTTCCGACAACAGGTGAGTTCATCCGACGCGGTGCTGTTCGTAACCCCGGAATACAACCGCTCGGTGCCGGCACCGTTGAAAAACGCAATTGACGTGGGTTCGCGTCCTTATGGGAAAAGTGCCTGGAACGGCAAACCAGGCGCGATTATCAGCGTTTCTCCGGGGGCCGTCGGCGGTTTTGGTGCCAACCACAACCTGCGTCAATCCATGGTGTTTCTCAATGTACCGCTGATGCAGCAACCGGAGGCCTATCTGGGGAACGCCGGTTCGGCGTTCGACGAGGCGGGCAAATTGTCCGAGTCGGTCAAGCAGTTCCTGCAAAGCTTCATCAATGCCTATGGGCAATGGGTCGAGCAGCACAAGAAAGTCTGATGTTCGTTTGCCAGCGCTCAGTCCTGCGAAGCGCTGGCCAATCGGCTGCAAACCAGTGCTTCCATTTCCGACAGCCAGGCGGCGGTTTGTTCCGCCGCCGGTTGTGCCGTGATGCAGTAGCGACGACCGCCCCAGGCCATGATGACCCAGGCTTCGATAGTCGGCGCTGACGGCTGCATCGGCAAATCGCCGCAGGCCGCGAAGGCTTCCCGCCATTTTTGCGACAGTTCCTCGTACACCCTTCGGTGATGCTTGGGTTCGGCGATCTGATGCTCGATGAGCGACACGGCATGGTTGAACAAGGGTTGTCGGGGATCGTCAGGGTCGCAGGTCAGGCGCACCAGTCGCTTGATGCGCGCCGGCCAGTCGAGGTCGTTTGCCTGGATGACGTCTTGATCCAGTTGAGCAAGCAGTACATCCAGGCGATGCCGGATGTAACCCGACAGCAGGGCTTTTTTGCTCGGGAAATAGTCATACAGCGTGCCAATCGCCACACCGGCTTCCAGTGCCACGTCCCGGGTGGTCAGTCTTGACCAGCCGTTGCGCTGCCAAATCCGAACAAAAGCCTCGTAAATCGCCTCGACGGTGAAGATCGCCCGAGCCTGGCTGGGTCGTTTCAGCGGCTTGGCGCGGGAATTGAGGGTGGGTGGGCCGCCCCTGGTGTTTCCGAACCCACTCTTCATCGGCAGTCATTACCCTTGTGTGACCCGCCACCGTGTCGCAGCAGGAGACCGAACATGCAGGATTTCACCACGGTAACACGCCTGATTACCCGTAAAAATGCCCTGGACCAGAGCCGCATAGCGCAGGAGCGACGTAGCCTGGTTCCGGCAGCCGGCGAGGTGATCCTGAAGATTGATCGTTGCGCACTGACCACCAACAACATTACGTACGCGGCTTATGGCAATTCAATGAACTACTGGGGTTTCTTTCCCGCCGGCGAGGAGGGCTGGGGCCACATTCCGGCCTGGGGGTTCGCGGACGTCATTGCGTCGACCGTGACCGGCATCGAGGTGGGCGAGCGCTTCTACGGTTACTTTCCGCTGGCCAGCCACCTGTGGATGCGCCCGGAACGGGTTACCGAACGTGGCTTCTATGATGGGGCCGCGCATCGCTTGGGGCTGACCTCGGCGTACAACCAATACACGCGCTGCGGTTGGGATACGTACTACAGGCCTGAAACCGAAAACCTGCAGATTCTGCTCAAGCCGTTGTTTCTGACCTCGTCAATGCTGGCGGATTTCCTGCAAGACAATCGATTTTTCGAAGCGACCCGCCTGGTGTTCTCCAGTGCTTCCAGCAAAACTGCCTACGGCACGGCCGTGTGTCTGGAGAACTATCCGCAACTGGAGCGTGTGGCGCTGACATCTGCCGGCAACAAAGCGTTTGTCGAAAACCTCGGGTGTTACGAGCGCGTGGTGTCCTATGCCGAGTTGGCGACCCTTGCCGGCGACCGTCCTACGTTGTACGTGGATTTTTCCGGCGACCTGGATCTACGCGATCGGGTCCATCGGCACTTTGCCGGGCAACTGGTCTACAGCTGCTTCGCCGGCTCTGCGCAAAGTACCGATGAGGCACGGTTGACGGCTATCGAAGGGCCACAACCGGTGTTCTTTTTTGCACCGATCCAGATCCGCAAGCGCAATGCCGAATGGGGGCCGGAAGG
This sequence comes from Pseudomonas sp. B1(2018), assembly GCF_003097365.1. Taxonomy (NCBI): domain Bacteria; kingdom Pseudomonadati; phylum Pseudomonadota; class Gammaproteobacteria; order Pseudomonadales; family Pseudomonadaceae; genus Pseudomonas; species Pseudomonas sp. B1(2018). Next base: position 63,324 of record NZ_PYUK01000001.1, read on the forward strand.
GGTCAGCCAGCATATCGGCGAGGGGTTGCTGCGGTTTGTTCGGCAGGTGACAGCTCGGGAAAAGCCCTTGCTGGAAGTCATTGAAAGTCGAGGTTACGAGGCCGCGCAAAGCGTCATTTCCCGCTTGTTCCATGGCCAGGTCCCACCTGTCGAGGGGCATGTGATTCGGTTGTAGGCGGGCAGTCTTCGTGCATCCCGGATAGACCGTGGTGACTTCTTCGCGAGCAAGCCCGCTCCCACATTTGATCTCGGTCGAATAGAGATTTTGTATCCGCTGAGAATCCCTGTGGGAGCGGGCTTGGTCCGGGCGGCGATCCGACGAAGGGGCCGGCTCAGGCAATGCAAAACTCAACCCTGTCCCGGCACATTCGGCCAAAGATCCGCCACCAGAAACAAGCGCTCGGCCTCTTCCCAGTCGCCATTGGCATTTTCCGTCAGTCGCACCAGCAGTTGCGCCGGCGCCAGCGGGTCCAGGTCATTGAGCCATGCCTGCATCTGTTCAGGGGTCCAGGTGTGCTCCGCCGCATAGTGCGCCGGTGCCAGCCAGGCATGGCGAGGCAGGGGTTGCCAGCGACCGGGCGCGCTTTGGGCAACCAACGCCGGCCAATCCTTTTGATGCAGCCAGCGACCGCGCAAATGCTGCGGATGGGCACCCGACGGCGGGGCGGCCTGTCCGGGCCAGGGGTAGAGCAAATACCCCCCCAGCCACAAATGGGCGCTGAAGGCCTGGATATCCAGCGCCGCCAGTACTTCACGGCTCTCGGGGCGTGCGGAAATCGGCAGTTGATGCTGGCTCAGGTGCGCCAGTTTGCGGTCGAGCCGATCGTGGCAGCCCGGGCCCAGCCACTGGGCGGTGTCGTGCCCGTCACCGGATTGCGGGCCGAGGTAGAGCTTGATCGCCAGTTCCAGGTGATGCACGCCGTCGCGGTCACGCAGCAGCATGTCCAGCTCACCCAGGGTGTGCCCTTCGCGGCGAATCGGCATGTTGGCGGCAATCAGCTCAATGCCCGGCGCATGCTTCACGGCAAATTGCCAGAGGCGTTCGTAGTACAGGCCCAGGCGGCGGGTGCGGGCCTGGGCCAGCCAGTGCAGCAAGCCATAACTGTCCCGGTCCAGCTGCCGCAGCCAATGCTCCAGCCGGTCCGGTGCCTGCACCCAGTCGCTGCCGGCCAACGGGTGACGTTGCGGCCACGGGGTATCGTCCAGCATGGGCGGGGCGAGGATGACCCACGCCAGGTCACGCACTTCGGGATGGCGTAACTGATGGGGCAGGTGGAGCAGATCCGGAAATAGCATCATCTTGCGAGCATAGCCCGAAACCCGGGCACACCCTTGAAGCTGAAAGGATTTTGTCTCCGGGCGGCTTTCGCCCATAATCGTGGTTTTCGCCGCCACACAGATCCCCGCAGGAGCCCCATGGAGCAATTTCGCAATATCGGCATCATCGGTCGCCTGGGCAGTTCCCAGGTGCTGGATACCGTCCGCCGACTGAAACGGTTTCTGCTCGATCGTCACCTGCACGTGATCCTCGAAGACACCATCGCCGAAGTGCTGCCAGGGCACGGCCTGCAAACCTCGTCGCGCAAGATGCTCGGCGAAGTCTGCGACATGGTCATCGTGGTCGGTGGTGACGGCAGCCTGCTCGGCGCTGCCCGGGCGCTGGCCAAGCACAATATTCCGGTGCTCGGCATCAACCGGGGCAGCCTGGGGTTCCTCACCGACATCCGTCCCGACGAGCTCGAGGCCAAGGTCGCCGAAGTGCTGGATGGCCACTATCTGGTGGAAAACCGCTTCCTGCTGCAGGCCGAAGTCCGCCGCCATGGTGAGGCCATCGGCCAGGGCGATGCCCTGAACGATGTCGTGCTGCACCCTGGCAAATCCACGCGAATGATCGAATTCGAGCTGTACATCGACGGCCAGTTCGTCTGCAGCCAGAAGGCCGACGGCCTGATCGTCGCCACGCCGACCGGTTCCACCGCGTACGCGCTGTCTGCCGGCGGGCCGATCATGCACCCCAAGCTCGACGCTATTGTTATTGTGCCGATGTACCCCCATACCTTGTCGGGCAGACCGATCGTGGTCGATGGCAACAGTGAGCTGAAAATCGTCGTGTCCAAGGATATGCAGATTTACCCGCAAGTCTCGTGCGACGGGCAGAACCACTTCACCTGCGCGCCCGGCGACACCATTACCGTCAGCAAAAAAGCCCAGAAACTGCGGCTGATTCACCCGCTCGACCACAACTACTACGAAGTCTGCCGGACCAAGCTCGGCTGGGGCAGCAAGCTGGGGGGTGGAGGCGACTGATGCTCGATCCCGCGCGTAGCTACGACCTGATCGGTGACGTGCACGGTTGCGCTCTGACCCTGGAGCACTTGCTCGACCGACTCGGTTATCACAAACAGGGTGGCGTCTGGCGGCATGCCTCGCGCATGGCGGTGTTCGTCGGCGATATCATTGACCGCGGCCCGCGGATTCGCGAGGCGCTGCACATCGTCCACGACATGGTCGAGGCCGGTCAGGCGCTGTGCATCATGGGCAACCATGAGTTCAATGCGCTGGGCTGGAGCACGCCGGCGCTGCCCGGCAGCGGCAAGCAGTTCGTGCGCGAACATACGCCGCGCCATGCCCGCCTGCTGCACGAAACCCTGACCCAGTTCGAAGGCCATCCGGCTGACTGGCACGATTTCCAGCAATGGTTCTATGAGCTGCCGCTGTTCGTCGATGCCGGGCGTTTCCGCGTGGTCCACGCCTGTTGGGATGCCGGGCTGATCGAGCCGCTGCGGGCGTTGTTCCCCAACGGTTGTATCGACGAGCATTTTCTCCAGGCGTCGGCGGAGTCGGGTTCGTTTGCCTGCACCGTGTTCGATCGCCTGCTGCGCGGCACCGACATGCGCTTGCCCCATGGCCTGACCATGACCAGCGGCGACGGCCTGGTGCGTTCGTTCTTCCGCACCAAGTTCTGGGAAGACGATCCGAAAACCTACGGCGACATCGTGTTCCAGCCGGACGCGCTGCCTGAGCCCGTGGCGCGGACGCCGCTGACGTCCACTGAAAAGAACAGCTTGCTGCGCTATGGCATCGATGAGCCGTTGTTGTTCGTCGGCCATTACTGGCGCAGCGGCAAGCCGGCACCGATCCGCCCGAACCTGGCCTGCCTGGATTACAGCGCAGTGCTCTACGGCAAATTGGTTGCCTATCGACTGGATCAGGAAACCCGCCTCGATCCGGATAAATTCGTCTGGGTCGATGTCGAGCGGCCGGAGGTGCTGCAATGAGTGCTGTAGCGGTTTTGCGTCTGCCCCTGGCGGTGGACTTGAGCGGGTTCGTCACCTTGCTCAAACGCATGCAAGTGCCCCATCGGGTCAGCGAAGAAGCGGGCGAGCAGGTGCTGTGGGTGCCGGACAACATCAGTGAAGACGTGCGCGCACTGTACGAACGGTTTCCGGCGGGCGATCCCGACCAGCAACTGGACATTCCGGTGGCGCAGACCATCAAGCGTCCGGGCTTTGTCGAACAGCTGAAATACGCCAGGGCCACTGCATTGGTATTGCTGCTGAGCCTCATCGTCGGTGCGGTCACCTTGCTCGGTGACAACCTGGAAACGATGCGCTGGCTGACCTTCCTCGAATTTCGCGTAGTCGGCGAATACCTCCACTTCACACCGCTGGCCGACAGCCTGGCGGCGGGGCAGTGGTGGCGCCTGTTCACGCCGATGCTGATCCACTTCGGCATCCTGCACCTGGCGATGAACGGCATGTGGTACTGGGAGCTGGGGCGGCGCATCGAGTCGCGCCAGGGCAGCATCAACCTGATCGGCCTGACCCTGCTGTTCAGCCTGGTGTCCAACTACGCCCAGTACTATTTCAGCGGCCCGACCTTGTTCGGCGGATTGTCCGGCGTACTGTACGGCCTGCTCGGGCATTGCTGGATCTTCCAGCTGCTGGCGCCGAACCCGGCTTATCGCCTGCCGCGCGGCGTACTGGTGATGATGCTGGTGTGGTTGCTGCTGTGCCTGTCCGGGCTGGTCTCGATGATCGGCTTCGGCGAAATCGCCAACGCGGCCCACGTCAGCGGGTTACTCATCGGATGCTTCACCGGTTTGTTGGGCGGTTTGTATAACCGCCGTAAACTGGCCGCCTAATTCAAGAACATGCAATAAAGAGACGGAGACCCAATGTCCTCTTTTAACGAAATGATCCAGAACATCACCCCCGATATCTACGAGAGCCTGAAACTCGCGGTGGAAATCGGCAAATGGTCCGACGGTGGCAAACTCACCGCCGAACAACGCGAGCTGTCGCTGCAGGCGATGATCGCCTGGGAAATCCAGAACCTGCCCGAAGACCAGCGTACCGGCTACATGGGGCCGCAGGAATGCGCCTCGAAGTCGATCGAAGTGCCGAATATCCTGTTCAAGTCGGATGCCATCCATTGATCGAGATTGGCCGCGGTGCAATCAGCAAAATGTCGGCACGCCTTGACGGGCCGAACGTGCAATACGCTTTCCGTCTGGGCGAAACCGAGGTTCCGGTCAATCCGTTGATCGGCACCACGGTGCGCCTGGAATACCTGGGGGCGATCCACTGCACCCATTGCGGGCGCAAGACCAAGACCAGCTTCAGCCAGGGTTACTGCTACCCGTGCATGACCAAGCTGGCCCAGTGTGACCTGTGCATCATGAGCCCGGAGCGCTGCCACTTCGACGCCGGCACCTGCCGTGAGCCGGAGTGGGGCGAGAAGTTCTGCATGACCGATCACGTGGTGTACCTGGCCAACTCGTCGGGGATCAAAGTCGGGATTACCCGCGCCACCCAGCTGCCGACCCGCTGGCTCGACCAGGGTGCTAGCCAGGCCTTGCCGATCGTGCGCGTCTCGACCCGGCAGCAGTCGGGCTTCGTCGAGGATCTGTTTCGCAGCCAGGTGGCGGACAAGACCAACTGGCGTGCTTTACTCAAGGGCGATGCGGCGGCGGTGAACCTGGCCGAGGTTCGCGATCAACTGTTCGACAGCTGCGCCGAAGGCTTGCAAGGGTTGCAGGAACGATTCGGCTTGCAGGCGATCCAGACGGTTACCGGCGTCGAACCGCTGGAGATCCGCTATCCGGTCGAGCAATACCCGGCGAAGATTGTCAGCTTCAACCTGGACAAGAACCCGATTGCCGAAGGCACGCTGATGGGGGTCAAGGGCCAATACCTGATCTTCGACACTGGCGTGATCAACATTCGTAAATACACGGCTTACCAGCTCGCCGTGCATCAGTAAGGACTCCAGCATGCGCACCGAACAACCGAAGATGATCTACCTCAAGGACTATCAGGCGCCCGAGTACCTGATCGACGAAACACACCTGACCTTCGAGTTGTACGAGGACCACAGCCTGGTCCATGCGCAACTGGTGATGCGCCGCAATCCCGAGCGTGGCCCGGGGCTGCCGCCGCTGGTGCTGGATGGCCAGCAACTGGAACTGCTGTCGGTCACCCTGGCCGACCAGGAGCTTTCCGAGGCGCAGTATCAACTGACCGAGAATCACCTGACCCTGCAGCCGACCAGCGCTACCTTCACGGTCGATACCAGTGTCAGGATCCACCCGGAAACCAACACCGCGCTGGAAGGCCTGTACAAGTCCGGCACGATGTTCTGCACCCAGTGCGAGGCCGAAGGCTTCCGCAAGATCACCTATTATCTCGACCGCCCGGACGTGATGAGCACCTTCACCACCACGGTGGTCGCCGAGCAGCACAGCTATCCGGTGCTGCTGTCCAATGGCAACCCGATCGCTTCCGGCCCCGGCGAAGACGGCCGGCACTGGGCGACCTGGGAAGACCCGTTCAAGAAACCGGCGTACCTGTTTGCGCTGGTGGCCGGTGACCTGTGGTGCGTCGAAGACAGCTTCACCACCATGAGCGAGCGCAACGTGGCGCTGCGCATTTACGTCGAGCCGGAAAACATCGACAAATGCCAGCACGCCATGAACAGCCTGAAGAAGTCCATGCGTTGGGACGAAGAGGTCTACGGTCGCGAGTACGACCTGGACATCTTCATGATCGTCGCCGTGAATGACTTCAACATGGGCGCCATGGAGAACAAGGGCCTCAACATCTTCAACTCCAGCGCTGTGCTGGCCAAGGCCGAAACCGCCACCGACGCCGCGCACCAGCGGGTCGAGGCGATCGTCGCCCACGAATACTTCCACAACTGGTCGGGCAACCGCGTGACCTGCCGCGACTGGTTCCAGCTGTCGCTCAAGGAAGGTTTCACCGTATTCCGCGATGCCGGTTTCTCCTCGGACATGAACTCGGCCACGGTCAAGCGCATCCAGGACGTGGCGTACCTGCGTACCCACCAGTTCGCCGAAGACGCCGGCCCCATGGCTCACGCCGTGCGCCCGGACAGCTTCATCGAGATTTCCAACTTCTACACCCTGACCGTGTACGAAAAGGGCTCGGAAGTGGTCGGCATGATCCACACCTTGCTCGGCGCCGAAGGCTTCCGCAAAGGCAGCGACCTGTACTTCGAACGCCATGACGGCCAGGCCGTGACCTGCGATGACTTCATCAAGGCCATGGAAGATGCCAATGGCGTCGACCTGACCCAGTTCAAGCGCTGGTACAGCCAGGCCGGTACACCGCGTCTGGCGGTGAGCGAGTCCTTTGATGCCGCGGCGAAAACCTACAGCCTGACCTTCCGCCAGAGCTGCCCGGAAACCCCGGACAAGGTTGAAAAACTGCCGTTCGTGATTCCGGTCGAGCTGGGGCTGCTGGATACCAAAGGGGTAGCGATTGCCCTGCGTCTGTCCGGTGAGGCCGCCGCGCAAGGCACTTCGCGGGTCATTTCCGTGACCGAAGCCGAGCAGACCTTCACCTTCGTCGATATCGCCGAACAACCGCTGCCGTCGTTGCTGCGTGGCTTTTCGGCGCCGGTGAAACTGAGCTTCCCGTACAACCGCGACCAGTTGATGTTCCTGATGCAGCACGACAGCGACGGCTTCAACCGCTGGGATGCCGGCCAGCAACTGTCTGTGCAGGTGCTGCAGGAATTGATCGCCCAGCAGCAGAAGGGCGAAGCGCTGGTGCTCGATCAGCGTCTGGTGTCGGCGCTGCGCACGGTGCTCTCGGATGAGTCGCTGGATCAGGCCATGGTCGCCGAAATGCTCTCGCTGCCAAGCGAAGCGTACCTGACCGAAATCAGCGAAGTGGCGGATGTCGAAGCGATTCACAGCGCCCGTGAATTTGCCCGCAAGCAACTGGCTGACGCGTTGTTCGAAGGCTTGTGGCTGCGTTACCAGGCCAACCGCGAACTTTCGAAGCAAACACCGTACGTGGCCGAGGCGGAACATTTTGCCCGCCGTGCCTTGCAGAACATCGCGCTGTCGTACCTGATGCTCAGCGGCAAGCCGGAGGTTCTGGCGGCGACGCTGGAGCAGTTCGAGGCGTGCGACAACATGACCGAGCGCCTGACTGCCCTCGCCGTATTGGTCAACTCGCCGTTCGAGGCCGAGAAGGCCAAGGCCCTGGCCAGTTTCGCCGAACACTTCAAGGACAACCCGCTGGTCATGGACCAGTGGTTCAGTGTCCAGGCCGGCAGCGTGTTGCCGGGTGGTCTGGAGCGGGTTCGTCAGTTGATGCAGCATCCTGCGTTCAACATCAAGAACCCGAACAAGGTGCGGGCACTGGTCGGTGCGTTTGCCGGGCAGAACCTGATCAACTTCCATGCGGCGGATGGTTCCGGGTATCGCTTCCTGGCGGATCTGGTGATCGAGCTGAACGGGTTCAATCCGCAGATTGCTTCTCGGCAGTTGGCGCCTTTGACGCGCTGGCGCAAGTACGACAGCGCTCGGCAGGCTTTGATGAAGGGCGAGCTGGAGCGGATTCGGGCTTCGGGGCAGTTGTCCAGTGATGTGTTTGAGGTGGTCAGCAAGAGTTTGGCTTGAGTCAGTTGTTGACCTTGGCGGCCTTCGGGCCGACCAGGTTCTTGGTTGATTGAGTACATATCCGTTTTTTTGGTAACGGCGGCTTATGGTTTCGCCCTTACGGCGAGTCCCTTTTGGCAAACGCCCCAAAAGGAACCAAAAGGTCTCGCCCCTTACGTACGGCCCCTCGCTAAAGCTCGGCGTTCCTTCGCTCCGGCATTCATCCGGGGGCATCGCCTCCGGTCGGCTTCGCTCGACCTCCTCTCGATGTGTTCGGCTGCGCCGAACGGCGCTGCGCGCCTACCCCCCGGATGAACGCCTCCACTCAGCCTTCCGAGGGGGCGGGTGGATCAAGATCAAGAGCTGCAGGCGAGCTAACGCTCGGCCTGTAGGAGCTGCCGCAGGCTGCGATCTTTTGATCTTGATCTTCCGCCCTTTCGATATTGTCAAAAATCAAAATCAAAAGATCGCAGCCTGCGGCAGCTCCTGCGGGGATTTTTGTCCGTCCACGATATTGGCGGTGTACCCGGTCAATGTAGGAGCTGCCGCAGGCTGCGATCTTTTGATCTTCTTGCCCATGGATGGCGGCGGGCTCTGTAGGAGCGAGCTTGAACTGGTCAAGCAATCCCCCCCCCCATCACCCCACCTGATACCCAACCATTCAGACCAAGCCCCCATCCCCCTCGGTTAACAAAAGATAACGTGGCGTCGATTGTCAGACATTAAAAAACACCGATAGGATAAGCCAGCTTCCGAAGGGGCTCTGGATGGCGGGTTTCAGGACTATGCTCTGAAACAGCCGGTCCAGACACGCATCCTTGCGGCGCCCAGAAAGGTTGAACGACCTAACAATAATAATGGGAGAAGGTCTATGAGTGAGCCTGTCATGGGTGTGGGTATCTGCCGCCCGCCGGCACTGCGCAAATTAGCGTTGCTGGCTACAGCGCTCTCGCTGTTGGGCTCTGCCATGCTGTCGGCACCTGTGCTGGCCGCGGCGGCGCCAGCATCCGATGTTGTTTATTCCATTGAATCGGCCAAGGCTGCCAAAAGCCTGATGCTCGATGTCGTCCACGCCGGCAAGCGCCTGGTGGCGGTCGGGGATCGTGGGCACATCCTGTATTCCGATGACCAGGGCGCGACCTGGACCCAGGCCAAGGTTCCGACCCGGGCCCTGCTGACGTCGGTGTTTTTTGTCGATGACAAGCACGGCTGGGCCGTGGGCCATGACGCGCAGATCCTCGCCAGCGAGGACGGCGGCGCGACCTGGACCAAGCAATTCGAAGATCTGAATCGTGAATCGCCGCTGCTTGATGTCTGGTTCAAGGACGTCGACAGCGGCTTTGCCGTGGGCGCTTATGGCTCGCTGATGGAAACCACCGACGGTGGCAAGCATTGGGAAGACGCCAGCGACCGCCTGGACAACGAAGACCAGTACCACCTGAACGCGATCGCCGCGGTCAAGGATGCCGGGCTGTTCATCGTTGGCGAGCAGGGCAGCATGTTCCGCTCCGCTGATTGGGGCCAGACCTGGGAGAAGCTCGAAGGTCCGTACGAAGGTTCGCTGTTTGGCGTGATCGGCACGGCGCAGGCCAATACGCTGCTGGCCTACGGTCTGCGCGGCAACCTTTATCGCTCCACGGATTTCGGCAGCACCTGGGAGCAAGTCGAGCTCAAGGCTGAGCGCGGCGACCTGGAGTTCGGGCTGTCCGGCGGCACGCTGCTCGACGATGGTTCGATCGTGATCGTCGGCAACGGCGGTTCGGTGATTCGCAGCAGTGACAATGGCGAAACCTTCAAAGTGGTCAACCGTCCGGACCGTATTTCGGTCTCGGCAGTGGCGGCGGCAGGCAATGGCAATCTGGTTCTGGCCGGGCAGGGCGGCGTTCGCGTCACCTCGCCAAACGGTACCGAGTCGGGCAAATGAGCCGGGTTAATAATAAGAAGGCGGAGCTATGACTTCCTTGAGTACACATCACCAGGACAAGGCGACGTTCCTCGAGCGCCTGATCTTCAACAACCGTCCGGCAGTGATCACGATCTGCCTGCTGGTCAGTATTTTCCTGTTCTGGCAGGCGACGCTGATCCGTCCGTCCACCAGCTTCGAAAAAATGATCCCGCTGGAGCATCCCTTCATCCAGAAGATGATGGAGCACCGCAACGATCTGGCGAACCTGGGCAACACCGTGCGGATCTCGGTGGAAGCCACCGATGGCGACATCTTCTCCAAGGAATACATGGAGACCCTGCGTCAGATCAACGACGAGGTGTTCTATATTTCCGGTGTCGACCGTTCCGGTCTGAAGTCGCTGTGGAGCCCCAGCATTCGCTGGACCGAAGTGACGGAAGAGGGCTTCGCCGGCGGTGAAGTGATTCCGCAGAGCTACAACGGCTCCCAGGCCAGTCTCGATTTGCTGCGCAACAACGTGCTCAAGTCCGGTCAGGTCGGGCGCCTGGTGTCCAACGATTTCAAATCGAGCATCGTCGACATTCCGTTGCTGGAGTCCTACCCGGACCCGCAGGACCAGGGCAAGCTGCTGGCGCTGGACTACCGCCAGTTCTCCCACGAGCTTGAAGACAAGATCCGCACCAAGTTCGAAGCGCAGAACCCGAATGTGAAGATCCACATCGTCGGTTTCGCCAAGAAGGTCGGTGACCTGATCGATGGCCTGGTGATGGTCGTGATGTTCTTCGGCATCGCCTTCGTCATTACCCTGATCCTCCTGCTGTGGTTCACCAATTGCCTGCGCAGTACCGTCGCCGTGTTGAGCACGACGCTGGTGGCCGTGGTCTGGCAACTGGGCCTGATGCACTTCTTCGGCTTCGGACTCGATCCGTATTCGATGCTGGTGCCGTTCCTGATCTTCGCCATCGGTATTTCCCACGGCGTGCAGAAGATCAACGGGATCGCCCTGCAATCGAGTGAAGCGGACAACGCCCTGACGGCGGCGCGTCGCACCTTCCGTCAACTGTTCCTGCCGGGGATGATCGCGATCCTCGCCGATGCCGTGGGTTTCATCACGCTGCTGATCATCGATATCGGCGTGATCCGTGAGCTGGCCATCGGTGCATCCATCGGTGTGGCGGTGATCGTGTTCACCAACCTGATCCTGCTGCCGGTGGCGATTTCCTATGTCGGTATCAGTAAGCGTGCCGTGGCCCGCAGCAAGAAAGACGCCACCCGCGAACATCCGTTCTGGCGCCTGCTGGCGAATTTTGCCAGCGCCAAAGTCGCACCGGTTTCCATTCTGCTGGCGCTGATCGCCTTCGGCGGCGGCCTGTGGTACAGCCAGAACCTTAAAATCGGCGACCTCGACCAGGGTGCCCCGGAGCTGCGTCCGGACTCGCGCTACAACAAGGACAACAACTTCATCATCAACAACTACTCGACCAGTTCCGACGTGCTGGTGGTGATGGTCAAGACCAAGTCCGAAGGCTGCTCGCGCTATGAAGCCATGGCGCCGATCGACGAGCTGATGTGGAAGATGCAGAACACCGAAGGCGTGCAGTCGGCGATTTCCCTGGTGACCGTGTCCAAGCAAATGATCAAGGGCATGAACGAGGGCAACCTGAAATGGGAAACCCTGTCGCGTAACCCTGATGTGCTGAACAACTCCATCGCCCGCGCCGACGGCCTGTACAACAACAGTTGCTCCCTGGCGCCGGTGCTGGTGTTCCTCAACGATCACAAGGCCGAGACCCTGGATCGCGCGGTGCATGCGGTGCAGGAGTTCGCCAAGGAAAACAACAAGGACGGCCTGGAGTTCATCCTCGCTGCGGGTAACGCCGGGATCGAGGCGGCCACCAACGAGGTGATCAAGAAGTCCGAGCTGACCATCCTGATCCTGGTGTACATCTGCGTGGCGGTCATGTGCATGATCACCTTCCGTTCATGGGCGGCGACCTTGTGCATCGTGCTGCCGCTGGTGCTGACCTCGGTACTCGGCAACGCCCTGATGGCCTTCATGGGCATCGGCGTGAAAGTGGCGACCCTGCCGGTCGTGGCGCTCGGGGTGGGGATTGGCGTGGACTACGGCATCTACATCTACAGCCGCCTGGAAAGCTTCCTGCGTGCCGGCCTGCCGCTGCAAGAGGCGTACTACCAGACGCTGAAGTCCACCGGCAAGGCCGTGCTGTTCACCGGTCTGTGCCTGGCGATCGGCGTGTGCACCTGGATCTTCTCGGCCATCAAGTTCCAGGCCGACATGGGGCTGATGTTGACCTTCATGCTGCTGTGGAACATGTTCGGTGCGCTGTGGCTGTTGCCGGCACTGGCGCGGTTCCTGATCAAGCCGGAGAAACTGGCGGGGCAGAAGGGTAACTCGTTGTTTGCTCACTGATCCATGTTGAAATGAAAAAGCCGCAACCTTGGTTGCGGCTTTTTTGTGTGCGTGAAGATCAAAGGATCGCAGCCTTCGGCAGCTCCTACAGGGGAATGGTGTACACCTGTAGGAGCTGCCGAAGGCTGCGATCTTTTGATTTTGATTTACGAAGGATCGGCGCCGAGCACCACATTCAACGCACTGCGCGCATCATCCAGCTGCACCAGCGTCGCATGCCGTGCGCCCAGAGCATCACGGTTTTCGATTGCGGTAAGAATCGCCTTGTGCCGCGGCAGCGCCAGTTCATGCAGGTTCGGTCGCTGGTTCGAATGCTTCAAGGCTTCGGCGATGGCCACCGAGAGCATGTTGCACAGGTTGGCCAGCAAGTCGTTGTGGGTGGCGTCGGCGATGCGACTGTGGAAGTCCAGGTCCGGCTGCAACAGCGCCTCCGGTGTCGGCGCGGCTTCCATGCGCTGGTAGGCCTCACCGATGGACGCGATGTCCGCTTCGGTGGCGAATTGTGCGGCGAGGGCGGCAGCGGCCGGTTCGATGATGCTGCGCACACTGGTCAGCAGGTCGAAAAACTGGTTTTGCGGACTGCTTTGCATCAGCCAGTGCAGCACGTCCGGATCGAGCATGTGCCAGTCCTTGCGCGGCTTGACCACGGTCCCGACGCGCGGGCGGGAATACACCAGGCCCTTGGCAACCAATACTCGGGTGGCTTCGCGCAGCACCGGCCGGCTGACCGCATATTCTTCGCACAACAGCGCTTCGGCGGGCAGTTTGTCGTCCGGCAGGAAGCGTCCCGAGACGATCTGCATGCCCAGTTCCTGGACGATGCGCGAGTGCATGCTTTTGCGGTCGGAGGGTTTGCGGTAATCCATGGGGAGTGGCGCGGTCCTGTGCGAATAGGTGTCGCGCATGATAGCAGGCGCGGGCGTTGGGTGATCCAGCCCTTGAAAAGATCGCAGCCTGCGGCAGCTCCTACAGAGATCCGGCTGACCTGAATCTGTAGGAGCTGCCGAAGGCTGCGATCTTTTGCTTTTAATGTGAATGACGCGGCACTTCAGCCCCACGGCAACCGACCAGGAAGTCGAAGTCGCAACCCTGGTCCGCTTGCAGCACATGGTCGATGTACAGCTGACGATACCCACCGACAATCAGGTTCTGCGGCGGTTGCAGGTCGGCCATGCGCGCAGCCAGTTCTGCATCCGGAATATCCAGGTGCAAACGACCGCTGGCGCAATCGAGTTCGATCCAGTCGCCTTCCTTCACTGCGGCCAACGGTCCACCAGCCGCCGCTTCCGGCGCCACGTGCAGCACCACAGTGCCGTACGCGGTACCGCTCATGCGCGCATCGGAAATACGCACCATGTCGGTCACACCCTGGGCCAGCAGCTTGGCTGGCAAACCCATGTTGCCCACTTCGGCCATGCCCGGATAACCCTTCGGCCCGCAGTTCTTCATCACCAGGATCGAGTTGGCATCCACGTCCAGTTCCGGGTCGTTGATCCGCGCCTTGTACATGTCGAAGTTCTCGAACACCACCGCACGTCCGCGATGCTGCATCAGTGCCGGCGTGGCGGCGGACGGCTTGAGCACGGCGCCCAGCGGTGCCAGGTTGCCGCGCAAGACACAGATGCCGCCATCGGAGCGGATCGGGTTGTCGAGGGTGCGGATCACTTCGTCCTCGCCATAAATCGGCGCGTCTTGGGTGTTCTCGCCGATGGATTTGCCGTTGACGGTCAGGGCATTCGGGTTCGGGATCAGGTTGGCTTCGCCGAGGCGACGCAGTACTGCCGGCAAGCCACCGGCGTAATAAAACTCTTCCATCAGGAAGCGTCCCGACGGTTGCAGGTCGACGATAGTCGGCATGCCGCGACCGATGCGGGTCCAGTCGTCGAGGTCCAACTCCACGCCAATGCGCCCGGCGATGGCTTTGAGGTGGATCACTGCGTTGGTCGAACCGCCGATGGCGGCGTTGACGCGAATGGCGTTTTCGAAGGCTTCCCTGGTGAGGATCTTCGACAGTTTCAGGTCTTCGCGCACCATCTCCACGGCACGCATGCCGGACATGTGCGCCAGCACATAGCGGCGCGCATCCACGGCCGGGATTGCGGCGTTGTGGGGCAGGGAGGTGCCCAGTGCTTCGGCCATGCAGGCCATGGTCGAGGCCGTGCCCATGGTATTGCAGGTGCCGGCCGAGCGGGACATGCCGCCCTCGGCCGCGAGGAAGTCGTCGATGCTGATGGTGCCGGCCTTGACCTGTTCGCTGAGCTGCCAGACCACGGTGCCGGAGCCGATGTCCTTGCCCTTGTGCTTGCCATTGAGCATCGGCCCGCCGGTGACAACGATGGCCGGCACGTCGCAACTGGCGGCGCCCATCAGCAGTGCCGGGGTGGTTTTGTCGCATCCGGTCAGCAGCACCACGCCATCGATCGGGTTGCCGCGTATGGCTTCTTCGACATCCATGCTCGCCAGGTTACGGGTGAGCATGGCGGTAGGACGCAGGTTGGATTCGCCGTTGGAGAACACCGGGAACTCCACCGGGAAGCCACCGGCCTCGATCACGCCGCGTTTGACGTGCTCGGCAATCTGGCGGAAATGCGCGTTGCACGGAGTCAGTTCCGACCAGGTGTTGCAGATGCCGATGATCGGCTTGCCATGGAACTGGTGGTCGGCGATGCCCTGATTCTTCATCCAGCTGCGGTACATGAAGCCGTTCTTGTCGGCCGTGCCAAACCATTGGGCCGAGCGCAGGGTGGGTTTCTTATCAGACATGATCGGTTCTCTTATTGTATGACTATATTGTTCGAGCTGAGGCGTAACATAAGCTCAAATTGCGATGTTTGGAAGTGTTGTTGAGTAAATAGTATTACTATATAGTCCGCTCAAACGGAGGGATGGTCCTGGCGAGTTTTTCGCGAGAGGCGTCCCCCGAGGTTCCATAACAACAACAATCGGAGACCGATCTCATGAGCCAGGAACTGCGGCTTATCCGTCGCATCACGCTGAAACTGATTCCCTTCCTGATCCTGCTGTACCTGATCGCCTACGTGGACCGCTCCGCAGTGGGCTTCGCCAAACTGCACATGGGCGCCGACATCGGTCTGGGCGATGCGGCCTACGGACTTGGCGCGGGGCTGTTCTTCATCGGCTACTTCCTGCTGGAAATCCCCAGCAACCTGATGCTCGACCGCTTTGGCGCACGGCGCTGGTTCGCACGGATCATGATCACCTGGGGCGCCATCACCATCGGCATGGCCTTCGTCCAGGGGCCGAACAGCTTCTATTTGATGCGCTTTTTGCTTGGCGCCGCCGAGGCCGGATTCTTCCCGGGCGTTCTGTACTACATCACCCAATGGTTCCCGGTGCGCCATCGCGGCAAGATCCTCGGGCTGTTCATCCTCTCGCAACCCATTGCGATGATGATCACCGGCCCCGTGTCCGGCGGCCTGCTGGGTATGGACGGCGTGCTCGGGCTGCACGGCTGGCAGTGGCTGTTCATTGTCATTGGCACCCCGGCGATCCTGCTGACCTGGCCTGTGCTGCGCTGGTTGCCGGACGGCCCGCAGCAAGTGAAGTGGATGGACCAGGCGGAGAAAGACTGGCTGAGCGGCGAGCTGAGAAAGGACCTGGACGCGTACGGCCAGACCCGACACGGCAATCCGCTGCACGCCCTCAAGGACAAGCGCGTTCTGCTGCTGGCGCTGTTCTACCTGCCGGTGACCCTGAGCATCTATGGCCTCGGCTTATGGTTGCCGACCCTGATCAAGCAGTTCGGCGGCAGCGACCTGATGACCGGTTTCGTCTCCGCGGTGCCGTACATCTTCGGCATCGTCGGCCTGCTGATCATCCCGCGCAGTTCCGACCGCCTGAATGACCGCTACGGCCACCTCGCCGTGCTGTACGTGCTGGGTGCGATCGGCCTGTTTCTCAGCGCCTGGCTGTCGGTGCCGGTACTGCAACTGGCGGCGCTGTGCCTGGTGGCGTTCGCGTTGTTCTCCTGCACGGCGGTGTTCTGGACCTTGCCGGGCCGCTTCTTTGCCGGCGCCAGTGCGGCGGCGGGGATCGCCTTGATCAACTCGGTGGGCAACCTCGGCGGCTACCTCGGCCCATTCGTGATCGGCGCACTCAAGGAATACACCGGCAACCTGGCTTCGGGCCTGTATTTCCTGTCGTGCGTAATGGTGTTCGGGCTGGTGTTGACCGGTGTGGTGTATCGCTTGCTGGAACGCAAGCACGTGTTGCCGGCCGATGAGTTTGCCGCCAGCGCGCGTGGGGCCACCCGTACCTGACAGGAAACAGTCATTCACCACGGACTCTGTGGGAGCGGGCTTGCCCGCGATAGCAATCTGTCTGGCACATCAATGTTGAATGTGCCGCCGTCATCGCGGGCAAGCCCGCTCCCACAGGGGGGCATGTTTGCCCAGATTCTGGGTTAACAGGAGAAAACTCATGCATTTGGTTCAATTCGAATTGAGTAACGGCGAACGCCGTGTCGGCGTGGTCGACAACGGCCTGGTCCGTGAAGTGCAGGGCGCGCGCACTGTTCGCGACCTGGCACTGGCGGCGATCGAGGCGGGCGCGAGCCTTGAGCAACAGGTGCAGAGCCTGGGGCTGGGCATCAGTCAGGACTATGCCGATCTGCTGGCGCAACGGCGCATCCTGCCGCCGCTGGACCATCCGGACCCGGCGCACATGCTGGTCAGCGGTACGGGCCTGACCCATCTGGGCAGCGCGTCGGCCCGGGACAAGATGCACCAGCAAAGCGGCGACGAAACCGCGATGACCGACACCATGCGCATATTCAAATGGGGCGTGGAGGGCGGCAAGCCGGCGGCGGATCAAGCCGGTGTGCAACCGGAATGGTTCTACAAAGGCGATGGCAGCATCGTCGTCAGGCCGGGCCAGCCGTTTCCATTGCCGCCATTTACCGAAGATGCCGGTGAAGAACCGGAGATCGCCGGCCTGTACGTGATCGGTCACGACGGCAAGCCGTATCGCCTGGGTTTTGCCGTGGGCAACGAGTTCTCCGACCACGTCATGGAGCGCAAGAACTACCTGTACCTGGCCCATTCGAAATTGCGTAGCTGCAGTTATGGTCCGGAACTGCGGGTCGGTGAATTGCCACAGCATCTGGCGGGCACCAGCCGCATCCTGCGCAACGGCGAAGTGCTGTGGCAGAACGAGTTCCTCAGTGGCGAGGCGAACATGTGCCACAGCCTCGCCAACCTGGAATTCCATCATTTCAAGTACAGCCAGTTCCTGCGCCCGGGGGATGTGCACGTTCACTTCTTCGGCACCGCGACCCTGTCCTTTGCCGACGGCATTCGCACCCGACCGGGTGACGTGTTCGAGATCACCCAGGCCGAGTTCGGCGCACCATTGATCAACGGCATCGCCCCGGTCCCGGCGGCTTTCGAACCCGGCACTGTCGGCACACTTTGAGGATTTGCCCATGATCGGGATTATTGGTCACAACTACATCGGCGGCCAACGCAGCGCCGCCGGCAGCATCAAGTTGCAGAGTGTCGATGCGTCGACGGGGGAGGCCTTGCCCCACGATTTTTTTCAGGCGACACCGCAGGAGGTCGATGCGGCGGCCAACGCAGCAGCGGCCGCCTATCCGGCCTATCGCAGCCTGAGTGCGGAGCGACGGGCGCAGTTTCTCGATGCCATCGCCGATGAACTGGACGCCCTCGGTGACGACTTTGTCGCTGTCGTCTGCCGTGAAACGGCGTTGCCCGCAGGCCGGATTCAAGGCGAGCGTGGGCGTACCAGCGGGCAGATGCGCCTGTTCGCCAAAGTGTTGCGTCGCGGTGATTTCTACGGCGCGCGAATCGACCGGGCATTGCCGGAGCGTCAGCCGTTGCCGCGTCCGGACCTGCGTCAGTACCGCATCGGCCTGGGACCTGTGGCGGTGTTTGGTGCCAGCAACTTTCCGCTGGCGTTCTCCACCGCCGGCGGCGATACCGCCTCGGCGCTGGCCGCCGGGTGCCCGGTGGTGTTCAAGGCCCATAGCGGCCACATGGCCACGGCCGAGCAGGTGGCAGATGCGATCATTCGCGCTGCGCAAAAAACGGGTATGCCGGCCGGGGTGTTCAACATGATCTACGGCGGCGGTGTCGGCGAGGCGCTGGTCAAGCATCCGGCCATCCGGGCCGTGGGGTTCACCGGTTCGCTCAAGGGTGGTCGAGCCCTGTGCGACATAGCCGCGGCACGTGCGCAACCGATTCCGGTGTTCGCCGAGATGTCGAGCATCAACCCGGTGATTGTCTTGCCCCAGGCATTGCAGGCGCGGGCCGACACTGTTGCCCGGGACCTCACGGCCTCGGTGGTGCAGGGCTGCGGGCAGTTCTGCACTAATCCGGGTCTGGTGATCGGCATTCGCTCGGCGTCGTTCAGCGCCTTTGTGCAGCAAGTGGCCGGGCTGATGGGCGACCAGCCGGCGCAAACCATGCTCAATGCCGGTACCCTGGGCAGCTACGGTCAAGGCTTGCAAAAACTGCTGGCGCATCCGGGAATTGAACACCTGGCCGGCAATCCGCAACAGGGCAATCAGGCCCAGCCGCACTTGTTCAAGGCCGATGTCCGCCTGCTGATCGATGGCGATGAGGTCCTGCAAGAGGAAGTGTTCGGGCCGACCACCGTGGTGGTCGAGGTCGCGGATCAGGCGCAACTGACGGCGGCCCTGAACGGCCTGCACGGCCAATTGACCGCCACCGTCATTGGTGAGCCGCAAGACCTCGAGCAGTTCGCCGGGCTGACGGCATTGCTGGAGCAGAAGGTCGGGCGAATCCTGCTAAATGGCTATCCGACTGGCGTGGAAGTCTGCGACTCGATGGTCCACGGCGGACCTTACCCGGCAACCTCCGATGCGCGCGGTACATCGGTGGGCACACTGGCCATCGATCGTTTCCTGCGCCCGGTGTGTTTCCAGAACTACCCGGACAGCTTGCTGCCGGACGCGCTGAAGAACGGCAATCCGCTGCGCATCCAGCGACTGGTGGATGGGCAACCATCGCGCGACGCCCTCTAGCGGCTGACCACAATCCCTGTGGGAGCGGGCTTGCTCGCGATAGCGGAGGGTCAGGCAACATCGTTGTCGACTGATTGACCGCCATCGCGGGCAAGCCCGCTCCCACAGGTTTGTGTGAAACTTTGGTCGGGTGCTTGAGCTATCATTGCGTCTTTCTCATTTAAAGACTGATTGCCATGACTGCCCCAACCGACACCTTGCTCAATGCCCTCGAACACTGCGGAATGGTCGAAATCGACGGACTGCATGCCTTCGAATTCGCCCTCGACGAGTTCGACAACCTGCACATTGAATGCATGGATGGCCGTGTGGCCAAACACTGGGAGTTCACCCCGACGCAGGTTCAGTCCGCGACCTTCGACACCACGCTGCAAAGCTGGTTGATCACCGGTGACTCGGGCGAACACCGTTTGGTGTGCCTGGGCGATATCGTCAGCGGTGACAACGAAGATGATGACCAGGATGATGCGTAACCTCTGGCCGCTGTTGATGGCCGGCAGCATCGGCGCGATGGGCGTCCAGGCCGCATCCGCCGAGGAGGATCAACTGCTGGTGGGCTCCTACACCGCCGGTCAAAGCCAGGGGATCTATCGCCTGGCTTTCGACAGCACCACCGGGCAGATCAACGCCACGCCCTTGCAAGTGGTCAAGAGCGAAAATCCATCGTGGTTGACCCTCTCGAAAGACCAGCGCCACCTGTTCGTGGTCAACGAAAATGGCCCGGGCCAGGCTGATCCGGTCGGGCGCGTCAGCAGTTACGCGATTGATCCCAAGACCCATGCGCTAAACCTGATCAGCCAGGTGCAAAGCCTGGGCAACGAGCCGACCCATTCCAGTCTCAGCGTCGATGGCAGCCATTTGTTTGTCAGCAATTATTCGGTGGCCGAAGACCCCGGTGGCACCCTCGCGGTGGTGCCGGTGGCGGCCGATGGCCAACTCAAACCGGTGGTGCAGATGAGCAGCCACCCGGCGAGCCGAGTCAATCCAGAACGCCAGGCCTCGGCCCACGTGCATTCGACCATCCCGTCGCCGGACGGCAAATACCTGTTCTCCAACGACCTGGGCGCCGACAAGGTGTTTGCCTACCGCTTCGACCCCAAGGCCAATCCGCAGCTGCCATTGACCCCGGCCAACCCGGCATTCGTGCAACTGCCGCCCGGTAGCGGGCCGCGTCATTTACTGTTCAGCGCCGATGGCAAACATGCCTGGCTGACCATGGAAATGAGCGCTCAGGTGGCGGTGTTCGATTACCACGACGGCACGCTCGAGCAGACGCAGATGGTCGACCTGGCTGCCGGGCAACCCGTCTCGGACAAGGCGGCCGCGGCGCTGCATGCCTCGGCCGATGGCAAGTTCCTCTACGTCAGCAACCGTGGTACGGCCAATCAACTGCTGGTGTTTGCCATTGATCCGCTAACCGGACGCCTTGCCGAGTTGCAGCGCCGGGCGGTAGAAGGCGATCATCCGCGGGAGTTCAGCCTCGACCCGAGCGGCAAATTCCTGTTGATCGCCAACCAGAAGAGCAACCAGATTGTCGTCGTCGAACGCGACGCCAAGAGCGGTCTGTTGGGTAAAACCGTGCAAAAATTGCCGATGGGCGCCCCGAGCGACCTGAAGTTTCTACCGCGTCAATAAGCCGCAGGCCCCGGTTGATGGGGCCTGCCTGCTTTTATCAATGACGCTGATATCTGGTACTGCTACAAAGCATTTCAAGGCATGAACCCTCGAGGGTTAAGTTTGCTTCACGGCCCCACCGGGCAAGCAAGCCAACTGAATCCGAGGAATACCGCCATGAACTTCAACATCTTCTCTGTCATCGCCGCTTCCGCCATTTCTGCCACCGTTGCGCTGCCAGCCAGTGCCAACGTTGAAATCAGCGACAAAAAAGCCCACACCCAGAGCTACACCCAGAAATACCTGCAACAGAGCGCCAACTTCTACGCCGCGCTGGATCACAAGACCCAAGCCTGAACTTCCCCCCCTGCCTTTATGCAGGAGCGAAGTCACTGATGATCGACAGCTGTTGAAAACGATCAGAGTGATGTCGCTCCTGCATAACGCATTTGCGACAGCATCAGTTTGCTATCAATGTCGCGCTTGATATCACATGGCCATCCGTTTAAATTGACGCTGATTTTTTGACTCCTCCTCACGGCAAGGATCGGCAGCATGGTGACGCGTCTGGCATTGGTTCTTCTGTTTCTCTATTCCACCCCTATTTTGTCGGCATCCGACGCTGTTTCTGGAGAACCGGAAGCTGCGCGCGAGCGCTTGATGAGTTTTATTGAAGACTGAAATAGTCTGGCTTGATGATCAACGAAGCTGATGATCACTATGGATAACCCTGAGTGGTGACCCAGGCTTTTTTGATCGATTCTGTGGGCATTGAAACATGCCTGCGGAGAACATCATGGCCAGCGCAATTCTCACTTCTGCCAAACACGGCGCCTATGTAGCGATCGGCCTGTACCTTGCCATGGTGCTGTGGGTCAGCCTGTCAGCCCAGTCACAATCCAGCTTCGAAGCGCCGATCCAGGTCGCTCATCCCGGCATCCAGTTTGATCACCGCGCGCAAAACGCCAGCGTTGATCAGGCTGAACTCGCAGGAGTCGCCGGCGCATGAAAGGGCACAGACTCTGGGTCATCGCCTTCCTGGCGTTCATGACCAACGGATCCTCCCTGCTGGGGATCGGACAGGGCTCGGCGGGCTCGGTGGCGCGCGCCATCGAAGCCAATCACAACATTGCCCGCAATATCGAAAACGCCAACGCGCAGGGCATGCTGGCCGGCAATCCGCCGATCAGGAATGAAGGCGTGGTTTTCGGGCCGTTCCAGGTCGATTGCTCGGCGATCGGGATGTGTGAGGTGTTGGCTTGAGCCCTGCTGTCGTTGAAGGGCTTTTGTGGTGAGGGGGGCTGCCTGTGGCGAGGGGGCTTGCCCCCGTTCGGTCGCGAAGCGGCCGTAAATCCGGATGACCAGAAAAAGCTTGGGGCTGCTTCGCAGCCCAACGGGGGCGAGCCCCCTCGCCACAGGGGTCGTGCTTACTTGCGCATCACACTGGTAAACAGTTCAGACTCCAGAAACCGCTGCAACCAATCCTGCAACCGCCGATACGGCGTCTGCGCAAACCATTCACGGTCGACGTGGGCGAACTGCCGCACGAAGGGCATCAGCGCCACATCGGCCAGGCTTGGATGGTCGGCCAGCAAATAGTCGCGCCCCTCCAGCAACTCATCCAGCCTTTGCAAAAACACCTCGCCCTCGGCGCGATACGCCTCCATCGGCTGCTCGGGATAACGCTCGGCGTACTTGTAGCGATTCAAGTGCACCTTGAACACCTGATCGTTCTGTTCGATCAGCGGGGCGATCTGCGCCGCTGCGTCAGGATCATCCTTGAGCAACCAGTCTTGCGGATCGTTCTGTGCCAGCGCCCAGCGCATGATGTCGAGGCTTTCGTCGATCACCCGGCCATCGGCGCTCAGCACCGGCACCGTGCCTTTGCCCGACAGCGCGAGCATCTCGGCGGGCTTGGCCTTCAGGCTGACTTCGACGATGTCCACGGCCACTGCCGAATAACGCAGGGCCATGCGTGCACGCATGGCGTACGGGCAGCGGCGGAAGGAATACAGCGTGTTCATTTCACCTCCAGGGTGCTCAGGCCGTTGCCCTGACGGCGGACCTGAATCTGCACCGGAATCCGTTCATGCATTTCCTGTACGTGGGAAATCACCGCGACCTTGCGGCCCTGGGCCTGCAAGCCGTCAAGGGCGTCCATGGCCAGTTGCAGGGACTCCGGATCGAGGCTGCCGAAGCCTTCGTCGATGAACAGCGACTCGATTTTCAGTGTGCTCGATGCCATCGAGGCCAGGCCGAGGGCCAGTGCCAGCGATACCAGGAAGGTCTCACCACCGGACAGCGAATGCACCGAACGCAGTTCGTCACCCATTTCGGTGTCCATCACCAGCAACCCGAGCATGCTGCCGCCGCGCTTGAGGCGATAACGGCGCACCAGTTGGCGCAATTGCACGTTGGCGTGATGCACCAGCAGGTCGAGGTTGTAGGCCTGGGCGATCTTGCGGAAGGTGTCGCCGGTGGCGGAGCCGATCAACGCATTCAGGCGTGCCCAGCGTTGATACTCGTTGTAGGCGTCGGCAATCTGTTGGGCCAGGGCCTGATTGGCGTTCTGCCGGCGCTGGTCCTCGACCTGCTCGGCGCGCAGTTCGGCGCAGTGCTGCTCGCTGACGGCGAACTGATGTTGCAGGTCGGTGAGGGCAGTGGCGAGTTGCTCGGCATCGAGGTGGCCGTTGTGCTGGGCTTGATGGTCGAGCAAGCGCTGATCACGCTCCTGCAGCAGCACCTTGGCCTGTTCGATGGCTTTTTCGTTGTGTTGCAAGCGTTGGCGCAGTTCGCTGACTTGCATGTCGTCGACCCGCAGCAGATCTTCGAGGCCACCGTCATCCAGCTCAGGATGTCGGCCGCGCCAGTCGGCGATCTTGTCGGTGAGATCGCGATCTTCGTTTTCCAGCGCTTGCAAACGCTCCTGCTGCGCCTTGAGTTCGGCGGCGATCTGCACCCGTTGCGTACGTACCTGCTGCAGCTCCTGCGCCGTTGTTGCCTGGGCATTGCGCGCTTGCTCTACGGCGCTTTCCAGCCCTTGCTGCCACTGCTCGGCGCTGCCGTGCTCGCCCAGCAATTGGGCAAGTCGGTGCTGGCAAGCCGTTTGCTGTTCGGCCAGTGCACTGAATTGCTGCTCGGCGATTAGCTGCTGTTGCACGCGGGTTTGCTGGCGATCCTGTTCTTTCTCAAGCGTCTGTTGGCGCTGTTGCTGCTCGGCAAGTTCTTCTTTCTGCTGATCGAGCTGTGTGAGGCGTTCGGCGATCTGCCGATCCAGCTGGATGAACGTCGCAGCAGGCTCCACCCGTAGCGCTTCGAGGGTTTCGGCTGGCAGAAGGTTGCCGAATGCGGCGAGTTCCTCGTCGAGTCGTTGACGGTCGCTGTCCAGTTCGCGCTGCTGGTTGCTCAGGTGCTGGGCTGCTTGCTGATGCGCGGTTTCGGCATGGCGCAATTGCTGGGTCAAGCGCGCGGCGTCCTGCTGCAGGGTGAGCAGGGCGCGCTGACGTTGTTCGTCCTGAGTGATGCTCTGGTTCAACTGATCGTTTTGCCGGGTCAGCCAGGCGTCGCGCTTTTCGGTGTCCTGATCCAGCAGCTGTGGGGCCAGTGGGTGAGCGTCGAGGCTCGGTGCCAAGGCTTGTTGTTGGGCGTCCAGTTGCTCCTGTTGTTGCAGCAGCTCCTTTTGCCGGGCGATGACGCCCACCACCTCTGCGCGCAGTTCGGTGAGCTTTTCCTTGAGCTGGTCGACCGCTTGCTGCGCGCGGGCCTGTTCGTTTTCATCGTGGCGACCGAGGCTTTGCAGCAGCGCTTCGGGTTGATGGTAAGGATGCTCGTGACTGCCGCAGACCGGGCACGGCTGGTCGTCCTGCAACTGTGTGCGCAACTCTTCGACACTCGCACTGCGGGCCAGACGCTGGCGTTCCAGCAGTTCCCGGGTGACGTTGAAGGCTTGTTCGGCGACCGTCAGTTCGGCTTTGGTTTTCACCCCGTCCTGAGTCAGGCGCTCACGTTCCTGTTGCGCGGCAAGCTGACGTTGTTGCAGTTCGGCGCCGCGCTTGTCCAGTTCCTGCTGGCTGGCCCACAGCCGCGTCAGGTCTTCGATGGCGCGCAGCTGTTTACGGTTGTCCTGCAACAGGTTGCCGAGGATGCCGATCTGCTCGGCCACGGCGTCCGGCTCCGCGCCGGCCTCCTTGAACAGCACTTCAAGTTGCTGCTTTTGCAAGGCGAGCTCTTCGCCGCAGCGGGTGGCGGTTTGTTCGAGGGTCGCCAGCTCGGCCTGACCTTTATTCAAGCGGTTGCCGATCAACATCAACTGTTGCAGGCGATCCCGATAGGCATTCCACGCGTCGCTGAGCGGCGCCAGATGGCCGCTTTGCTCAAGCTCGGTGGCGATACGCTGCAAACGTTCGGCAACCTGGTTCTGCTTTTCCAGCAAGGCTTGAATGGCGCTTTGGCCCTGGATGCAGGTTTGTTCTGCGGTGTGCTTCGCGTCGGCGCTGAGGGCGGTGTCCCTGGCCAGGCGGGCGAGGGTGCTTTGTTCCTCGAAGGCCTGACGCAGTAGCGGAGCACTGTCGGTTTGTCGTTGCAGGGCTTCGCTGAGGGCAATTTGTGTGGCAGAGAGGTTCTGCTCCAGCACCGTCTGGCGTTCAGTCAGCTCGTGCTGCTGCCGGGTATGGGCAGCAACCTGGGCGGCCAGTGGCGTCAGCAGTGCATCGAGTTCGGTTTTGCGGGCGAACTGATGCCGTTGCGGGCCGAGTTGTTCCAGCCGTGTCAGCTTCAAGCGTTCGCCGGCCAATCCTTCCCACTGCTGTTGGGCACCGTGAAGTTGTTCGGTCGCGGCGAGTTGAGCGTCCTGCAACTGACGCAAATCCTTGAGCCAGGTGTGCTGCTGCTCAAGCTGTTTGAGTTGTGCCTGCTGCAATTTCAGCTGTTGCTGCGCGGCATTGAAGCGCTCATCCAGTTCCGCACGGGCCTGCGGCGCCAGCGGCGTCACTCCGCTGGCCTGATCCTGAAGCAGCTTGTGAACCTCGCGAGCCTCCTTGGTCTTGTCGAAGGCGCGACGACCGAGGCGGGTGTAGAGCGCGGTGTCGGTGAGTTTCTCCAGCAGTTCGCTGCGGTCGTTGTCGTCGGCCTTGAGGAAGGCGCTGAACTCGCTTTGCGCCAGCAGCACGGCGCGGGTGAACTGTTCGAAGTTCAGCCCCAGCGCGGCTTCGAGCTGAGCCTTGTATTCGCCTTTCTGGCTGGCCAGCAACTGGTCCTGATCGATGTCACGCAAGCTCTGGCGGCTGGCCTGCAGTTTGCCGGCGGCCTTGTCCCGAGCGCGATTGGCTTCCCAGCGGGCGCGGTATCGGCGGCCGTCGACTCCGACGAAATCCACTTCCGCATAGCCTTCACCGGTGCCGCGACGCAGCAGGGTTCGCGGGTCGCCGGTGCCGATTTCGCCGTCGGCGTCCGGTACCTTGGCGTCGCGGCCGGTGTTGTTCAGGCGTGGTACGGCGCCAAACAGCGCCAGGCACAAAGCATCGAGCAGCGTGCTTTTGCCGGCACCGGTGGGGCCGGTGATGGCGAACAGTCCGGCACTGGCCAGGGGTTCGGCGGTGAAGTCGATTTCAAACGGCCCGGCCAGGGAGGCGAGGTTTTTCAGGCGGATCGCGAGAATTTTCATGGCTGTTCGCTCTCCATCTGCACGTCTTGCAACAGCTCGGCAAAGTCCTTGAGGGTCTGCTCGTCGACCTCGCTGCCGTAGTTGTCCTGCCAGGCGCGGCTGAACAGCTCCTGGGGCGTGAGCTGGTCCAGTTCGATCAGCGTGCTGCCCTCATCGACACCGTCACGGCCGCCATTGCCGGCGTACTCGGCGGCGATGCGCACCAGGCGCACGGCCTTGCCTTGCAGGGCGGTTTCCACTTGATTGCGCAGGTCGGGCTGCGGTTCATCGAGGCGCACCCGCACCTCCAGCCAGGGTTGGCGGTGGATGTCGGCCAACAGGTCGATGTCCGGCAGGTCCGTCAGCTGCAGCAGGATCTCGCTCAAGGGCGCCGGGCCGATGCGTTGCAGGTTGACCGCGCGGGGAATCAGTTTCGGCTCGACGCTGACCAGAGTTTCGCCGTCGAGCTTGATGTCGAGAATCTGGTGCTGATAGCTGATCTCGGAGAACGACAGCGGAATCGGCGAGCCGCTGTAGCGGATTCGCTCCTCGCCGTTGACCTTCTGCGGTTTGTGCAGGTGACCGAGGGCAACGTAGCTGATGCTCGGCCCGAACAGACTGGCGGGCAGGGCTTCGGCGTTGCCGATGATCAGGCTGCGCTCGGAGTCTTCCGACACCGAACCGCCCGCCATGTGCGCGTGGCTGATGGCGATCAGTGCCTGGCCTGGCGTGCGCCTGGCGTTGGCCGCTTCGATCAGCCATTCGTGCACCTGACCGATCCCGCGCAGGTAGTTGTCGCCCAAATGCGCGCCGGTGACTTCGGCCGGGCGCAGGAACGGCAACGCCAGGCACCAGGCGGCGATCGCACCACTGGCGTCAGGCAACGGCAACAACAGGCGCTCGGCATCCAGCTGCCCGTCGTCCAGCCACAGCACACGGCCGAGCGCGTGGGTGCGCAAGCGGCGCATCAAGGGGGCCGGCAGTTCGATCCGCGAGCCGGAATCATGGTTACCGGCAATCATCACGATGGTCAGCGACGGCTGCTGCTCATGGGCGCTGACGATGAAGTCGTAGAGCCGCTCCTGGGCTTTGACCGGCGGATTGACCGTGTCGAAGATATCGCCAGCGATCAACAGCACATCCGGCTGATCCAACTTCAGTTGGCGTAACAGCCACTCGAGAAAACAACCGTGTTCGAAATCGCGATCCTGGCCGTGCAGGTTTTGCCCCAGGTGCCAGTCGGAGGTGTGAAACAAGCGCAAGGCGGACTCCGCTACAAAATAGGTAATGGCCGCGTGAAAAATGAAGGCGGCGAAAGGGGGGGAGAGTTTACTGGTAAACACTCCCAAGGTGGTCAGGCACTCAACCTGTGGCAGCTCCGATCTTAAGGCAATACCCGATTAACTGTGGGAGCGAGCTTGCTCGCGAAAGCGTTAGCCCATTCAACAATGATGTGTCTGACGCACCGCATTCGCGAGCAAGCTCGCTCCCACAGGTGGCGCTCTTTGTCTCAAGGGCGAGTTATTTGGGATAAAGCGGCGGCAACCCACTGTCGCCAACCACATCCTGCACCCGTTCGGCCATCGGGATCGCCTTGATCGCCCGCCACAGCTCGTCACCTTGCCAGTACTGGCCGGTTTCGCTGTAGAGCGCGCCGTTCAAGCCGTCGAGGGCGTTGGACAGGGGCACGAAGCGGGCGGCCATGTCGGCCAGGGTTTCCGGTTGTTGCCGGGCCCAGGCGTCGAGGGCCTGGCGGGTGGCGTGGGAATCATTGGCCAGGCAGGCACGCTTGAGGTCGTCGAGTACCGTGCGCGGGCTCGGGCCGGTTTGGGCGGCGCGCGCCACCGCCGGTTGCCAGCGGCCACGCCACCAGAGGCCGAAGCCGAGCAGGGTGGTGCAGGCCAGGAACAGGGTGCTGAGCTTCCAGCGCCACAGGGCTTCGCTGTCGGCGCCGGCTTCGACCGCAGACACGCCGGCCGGGGTGTCGACCACCAGACTCGGGTTGGCCGCCACGTGCAGCGTGCGGGCGGGCAGGCTGCTGTGTTCCAGATGGTCTTCGAAGGTGTTCCACCAGACCACGTCGACGGTGGGCAGCTCGATGGCGCCGGTGCGTGTCGGCACCAGCGCCTCGCGGTCTTCACGGCTGCCGACCAGGCCGCGTTCGCTGTTCTGGTTGCCGAGCACCGGTTGATCCGGGTAGCGGCGCAGCCCGCCGACGTCGGTGCCGGGCAGCGGTGGCAGTTGGGTGCTGGACAAGCCTTCGGCCGTCACCGTCAGGCTGCGGGTCAGTGAATCGCCGACCTGGGCGTGGTCCGGCTCCGGGTTCCAGCTTTCGCTCAGGGTCAGGCTGCGCGCTGGCAGCCAGGGGGCATCGGCCGGCCAGGTGATGGGTTTGGCCTTGACCGTTAACAGCAGTTCGGCCGAGGTGACGCGCATCAGCTTGTCGGATTTCGGTCCCTGGGTGGCGCTGTCCTGTACCGGTTGCGCATCGACCAGCGCAGCGTTGAAGACCTGTGCCGGAATGATCAGTTCGCCACTGTGTTGCGGGTAGATCGCGTAGCGCATTTCGATCACACCGTGGCGCAGCCCATCGATGTCTTTTTCGTAGGTGCGTGATTCGCCCAATTGTTCGATGCGTGCGTCAGGTATCTGCAAGGGGGGCAGGCTGCTGTCGTCGTACAGCGACACCGAGTGGTAGATGCGCAGGGTCAGGACTGCCTGGGCCTGAACGTACACGCTGGTTTGATCGAGGCTGGCATCGATGAACACCGGGGCGCGTTTGTTCGGGTTGTCCGGTGTTTCGCTTTCGACCACTTGCAGGGTGATCGGCTGGCTCTGCAGTTCGCCCAGTTGCAGGGGCGGAATCACGACGCTGCCGTTTTGCCGCGGCAGGAGGGTGATGATCCAGCGCGTGGCGGCCTGGTTTTCACCGCTGAGGGTGTTCAACTGGTTGACCTGGCGGGTGCCGCGCACTTCGAACAACGGCTCCAGCGGTGTCAGGTCGGGTTTGCCGAACTGGGTCACGTCGGTGGATTCCAGGGTCAGCTCGACCGTCTCGCCTGAGCTCAGGCGACTGCGGTCCACACTGGCGGCCAGCTCTGCAGCCTGTGCCTGGACAGTGCAGAACAACAGGCCGTGCATCAGCGCGAGCAATAAAACGGTGAAGCGGGTCATCGAGTTTTTTCCTGATCCTGATGTTGTTGCTGTTCGTACCAGAATTTTCGCCGCAGCAGCTCGCCGGGGTCATCCGGGATCTGCCGCAACCACTGCTCCAGTGCCTGACGCTGTTCACCTTCGATACTGTCGGTGGCAGGGCGCAAGGGCGGCGTGGTGTGCTGTTCGTCACCCAGCTCGCTGCCGGGCACTTCATTGGCACCCGGTCTGGGCGGCGACACCGGCGGTTGCACAGTGTGGGAGTCGGCCGGCGGTTCTTGCGCCTGCGGCTCGCCGCTGTCCGAAGATTGCGATGAGACGCCGGGTGGAGTCTGTTGTTGCATGGCCTGGGGTTCATTGCCGGCGGAAGGGTCCGGTTCCGGGGCAGGCGGGCTGTTTTTCTGCTTGAGCAGCTCTTCCACCAGCGCCTTGTTGGTCAGCGCCGGGCGCAAGTCCGGTTGACGTTCAAGTGCCTGTTCGTACGCGTCCAGGGCCGCCTCCAGCTCACCGCTCTTGGCCAGGGCATTGCCTCGATTGTAGTGGGCGTGGGCATCGTTGCCTTCTGCGAACCGCTCGGCGGCGCGGGCGTAATCTTCGGCTTCATAGAGCGCCACGCCTTGCCACTGGTGGTCTTCGAAGCGCCGGGCGGCTTCGGCCGGGCGCTTTTGTTTGAGCAGGTGCACGCCTTGTTGATCAGGACGCAACCACAGGTCGGCGAGGTCGAAGGCGTAGCTCGGTTGAGGCAACGCCAATAGCAGCGGCAGGCACAGCAGCCAGCCGCGACGCCCCGCGCAGGCCGCCAGCAACAGCAGCGGTAGCAAAAGCCAGTAACCTTGATCGGCCCAGGTGTCCAGGCGCAGGGTCTGACCGTCGTTGCGCAGGTTGCGCGGGCCGTCGAACAGGCCAAGGGCATGCAGGTCACTGTCGTCCAGGCGCGCCTGGCGAAAGCGTCCATCCAGGTCGTTGGCAAAAGCTTTCAAGCCTGGCTCGTCCAGGCGCGGCACGAGAATGGCCCCTTGTTCATCCTTGAGGAAACTGCCGTCCTCCTGGGTGATGGGCGAGCCTTCGGCGGTGCCGATGCCAAGCATCAGAAATTGAGTCGATTTGCCGCTGAGCGCATGACGGATGCCCAGCCGTTCCTGTTCGGTCAGGGACGATCCGATCAGCAGGATCCGGCCGTCGCCCAGCGCCGCTTGTTCGAGCAGCGCCAGGGCCTTGAGCACCGCCAGATCGGCGCGATGCCCGGTCTCTGGCATCAACGACGGTTTCAGTGCGTCCAGCAGATTGCGGCTGGTGGACAGATCATCCGACAGCGGTACCAGCGTGTGGGCGCTGCCGGCGTAGACGACGATGGCGGTTTGCGCGTCGCTGCGAATCTGCAGTAGATCGAACAACTTGCGTCGCGCCTGTTCGAGGCGGTTGGGCATGACGTCGGTGGCGAGCATTTCCGGGGTCAGCTCGAGCACCACCACCAGCGGGTCGGCGGGCTTTTGACTGGTCTGCTCGACACGCTGCCAGCCCGGACCGAGCAGGGCGAGCAGGGTCAACAGCCACGCGAGACCGAGGGCGATCCAGGGCAGTTTACTGTCACGGCCACTGCCGCCACTGCCGCCACTGAGCAGTGCGGCGTGAAAGGCCGGTGGCAGAATCATTTGCCAGCGCCCGGCGCGCTTCTTGCGGTGCCACAGTTGCCAGAGCAACCAGCCAAGCACCGGCAGCAACAGCAGCCACCAGGGGCGGAACCAGTACGGCCACAGCATACTCATCGACGCCTCCGCAGGCGCAGGCGTTTGAGACGCTGGCGCCAGTCAGGCAGCAGTTGGGTTTGCAAGAACAGATCCTTGGTGAACAGGCGTTGCAAGGGGTTGTCCGGCCAGAGCACGGGGGCCACCAGCAGTATGCTCAGCCACAGTGCCAGGGCCAGTGGCCAGTGGTACAACGCTTGGGTCGGGCGGGCCTGGGTGGGTTGCTGGGCCACGGGCTCCAGTTGATCCAGGGTGTCCTTGATTGCCTGCAGCTCTTTGCCGTCGCGAGCACGGAAATACTGGCCACCCGTGGCCTCGGCGATGGCCTTGAGGGACGGTTCGTCGAGGTCCAGGCTCGGGTTGACGCCGAGGAAGCCGACCGTGCCACTTTGCTCTGGATCGGCGCCGATGCCGATCGGGTAGATTTTCACGCCTTCCTTGGCGGCGAGTCGCGCAGCGGTGAGTGGGTCGATTTCACCGCCATTGTTGGCACCATCGGTCACCAGGATCAGCACGCGGCTGGTGGCCGGACGCAAACGCAGGCGCTTGAGGGCCAGACCGATGGCATCGCCGATGGCGGTGTTTTTACCGGCGATGCCGATGCGCGCCTCATCGAGCCAGACGCGCACGGTGTGGCGGTCGAAGGTCAGCGGTGCCTGCAAGTAGGCCTGGCTGCCGAACAGGATCAACCCGACCCGGTCACCTTCGCGGCTTTCGAGAAAGTCGCCGAGCAGATGCTGGACCAGTGACAGGCGACTGATGTCTTCGTCCTGCCATTGCATGTCAGGGAAATCCATGGACCCGGAAACGTCCACTGCCACCAGCAGGTCACGGCCGCTGGCGGCAATCGGCAGGGGCTCGCCGAGCCACTGCGGGCGAGCCGCCGCGACCAGCAGCAACAGCCATAGCAGGATGAACGGTGCCTGCTGGCGCCAGGCTGGCAGGTTGGCCCGGGCGCGTCGCCCGGCGAGGCCTTCCAGGTCGCTGAGGAAGCTGACCTTGAGTGCCGGTTCACCACTGTCGGCCACCGGCAATACGATGCGCATCAGCCACGGCAGCGGCGCAAGGGCAAAAATCCACGGCCAGGCGAATTCAAACATGTTTGCGAATCCACGTATCGACGGCTTGGGTCAGGCCGGCAATGGCCTTGTCGTCGAGTTTGCATTCGGGTTTGTAGGCGCCTTCCACGAGCACCATCCAGCGGGTCAGGCCGGCCGCCGGGCAGCGATTGTCGAGGAACGCCAGCCATTTGCGGCCGTTGAGGGTGTGGCTCTGGCTGTAGGGATAGTGGTTGCGGCACAGGCGCTTGAGCAGGCCGTTGAGTTGCTGCAGCCAGGCACCCGCCGGCGCACCGTCGTAAGGCTTGGGCATCAGTGCCAGCTCGGCCAGGGCCGCAAGGCGTACCGGATCGAGCGGCTGTTCGGCACGTACCACGGGGCGTTTTTGCGGAATGAAGCGACGCAGCTTCCACAGGCCCAGACCGATCAGTGGGACCACGAGCAGCAGCAGCCACCAACCCGGTGCCGGGGGCCAGAACTCCACTGGTGGCGGGGATATCAGCGGTTGCAGTTGATCAAGGCTGCTCATCGGCCTTTCCCCGGTTTCTGTGGGTTCAGGTACTCGCGCAGTTGCTCGACCATTTCGCTCTGAGTGCTCAACGGCATCATCAGCACCCGCAGTTTCTGCGCGAGCAGTTCCCAGCGGGCGATACGTGCTTCGGCCTGGGCCCGGTAAGTCTGGCGCAGGTCGAAATTCAGCGTGTCGAGTTCCAGTTGCGCGCCGCGTTCGGCGAAACGCAAAAGACCCGCGGCGGGCAGGGCATGGTCCAGCGGATCGGACAACGGCAGCAACAACAGGTCGCAGTGGCGCGATAACAGGCTCAGCTGTTGCTCGGCGCTGTCCGAAAGGGCGCGCTCGTCGCAGATCACGATCACCAGGCTGCCAGGGCGCGACACTTCCCGGGCGCGGCGCAGGGCAATGCCAAAGGCATCGCGGTCCGGTTCGCTTTCGCTGTTGAGCGACTGATTGACCCGCACCAGCCGGTTGAGCAACTGCAGCAGGCTTTGCTTGCTGCGCCGAGGCTTGATTTCGTAGTGCTCATTGTCGCCATACACCAGCCCGCCGACCCGGTCGTTATGCCCCAGGGCGGCCCAACCGATCAGGCTTGCGGCCTGGGCGGCGAGCACCGACTTGAACATCAGGCCCGAGCCGAAAAACAGCCGGCGACTCTGTTCGACCATGATGAAGATCGGTCGCTCACGTTCTTCGTGGAACAGCTTGGTGTGGGGTTCCTGGGTACGGGCCGTCACGCGCCAGTCAATGGTGCGCACATCGTCGCCGGCTTGATAGACCCGCACCTGATCGAAGTCGACGCCACGTCCGCGCAGTTTGGAGTGGTGCAGGCCGATCAGCGGGCTGCGCTGGCTCGGCGTGGAAAACAACTGCACTTCACGCACGCGATGGCGCATCTCGATCAGGTCGGCGAGGCTGACACGGATGCCCGGCTCGGGCGGCAGGCTGGCGTTCATCGGGGTCAAGCGACGGCTACGACGTCGAGAATCCGCTGGACTACCCGGTCCTGATCGATGCCAGCGGCTTCGGCTTCAAAGGAAAGAATGATGCGATGGCGCAACACGTCGAACAGCACGGCCTGGATGTCTTCCGGGCTGACGAAGTCGCGGCCGGCCAGCCAGGCGTGGGCGCGGGCGCAGCGGTCCAGGGCAATCGAACCGCGCGGGCTGGCGCCATAGGCGATCCACTCGGCCATCTCCGGGTCGAACTTGGCCGGGATGCGCGTGGCCATGACCAGCTGTACCAGGTATTCCTCCACGGCGTCGGCCATGTACAAGCCGAGGATTTCCTTGCGCGCGGCAAAAATGGCCTGCTGGCTGACCCGGCGTTCGGGCTTGGTTTCGCCATTGAGGGCTTCGCCACGGGCCTGTTGCAGGATCTTGCGTTCAACGGTTGCGTCCGGGAAGCCGATTTTCACGTGCATCAGGAAGCGGTCGAGCTGGGCTTCAGGCAGGGGGTAGGTGCCTTCCTGCTCGATCGGGTTCTGCGTGGCCATCACCAGAAACAGGGGCGACAGCTCGTAGGTGCTGCGCCCGACACTGACCTGGCGTTCGGCCATGGCTTCGAGCAGCGCCGACTGGACCTTGGCCGGGGCGCGGTTGATTTCGTCCGCCAGAACCAGGTTGTGGAAGATCGGGCCTTGCTGGAACACGAAACTGCCGGTTTCCGGGCGGTAGATTTCGGTGCCGGTAATGTCGGCCGGCAACAGGTCAGGGGTGAACTGGATGCGGTGGAATTGAGCCTCGATGCCTTCGGCGAGTTCTTTGATGGCCTTGGTCTTGGCCAGGCCAGGGGCGCCTTCGACCAGCATGTGGCCGTCGGCGAGCAGGGCGATGAGCAAGCGCTCGATGAGTTTTTCCTGGCCGAGAATCTGCGTTGAAAGAAAGGTTCGCAGCGCGAGCAGCGCTTCACGATGTTCCATCGATGACTGTTCCTGCAAAAGGGTGGCCGAGGACGTTCGACATACGCCAGGGCTGGGGGCGTTACTTTAATCCATCGCGGGGGGCGGCGACTAACGGCATTTTGCGCAAAGTGCAGGAAATGGTTGGCAATCGTTGTAGGAGCTTTCTACAGGTTGCAGGTTGGGGGTGTTCTCTCGGGCTTCTTCGCGGGCAAGCCCGCTCCCACATTTGATCGCATTCTTGCCGGAATAACGCGGTCGACTGTGGGAGCGGGCTTGCTCGCGAAGGCGCCCGCCCAGACGCCATCAAATCTGGCTGATATAGGTGCCGGTACCCTTGAGAATGTTCTGCAGGGTTTCTTCCACTTCAGCCAGATCCGTCATGTCGGCATCAAAGGTGATTTCCAGCACATCGTCCCCATTGAGCGCATCGGCATCTGCCGCCGCAATTTCGATCTTCAGCAGGGCAGGGCTGAGGGTGACTTTCACGCCCTCCAGGGTCGAAGGCTCGCCGTCGAGGGTGATTTCCAGTTCGTCTTCATCCGGGTAGCGGCTCATGAGGAACATTTCGCCCTGTTCGCTGTGGCAGCAAAGCATGGCCATGTCGTCTTCTTCGTCATCGCAAGGGTTGACGATCAAGAGGGCGGTTTTCATTTTCATGGGAAATTCCTGGCTCGACGGGCGTGGTAAACGCAACAAGGGGCGATTCTGCCAGCCTGCGCACATTTCTGCTCGTTCGCGTATCAGTGACCGGGTTGTGAGCGGGGAGAGTGTTACTGGTCATTTCTGGTACGGATGTCCCGTAAAACCGGATGGATAACCGTCATTTTCCTGTACGAATGCTAGTGTTGTTCGATGCGCATGCCTTGAGCAGCGTGCCGATGACCGAATATGTCGCAGCGCCGCAAGCATGGGCCTTGCCGCACTGGTTAAGCTGCGCAACCAATGGATACCTGTAAAGACATTGGAGCAACCCGGGGCCAGTCGTTTTTGCAGATGCCCATTCACGGAAGGTGAATGTGACCTGAGTGTCTCGTCCAGCTTCACCCACCTGTCACCCTGTTTCCTCTGCCCGAGAATCAGGAACCGGGTGACGGCTAGCTTTGAAACGTAGCCCCGAAAGGGGTTTCGCGTGACGCTTTCATCAATAACAAGCCCAAGCGGAGTACCACAGATGGCGTTCTTCACCGCAGCCAGCAAAGCCGACTTCCAGCACCAACTGCAAGCGGCACTGGCGCAGCACATCAGTGAACAGGCACTGCCACAAGTGGCGCTGTTCGCTGAACAATTCTTCGGCATCATTTCCCTTGACGAGCTGACCCAGCGTCGGTTGTCCGACCTTGCTGGCTGCACCCTTTCTGCATGGCGCCTGCTTGAGCGCTTCGATCACGCGCAACCGCAAGTGCGCGTCTTCAACCCCGATTACGAACGCCACGGCTGGCAGTCGACCCACACGGCGGTCGAAGTGCTGCACCACGACCTGCCATTCCTGGTGGACTCGGTGCGTACCGAGCTGAACCGCCGCGGCTACAGCATCCATACCCTGCAAACCACCGTGCTCAGCGTGCGTCGTGGCAGCAAGGGCGAGTTGCTGGAAATCCTGCCTAAAGGCACCCAGGGCGACGACATTCAGCAAGAATCGCTGATGTACCTGGAAATCGACCGCTGCGCCAACACCGCCGAGCTCAATGTGCTCAGCAAAGAGCTGGAGCAGGTGCTCGGTGAAGTCCGCGTGGCCGTCGGCGATTTCGAGCCGATGAAGGCCAAGGTCCAGGAGATCCTGACCAAGCTGGACAACAGCCAGTTTGCCGTCGATGGCGACGAGAAGAACGAAATCAAGAGCTTCCTGGAATGGCTGGTGGGCAACCACTTCACCTTCCTCGGTTATGAAGAATTCGTGGTCAGCGACGAAGCCGATGGCGGCCATATCGTCTACGACAAGGACTCCTTCCTCGGCCTGACCAAGCTGCTGCGTGCCGGCCTGACCTACGATGACCTGCGCATCGAAGACTACGCCGTGAACTACCTGCGCGAACCGACCCTGTTGTCGTTCGCCAAGGCCGCGCACCCAAGCCGTGTACACCGCCCGGCTTACCCGGACTACGTGTCGATCCGCGAAATCGACGCCAACGGCAAGGTCATCAAGGAATGCCGTTTCATGGGCCTGTACACCTCCTCGGTGTATGGCGAGAGCGTGCGGGTGATCCCGTACATTCGTCGCAAGGTCGAGGAAATCGAACACCGCTCCGGCTTCCAGGCCAAGGCCCACCTGGGCAAGGAACTGGCGCAGGTGCTCGAAGTGCTGCCGCGCGACGATCTGTTCCAGACCCCGGTGGACGAGCTGTTCAGCACCGTGATGTCGATCGTGCAGATCCAGGAACGCAACAAGATTCGCGTGTTCCTGCGCAAAGACCCGTACGGCCGTTTCTGCTACTGCCTGGCCTACGTGCCGCGCGACATCTACTCCACCGAAGTGCGCCAGAAGATCCAGCAAGTGCTGATGGATCGCCTTAAAGCCACCGACTGCGAATTCTGGACCTTCTTCTCCGAGTCCGTGCTGGCCCGCGTGCAGTTGATCCTGCGCGTCGACCCGAAAAACCGCCTCGACATCGACCCGCTGCTGCTGGAAAAAGAAGTGGTGCAGGCCTGCCGCAGCTGGCAGGACGACTACGCCGCACTGACCGTCGAGAGCTTCGGTGAAGCCCAGGGCACCAACGTGCTGGCCGACTTTCCGAAAGGCTTCCCGGCCGGTTACCGCGAGCGTTTCGCTGCGCATTCCGCTGTGGTCGACATGCAGCACCTGTTGAGCCTGAGCGACAAGAACCCGCTGGTGATGAGCTTCTATCAGCCGCTGGGCCAGGTCGCCGGCCAGCGCCAGCTGCATTGCAAGCTGTACCACGCCGATACGCCGCTGGCACTGTCCGACGTCCTGCCGATCCTGGAAAACCTCGGCCTGCGCGTGCTGGGAGAGTTCCCGTATCACCTGCGTCACAGCAACGGCCGCGAATTCTGGATTCACGACTTCGCGTTCACTGCCGCCGAAGGCCTGGAACTCGACATCCAGCAGCTCAACGACACGCTGCAGGACGCGTTCGTCCACATCGTGCGTGGCGATGCCGAGAACGACGCGTTCAACCGTCTGGTACTGACCGCCGGCCTGCCATGGCGTGACGTGGCGCTGCTGCGTGCCTACGCCCGTTACCTGAAGCAGATCCGCCTGGGCTTCGACCTGGGTTACATCGCCAGCACCCTGAACAACCACACCGACATCGCTCGCGAGCTGACCCGGTTGTTCAAGACCCGCTTCTACCTGGCGCGCAAGCTGACCAGCGATGACCTGGACGACAAGCAACAGCGTCTGGAACACGCGATTCTCAGCGCCCTGGACGACGTCCAGGTACTGAACGAAGACCGCATCCTGCGTCGCTACCTGGACCTGATCAAGGCCACCCTGCGTACCAACTTCTACCAGACCGATGCCAACGGCCATAACAAGTCGTACTTCAGCTTCAAGTTCAACCCGCACTTGATTCCCGAGCTGCCCAAGCCGGTACCGAAGTTCGAAATCTTCGTGTACTCGCCGCGCGTCGAAGGCGTGCACCTGCGCTTTGGCAACGTTGCCCGTGGCGGCCTGCGCTGGTCCGACCGTGAAGAAGACTTCCGTACCGAAGTGCTGGGCCTGGTAAAAGCCCAGCAAGTGAAGAACTCGGTGATCGTGCCGGTGGGTGCGAAGGGCGGCTTCCTGCCGCGTCGCCTGCCACTGGGCGGCAGCCGTGACGAGATCGCGGCCGAGGGCATCGCCTGCTACCGCATCTTCATTTCGGGTCTGCTGGACATCACTGACAACCTGAAGGACGGCGCACTGGTACCGCCGGCCAACGTCGTGCGTCATGACGACGATGACCCGTACCTGGTCGTGGCGGCGGACAAAGGCACCGCGACCTTCTCCGACATCGCCAACGGCATCGCCATCGACTACGGCTTCTGGCTGGGTGACGCGTTTGCGTCCGGCGGTTCGGCCGGTTACGACCACAAGAAGATGGGCATCACCGCCAAGGGCGCGTGGGTCGGCGTACAGCGCCACTTCCGCGAGCGCGGCATCAATGTCCAGGAAGACAGCATCACTGTGGTCGGTGTCGGCGACATGGCCGGTGACGTGTTCGGCAACGGCTTGTTGATGTCCGACAAGCTGAAGCTGGTCGCGGCGTTCAACCACCTGCACATCTTCATCGATCCGAACCCTGAGCCGGCGTCGAGCTTCGCCGAGCGTCAGCGCCTGTTCGACCTGCCGCGTTCGGCCTGGTCGGACTACGACACCAGCATCATGTCCGAAGGCGGCGGCATCTTCTCGCGCAGCGCGAAGAGCATCGCGATTTCCCCGCAGATGAAAGAGCGCTTCGACATCGAGGCCGACAAGCTGACCCCGACCGAACTGCTGAACGCCTTGCTCAAGGCGCCAGTGGATCTGCTGTGGAACGGCGGTATCGGTACCTACGTCAAGGCCAGCAGCGAAAGCCACGCCGATGTCGGCGACAAGGCCAACGATGCACTGCGCGTGAACGGCAACGAACTGCGCTGCAAAGTCGTGGGCGAGGGCGGTAACCTGGGCATGACCCAACTGGGTCGTGTGGAATTCGGCCTCAATGGCGGCGGTTCCAACACCGACTTCATCGACAACGCCGGTGGCGTGGACTGCTCCGACCACGAAGTGAACATCAAGATCCTGCTGAACGAAGTGGTTCAGGCCGGCGACATGACCGACAAGCAACGTAACCAGTTGCTGGCGAGCATGACCGACGAAGTCGGTGGTCTGGTGCTGGGCAACAACTACAAGCAGACCCAGGCCCTGTCCCTGGCAGCCCGTCGCGCCTTGCCGCGGATTGCCGAGTACAAGCGCCTGATGAACGACCTGGAAGGCCGTGGCAAGCTGGATCGTGCCATCGAGTTCCTGCCGTCGGAAGAAGCGATCAACGAGCGTGTCGCGGAAGGCCATGGCCTGACCCGTGCCGAGCTGTCGGTGCTGATCTCCTACAGCAAGATCGACCTCAAGGAGCAACTGCTGGGCTCCCTGGTGCCGGACGACGACTACCTGACCCGCGACATGGAAACCGCTTTCCCGCCAACCCTGGTGAGCAAGTTCTCCGTGGCCATGCGCCGTCACCGCCTGAAGCGCGAAATCGTCAGCACCCAGATCGCCAACGATCTGGTCAACCACATGGGCATCACCTTCGTTCAGCGACTCAAAGAGTCGACCGGCATGAGCCCGGCGAACGTGGCCGGCGCGTACGTGATCGTGCGTGACATTTTCCATCTCCCGCACTGGTTCCGTCAGATCGAAAACCTGGATTACCAGGTTTCGGCCGACGTTCAACTGGAGCTGATGGACGAGCTGATGCGCCTGGGCCGTCGCGCCACGCGCTGGTTCCTGCGTGCCCGTCGCAACGAGCAGAACGCTGCCCGTGACGTCGCGCACTTTGGTCCGCACTTGAAAGAGTTGGGCCTGAAGCTCGACGAGCTGCTCAGTGGCGAGATCCGTGAAACCTGGCAGCGCCGTTATCAGGCCTACGTCGAAGCCGGTGTGCCGGAGTTGCTGGCGCGTATGGTGGCTGGCACTTCGCACCTGTACACCCTGCTGCCGATCATCGAGGCTTCCGACGTGACCGGCCAGGATCCGGCCGAGGTGGCCAAGGCTTACTTCGCCGTGGGCAGCGCGCTGGACATCACCTGGTACATGCAACAGATCAGCGCTCTGCCGGTTGAAAACAACTGGCAGGCCCTGGCCCGTGAAGCGTTCCGCGATGACGTCGACTGGCAGCAACGCGCGATCACTATCTCGGTCCTGCAACAGGGCGACGGCACCCAGGACGTGGAAACACGGCTCTCCCTGTGGATGGCGCAGCACGAAGGCATGATCGAACGCTGGCGCGCCATGCTGGTGGAAATCCGTGCCGCCAGCGGCACCGACTACGCCATGTACGCGGTGGCCAACCGCGAACTGCTGGACCTGGCGTTGAGCGGTCAAGCGATAGTGCCTGCCGCAGTCGCCGCCGAGCTGGAACCGGCGGCCTGATCAGGCGTTGAATGAAAAAGCCCCGCATCGAGAGATGCGGGGCTTTTTTTATCTCGCGCTGCCAGTATTGCCTTTTGGATGTGGCTCACTAAGGTGAGTGTTATCTATTGTTCAGGCGTAATCTGCCGGACTTTTCGGCGTTGCGACCTCTCTTTCAAGGATCGTTAGCTGAAATGCAGAGATATCTCCGCTCTTGTCAGTAAATATTGCTTTATTGATCGGCTTACCCCAGATGCTCTTTTTGATAATTTCTCCGCTCCGTGCCTTAAGATAAATGGTCGC
Source organism: Pseudomonas sp. B1(2018) (assembly GCF_003097365.1). NCBI lineage: Bacteria > Pseudomonadati > Pseudomonadota > Gammaproteobacteria > Pseudomonadales > Pseudomonadaceae > Pseudomonas > Pseudomonas sp. B1(2018). Next base: position 104,574 of record NZ_PYUK01000001.1, read on the forward strand.
CTCGTTTGAAGCTAAATCATCCAATGTAATGATGTTGTGGTTGTCGTCCAACAAATTGAATGATGTTGTTTCTCCCCCCGCTGCAGGGAAAGCCCCGAGGATACCTTGACTGTCTTTACTGAAGTATTTTAGGGAGTACGGCTCGTTGAGGATTTGCAGGTTGTAGTAATCGTCATAACACCGGAAATGTACAATAAGTTTAGGCGTGCGCCGGTCGTTTGCCACCGGGAATAGTTTGCCATCAAGGACAAACTCGTTTGTTGTGATGATGTTTGGTGGATACGGAGAGGAAAATCCGGAAGAGTTAAACAGGCTGGAGTCCAACTGTTGGTCAAAAAAGCTCATATTGCTGAAATCGCTAGACAGGCGAGCAACGAAGGACCGTTCTTGGTCTTTGTTCATAAATATTCCTTTATTTCGAATTAAGTTGAAGTGGCTTTTGTGCCAGTTCAAAGTAATGGTATCCAAACTGTGAGTGAAGTGCTCGATGATTTCTTGATGTGACTAAATAGCCCCTTGATCCAGGTTCTGACGTTTGTGGGCGGCACAGGTGACCGAATTCTTCCAGGCGAGTTCGATCACCTGTGGTAGGGAACTTGCTCGCGACAAGTTTTCAGTGTTAATAAAATTTTTTCTCTGTTTTAGAGTCGAGTTTTGATATTTCCTTTGAGGGGGTTGTCAATAAGTCGCTGAGCGACTGGTCAAACTTCTGCAGTGCCCTGATTTGCACATTCTGTTGTTCATTGATGTCGGCAACGATCTCTTCGCTACGTTTGTAGTCAGCCCACACGGGACTGAGTGCTTTGGCGTCATGCCCTTGTGCAGTGCCGATATAGTTAAAGCTCTTGTCGTAAAAGTCCGCACTGACATCCGACTGGATATCTGAACTGCGCGATGTAATCAGTTGGCTGCGGGTGTCGACCACCGCCATCACGTCCGGCTTCGCCGCCCTGAGGCTCTGCATATCCGGATACACGGTCACCGAACCGAATTGCCGCTGCAGGGAGGCCTTGACCCAATCCACGGCCAGGTCTGGCTTGGAAGTGGCTACATAGGCGTCATGAATTGGCTGCACCAGCAGGCTCTGGCCGAAACCAGTGCCTGCGTTGGCCTGGTAGTCCCGCAGATAGGCACGGTTCGTCTGGGTATTCTGGCTGTAGACGATGCCCAACGAGACCTGGCTGCCGTTGTTAATCAGGGTGGCTCCGCTGCGGCCTACCGGTTCGGTGAAAATGCCATTGAGTGAAGAGACCGCCGTGGGCGCAGTAGGGATCGAGCAACCGGTTAAAACAATCGTTAAGGTCAATGTGCTGGCAAGTGCAAGTTTCATGGTGTTTCTCCAGTGAAACAGCTTGGTCGAAAGTTTAAGTTGCCGGTGCTGTGCCGGCGGTGACTCAAGACTAAACCCTGGCTGTTTTATTTAAATAGCCAATGTCCGAACTTATCCGTTGGCCAATAGTTTTGTTTGGCTTAACAGTCTTCGGTTAATTGCCTCGGGAAATAAAAAGGCCCGAATTCGCAATTCGAGCCTTTTTATTTATGGCTGTACGTTCAGCCATCAGTTTTCCAATGGGATCAACACTTTCTCGTCGGGGGCCAATACCATGAACACCAACAGCTTCGCCGGCTTGGTTGTACTGGCGTTTTTCGAGACCAGGTGTTCCGAACCCGCGGGTTCGTACCAATACTCACCAGCCTTGTAGGTGACCGCTTTTTCGCCTTTCACCTGAGACGTGATCGCCCCCGAAAGCACATAGGCCATGGCCGTGCCGTCGTGCTTGTGGGCAATGGACGATTGGCCTGGCTGGTAGTCGACCTCGATCATCAAAGCCTTTTTGCCCGGGGCATTTTTAAGCATCTGGTCCTGCAAGACGGTGACCTTTTCCGAAGGGTCATGGGCAAAGGCCGATGCGGACACAATCAGGGCCAGGGCGGCGAGGGAAGCAGCACGCAAACGCAGCATGTTCATGGTTCTTTACCTGCGGTGGTTAGTTGTTGCAAACCACAGTAGTGCGCAAGCGGTAGCGGTTAAACAGCCAATATGGCGGAAGGCGAGGAGACCAAAGCAAAGATCGCAGCCCATGTAGGCGCTGCCGCAGGCTGCGATCTCTTGATCTTGTTTTCAGACGATCGGAAAACTGTTGAAGTCCACGGCATTGGCCAGTTGGCTGTCGATCAGGCCGATGAAACCCTGGACTTCGGGGCAGTTGAAATGCGACTTCATGGCCGCTTCCGATTGCCAGCGGGCACTGACCGTCCAGCGATTGCTGTCCTCTGGGCAGCGGTCGACCATATAGGATTCGCAGCCCGGTAGTTCACGCAGGGTTTCGACAATCTTTTGCAGTTGCTTACCCAGTTCATCCGAGCGGCCGGCGACGGCACGTACCTGTACGGTATTGATCACTTCATGGGACATTGCTCACACTCCTGAATCAGGCCGGACGAATCCTGCTCATTGAGGGTTAACGCCTATGCAGGATAGGCCTGACCCTGCGGACCGCCAATAGCCAATCGCCCGATAAAGCCGCAGGCCAATCCGTCAGGCCATCTGCTGCAAAATGTCGCGCACACGGTCCAGGGCGGTGTCGATGTCCAGGGTCTCAATGGCGCCAAAACCGAGGAAAAACCCGGCCTTGGGCGCTTGCTGATAGAAAAAGCTGTCGATGGCATAGAGCCCGACTTCGACTTTTTTCGCCAGTTCGATCACCAATGGAATATCCAGGGGCACTTTGCACATCACCACCATGTGAAAGCCGGCGGTGGACGGCACCGCCTCCAGCCAGGGTGAGAGGTCGCCGGCCATGCGCGTCAGGATCCGCTCGCGGCGCCCGGCATAGATGGTATGGCAGCGGCGGATGTGCTTGAGCAGGCAGCCTTCGGCGATGAACTTGGCCAGCGCCCACTGCGGCAGGGTCGACGTGTGCAGGTCGGTGAGCTGTTTGGCGCGCACCACGGCCTCCAGGATCGCTGGCGGCAGGATCCCATAGCCAAGCCGCAGTTCCGGCAGCAGGGTTTTGGAAAAGGTCCCGACGTAAGCGACGATCCCCCGTTCGTCCATGCTTTGCAGGGAGTCGGTGGGTCGGCCTTCGTAGCGGAATTCGCTGTCGTAGTCGTCCTCGATGATGATCGCGCCCAGCTCGTGAGCCTTGGCCAGCAGTGCTTCCCGGCGTGCCTGGCTCATCGCAATGCCCAGCGGGAACTGGTGCGACGGGGTGACGTAGATCAGGCGTGTGCCGCGAGGAATCTGCTCCACCACAATGCCTTCGGCGTCCACCGGCACGCCGATCACCGTGGCGCCATGGGTGCCGAACAGCAGCCGCGCCGGCGGGTAGCCGGGGTCCTCCATGGCGACCAGGCTGCCCGGACTGATCAGTACCCGCGCAATCAGGTCCAGTGCCTGCTGCGCGCCGTTGCACACCACCACATCCTCGTCCTGGCAATTGACCCCGCGGGAGAACGCGATGTGCCGCGCAATGGCGTTGCGCAGGGCGGGCAAGCCCTCAGGCAAGCTGTACAAGCCCTTGGAGCCGGCAATCTGGCGCAGCGCGTGGGAGGTGCAGCGTCGCCAGTCATCCTGGGGAAACTGGCCCTTGCTGGTGGCGCCACCAATGAAGTCGTAGCGCAGCGAGCCTTCCAGGGTCGGATGACGCAGGAATACCGGCAGGTTGCGCCAGGACTCGATCACCTCGAAGCCGCCAAGCTCCGTGTAGTTCTGTTTACGCTGCACCTTCGACGTGCGCGCATTGACGTAAGTGCCTTTGCCGACTACCCCGGTGAGGAAGTTTTCGTAGGTCAACTGGGCGTAGGTATCGGAAATGGTCTTGCGTGAAATGCCCAATTGTTCAGCCAGCAAACGGCTGGGCGGCAGTTGCGTCCCGGCGGCCAGGCGTCCGGACTCGATGGCGCTGCGCAGTTGGTTATACAACTGGCCGGCCAGGTCCTTGCGGCCATTGATGACAACATGTAGTTCCATGCCGGCGAGACTCCGGGGCTGTTGAGGCGCGTGTGCGTCGCGCAAGATTACCCTTATCCGCTCGGTCGGCAGAAGTTGCGCAGTGGAAAAACCGTCAATTGGTCTGCAGGCCCTGGTCCACGGGGAAATCGCGAAATTGGATCTGTCATGCTCGCGCGCCAGCGATTACCGTGAAAATCAACTCAAGGCCGCACGAGAACGCTCCATGAAGCCCCGCCTGGATTACTACAGCGCGTCCCCCAAAGCGATGAAGGCCATGATCGCCATGGAGGCCCTGACCAGCAGCCTGAGCATCGAGCAGGGCCTGCTGCACCTGGTCAAGATTCGCGCCTCGCAACTCAACGGCTGTGCCTTCTGTACCGACATGCACTCGGTGGATGCAAGGCGCCTCGGCGAAAGCGAGCGCCGCCTGTATTCCATCGTGGTCTGGCGCGACAGCAACTTTTTCAATCCGCGGGAAAGAGCCGCGCTGGCCTGGACCGAAGCCGTCACCTTGCTCTCGCAAAGCCACGTGCCGGACGATGTTTACGCGCAGGCAAGGGAGCAGTTCAGTGAAAGCGAAATGGTCGACCTGACCATCGCCGTCACCACCATCAACAGCTGGAATCGCCTGGCCGTGAGCTTTCGCCAGACCCCCAGCGCCTGAGTCATTGTCACAGCAGGTTCATCAATGATCCGCAGGATGGAGCTGTCAGTGTCATGTCGACAGGGAGTCCTCGATGTCAGTCATGGAAACCAGCGCCCACCGGGGTGCTGCCGAGTATCGTGTAGCCATCGATAAAAATACGTCCTGGCGCCAGCTGGCCGCGGGTATCGACCCCGAACTGGCGCTGTGCTTCACCGTCAGTGCCCGTTGCGGTTGTTTCATGCAGGCCGCGCGCAGCCTGAACATCAAGGCCACCCGCCTGCGCAGGCAACTGGCGCTGCTGGAAACACAGCTGCGCTGCTCACTGTTCAACCCGTCAGACAATGGTTTGAGCCTCAGTCGCGATGGCTTGCGCCTGCACGCACAATTGATCGCCCTGGCCCATGAGCGCGATTTGCCGGTGATCGAACAGCCGTTGATTCGCCTGGCCGTGGCCGATTCGATCCTGCATGACATTCTCGGGCGTGACCTGGTGGCGCTGCTGCGGCGCAATGCCAGCGTGCGCCTGGACATCAAGACGCTCGACAGCGAATTGGCCCTGCAAGCGGTCAGCGCCGACGTGGTGGTGTGGCTGGGCGAAACCGGATCGCCGTTGCCGGGTCCGAGCTTTGCCACCACCGAACCCCGGTCTCTGGCGCAACTGGAGTACCTGCCGCACATTGCCAAGCGTTACTCACGGGTGGCTTCCAGGCCGGAATGCCAGGAGGAACTGGCCGATTTCCTCCTGGTGCAATGGCAACAGAACTGCCAGGTTGAAAGCTTGCGGCCATGGAATGCACTGGTGGACCAACGCCTGGCGGGAGCAGTGCAGTTGCAATCCTATGAACTGATGCTGGAGATGATCCGTTGCAGCGCCTGCGTCGGCCTGCTGCCGCACTACATGAGCCACTTTGACCGCGGCCTGGTGGCCTTGCCGGGCCTGTTTGACCGGCCGATGCGGCGTCAGGTGTGGATGGCGGTCAACGCCGAGTCACAGGGTGAAGCACAGGTGCGGACGGTCGTCGAGTTGATCGAGAACACCTTCAGCGAGCGTCGGGAGTGGTTCGAAAGGTGAGTGCGATCAAAATGTGGGAGCAACTGTCTTCACCATGCCACTCGTCACCGCCATTCGGTGCCGTCCCGCAACATGGCATTCAGCCTAATCAGTAAGACCCGCATGCAGGCAATGACCACGTGGGTCGGGCTGGCGTCGAGTTCTGCGGCGACGTCGATCAAGGTGTCGAGCAGGGCGGTAACGCGGGCGCTTTTTTCGGCATGAATCAGCACACCGAGCTTGTTCGCGCGGTTGTCGCCTTCGCTGTTGCGATACTTGCCGGTGAGGAAGCCGCCACCCAGCGGCGACCACAGCGTCGCGGCCAGGCCAAGGGCTTCGGCCATCGGCAGTTGTTCGCGCTCGGCGGTGCGTTCGGCGAGGCTGTACTCGACCTGGATCGCAGCGATCGGCGCAAAACCACGGACTTCGGCCAGCAGGTCGGCGCGGGCGAAGCGCCACGCCTGGAACCACCCGCCGGCGATCACCTTGATCGTGTCATCCGTTCTTCCGTGCGCAGCTACGAAACAAGGCAGCAAGCGATCATTCACGGGCTTGAGTGCAGATGACAAGGCTGCTCTCGACTGACTGCTGGGCGACGAGGAAGTCGACCCGGACGACACGCATAGCGAGCAAGCTACTGCCATCTCGTTCAGTAATCTCAAGACCGACCCCGGCAAGGCCAGCTTGGACAGCGTATTGGTCGCCATCGCCAAGCTCAAGTGCATCAACGTTATTGGCTTGGCGCCGGCAGTGTTTCAGGACATTCCCGCCAAATTTATCGACCAATTCCGGCAACGCTGTGCGGCCGAATCGATCCGTAAATTACAAAGTGCGAGGGTACTGCTGACACAGGGGGTCAACGATCGTGAAGTGGCAATACGGCTAAAAATCGGGAAGACCGTGCTCTACGACGCTTTGCGTGAGACCGATCAAAAACCCCAGAAAAGCTAAATGTCCTCAGATTGTAGCTTCGCCCAAACTGGGACCAGTCCCACGGCCAGCAGGCATAGGGGGAGGAGTGCAATGACCCCGGCAATGAGCGGCATCTTAAGACCTGATGAAATCAGGTAGACGATAGGCGCGTAGAGTATCCCGAAGGCATAAGCGCCCAGCAGCATGATCGAATAGGAGATGGAGAGGCTTCGCAACAACATGGCGCAAGCCAGAATCAGGCCGGGGATGACGAACAGATAGGCAATGCTGGGGACGTAGAATGCAAGTACTGCGCAGGCAATGCCGAAGAGGATAATGGCCATGGGCCGCAGCACGGAATTCTTGCCCTGATGTTGGCGGCGAGTGCGGCAGCGTTGCGCCCAAAGACCGCAGAGCACGAACGAGGCGATGCCCAGCGCATACATGGCGGGCAAAGGGAGTACCAGCAGCGTGCCGCCTGGCAGTGGGAAATAGGTTGCGTCCTCGTCAGCGCTCAGGGAGGAGAGGTCGATACCCTGGATAAAGTGGTTGCCCACTTCACGCACTGTCTTTTGGTAGCGAAACAAGGTTTCTGGCGCAAGGTTCTCCACCGTGTCGCTCATGTGGTGGTAGTGTTGAAAACCCTCCACGACCGCAAAATTCAACCCCGCGATGTTCTTTTTTCTAAAGGCCGTAAAGTCCGTGTCGTTTTGCAGCATCTTGTAAATCAGGGGGGTGAATGAGAAGGATATGATGTCCCTAACCCCTGCGTTCAGATTCCTGATCAGGCTGTAGTCCATCTGTGAGGTCTCGAATAATAAAGGGATGCCCCGGTTACCCCTGGCTTCGAAGTTCAATACCAGGCGGATGGCTTCACGTTCCGGCGTGCTGAGCTGCGAGACGTAGTGCTCCGCTCCCAGTAGGCCCAGTTCTTCGCCATCGGTAAATAGAAAGACAACATTGTTTTTGGTATCGTTACGGGTAACGGTTTCCCGCATCAGCTGGAGTATCGAGGCGACGGCCATGCCATCGTCACTGGCCCCAGGGGCGGTGCCAACGCTGTCGTAATGCGCCATGAACAGGACCGTCGCGGTCGCTCCCGGTACGCGGAGTGAGGCTATCAGGTTGATACCCTGGCCGCTGTCGCCTTCCAGCAGGCCGGAGCGGATTCGCACTTCCTTTTCAAAACTGTCCGCGCCCACCCGAGCCAGCTCGGCATCGAATGCTTGGCGCTGGTGCTCGTTCAGCTCGGCGTAGAGCATTTTCTGCCGGTACACCATGCTTTCGATGGTAAATCGAAAGGGTTGCTCAACCACCTGGTAACCCATACCCGCAATCGTTTCCTGCAAGTAGTGCCTGACAGCGGCCTGGCGTGGTGATGCGGTGGGGTGGGGGGCGGCGGCGATGACGCCCAAGTTATTGAGTACATTCAGATATCCGATATCGCTAGCATCGGCGGCTGTCAGGGCGGCGGTTTTCACCATCCCTGTTCCATGAACACTCGCCAGAGCGACAACGGCCAGCAAACATAAACTTAATACCAAACGCTTCACTGGTTTTTCCCTTGGGGGCCGACGCTGCGAGTTTCGATACCTGATCGTCTTGCGGGCGTTAATCCGCTTTCACGTCCAGGACGAATTCCATGGCACCGCTCTGCAGCGCACGCTGTTTTCTGGGAACGACTTCAAGCGCGCGGTCAACGGGCAGTACGGGAACGCCGGTGCCGAGAAAGATCGGAATGGTGGTGATGAACAGCTGCTGCAATTCCCCGGCGTCGGCAAAACAGGCTGCCGTTTTGCCGCCACCGACCAGCCAGACATTCTTGCCCTTCGCCGCTTGCCTGGCCTTGGCCGCGATGACCCCGGCATCACCGTGTACGAAGGTGATATCCAGATTGGCAGGGACTGACCGATTCCGGTTGCTCATGACAAAGGCGGGTACATCCTGGTAGGGCCAGTCATCAGGAGCGTTCGACATGATCCAGTCATAGGTCTGCGACCCCATGACCACCGCTCCGACCGTCTGATAAAAATCATCATAGGTCGTTGCATCATCCCCCAGCGCAAAGTTCTCCAGCCAATCCAGTTTGTGTTGTTGAGTGGCAATATAACCATCCAGGGTGGCAGCTACGTAATAGACCAGCGTCGACATGTGTTTTCCTTGTAGTCATGCAGGTGGGAAATGACCCGTAAATAAAGAGCACCTCTCGAAAGTGGCGAGGGGCGATGGTGATCATTTATTTCGGGTAGGCGAAGATAATGCCGTTCCCACTTGGCAGGCGCTTTACCTGTTTGACGATAAAGCCGCTGTTTTCAACGAGGGTTCTGAATTCAACCTCATTGCGCTCCTTGCCACCGGCGATACCGAACAAAGACAGCATGTAAAGATCCATCATTGCGCCCGTGGTATTGGGCTGAGCACTTTCATCCTGGTCAATCACCAGGTCCACTACAATCAGCAGCGCATTGTCCGGCATGCTCCGTCGGCAGGTGGCCAATATGGCCTGGCAGTCTTCGTCGCCCCAGTCATGCAAGACATGGGACAGCAGGTAAGCGCTGCCATTGTCTGGCAGGCTCTTGAAGAAGTCCCCGGCGACGATTTCGAAGCAGCCAGCTTTTCCAATCTTGTGCAGATGTTCCTGCGCGATTTTTGCCGCGACGGGTAAATCGAAGAGTACGCCTTTGCTTTCGGGCCACTTGTCCAGCATGTGCAACAGCAAATGCCCTGAACCACCCCCTACATCGACAATGATCTCACCGTCCTGCAGGTTGATGTTCTCCAGTATTTCCGGGATCTCCAGGTCCAGTCCCATGTCCTGGGAACGGTCAAAGATGGCCCGGCGTTCCGGGTGCTGTTCAAAATACTCGAACAAGCTGATGCCAAATTGCATCTTGAAGCTGGATTCGCCGGTTCGGATCGTCTGCGCCATACCACGCCAGGCTTGGCCCATTTCACCATTGATCAACAGGGCACTGGGCTGAGCGGAAGCAAAGGCGTCATGGGTCAGACTGGCGCCGAGAGCGGTCAAGGAAAAACCTTCGTCGGTTTCATTCACCAGCCCGAATGGCTTCAAGGCTTTCAACAAGCGTGACAGGGCGCTGATATGGGTGTGTGTCTGCTCAGCCAGCCGTTCGATGGAGGTGGGCTGGCCGGCTGCTTGCAGAACATCAGGCAGACGCAGTTCACAGAAGGTTTGAATCGATTGCGAAATAAGTTGACTGTATAGAAGCTGTCTTATCTGTTGCGGCATCGCAACATTTGTCTTGGGTGGCCGTGCCATGTCGGTGTCCCTATCGCCAGGTGGCGTCAATACGGAAATGTGGAAATGACTCCTCCGGCCCCAATGGAGTCGGAGGAGGAAGAATTACTTGTAGGCCATGATGATGCCGTGTGGAGTCCAGCCTGGAATCGCGGTGCGCATGGGGTTTTTGAAGCCGGCTTCCACCAGGCAGCCCTCATACTGTTTCCAGGAATAGATCATGCCGCCCTCGGCAGGCAGACAGGCAAAGTAGACGCTGTCCAGTGCGGCCATGACCGGGCCGTCGCCTTCATCGTTGGACATGGAGTTAAAGATGACCACACGCCCGCCTTCTGGCAGCGCATCGTAGGCCTTGCGCAGCATCTGGGTGTTTTCCTCCAAGGTCCATATCACCAATTGGTGGGCGAAGAGAATGCAGTCGTAACCCTCGGGGAAGGGCTGGTGCAGGATATCCAGTGCCTGGGCTTTTACCCGGTTGCTGAGCCCGGATTCATTGATTTTGCCCTGAGTGACCGGAATGGAGTTGTCGATATCCAGTACCGTTACGTTCAGGTGCTCGTTGTGTTTGGCCAGGGCGATGGCGTTGACCGCGTCCCCACCCCCCGCGTCGAGCAATTTGTTCACGCGCGACAGGTCGAGGTGCTTGACCAGGTCCTGGTTGGCCAGCTCGGACCACGAGCGCATATAGCGATAGAACACGTTTTCCAGTTTGGGATTCTGGTGCAGGCGGTGATAGAGGTCTCGCCCTTCGCCTGGGAAACGCTGCAGACCGACGTTGGTGTTTTTCTGCAGGGCCTCGGTAAAGTCTAACTGCCCTTCATAGACGATGTAGTTTTCAAAGGCCACGGTATCCTTGAAACGTTGCCAGTCGTCCGTGGCCATCAGGTCCTCAACCACATCGGCATTGCGGTAGATACCGTTTTCCTTGACCAGCATGCCCAGGGAGGTGGCGCCCAGCAGCAGAATATCGGTAGCGCGTTCCTGTAGTTTCAGTCGGCTGCCGATGCTGTCCTTGGTGGCTTCGCGCAGGTCGCTGACATGCTCGAATAGATCCAGTTCGCAGCTGGCCCGCAGGTATTGGAAAGCGGCGTGGCCGAAAAGAATGCCCGACAGGCCCGGCATATCCAGTACCGCAGGCTTGACTTGATCGGTGGTGCGATGGGTAAAAGTCATTTTTCTTCCTTGCTTTGGCTAATGGATGTTTTCACGCAATCTTTTTGCATCACGTTGTATCTATGCCGTCGGCTCTGGCCAGATCTCCGCGATATGTTTCAAGCAGTCTGCGCGTGACCCCTTGAATCCTGCTTCGGACCAACCCGATGGAATCTCTCTTGCGCTTGGCCATATCGAATATTGTTTGTCAGCGTTAACGACGACCACGCATGGCACTGTGTCGTCATCCCCCAGGAATGTCGGCATGGCTCTCTCCTTTGCTTTCCCGTATATCGGACCGGTTTTAATTGGGGTGTGAGGTGCAGTCAGGCGTTATCCCGCACCGGTACAGCCTTTTGTCTTGAGGTATTTCAATCTTGATTTCTTCAGGTTTTCCAGCACCTGGCCGGCGGTGTTCGTGGCGTTTTCCTTGGCCAACAAACTGGTGTTCTCTTCGCCAACGAATTTTTCGCAGACTCCGCGATGAGCGCTGTAGACCTGTGCCAATATGGTTCGCATACGCTCAACCAGTTGAGGGTAGGTCTGTTCAATGAAGTTCCAGGCCTCGGTGGACCGGCGCATTGAACGGATCATCACCACATGGTCACGCCAGTTGATGCCACTCATCTTGGGTGGGGCGATCGGTGGCATGAGGGTCGGTCTAATCTGGCTGACGTACTGTTGCGAGTTCAGATCGGTGGCAAACTCGAGCGTGATTCGCGAGATATTCATCAGTTGAATCAGCCGATTGGCCTGTGCACAAGCCAGTTCGAGATCCTTATCGTGGGCAGCGCTGATCAGAAGGTTGGTGCACAGGCTCATGCCCTGGCACAGGACCATGAACAGCAGGTGGCCGCGCACCCAGCGTCTCAGGGGGGCTTGTTCATCCTCCTCGACCTTGCTTTTCGGTGCCTGGAAAATCACGCGGGATTCGGACATGAGCCGGGGGCTGGCAATCGTCTGCAGGATCACCTGCGCGACGGACATCATGTCGCTCCATTCCGAGTGATCCAGGCTGATGCCACTGCACCGGACCAGCTCGCCCGTTCGAATCACCGCATCGAGGGCGGCATTGACCATCAGGGCAACAGTGTCGCCCTGGTGGCGTTCGATACCGAAGGCGAAATCGTTGTCCCGGTTTTCCTGGTTTTCCCGTGGATCATCGGTCATCAGCCCCGTGGAAGCGCATGGAAGTTGCGCCATGACTTCACGGAGCGTGCCGAGATACTGCTCGAGGTTTTTCGGTTGGGAGCACGCTTCCAGATACTCCAAAACCTGCCATGCCATCGCAGCGGAGGGGGCAAGCTCCCGCTCGGTGGCTGGCAGGTTTTCAGGGCAGCCCAGGATGAAGGGCGCATGTGCAATGGGAAAGGCTATCGATTCCATGATATTCGTCCTGTCTCTGATCAATCCGCTACATGCCAGGCTTGGCCATGAAGCCGGTCTCTGTCAGGTAACGCAAAATAGTGTGCGCGTAGGCCTTTGTCGTTTCCGGCAAGGTGATGTCCGAGGAGGCCAGCAGCTCTAAGGTCTGTTTGCATTCCAGCGCGGGGTTCACTTCATGGATGTAGTCAGGATCCAGCGCACGATGAGGCAGCGGATCGGCATCCCTGATCAGGGGCACTAGCGGGTACAGCAGGTGCCCGGGCGGTACGCTCAATGCCTGCTGCCGACCGTGTTCGAAGTCGACCAGCTTGAACTCATAGCCGAACTCGCGGATCCAGTTGCAGAACTGACGGATGGTGACCGGCGCCGGGTTGAACAGGTGGAAGAACTTGTCCCTGCCTTGCGGTTGCAGCGATATGTGCACGATCGCCGCGGCAACGTAGTCCACGGGTACGATGTCGAAGATGCGTGGGTAATCCGGCACGATTCCCATGGGCAGGAAACCCCGTAGCGCCACCAGCAGGTAGTCGATGCTCTGCGAGGCGCCAGTTTCGGTATGACCCAGGATCAACCCTGGGCGGAAGATGCTGACCGGAATACCGCGGCAGAGGCCAAGATTCGCCACCCCTTCAGCCACCCACTTACTGCCGGTGTAGCCCACTGGCACGCCGACGGCGGAACGCAGGGGGGCGTCGTCCTCGATGAAGGGGCGGGGGATATGCGTCGCCAGGAGAGTATCCACGGTGGAGACATACTGAACACTCTTGAGTCGAGTGGTGCAGGCCAATTCCAGGATGGTCTGCGTGCCTCCCACGTTAGTGGATTTCAGCGCGCTGTAGGGATAGACGAAGTTGACCAGAGCGCCGTTGTGATAAATCACATCGACTTCTTCGGCCAGTGTTTGCCATTGATGCTCGCTCAGGCCCAGGTGCGGCAAAGCCAGATCGCCCGCGACGCACTCCACCCGGTGAAGTTCGCTGCCCAGGTCGATGCGGTAGGTTTTCAGGCCTTCCAGAATTCTGGCCTTGGCATGCTCGGCACTCTTCGCGCGGCACAGGCAGATGACCCGGCTTGTGGTGCGCTTGAGCAACTGTTCAATCAAGTACAGCCCCAAATAGCCGGTGGCTCCGGTCAGGAACACGACAGAAGGCTGGTACCAGTTGGCATGCGGTAAGCCGTCCGGCCGGATGTGTTCTTCCAGGTAGATGTCCTGCTCCAGCGTTTGTGCATGCTGGCGTGACAGGAGGGCCGTGAGGCCTTCGCGGCGGTAGATTTCAATCGCCTCCGCCACCGCTGCCGGGGTCGGTACCAGGAAGAACTCATGCAGTGGGATCTGCACCTGGTATTTGGCCGCCAGGGTGCCTGCCAGGCGCGTGAGCAGAATCGAGTTACCGCCTTGCTCGAAGAAATCTGTGTCCGGCGTTACAGCCGCGAGGCCGAGTACTTGCGCGAAATCCTCCATGACCGATTGTTCAAGGTCGGTCCGTGGCGCACGGTATTCCGTTGCCGTGGCTTCGTTCAGTTGGGGGGCCGCCAACTGATTCAGCTTGAGCATATCGACCTTGCCGGTGGCGGTTCTTGGCAGTTCATCCAATAGCAGGAGGTGGCTGGGGATCAGATAGGCCGGCAAGTGGCGCAGCAATTCCTGTTTGATGCTGTCGCTGTTCAGGCCGGGCTGTTGTTCGATGGCCGCCACTAGTCGTGCCTGTTCGGTTCCTGCGTGCTGAGCGAATACGATGGCCTCCTTCAGCTCAAGCACTTGGCTCAACAGATGAGCCACTTCATTGAGCTCAATGCGATGCCCGCGAATCTTCACCTGGTGGTCGCGTCGACCCAGGTAGCTGATGGCCCCCGATGACCAGCGTCGTCCCATATCGCCCGTTGCATACAAGCGTCCGTTGGCAAATGGGTTGGGTAGGAAGCGCTGCGCGGTCTCCACAGGTTTGCCCAGATAGCCACGCGCCAGGTTCTGGCCGGCGAGCATGATTTCCCCCGGAACGCCTGGGGGGACCGGATTGAGATCGGGGTCAACGATGTAGGCTTCGGTATTGTCGATTGGATAGCCAATCGGAATGGCGCCGGTGCCGTTTTCCTTGACCGCAAAATACAGCGCATCGATGGTTGCTTCGGTGGGGCCATAGAGGTTGGTGACGTCTGCCTGCCAGACATTTTGAATCTTGCGTGCCAGTTCGGGGTGGAGGACTTCGCCGCCACTGAGTACCAGCTTGACCGCCCGGCAGTCATTGGCGAACGGGTGGTCGATCAGGGTGCCGAGCAGGCTCGGTACGCCACCCAGCACGCTGACATGATGTCGGATCATCAGATCGAGCAGGGCGGTGCTGTCCTCCATGGTCCTGGCATCCGCCAGCACGATGGCGCCACCGTTCAGCAGAGGCCAGAACAACGCCCAGATACTGGGGTCGAAGCTGAACGAATGGTTATGCAGCACGTTGTCCTGTGAAGTCAGCGGCCAGGTTCGTTGCCGCCACAGGATGTTGTTGACGACTTGCCGGTGCTCGACAATGACACCCTTGGGAATGCCGGTGCTGCCGGAGGTATAGATCAGGTAGGCGGCATCGCTGTGGCTGAGCCCCTGGGGCGTCGTCCAGCGTATGACTGGATCAAGCGCCTCCATTCGTATCCTGGCGACCTCGGGCCACCCCTCCACAGATTGCTGGTCGGAGGTAATGACCAGCTCGCAGCCACTGTGTTCAATCAGGAACTGGATGCGGTCGGTGGGCAGGCGGGGATCGATGGGCAGGAACGCATGACCTGCTCGCAGTACCCCCAGCAGCGCGGCAATGAACTCGGCCGATCTGGGCAGTGCCACGGCGATGATGCTCCCAGGCTTTGGCACATGCTGGCTGATATTCGCCGCCACCAGTGCTGCCCTTGCCCATAGCTCGCCATAGCTGAGTTGCTGGCTGTGGTCGATAACCGCAATGCCCTGCGGGGACTTTTCCGTGCTGGCGGCGACCAGTTCGGTCAGCGTCAGCTGTGGCGGTGTCGTATGGGGGCCATGGGCCTGAGCTAGAACGGTTTGCTGCATCTGCTGGCCCATCAGCGCAACGGTTGCGATTGGTTGCTTGCCGGGCGCTGACAATACGCTGATGAGCGCCTGGGCCAGAGCCCCAACCTGGCTCGAATTCAGCACGGCGCAATCATAATCCAGCGTCAGACCAAGGATGCCGTCGTTCATCCAGCAGGAGATGAACAGGTCAAGGTCGCTGCAGGGCTGCTTCGTTGACAGGCGCGTCAGGTTGCCCGCGCGGGTGGAGCGCTGTTGAACATCATCCGCGATGAGGTGCAGGCCGGTCTGGAAGTAGGGTGTGCGACTCAGGTCCCGCTTCGGCGGGCAAACTTCCAGCAACGTGGAGAAGGAGGGATGGTCGTTGCCGTTGAGCTGTTCCTCCACCTGGCGTCGCAGTTGTGCCAGGGTGCTGTCATCCGGTATATCGACGCGGATCGGCAGGTAGGTTTGCAGCGGGCCGATCAGGTTAGCATGCGCCTTGTCGCGCACCTTGATTGCGCAAAGCGCAGATTGCGATCCCTGCCAGCGCATCAGCACGGCCAGCCAACTGGTGACGATATCGGCTTCTGATACTGATCGGTCGCCCCATGCGGTAAGGACTTCATATACCTGACGATCTGAACCTTTGATGGCGGGGCGGGGATTTTCTGTCGGAATTTCCGTGGCGGCAGGCGCCTGAAGGCTTATTCCCCATTGCTGCCATTGCTCGGTGGTCTGCGCATCCCGTGCCAGCGTCTGTTCGCGTTGGAACACCTCGGCCAGCGCACCGACGGCGGGGTGCTGATGAGCGGGTTGGGCCTGGAAGAGGGTCTGGGCAATGCGTTGCAAGGCATGTTCGTCCACTACGATAGGATGGCCGACCAGTTGCAATTCATGGTGTTGCGCGGTGGTTCGAGTAATGAACGCACGCAGCAACGGCCCCTTGTCGAGTTCGAAGGCGGCTCCCAGGTGCCCGGCCATGTCGGCATCAGACTGCGGGTGACCGAAGAATTCCAATTTCACCAGGCCCGTAGGCATCAGAAGCCTGACGGGGCGTCCCAGCACTTCGACGAACAGGCTGCGCAGGGACTCGCTGTGTGAGACCCATGAGCTCAGGTTCTGTTGCACGACGGCAAGGTCCACCCTGCCGGTGAACTCATAACGCACCGTCACCGGCAACGTTGCCGTGCCCGCCAGCTGGGCCAGTAACCAGAGGCGCTTTTGTTCGCTGGACAACGGATAGGCACCGAGTGCATCGCGGGCTGCGGGCAGCGAGCGCAGTGCTGCCTCGAAAGAATCGATGTTGGGGCTTTGCATGATTTATCTTTCCTGAACGGCGGCTGTGCTGTCGGCGTTGTGTTGAAGGCTGATGGCGGTGAACTCCCAATCGCCTTTCATGCTGTGTGCAGCCAGCCCTCTTTCGAATGTCATGGAGTTCAGCGTCGCCGCCACACGGGCGATCGTCGGAGAAAAATAGATATCTGCGATAGGTATGCGTCGTCCGAACGTGGTTTCGATGCGTTCGACCATGCGCGCCACCAGAATGGAGTGGCCGCCTAACTGGAAAAAATCATCCGTAACGCCGATATCCTCTAGGTTGAGCAGTTCGCACCAGATCTGCTGAACCTGGGCCTCGGTGCCACTCCCGGGGGCGACCCGCTGGCTGGGCGTTTGCAACCTGACGGCCTGGGTCAGGAGGCGCTTCCTGTCCCGCTTGCCGTTGTAGGTGAGGGGAATGCCATCGATCCTGTAATATTCCGTCGGCAGCCACGCCTCAGGCAGTGCCAGGCGCAGTACCTCGAGCCAGTGTCCGATATCGATCCGGCTTTCATCGACTGTTGCGCAAAGCTGGACGAAGGCCTGTATGCCCCGGCTTGCGTCCTGGCCGTGGAGTTGGGCGGCGGCATCCCGTACCCCGGGCAGCGTTCGCAGTGCAGCCTCGATCTCTCCCAGCTCAATACGATGGCCGCGTAGCTTGATCTGGTCGTCACGTCGACCGATATAGACCAGTGAACCGTCCTGCAGCATGCGCCCCCTGTCGCCGGTCAGATAGGCGCGCCTACCTGCAGCAACTGGGTCCGGTACGAACTGCTTCGCTGTTTCAACCGGGTTGCGATAGTAGCCCTGGCTGACGCCGGGACCGCAGATCAGCAGTTCGCCGATTATCCCTCTGGGCACGCTGCGCAGGTCCCGATCTACCAGGGCCACATGCGTACCTGGAATGGGATGGCCCAGTTGCACAGGGGCACCGGGTTGCAGGTGACAGGCCGTGGACCAGATCGTCGTTTCGGTCGGGCCGTAGAGGTTCCACAGGGTCATGCCGGGCAAGCACAATCTGTCCGCCAGATCCTGTGGCAGCGCTTCGCCACCGCACAGCAGGGTCAAGCTTTCCCGTGGCTGCCAGCCGCTCGACAGTAGCAGCCTCCAGGTCACTGGCGTGGCCTGGACAAGGGTGATCTGGGGATCGGCGAGATAGCCCGCGAGCTTTTCCGCATCCCGCTGAGCCTGTGGGACGGCTATCTGCACGCTGGCGCCCTGCACCAGGGGAAGCAGCAATTCCAGTAGTGAAATGTCGAAGGAGAAGGTCGTCAGCGCGAGCATCCGATCGCTTGGCTTCACCTGCAGCAGTTGGCCGAATGCGCTCAGGGTAGCGACCAAGTTGGCCTGGCTGACGTGCACGCCTTTCGGTTTGCCGGTCGATCCGGAGGTGAACATCATGTAACCGGACTGGAGGCTGGCGTCCGTCGCGTGCTGCTCATGTTGCGTTACGGCATCGGCCCATAACGCGTCCATAGCCAGCGTCACAGGTTGCCCGAAGCGTTCCGGCGCGCTGTCGTCGGTAACCAGCATGGCCCCGTCGAGTTCCGCCAGGATGCCTTGCAGACGCTGTTCGGGCAGGTCCTTGGACAACGGAGCGTAGATGCCCCCGACTTGCCAGATGGCCAGCATGGTGACCACCCAGGGGATGCCGCGCTCGCCTATGACCGCGATCAGGGTACCGGGTTTCGCGCCCTGGGTGTGCAGGGTGGCCGCCGCCTGCATGATCTGCTGGCGCAACTGCGCATAGGTCAGTTCGCCTTGCTCGTCACGCAGCGCGGTCGCACTGGGGTGACTGTCTGCCAAGGCGAACAGACGGGCTGGCACACTCGGGAAAGTCGGCGTGATCGCAGGTGTCTGCTCTTCGGAGTCCGCCGCCCCCAGCTGTACGGCGCTCAGTGGGGCCTGCGGCGCCGTGACGAACTCGCGCAGCACTCTGGTGAGCATGCCGACCATGTTTTCGGCAGCCGCGGCGTCGATACGGTCCGTGGCATATTCCAGAAAGCCGTTGACGTTGAGGTCGTGGTCCTCGAACAGGAACAGTGACAGATCGAGGCGTGCGGCCCCGGTATCGACATCCGAAACCGTAAATTGCAGGTCGCCGGTATCCAGCGTGCGTTGAACGTCCTGCTCATAGCCAAACAGCACCTGGAACAACGGAGTCATACCGGCGTGCCGTGTATGCTCAACGCTTTGTAACACTTGCAAGAAAGGGGTTTCCCCATGTTCGATCAGATGGGTAAGGGTCAGCTGAACCTGTTGAAGAAAGTCCGTAACGCTTTGGTCCTGAGCATATCGGCTGCGAAACACGCACATATTGGATAGGTAGCCGATTACTTGTGCCAACTCCGGGCGCAGGCGATTTGAGGTTGGCAGCCCGATCAGAATGTCGTCCTGTTCGGCCAAGCGGTGCAGGACGACGCAGTAGGCGGCCAGGAACACCGCTGCGCAGGAGATGCCCTGGGGTCTGAACGTCTGGCGCAGTGCCTGCCATTGGTGGTGGTTGAACTCGAGGGGAATTCGCGCGCCGACAAATGTCTGTTGTTCGCTTCGGCCGGGCCTTGTCGAAATGTCCAGTATCGTCGGGGCATCGGCCAGCTGCTTGCGCCAGTACTCGAGTCCAGCGTGTTCGTGCTGTCTTGACCAAGCCGCATAGTCGACGAATTGCAGGGCCTCTTCATCCGGGATTGTGGGTGCCCCCTCATGGCCTTGGCCTTGATAGGCGACGACTATTTTTTGCAGCAACAGTTGCAGCGAGATGCCATCGCAGACGATATGGTGGGTGCAAATGACCAGCTCATGTTGCTGGTCGCCGGTTTTTATCAGCAAAAGGCGGTACAGCGGCGCGCTGCTCAGCGACCAGCCACGCTGGACTTCCATGTTGATCAGGCGTTGCATCGCAGGTACATCGTCAATGCATTCCACGCAGCGAATGGGAAGTGTGGCGGAGGGTGAAATGACTTGGCTCAACTTCCCATTATTATAGGCAAAGGAGGTTCTCAAAACTTCCTGGGAGCCCACGACCTGGTTGACCGCGCGCTGCAACTGTAGTGTGTTCAGTTTTCCGACAATAGATACTTTCATCGCCATGGTATAAGCCAGCTGGGATTTCTGGTTCAGTTCGTTCAGAAACCAGATCTGTTCCTGGCCGTATGACGCAGGGAAAGCTGCAGTCCGGCATGTATTAATGCTCATGCGGTACTCCTGATTAATGATGAGAGATCTTTCGGTCAAGTCGTGGGATTGGCGCGGCGGCAGACTTTGCCAGTGCCGAACTTTGCAACTTGTGAATGAACTTTGCCTGTTGTTCTATGGTTGGCCTGATCCAGAGGTCATGTAGTGAAATATGAATATTGAATTCTTTTCTCAATAGACCGGTTAAATGCGTAAGGGAAAGCGAGTGGCCTCCAATTTCCAGGAAGTTCTCGTGGAGTTGGACATGATGGCCGATGATTGTTTGCCAGCAGTTGGCAACGCGTTGTTCGAGGTCGCTCGCTTCTCGCATCTTGCGCTCTTGCGCAGTCTGGGGCACATGTTTCAAGAGCAGGGTTCTATCGATCTTGCCATGTTTGTTTCTTGGCAGTGCTTCAAGAAAAATAAACTTGTCTGGTACTGCGTAATAGGGAAGTACGCCAAGTAAGTGTTGTTTTATGCCATTGCGCTGCTCCGATTCATCTTCGCTCGGCTCTTTCAGGGAGACGAAAGCCACGATGCTGCGCTGCTGTCCTTTGGCGACAACGACCACTGCGGATTCACGAATGGCTTCAATGGCATGCAGTTCGGCCTGAACGGGCCCCAGCTCGACCCGGAAACCGCGGACTTTGACCTGATCATCCTGTCGGCCGATAAAGTCTAGGCGGCCATCGGGCAACCAGCGGACACGGTCTCCCGTGCGGTAGCAACGCAATCCATCGGGTGCTGGCAAAAAAGAAGCGGCGCTACGCACGGGGTCGCTGACATAGCCTTGCGCCACGCCGTGTCCATGGATGATCAGTTCGCCAGGCACACCGATACCGACGCTCTGCATGTTTTCATCCACGACATCGACCCAGGTGCCAGGCAGTGGAAAACCGATGGTGATCTCCTGTTGAGCGGGTTCGATCACCAGGGCGGTGGAGTAGGTTGTCGTTTCCGTCGGGCCGTAGAGGTTAACGATGCGTGTGGCGGGCAGCTTTTCCTGAAGCCTCAGGTAAAGATCCCGGCTCAGCGGTTCTCCCGCGAGGTTGAGCATGCACAGGGAGGGATCCAGCACATCATGCTGCAACAAGGCGTCGGCCACCGACGGCACCGTATTGACCAGTGTGGTGCCGGTCAGCAGCGCCGGATTGTCGATCAGCGACATGGCCGAGGAGACGGGCCGGACGCAGCCACCGACCACAAGAGGGGCAAACATCTCGAAAATCGAAAGATCGAACGTCGTCGGGGTTGCCGCCAGTGTTTGCGCCAGGTACTCGGGGCCACAATCCTGAGCCGCCCAACGCAGCAAGTTGGCAGCATTGGCATGGGTGATCGCCACGCCTTTTGGTTCCCCGGTGGAGCCGCTGGTGAACAGGATGTAGGCCTTGGCTTGAAGCCTGGAGTGGTCCTGCAGCGGGGCGTCGGGCATCGACAGCAGGTCGCTCAAGGACCAGCAGGGCGCCAAGTGGGCGAAACGGGTCACGCCCTCTTGGTCCGTGAGGATCGCGCGGCAGCGGGCCTTGGCCAGAATCGAGCGGTTGAGCTCGACAGGGTTCGCTTCACTAATGGGCACATAACTGCCTCCGCAGGCCATGACCGCCAGCAGGGCCGGGACGAGATAGATATCGCGAGGCAGGAGTATCGCCAGGGTTTGTCGAGGCTCGAATCCACGCAGGCGCATGGCTGCCGAGAGCCTGGCTACTCGACTGGCCAATTCGCCATAGCTGATGGTGGCCTGGGGCGTAAGCAGCGCGGGATTGTCCGGCGCGATGGCGACTTGCCGGAGAAAGGCTGCAACCAATGTCTCTGATGCGGGCCCCGGCCTCGGTTGGCCCTGGGCTTCTGGCAGGTGCAACAGGCACGCTGGAATGGTTGACAGCCTGGCGTGTGGATCACGCACCATTTCCTTCAGGATCACGGCGAACTGACCGGCTATCGCATCTGCCAGCCAACCGGGATGCTGCGCAGGATCGACCTCGACCCGGCCATGCAACTGGCCCTCATGGCGCGTCAGTAACAGCGCGGTGGCAAAGGGGCCGATGCTGGGCGGTGCCTGTACCGCGGTCAGTGCCAGGTCCTCTAATTGCACCGTGCCCAGTCCCAGCAGGGCTGCCGCCAATCCTCTTGGCATGCCTGGCATATCTTGCTGGAAAATCACCGCACTGGACGGGACGGTCGGTGCCCATCCCTGTGGTGCCATGAACTCTGCCAGTTCGGGATAACCGGCACCGACGCTGGCTTTTGATGTCTCTTCCAGGCGCTGTGCGGTGCGTTTGACAAACTCGCCCACGCTGCTTTCGCTGACATCGAAAGGCACGGGAAGCGTATTGGCGAAGTAACCCACCGCGTCCTTGTTGCCCCGATTGCGGCCATGGAACGTCACCGCGAGCGACAGACGGCTACTCTGGCCGATTCTGGACAACGCCAGTACCTGTGCGGCGAGCAGAATGGCGTAGGGGGTCACCGCGCATGCCGTGGCCAGTCGGGCCAAGGCAGCGGTACTTTCCTGGTCGATGATAAAGGAGGACAGCACCATACGGCGGTTCGTGCGCTGGTCCTGGGAGGCCATGGGTAAGGAAAACAGCGTGTCCTGCGACATTTGGCGCCGCCAGAACTCACGGTCGATCACCGGGGCAATCGGCCTTGGCACCAAGGTGACGCTGGAGCGGTTTTTACAGTCTTCGGCAAAATCACGAATCAGCAGGCCGACAGACCATAGGTCGGCGATGGCGTGATGGATTCGGAAGACCAGGTAGCGTTGTCCGTCGCTGCGCTCCACGACTTCGGCGTGGAACAGTTGCTCAGACTCAACCCCGATGTGCTCGCGGCTCGGCGTCAGCAGTGAATTGGTTGATGCCTCATTACAGATGCGCACCAGGCAGTAGCGTCGCTGTTGCGGTGGGGCCTGTTCAATCCAGTAAGTGCCATCGCGCATGACGAAGCGCTGCCGCAAAGAGGCATGCCGCTCGGCCACTCTGTCGATACGCGATACCAACTGCGAAGTGGAAAGATCGGTGACCACGTGAAAAGCGACTTCAAGTAAAAGGCCAGGCAGGCTGGGGTCGATAGCCTGCTGTAAGCAGAGAACTTTTTGGCGTAACGAAGCTTGCACCGTATACCATCTCCTTGGTAGTGGGATAAGCGTTTTTACTTGTCGTGCTGATACGGGGAAGCAGCGGAATTTTATGTCTCATGCAGCTAGTAAAGTGCCCTTGATTACAAGATGCAGTTGAATTTGTTGTCTTGGGTTTTAGGCGCTGTGCGGTTGCTGTAGTTGGATTTATGATTGGCTATTTAGATTGAAAATCAAATGATAAGAAAGTAACAGGATATTGCAATGGCCCAAAAATGGGGGTGGGAAGCCAACTTTTAGGAATGATCTGTAGGAGTGTTCTGGGAAAAAGCGCGACATCAAAAACATAAGTTCTGGAAATGCGGGGGCTGCAGAAATTTTTTTCAAAAGAGTGGGTTTTTTCAGAGTTTCCCTAGGTCGCGCCAGGCTATATAGGAGTAGCTCAAATGGGAGATTAATTTTTGAGTCAGGACGCTAGTTGGGCGTGGGTGTTATTTGCTTGGTGGCTTATTATTTGATTTTTATTTGTATGGGATGGGTTTCACTACTAAGGTCCGTAATGGATAACTATTGATAATTGGATACTCAATAATGCCTAGCGTTTTTTCTGACGGAAAAGGGAATGGAAATCCAGGTTTTGTGCATACGTTCAGTCGTATTGCGCCGACTTATGAAGAGAAGTACGGTACCAAACTGAGTCAGGCCCATGACGAATGTCTGCGAATGTTGAGCCGATGGATGTGCAGCTCGAGCCCGGAAGGTGTTCTGGACATCGGTTGTGGTACCGGCGCACTGATCGAACGCATGTTCGCTCAGTGGCCCGATGCGCGCTTCGAGGGCGTCGACCCGGCTCAAGGCATGGTGGACGAGGGCGCCAAACGACGTCCCTTCGCCTCGTTCGTCAATGGCGTTGCTGAAGCCTTGCCATTCCCCTCGCAAAGCATGGATCTGGTGGTGTGCTCGATGTCGTTCGGCCATTGGGCCGACAAGCCTGCCGGCCTGAATGAGGTCCGTCGCGTGCTCAAGCCTCAGGGCTTTTTCTGCCTGGTGGAGAACCAGCCCGCGGGTTGGGGATTGACCTCGTTGATCAACTGGCTGCTGGGTTCACTGGCAGATTATCGATCAGAGCATGAGGTAATCCAGCTCGCGCAAACGGCCGGGCTGCAGAGTATGGAAACGAGAATCACCGACCAGCACGTCATTGTCGCCACTTTCCGCCCCTACCGTGGAGAGGCGGGTGATCATGGTCGTTAAAAACGAACAGGTCCTTGTCGTGGGGGCGGGCCCGGTCGGGTTGGCTGTGGCAGCAGCCCTGGCCGAGTTGGGGATAGAGGTTGATCTCATCGATAAAAGACCGGTTGCCTCCCCCCATTCCCGGGCCTTTGGCTTGGAGCCCGTCACCCTGGAGCTGCTCAATGCCTGGGGCGTGGCAGATGAGATGATACGCCGGGGGATCGTCTGGACAAGCGCGCCGCTGGGTGACAAGGCGGGCAGGTCGCTCTCGTTTTCCAAGCTCCCTTGTGAGTATCCCTACATGGTGATAATCCCGCAGTCTCAAACCGAGTCGGTTTTGACCGATTGGGTCAATCGCGTAGGGGTGAATCTGAGGCGCGGGTATGCGCTAAAGGCTCTGGTTGCTGGCGATGCACAAGTTGAGGTGACCCTAGAACACAATGAGTCCGGCAGTGTCCAGTACAGCCACTACAACTGGGTGCTGGGGGCTGATGGGGTCAACAGCTCTGTCCGTCAGCTCCTTGATATTTCGTTTGTCGGACAGGACTACAAGCATTCATTGGTGGTTGCGGACATTGTCTTGAGAAATCCTCCTTTACCCGCGGTCCATGCAAGGTCGGTCTCCAGGGGGCTGATCGCCCTGTTTCCATTACCCGATGGCAGTTATCGCGTCAGTATCGAAGACAACGAGCGCATGGATACTCCGGTCAAACAGCCGGTCACCCACGAGGAAATTGCCTGTGGGATGAGGGACATCCTGGGAAGCGATTTCGGATTGGCGCATGTGCTGTGGAGCGCACGTTACCGCAGCCAGCAGCGCCTGGCTGCTCATTACCGCCAGGGGCGGGTATTTCTGCTGGGAGATGCCGCCCACACCCATGTCCCTGCGGGGGGGCAAGGTCTGCAAATGGGGATCGGTGACGCGGCGAACCTGGCCTGGAAGCTGGCGGGTGCGATCCAGGGCACATTGCCGATGGATATCCTGGACAGTTACGAGGCCGAGCGTAAGCCTATCGCGGCGGCGGCATTGCGCAACACGGATCTGCTTTTCCGCTTCAATACGGCTTCCGGCCCGGTAGGCCGTCTGATTCACTGGATCGGGTTGCAGGCGACGCGGACCCCGTATGTGGCGCAGAAGGTGGTCAGTTCACTGGCAGGAGAGGGCGTGCGCTATGGCAGTATGCGACGCCGAGGCGATCATCGCTTGGTGGGCCGACGTCTACCCCTGCTGAGCCTGCTTCCTGAGGGCGAGCGATTGCCACGACAGAGCTTGACCCAGTTACTGCGAGGGGGGCGGTTTGTCCTGGTGCATCATCGTGCCGATGGGCTGGCCGCCGATCTTCGACGTGATTTTCCGGGATTGCAAACGGCGTCTATCAGCGAGGATTCGCGCAATAACAGCTTGTCCGCTGGCGAGGGAGTCATTGTCAGGCCGGATGGTGTGGTGATCTGGGTCGGTAAAAAGTCGAACATGGCCAAGGAACGTTTGGCTGATTGGTTGCTGGACGATTCTGGTTTCGCGCGTCAGAACCTGATCTGGAACAGGTGACAACCCGCTAAAACGCTGGGAAAACTGATCGTACGTGAAAGCGGCTTTGCTCTCGAATCCATTGACTTTTTTGAAGAGAGCCTTTCTTGTGTGTCCACATTTCATTGTGGACGCTCCTGTCTTTGCACTATCGCATCCGTCAAGTGCCGTTTGATTGCAAGGAACAACACCCTCGAGCCATGGGCCTTGCCCAGTCCCACCAGGGCAACTGAAGTCGTAATGGCAAAATGATTTATCGTTGTGGTATTCGCCCTGGGTACCGGAACGCCAGTGTGCGGCGGCCTGAGCATAGTGCAGGCGCTGGAGATCCTCGGTGGCCTGCGCGGGATCAATCTGGTGGGCATGGACGTGGTGGAAGTGCCGCCGGCCTATGACAGTGCGGCGATCACCTCACTGGCGGCGGCGACATTGACGATGGAGATGTTGTGTCTGTATGCGGCCAGGCATAAGGTCGATAAGTAGTACACGGTCGAATTGTGCGGGCTTGCTCGCGAAAGCGGTTGATCAGACACCTTCAACGTTGAATGTGATGGCGCCTTCGGTAGCAAGTCGGATCGCCGCACCCCCGCTCCCACATCGGTTCTCGCCACACGTGAAGAAAGCGTTATAGAGTGAACAGCCATGTCTGCTTCAAGGATGATTCACCCATGCCGACCACCGAACCCGTTATCACGTTCGAGCGCTTCAACGAATCCCATATCGAAGGCATTACGGCGCTGTACAACGATCCCGCCATCGCCCGGCAGACGCTGCAAATGCCGTTTCAGTCCACCGAGCTCTGGCGCAGTCGTCTGGCGTCGGATAACGAGCGCGTGGTGAAGGTAGTGGCCCTGCATCAAGGCACGGTCATCGGCAACATTGGCCTGGAGCAGTTCTCGCGCATTCGTCGCAGCCATGCCGGCAGTTTCGGCATGGGCGTTGCGGTCGAGTGGCAGGGCAAGGGCGTGGGTTCCAAGTTGCTCGCGACGGCGCTGGATATCGCCGACAACTGGATGAACCTGCAGCGCGTCGAGCTTTCGGTGTATGCCGATAATGAAGCGGCCATTGCCCTGTATCGCAAGTTCGGCTTCGAAACCGAGGGCCTGTTTCGTGACTATGCCGTTCGCGACGGCGTCCTGGTGGACACCTTGAGCATGGCGCGCCTGCGTCGCACGCCCAGGGTCGGCTGAGTCACTCGCTCAGGGCGCACGCCACCGCAGCTGGCCCATGCTGTGCTCCGTTTGTCAGGTGAAGTGCGCACCTGCAGTGCCCGCGATTACGCGACGGTGCAAACTGTCGTCAGGTTTTAGTCGTACGCAGCGTGCGGGCATCTGCCATGCTCCAGGTCCGCAACACCGGTCTATTCAGGGAACACCGCTATGGACGATGTACAGCAACTGGGCGAAATGCTTCGCCACTACGCCGAAAGCGAAGCGCACAAAAAACAAGTGTTCGAGTCGCAATCGGCCGAGTGGGCGAAGCGCATTGGTGCGCTGTTCGATGAGATCCAGCAGTGGCTCGAACCGGTCAAGGCACCTGACCTGCTCGAAGTGAACCGCGAAGTGTATGTTGCGTCGGGGCCCAGTGTTCCGGTGGAAACCTCTCCCTTCAAGACTGAGAAGCTGAGCATCCTGATCGCGGGTAAACCGGTGGAATTCGTGCCGGAGGTGATGGGTGTCGGCGGGCAGATTTCCGTGGCGGTGATGGGCTTTACAGCAGCACGTTATGGCAGCGTGTCACTGGTGTGCCTGCCGCCATCCACTGGCTGGCAGTGGCGCAAGACCAATGGCTTGAAAGACCCGGATACCTTTGCATTCAATGCGGATTTTCTGGCGCAGCAGCTACAGGTTTTGATCCCCCGGGATCGTGGCTGAGGGGGGGCCGGTTTTGTGAACAATAGGGAGCGGTGTCGCATCAGAAATCGGTGTTTCCCCAGCCTGGCTTCGCCTCTTCGGGCGCCACTGCGTTGATGGTCTTCCCGGTAGCCGCCTCTACTCGCCGAGCCACCTCAGGGTCGTCGGCAAACGGGATCAGGCTCGCGTCGTCCAGGCTCTCGGCGGTCTGGTGGCGCAGACAATACTCGATGGCGAACCACAAAAATGCCACCCCCGCCATGTTCAACATGACTTCAATCATCAGGCCAACTGCGCCTCGCGTTCGGCCATCGCCACGTCCGCTACCCGCACCGTGCGCCACAGGTTGTAGGCCATCAGCAGCATGCCGCTGAGGAAGAACACCCCGCCGGCAAAGCGCACGACGAATCCCGGATGGCTGGCCTGCAAGGCTTCGACGAAGGAGTAGGTCAGCGTGCCGTCATCGTTGATTGCGCGCCACATCAGGCCCTGGGTGATGCCGTTGACCCACATCGAGGCGATGTACAGCACGGTGCCGATGGTCGCCAGCCAGAAGTGCAGGTTGATCAGCGGCGTGCTGTGCATCCGATCGCGTCCGAATACCTTCGGCACCATGTGATAGGTCGCGCCGAAGGTGATCATCGCCACCCAGCCGAGCGCCCCGGCGTGTACGTGGCCGATGGTCCAGTCTGTGTAGTGGGAGAGGGCGTTGACCGTCTTGATCGCCATCATCGGCCCTTCGAAGGTCGACATGCCGTAGAACGCCAGGGACAGCACGAGAAAGCGCAGGATCGGGTCGGTGCGCAGCTTATGCCAGGCGCCCGAGAGGGTCATCATGCCGTTGATCATCCCGCCCCAGCTCGGCGCCAGCAGGATCAGCGACATCGCCATGCCCAGGGACTGCGCCCAGTCCGGCAGCGCGGTGTAGTGCAAGTGGTGAGGGCCGGCCCAGATGTACAGGGTAATCAGCGCCCAGAAGTGCACGATCGACAGACGATAGGAGTACACCGGCCGGCCCACCTGTTTCGGCACGAAGTAGTACATCATTCCCAGGAAACCGGTGGTCAGGAAAAAACCCACGGCATTGTGTCCGTACCACCACTGGACCATGGCGTCGGTGGCCCCGGAATACACCGGGTAGGACTTGAACCAGTCGACTGGAATCGACAGGTGATTGACCACGTGCAGCATGGCAATGACCACGATGAATGCACCGAAGAACCAGTTGCCGACGTAGATGTGCCGGGTCTTGCGTTGCACCAGGGTAGTGAAGAACACCACAGCGTATGCAATCCAGACCACGGTCATCCACACCGCGCCGGTGAATTCGATCTCGGCGTATTCCTTGGTGGTGGTGTAGCCCAGTGGCAGGCTGATCAGCATCACTACTATCACCGATTGCCAGCCCCAGAAGGTGAACGCGGCGAGCTTGTCAGAGAACAGCCGCACCTGACAGGTGCGCTGTACCGCGTAGTAGCTGGCGGCAAATTGCGCGCTGCCGGCGAAACCGAAAATCACCAGGCTGGTGTGCAACGGGCGCAAGCGGCCGAAGGTGGTCCACGGCAGGTCAAGATTCATCTGCGGCCACACCAGTTGCGAGGCGATCCACACGCCCATCGCCATCCCCACGACGCCCCAGAAGACTGTCGCCACCACGAACTGGCGCACGACCTTGTAGTTATAGGCCTGACTGATAGTTGTTGTGCTCATGCTCAATGCTTCCACGGTTGCAATGCCGTGCACTGTAGAAACCCCGATGGAAACAAAACAGGCTCAGGAATATTTCATTTGTGCGGATCAGATCCGAGAGCCGCCTGCGGCCATCTGCCGCGCTCTGATACGGTTTTTATGCACTCAGGTGAATCTGTAATGCGCTGAGCCGCAAGTCCATAGTCGACCTCACACAACAACCGCACCCACCGACCTGTAGGAGCTGCCGAAGGCTGCGATCTTTTGATTCTGTTCTTTAAGAGCAAAAGATCGCAGCCTTCGGCAGCTCCTACACAGGGGAATGCGGTGAATCCTGATGAGGTTGCCACATGTATCAGTACGATGATTACGACCGGGCACTGGTGTTCGAACGGGTTGCGCAGTTTCGCGATCAGGTCGAGCGCTTCATGGCCGGCGAACTGAGCGAAGAAGAGTTCCTGCCATTGCGCCTGCAGAACGGCCTGTACCTGCAAAAGCACGCCTACATGCTGCGGGTGGCGATTCCCTACGGCACGCTGAGCGCCCGGCAGATGCGTACGTTGGCGAGCATCGCCCGGGATTACGACCGCGGCTACGGCCATTTCACCACCCGGCAGAACATGCAGTTCAACTGGATCGAACTGGCCCAGGTGCCGGACATCCTCGAACGCCTGGCCGAGGTGGAAATGCATGCGATCCAGACCTCCGGCAACTGCGTGCGCAACATCACCACCGAAGCCTTTGCCGGGGTGGCGGCCGACGAAATGATCGACCCGCGACCGTTGGCGGAAATTCTGCGGCAGTGGTCGACCATCAACCCGGAGTTCCTGTTCCTGCCGCGCAAGTTCAAGATCGCCATCTGCTCGGCCGAGCAGGACCGCGCGGCGATCATGATGCATGACATCGGCCTATATCTTTACCCGGGGTCCGACGGGCACATGCTCCTGCGAGTCATGGTCGGCGGCGGCCTGGGGCGCACGCCGATCCTCGGCTTGCAGATCCGCGAAGGCTTGCCGTGGCAGCACCTGCTGTCTTACGTAGAGGCGGTGCTGCGGGTGTATAACCGCCATGGCCGGCGGGACAACAAGTACAAGGCGCGAATCAAGATTCTGGTCAAGGCCCTGGGCATCGAGGCCTTCGCCCGGGAAGTGGAGCAAGAGTGGCTGTACCTCAAGGACGGCCCGGCGCAACTGACCCTCGACGAGTTCGAGCGTGTGGCCAGTGCGTTCGTCGCACCGCCTTATCGTCATCTGTCCGACACCCATCTCGATTTCGGCACGCACCTGGCCGAAAACCCGACGTTCGCTCGTTGGGTGCAGCGTAACGTGCAGCCGCACAAAGTATCGGGCTATGCCAGCGTGGTGTTGTCGACCAAGCCCGGCAGCGCTGCGCCACCGGGCGATGTCACTGCCGAACAGATGGAGGCGGTGGCCGAGTGGTCCGAACGCTTCGGCTTCGGTGAAATCCGCATTGCCCATGAGCAGAATATCGTCCTTCCGGACGTGTCCAAGGCCGATCTGTTCACCCTGTGGCAACTGGCCTGCGGACACAATCTGGGCAGCGCCAACGCAGGATTGCTCACCGACATCATCGCCTGCCCCGGTGGCGACTTCTGCGCGCTGGCCAACGCCAAGTCGATCCCCATCGCCAAGGCCATTGCCGCACGCTTCGAAGACCTCGACTACCTGCACGACCTGGGCGACATCAGCCTCAATATCTCCGGCTGCATGAATGCCTGCGGTCATCACCACATCGGCAACATCGGTATTCTGGGCGTCGATAAGAACGGCGCCGAGTGGTACCAGATCACCCTGGGTGGTGCCCAGGGCAAGAACAGTGCGCTAGGCAAGGTCATCGGCCCGTCCTTCAGCGCCGCGCAAGTGCCCGGGGTGATCGAGCGCATTGTCGACACCTTCGTGCGCTATCGCGAGAGCGAAGAACTGTTCGTCGACGCCTTCCAGCGGATCGGGCTGGAGCCGTTCAAGGAGGCGGTCTACGGGAAAGTGCCGCAGGTGTCGGCATGAACAATCTGTTGCGGCTGGAAGGGGGCGTGGTGCGGATTGTCGCGGATGATCCGTGGGAACTCGTGCGCGACCCGCAAGCAGCGCGGCCCGTGGGTGCCGCGATTCTGCCGCTGAGCCGTTGGCTGGAAATCCCGTCGCATAACGGCGTGTGGCTGGGGCCGGACGATGAAGTGGAAAGCCTGCAGCCATGGTTTGCCCGACTGCCCCTGATCGCCCTGGATTTTCCGAGCTTTCGCGATGGCCGCGGGTACAGCCAGGCGTATCTGCTGCGCACGCGATTGGGCTGGGCCGGCGAGTTGCGCGCCATCGGCGATGTCTTGCGTGATCAACTGAGCCACATGCGCCAATGCGGTTTTGACAGCTTTGCCGTGCGTGAAGACAAATCCGCGGAAGATGCGTTGAAGGGATTGGCGGGGATGAGCGTGTTGTACGGGCGCTCGGTGATTGAGCCACGGCCCTTGTTCAGGCGCCGCTGAAGGAGCGAGCTTGCTCGCGATGGACGTCAACGAAAACGCGAACATTCTGGATAAACGCGTCGTCTGTAACACCATCGCGAGCAAGCTCGCTCCTACAAATGCGTGAAGACAAATCCGCTGAATATGCGGTGGTGATAGAGCCAATACCTCCCCTGTAGGAGCGAGCCTGCTCGCGATGGACGTCAACGAAAACGCGAATATTCTGGATAAACGCGTCATCTGTAACATCATCGTCGGAACGCCGCCCGGAGCAAGCTCGCTCCTACAGGCGTCTCCCGTCATTTCAACGCCGGGTCCCCCATATTCATCTTCTTCCAGCCCTGCAACAGCACTTGTGCCTTGGGTTCCTGGCCGTTGGCCAGGTAATACTGGATCAGCGACAGCCGTGCATTGCGGTTGGCCGGTTGCTCTTTCAACAGCCGTTCCAGTTCTGCGCAGGCTTCGTCAATCTTCCCGCTGTCATGCAGGGCCACCGCCAGTACGTAGCCAAATTGCCCGCTCTGCGGTTCCAGTTTCGCGGCCTGGCGCAGGTACGGCATGGCTTGAGCCGCCTGGCCGGCACGAATCAGCGCCAGGCCCTGGGTGTATTGCAGCAGGCCCGAGTCAGGATGGTCCTTGAGGCTTTGCGCCAGCAGGGCATGACCTTCCTGGCTGCGACCGTTGGCCTCCAGCCACTGCACCAGCGTGACCAGCGCCGGGTAGAAGTCCGGATCGCGCTGCAGGGCCGTGCGCAGGAATCCTTCGACTTCTGCGTTGCGACCGCTGGCCTGATACAGCATCGCCAGGTTGAGGTTCGCTTCGGCGCGTTCGAGCAGGTTTTTCTGCACCGCCTCGTATTCGGCGATGGCGACATTCCAGCTGTCCTGCGCCGTGCCGAGGCCGTTGGCCGCGACACTGAGCAGATCACGGGCGGCGGCGATGCGCACGGCTCTCACAGGGTCACTCAACAAGGGTGTCAGCAGTGGCGCACGTTCCGCTGGCGGCAGGAAGGCGCTGAGTGCGCGGATGGCGCTCTCACGGACTTGCGGCGCCGGGTTGTTGAGGTCCCTGGTGGCCAGTTTCAACGCTTGCTCGCTTGGATACTGCGCCAATTCGCCAAGCAGCGTCGCGCGTTGGATCGCCGGCAGGTTGCTGCGTTGCAGTTGCTCGATCAAGGCCTGTGCGGCACCGGGCTGACCGTTGCGAATCAACCACAGGCTTTCGTCGTAGCGAGGGGCTTGTACCGCGCTGGCGTTGGCCGTGTTCCACAGCTTGAACTGCTCGGTGACCTTGTCGCCGGCCTTGCCCTGGTGGCAGGTCAGGCAGGCATCAGGTGTACCGAGTTTCTTTGCCCGCTCAGGATTGGGGATGCTGAAGCTGTGGTCATGCCGGAAATCATTGCCCATGTAGAACTTGCCGGGCATGTGGCAATCCACGCACTGCGAACCCGGTTGGCCCAGGGTGTGGCGGGTGTGTTCGACGGAGTCGTAGTTTTTTGCTTGCAGGCCCTTGCCGTCGACGCCTTCCACGGTGGTTTTGCCGGCGGTGTTGTGGCATTGCAGGCAGACACCGTTGCCTGGCGCTTTCAATTGCGTGCTGTGCGGGTTGTGGCAGTTGCTGCAGCGCACGCCCTTGTCGAACATTTTGCTCTGGGCAAAGGAGCCGTGTTCGAACACTTCGTCCTTGATCTTGCCGTCCAGCGCGTACAGTTCGCGGGTCAGGACGCTTGGCAGGTAGTCGTCCATCAGCCGTTTGCCGACCGTGTAGCCGTCGTCCAGAGGTGCGCGGCGCGAGTGGCAGCGGGCGCAGGTTTCGATTTCGACGGTGGCGTTCTTGTCCTTGAGGTCGACGGCGAAGCCGGCATGGATCAGGTCGGTCTTCTTCGCCGTCCATTCCAGGTGATTGGATGCGGGGCCATGACAGGCCTGGCAGCCGACACCCAGGCTGTTCCAGTGGCTGTCGAAGGTGTTTTTTGACGCATCGAAATTACGCTTGAAGCCGGTGGTATGGCATTCGACGCACATGAAGTTGGCGTTCTGGCTCGGTTTGCTCCAGTGCAGCGGGTTCTTGAAGTTCACGCCCTGGCCCGGGTAGAGGTGAAACCAGCGGTGCTTTTCGGTATCCCAGGCAATGCCAAGGGCCTGCAACCGGCCTTCGCCGACCTCGATCAGGTACTGCTGCAAGGGAGCGATGCCAAAGGCATAGGCCACCTTGAAATCGGTATTCCTGCCATCGATGCCCGGCGTGTTGACCCAGAATTCGTCGCCTTTGCGCGAGAACACCGTGGTCTCCTTTTCAGCCTTGAAGGTGACGTTGTTGAAGTCCCCGAGCATCGTGTCGGCGTTGGCTTGCTGCATCGCCAACTGGTGGTGGGAGCCTTGCCAGTCCTTGACCTGCTCGCCGTGGCAACCTTGGCATTGCTGCTCGTCGACCATTTTTGCAGGCGCGATGGCAACAGGTTGCGGTTTGGCCGGTTGAACAGCAGGGGGGCTGACGGTGACCGGCTTGGGCGGCGTCGGTGTACTGCTGAGCAAAAACCAGCCAATACCCGCCACAGTCAGCAACAGGATGCCGATGGTGACGGGGAACAGATAACGGTTGATCAGGGTCGGTTGCGAATCAGGGTTTGGCTGTGCAGCTTTGTTTTTATAGGTCGGCATTACGACTTCCATGGTCCAGGTGCGATTGCCGTCAGGCGCGCGTTGAAGCTTGATGCAGCTTTGCCGGATGGTCGGCGTCTGTCAAATAACTGATGTTGTGAAGCTGATGGCCCCTTCGTCGGAACGCCGCCCGGACCAAGCCCGCTCCCACACTGGATCTGTGAGCGCCACAAGTCCCCTGTGGGAGCGGGCTTGCCCGCGAAGGCGGCCTCCAAGGCGCTGCATCACTCCCCGACAAACCACCGGTAATATGGATTCCCGGCATCCCCACGCATCACCTCGCGCATATCCCTGGCCCAGCCCTCACGGTCACCCTCATAGGCATGCAGGCTGGCCCGGTAGAACTGCATCAGGCGTTGTTGCTGGGTGTTCATGCGCTCGATGAACCCGGCATCGGCGTTCAGCAGTGCGGGCGGCTGGTGCAAGTCGAGCAGGGCCGGCAGTACCCGTGTGATCTCCTTGGCCCGCACCCACGGCGCGTATTCGATTCGCGGTTGATCGTCCGTCACCGGTTGCGCTTGCCCAGCGAAGCGTTCCAGCCCCGTACGATCAGTCACCCAGGTGGCGAGCAATGCTGCGGCCGAGCCGATGCCGACATCCTGCAAGGTGCTGCGAACGCTGTCCTGCTGGAAGCGTGCGTTGATTTTCGCCGCATCCAGCTCGATCGGTTCCATCGAACCCACCAGCAGCATCTCGTGGAACTCGCTGGTCCACAGGGTCGCGTAGGGGAATACGTCGAGGAAACTGCGTACCAGCGAGCGCGAGTCGTCGATGTTCTGCGTCGGCAGCGGCAGCCATTGGGCGACCAGGCCCTGTTTCTGCAAACGGCTGGCGGCCAGTTGGTAGAAGTCCCGGGAATACAGGTTGACCACGCCGGCAGCGGAGGGCGGTGGCGGTTCAAGGGTGATCAGGTCGTAGCGCTGTGGATTGCGCAAGAGTTCCTGGCGACCGTCGCGCAAGCGCACATCGACACCCGGATCGGCCGCAGCATTGAAATTGCCCTTGAACAAGGGTGCCGCCTTGACCACCGAGGGCAGCAGTTCGGCGACCACGCGATGGTCCAGGGCGGGGTAGCGGGTCAGGGCACCGGCGGTGATGCCGGTACCGAAGCCGATCACCAGCGCCGAACGCGGTTCACCGTTGTGGATCAACAACGGCAGCAGCGCCTGAACCCGCATGTAGCGCAGGGACGGCATGGCGTCGCCGGTATTGGACACGCCCTGGATATACAAACGCTGGAACGCCCGTTCGCCCTTGCCCTGGGTGACCACGGCGACGGTCCCGCCACGGCCTTCTTCGTAAAACGTCAGCGTGCCATTGCGCGCGCCCGGCAGCAGGCTGGCGAGCTTGTTGACCGGCGTGAACACGGCCAGTGCCAGGGACACCAGGCCAATGGCAACCACCGCCTGGCGCCGGCCTTTCTTCACGCCATGGCCCTTGCGCACGGCGAGGTACGCGATACCGGCGGCGATAATTGCCAGCAGTCCCAGGGTCCGTACCAGGCCCAGCATCGGGATCAGGACGAAGCCGCAGAGCATCACGCCGATGATCCCGCCAAGGGTATTGAACGCGACGACTTCGCCAACGTTACGCCCCACCTGTGCGCCGCCGACGCTCAAGCGCAGGGCCAACGGGAACGCCGCGCCCAGTAACAGGGTCGGTACAAATACAATGCTCAAGGCTGCTACCGCAAACCGCGTGCTCATGCCCGCCAGTTCACTGCCGCCCCATGACAATACCCAGGATTCGGCCAGGGTCTGGGCGAGCACCAGCCAGCGTCCGAGCAACGCCACTTCCAGCAGGGCAATCGCCCCGGCGGCGGCAATCAGCAAACCGAACACTCCCCAGGGATCGCGCAGGCGATCGACCCGACGGGCCAGCAGCATGCTGCCCAGGAACAACCCGGTGAGGTAAGTCGCCAGCACCACGGCAAAGGCGTAGGTACGGGTGCTCATGAACTGCACGATCGATTGCGACCACACCACTTCGTAGCCCAGCGCTACGCCACCGGCAATGGAGTACAGCCAAAGGGCCAGGCGGTCGGGGGCTTTTTCAACGTGTTGTTTCGCCGCAGCATCGACGGGGGCCACGTGCCGGCGCTGGAACCACAGGGCCCCGGCGGCGGCCAGCAGGTTCAGCATGGCGGCGGCCAGCGCGCTGCCGCGCACGCCGAGGGTGGCAATCAGCACGAACGCGGCGAGCAGGGTGCCGGCGATGGCCCCGGCGGTGTTCGCCGCATACAGTTGCCCGCCGGCCTTGCCCAGGTGTTGCGGATCAGTGGCCAGGGAGCGAACCAGCACCGGCAGGGTGCCGCCCATCAACAGCGCGGGAATGCCCACCAGCGCGAACGGCAGCACCCAGGCCAGCAAACCCACGTGCGCT
The DNA here is from genome assembly GCF_003097365.1 of Pseudomonas sp. B1(2018). Taxonomy (NCBI): domain Bacteria; kingdom Pseudomonadati; phylum Pseudomonadota; class Gammaproteobacteria; order Pseudomonadales; family Pseudomonadaceae; genus Pseudomonas; species Pseudomonas sp. B1(2018). The sequence goes on from NZ_PYUK01000001.1 coordinate 141,336, forward strand.
TCCAGCCAGGCAAACGGGCTGGCCGCGAGGCTCATGGCGAAGGTCGCAGCGACACCCAGCAGCGCCACCAGCACTTCCAGAATGGCGTAGAGCACAACCGGGTGCTGCATCCGGTCCGCCCAACGGCCGAACAGCAAGCCGCCCAAGGCCAGCCCGGCAAAGAATGCGCTGATCCCGGTGGTGATGGCATAGACCTCGACGCCTACGACCAACGACAGCTGCTTGATCCACAGCACTTGATACACCAGCGCCGCAGCGCCGGAGACAAACAGCAGCAGGGCGGGGATCAACAGTGCCGGGGAGGCGACTTGCGGGGCAGGTATGGCCGACGACTTGCTGGTGACACGTGAGGTCATGGATCTGTTGCCTTGTGCGAATTTTCGAATCGATTACGTAGGAGCTGCCGCAGGCTGCGATCTTTTGATCTTGATTTTAAGGAAGCAAGATCAAAAGATCGCAGCCTGCGGCAGCTCCTACAGTGATCGTATTCACATTGCAGAAAAGTCCGCTCGCCGGTGAGGGCGAGCGGCGGTCTTACTGTGCAGCTTTCATTTTTTCAGCGATCTTGGCATCTACCGCAGCACGGATCTGGTCGATGCTGAAGCTCGCCGGTTTCTGGCTTGGCGGGTATTCGATGAACGTCTGCAGGAACCCGGCTGCTTTTTGTACGGCTTGGGCGGCCAGGTAGACGTTTTTGGTCTGCCAATCGTAATACTGATCGGAAACCACGTCGGCCCGTTCATACGGGTCCATCCTCAGGTTGAAGATTTTCGGTACGCGCAGGCACACGAACGGTTCGCTCCAGACTTTGAAGCCACCGGGTTCGCGCTGCTCGCAGAACACCACTTTCCAGTTATCGAAGCGCATCGATACCAGCACGCCGTCGTCGTTGAAGTAGTAGAACTCCTTGCGCTCGCCTTTAGGCTGTTGGCCAGTCAGGTAGGGCAGTTGGTTGAAACCGTCCAGGTGCACTTTGAAGTTGTTGCCACCCGAGGTCGGTGCCCAGCCTTTGAGCAACTTGTTCTTCACGTCGGTTTCACCCGCTGCGGCGAGCAGGGTTGGGAACCAGTCCATGCCCGAGAACAACTCGTTGGAGACTTCACCGGCCTTGATCTTGCCCGGCCAACGAATGATCGCCGGCACACGGTAGGCGCCTTCCCAGTTGGAGTTCTTCTCGTTACGGAACGGCGTGGTCGCCGCGTCCGGCCAGGAGAACTGGTTCGGGCCGTTGTCGGTGGTGTAGACGACGATGGTGTTGTCGGCGATCTTCAGGTCGTCGAGGGTTTTCAGCAGTTTGCCGACGTCGCCGTCGTGCTCCAGCATGCCATCGGCGTAATCGTTGCCGGGCATGCCGCTCTGGCCCTTCATCGAGTCGCGTACGTGGGTGAACAGATGCATGCGCGTGGTGTTCATCCAGACGAAGAACGGCTTGTCGGCCTTCGCTTGTTTCTCGATGAACGCCTGCGCCGCCGCCGTGGTTTCGTCGTCGATGGTTTCCATGCGCTTGGTGGTCAGCGCACCGGTGTCTTCGATCTTGCCGTCGGCGAAGCTGTGGATCACGCCACGCGGGGTGTTGGCCTTGACGAACTCGGCATCGTCTTTTGGCCAGTACGGACGCTCAGGTTCTTCTTCGGCGTTGAGGTGGTACAGGTTGCCGAAGAACTCGTCGAAACCGTGATTGGTCGGCAGGTATTCATCCTTGTCGCCCAAGTGGTTTTTGCCAAACTGGCCGGTGGCATAACCCTGCGACTTGAGCGCCTGGGCGATGGTGATGTCGCGTTTTTGCAGGCCCACCGGTGCGCCCGGGATGCCGACTTTCGACAGACCGGTACGCAAAGGCGTCTGCCCGGTGATGAACGACGAACGCCCGGCGGTGCAGCTGTTCTCCGCGTAATAGTCGGTGAACATCATGCCTTCTTTGGCAATTCGGTCAATGTTGGGGGTCTTGTAGCCGACCACGCCCATGGAGTAGGCGCTGATGTTGGTCTGGCCGATATCGTCGCCGAATATCACCAGAATGTTGGGTTTTTCAGCGGCTCCGGCTGTTGCCGAAATCGCCATCACCGAGGCTGCCACCAGGGCGAGTTTCGGTAGCCACTTACCTATGCGAGTCATCTGACTGGCTCCTTTTCACTACGTCGCTGAAATGCGACAAACGTTTATTGCGGTCCTGCGTTACGTCTTTTTTACTGCGCTTGCTCGGGGGTGGCGGCGTCGTACGGATAGATCCGGCGCCATTCGGCCGCCATGTCGACGACTGTCCAGCCACGCTTGTTCGCTTCGTCCAGGGCCTTGTCCAGGCGACCGATCTGCGACTGTCGGTCGTAAGCCCATTCGCGTTTGGCGTCGGTGTGATGCACCAGTCCCATGAATCGTTTGCCGGGACCGGCGGCGGTCCACTGGAGCATTTGAAGGTCACCGTCGGAGTTGCCGAACGCGAGGATCGGTCGTTTGCCGATCACGGCATTGATGCTTTCCGGTTTGCCCGGGCCATCGTCGTTGTGGGCCAGTTTCGGCGTGCGCAGGATCGACGCCTGGCCGTCCTTGTACTGGAACGCGGTGACGAAGGTGGTGCCGATGACTTGTTCCGGTGGAACGCCGTAGACCTTCTCGGCAAAGGCTCGCATGAACCCGGTGTCGCCACCGGAGACGATGTAGGTCTTGAAGGCGTTACCGCGCAGGTAGTCGAGCATCTCCAGCATCGGCTGGAAGACCATTTCGGTGTACGGCTTGCCGGTTTTCGGGTGTCTGGCCTGACTCAGCCAGGTCTTGGCGTAGTCATCGAAGGCTTCGCTGGTCATGCCGGTGTGGGTCGCACCGAAGATCTTCATCATGCCCTCCAGGCCGCTGGCGGCCAGGGCCTTGTGATCGTTTTCCAGCACGGCCTGGAATGGCTGGGTGGTTTTCCATTCCGGGTGCTGCGCCGCGGTGCGTTTGACTTCTTCGAGGGCGAACAGCAATTCGAAGTACATCGGCTGCTCGCTCCACAAGGTGCCGTCGTTATCGAACACGGCAATGCGGTCCTCGGGTTTGACGAAGTCCTTGCTGTTTTGATCGGTCACCGCCTGCACGAACTCGATGATCTGCTTTTTCGACGGTCCATCGTTCCACGAGGGCAGCGGTTCGGCTGCCTGGACCAACAGCGGCAGGCTCAAGGCCAGGGTCAACAGGAAGCTGAATACGCGAGGATGGCGTAACGATATTGAATTGGTCATGGGAGACCCTTCTCGTGAACGGGGTTGAGCGGATGAAGAGCAGAAGAGACTGATTCCCTGTTGCACTCGGCCTGACTATGCAGCGTAGACAAGGATTCCCTGATTTGGCGCAAGGCCTGCTCTTTTTCCGGTTCGCGGCCGTAACAGGCCCGCAGGAAGCTTTGCAGGCGCGGGCCGAGACCGGTCAGTTTCAGGCCCCGGCGGCTGCGTCGGGTCCACAGGTACAGGGCGCTCAATTGCGTCGGTTTGCCCTCCAGTTGTGCCGGAATCTGCTGCCATGCGTAGTCGGCGGACTCGAGCCAGGCGGCGTGCCGGGCGCGGCGGCGCGCTTGCCACTTGAGGTGTGCGCGGCGTACAAGCGGGCGACTGAACCAGCCCAGGGCCCCCACCGCCAACGCCAGTGCCAATAGTCCGAACCAGTGCCCGGAAAGGTGCAAACGATTGTGCTGACCGAGTTTTTTCAGGTCTTCGGTGATTGAGAACACCGGCTTGTAGGCGCTGTTGGCCGCGGCGTCGAAGGTCACGCCAGGCACCGTGGCCGTGCGGGTTTGCCGGCTGCTGGCATCCCACCACTTCAGTTCGACGGCTGGCAGGCTGTAGTGGCCTTCGGTGTCGATTCGATACGTCACGCTGTCGATGCGCTGGCCGCCAATGAAGTTACCGCGACCGTCATCCAGATTGCGGATTTGTGGGGCTTTCGGGTAACGGCTCAGGCCCTTGATGGCCTCCAGCGTCGGTGTCGGCAGTGACATGGCCAGGGCTCCGTCGGCCTGTAGCGTCAGTTCCCGGGTGATGCTGTCGCCGACCTTCAGCGGCGTGGCTGAATTAATGGTCTTCTGGGTGAAGCGCAGCCCCTGCGCCACCAGCACCGCCTCCCCGGGCTGGAATCCCGGCGGCTGTGCGGCGTTGAAGTGCAATGGCTGACTTTGGGCGCTGAGTTCGTGGCTGGCCTGGCCCGGTGTGGCTTGAACGGTCAGTGCCGGAATGTCGAAGCCCCGGGCCAGGTTCGGGGTGATCAGGTAGCTGTAGCGCATGCCGCTGAAGGATTGGCCGTCGATCGTCTGGTTCAGGTGTTCGGCGTGGCCGTCCGGTGGCATCACCAGTGCGCCGGGCAGTTTCAGGTCGGGCAGGGTGGGGGCATTGGTGAACCAGGTGTCGGTGAAGACATCGAGTTGCAGTTCGACCAGGCTGCCGACCATGACGGGGTCGGTGGGTTGCAGGGTGGCGTTGACCCGCAGCTGGGGTTCGGCGGCGAGGGTGCCGGTGCTGATCAGGCAAAGGAACAAGGTGCCGAGTTTTGTGGTGAGCGATCTGGCCCTTTCGCGGGCAAGCCCGCTCCCACAGGGGATCGGTGGCGCACACAAATCCAGTGTGGGAGCGAGCTTGTCTCCGGGCGGCGATCCGACGATGGCCGCGACGCGGTTTTTAAGGCAGCTCATGGCTTGGCCCCCGCCTGATCCTGCAGACTGAACTTCTGCTTGAGAAACTTCGCCGGCGACGTGGTCAGGTTCTGCAACCATTGCTCATCCGAGGCCGCTTGTTGGGTTTCCATCTTTTTGCTTTGGCCTTTACCCGGCGCCTTGTCCATCTTGATTTCGTCGGGTTTGACCTCCGGCGCGTTTTTCTCGGCGCTTTCGGTGTCTTTCTGCAAGGCGATGGCCAGGGCCAGGTTGGCCGTGGCTTCCGGGAACTGCGGTTGCAACTTCAGTGCCTGCTGATAGGCCGCGATGGCCTGATCGAACTTGAACCTGCGCACGTAGATATTGCCCAGGTAGAAATAGGCCGGCGGTGTATCGAGCCGCGCGAAGCTGGCCAGTGCCAGGTCGAAATCGGCCGCGTTGTAGGCGGCCACGCCTTTCCAGTACGGATCGACGAACAGCGCCGCGGCCTGAGGGTAGTGCTGGTGTTCGAAGGCCCAGCGGCCTTGCTGGTCGCGGGTGAAAAAGGCATCGGTCAGCGCATTGGCCTGTGCCGGCGCCGGTTGCAGGCCCAGGCCCAGGCCCACCGCCAGCAGCAGTCCAGCCATCCAGTTCACGCTCCAGCCCCTGCGTACGCTGAAGAAAGCGAACAGCAACAGCGGCCAGCACAACCAGTAGCCGGCGTCTTTCCAGTGCAATTCACGCTGTTCGTCGCTGGCGGACTGGTAGTGCTGCTCGGCGTGCAATTCGATCCAGTCCAGATCGTCATCGTTGAGAGTCAGGCTGCCCAGCGGGGCATCCAACGTTGAGGCAAGCTGCTTGAGGGCGTCCTGGTCGAAACTGCCAAGTTGCGGGCGACCCTTGCTGTCGATGCGTGGCTGGCCGCTGGCATCTCGGATGATCCCGCCGTCGCTGCTGCCGGCCGCCAGAATCAGCACTTGCAAGGCACTGCCAGCCAGTCGTTTGTCCAGCCCGGCCAGTGTCGAGGTGTCGGCGCCATCGGTGATCAGCAGCAGGGTGCCGGGTGTTTTTTCGGCGGCCAGCAGGCGCTTGGCCTGATCGATGACCGCGCCGACATCTTTCCCCGGTTTGTTGATCAGGTCGGTGCTCAGGGCCTGAATGAAGGTATCGAGCAGGGCCGGGTCATCGGTGGCGGGCAACACCAGATGTGCGCTGCCGGCATAGGCAATCAAGGCGTTGCGCGAACCGGCGCGGCGTTGGATGAGGTCGTGGAGCTTGTGCTTGACCGCTTCCAGGCGACTGGGTGGAACGTCGCTGGCGTCCATGGACGGCGACAGGTCGACGGCGATGATCAGCGGCGCGCGGTTTTCCAGAAAGTCCGGGCGATCCTGTTCCCAGGTCGGTCCGGCTGCGGCGAGGGCACCCAGTACCAACAGCGCACACAGCAGATGCACCGGGCGCAGGCGGTGCCGGTCTTGCGGGGTGATGAGCAGATGCGGCAGCAGGTGCGCCGCGATGTTGCTGCGCCAGCGCCGTTGCAAATCCTGGCTATGTCGCCACAGCACTGGCAGCAGTGCGCCGAACACGGCGATCAACAGCCACACAGGACGCAGGAAATGGAAGTCGCCGAGGTTGATGTCCATCTCAGGTCTCCTGCCGTTGACGGGCGAGCATCAGCCGTGGAAGCAGCAGGGCGCCCAGGTGATACATCGCCAGCAGAGCAATGGCCGCGCCCAGCGGCCACCAGAACAGATCGCGTTTGGGCTGGTGGCTGAGGGTTTTCACCTGATGCGGGGTGAGTTTGTCGAGGGTGCTGTAGACCTGATCCAGAGCGTTGCGGTCTTCGGCGCGGAAGAAGCGTCCGCCGGTGGCCTGGGCGATGTCCTGCAAACCTTGCAGGTTGACCTTGGCTTCGCCTTCGGCGTTCGGGTCGCCGATGCCGATGGTGTGAATCACCACCCCTTTGGCAGCAGCCATGGCGGCCGCGTGATCCGGGGTGATGGCGCTGCTGGTGTCGTTGCCGTCGGTCAGCAGGATCAGCACTTTTTCCTGCTCGTGGGCCTGCTCCAGCAGTTTCAGGCTCAGGCCGATGGCGTCGCCGATGGCGGTGTTGGGGCCGGCCATGCCGATGCCGGTGTCGTCCAGCAGCAGTGACAGGCTGGCGTGATCGAGGGTCAAGGGGGCCTGCGGATAGGCGCCGGTGCCGAACACGATCAGTCCGATTCGATCGTCCTTGCGCTTGTCAATGAACCCGTGCACCACGTCCTTGACCGCGGCCAGGCGGTTGATTTTCTGGCCGTTGGCGTCGGTGAAGTCGGTGGTTTCCATCGACTGGGATATGTCGATGGCCAGCATCAGGTCACGCACCGGCTGCTGGCGCTCGATGGGCTGTTCCACCCACACCGGCCGGCTCGCCGCCACCAGCAACAGTGTCCAGACCAGCAGGTTCAGGAGTAACTGCCAGCCGTTGCTGCGGGTACCGGCCTGGCTGGGTGCCTGGCCGACAGCACGGCTCATGGCGCCGAAAAACGGTACGCGCACGGCACTGCGCGCCTCGCGGTAATCGGGCAGGTAGCGATAGCCCAACCATGGCAAGGGCAGCAGGATCAGCAACCAGGGGTAATCAAGCTGCCACATGATGACGCTCCACCCAGGTTTTGCAGGTATTGAACAGTTGCTGTCGCTGTTCGCTGGGCATGGCCCGCAAGGAGGCGTCCGGCGCATAGGCAAGCCGCGCCAGTTGCTGGCTGAAATCGGCCGGTAAGGGCTGTTTACTGTGCCGCTGCAAAAACACCTGCCAGTCCTCCTTTCCCAACGCCGCAACCGTCCCCCTGTAGGAGCTGCCGAAGGCTGCGATCTTTTGATCTTCAGCGGTAAAAGATCGCAGCCTTCGGCAGCTCCTACAGGGGGCATGGGGGGCGGGCATGGAGAGGGCCACGCGTTTGAGCAATTCCGGAAGTTCGCGCAATGCATTCAGGTCATCGCTGCGTTGCTGTAACTCCGCCAACCGTGCCAGCGCCTCGCGCCGATAGCAATCGCGCCGCCATTGCCAGTAACGTCGGGCACCGACCAGCAACAGGCTGAGCACCAATAATGTCAGCAACGCCCACCAACCCCAGGTCTGCGGCGCATAGCTGACCGGAGCCGGCAGGGCCATTTCCTTGAGTTGGTCGATACTCGGGATAGCGGGGTTCATCGGCGTCTCCCGGCGAGCTTGCCCAGTTCGGCGCGCAGTTGTTCGTGGGCTTCGGTGGCGGTGCTGAACATCATCAACGGCACCTGGCTGCGGCGCAGCAAGGTCGCGACGTCCTTGAGCCGACCGCTGAGAAAATCCCCCAAGGGCTGATGCACCTGTTGCCGATCCACCGCCAATTCCACCTGCAATTGCCCCTGGGTGATCAGCACGCGGCCGTTTTTCGGCAGGTTCAGCGCCAGCGGGTCATAGATCTGCATGGCGATCACATCGTTATGGGCCGCCAGTTGCCGCATGAGCTGCAAGGTGCGTTCGCCGGCCCCGGCAAAATCACTGACGATGCAGATCAGGTGATCGTGACCGGCCACGGCCAGGCAATGCTGCAGGACCTTGTCGAGCTGGTCTGCGCCCTCGGCATCCGGGTTGCCCGCATTGAGCGCCTGGTTTTGTTGGGCAATGCGACTGCACAGCGCCTCGACGCGTTTGCGGCTGCGCAGCGGGGCGATGCTGTCGATGCGTTGATCGTTGAATACCAGCCCACCAACCCGGTCGCCGGCGTTGAACACCATCCACGCCGCCAGGGCGCCGAGTTCGGCGGCGACCGCGGATTTGAAGCTGCGTTGCGAACCAAAGAACATCGACATGCGCTGGTCGACGAGGATCAGCGCCGGGCGGTCGCGCTCTTCGGTGAATGTCCGTACCACCGGTTTGCCGGTGCGCAGGGAGGCGCGCCAGTCGAGATGACGCAAATCGTCCCCCGGCTGATAACGGCGCAGCTCATCGAAGTTCAGGCCGCGGCCACGCAAGCGTGAAGCGTGATTGCCTGCGAGGATGCTGCCTTGAGGTTGGCGAGCGACAAAACTCAGGTCACGGGCCTTGAACTCCAGGGCCATCAACTGCGCCAGAGAGACATACACCAGGCCGTCGACGCTGTTCATGGGCATCAGGCCGGGATCGCGACTTTATCGAGCAGACGGTCGAGCACCTGGTCTGCGCTCACGCCATCGGCCACCGCGTCGTAGCTCAGTTGCAGACGATGGCGCAGCACCGGGTGCACCACGGCGCGGACGTTGTCCGGAGACACGAAATCCTGGCCCTGCAACCAGGCGTCGGCCCGGGCACAACGGTCCAGGCCGATACCGCCGCGAGGGCTGGCGCCGATGCTGATCCAGCGCCCGAGATCGGCGTCGTAGTCGGCCGGATGGCGCGTGGCGTTGATCAGGTCGATCAGGTAACGGTCGATGGCCGGGGACACGTGCACGGCACTGACTTCCCGGCGCGCGGCAAAGATCACGTCCTGGGCCAGGGCGAACCCCTGCACCGCAGCCGTTTTGGCGCCGAGCGCCTGTTCTTCTTCGCGCAGCAGGCGCAGCACCTGGCTTTCGTTTTCCGCGCTCGGGTAATCGAGCAGCACTTTCATCAGGAAGCGGTCCATCTGCGCTTCCGGCAGCGGGTACGTACCTTCCTGTTCGATCGGGTTCTGGGTCGCCACCACGATGAACAGTTCCGGTAGGGCATGGCTGTTGCCGGCCACGGTGATCTGGCGTTCTTCCATGGCTTCGAGCAACGCCGCCTGGACCTTGGCCGGCGCACGGTTGATTTCGTCGGCCAGGATCAGGTTGCCGAACAGCGGGCCGGGCTGGAAGCGGATTTCGTTCTTGCCTTCGACCTGATGCAGTACCTCGGCGCCGGTGATGTCCGACGGCAGCAAGTCCGGGGTGAACTGGATGCGACTCATCTTCGCGTCCAGGTGTTTGGCCAGTGCTTTCACCGTGCGGGTCTTGGCCAGGCCCGGCAGGCTTTCCAGCAGCAGATGCCCGTTGGCCAGCAGGCCGACGAGGATTTGCCGGATCACCTGGTCCTGACCGAGCACCGCTTCGGCGATGCTGGCTTGCAGGGCGTTGAGGTCGTTGAGTGCGGTCATGAAAGGTTCCTCGCTCAAAGCATGAAGGTCGGAATGACCGGAATGAATGACAGCCGGAAATTCCAGCGACTGCTGATGAGGTCGTCGGGGTGAATCGCCGAATACTGGATCTCCCCGGAAATACGCACCGGCAGCTTGCCGAAGTTGAATATCCGCCCGGCGCCGAGGCCGACAGGGAAGGTCACTTTGTTGCCGCCTTCGGCTTTCCAGTTCACGGTGACGTTGGGCGTCATGCCGATCCGCCATTGCTCGGGGCCGGGAATGGCGCGCTGGATGAAATACTGAATGTTGGTCAGGCTCACATCCTTGCGCCGGCTGTCGCCACCGACCGACCACCAGTGTTGCGGGAACAGGCCCAGGGTCCAGTCTTCGCCCAGGTACGCGGCGACGAACGCCGGGCCCAGGGAATATTTGCCGGTGCCCAGAACGTCTTTTTCCGCAGTGGGGAACATCGCGGTCGGGCCGAACCCCCAGACCATCTTGCCGCCCCCGGCGAAGCGCACCGGCTCCTTGGGCGAGAACACACCGACATAGGCCAGATCGCCAAAACCGCTGGTGCGGTCGAACGGGTCTTGCACGACCGAGGCAAAGTCGCCACGGTCGCTGAGGATATCGCTGGGGCCCATGCCGATCAGGTTGCCGGCCCGGTGGTTGATCGGGGCGCTGACGTAGCTAATGGGCAGGCGGTTGATCAGGTTCCAGTCTTCGCCGATGGAAATCGGGAAGGTCGGCATGAAACTGTACTTGCCCAGCATGCGTGTGCCGTTGCTGTGCGGACCTTTGAGTGCGGTGTAGTCGAACTGATTGAACAGCAACACCAGATTGCCCACCGGGTTATCCATCAACTTGGCGATTTGCTCGGTCGACGGGTCGCAGCCGGCCGCCACGACTTTTTTCAGGTCGATGTCGAAGTCCTGTTGCAGCCGGTGACAAGTCTCGGGGTCACCTTTGGCGGCGGCCTGCGCCGGCGCGTCAGTCAGCGTGGGCAATTCACCGCTGGCGCAGGCGAAGCCGCTCAACAGGACACTGCAAAAGGTCAAACGAGTACTGATGGCCATCCCAGGCTACCTCTTAGAAAAATGCCAGGGTCAGGTTGACGCTGATGCCATTGCCTTCGGGCCGGTTCTTGGTGTCGAACTCCGGCACCCAGCGGGCACTGATGTTGGCCTGGGCGTCGGCGAACTTGCCGCTCCAGCCTACCGTCGGGCCCGCGCCCACCGAGCGTCCGCGAAAACCGCTGGTTGCGCCGGATCCGGAGTCATCGGTGACCTGCTGGATATAGCCTGCCACCAAACCGGCGTTCCAGCCGTTGCCGAAGCCGTGGGTCCACAGGGCGTCGAGGGTGAAAATGTTGCCGTTGCGATAATCGGTGGCGTCGTTCTCGGTGTAGAACTCCAGGCCACTCGACAACGTGAACTCGCCGCCCTTGCCGTCCAGATGAGTGAACGCCACGGTCGGCATGAAGGTGTAAGTGTTCTGCCCGGGGTTGGCCAGGCGATCGTCGTTGTAGGCGCCGGTCGGCACGTAGATCGGCAGCGAGAACGCGATGTGGTTGAGCTCGTCGAAGTGATAACCGGCGGCAATCGGCGTCACCAGCATGTCGGCGAACTGGGTGCCGGTATCCTCGGAGCCCAGGGTCCTGCCGCGAGGGCCGGTGATGCTTGCAGTAATGTCGGTGTACTGCACCGGTACACCGATGGCCGAGGCGTAGTTCCAGCGACCCTTGCCCGTGTCCCAGACGTGAGTGAAGTTGGCCATGGTGTAAGACACTTTCATGTCCAGCCCGGTACCCAGGGCGCCCACGATCGGCACCTGGGCGTTGCCCTTGAGGTCGCCGTCGTACCAGATGCTGGTCAGGGACATGACCCAACCCGGCTCCGGGGGCACGATCCCGGCATCGGAAAACACTTGTTGGCCGGTGATCGGGCGACCGACACCGCCTTCGGCCGCCAGGCCCCATGGACTGACGCTGACCATGCACAGCGCCAACAAGGGGCGCACTACGAAAGGCCTGATCATGAACGACTCCGCTTATTGTTGTGGGGTGGCTGGCGTCAACAGCGGCAGTTTCCACTGGCCGTTGTTGACTTCAGGTTTGGGCAGGTACAGGCGCAGCACGCCGTAGAACGGACCATTCGGTGCCGGCAGCCAGTTGCTTTGCAATGCCTTGGCCGGTGCCTTGTGCTGCACGTAAAGGGTCAGGCCGCCATCGGCATCGAGCTTGAGGTCGGGCAACATTCGCGAATTGATCAAGTAGCGATTGAGCGGATTGGCCACGAGCAATTTGTTCTTGCCGTCATACATGGTCAGCGACCAGAACGCATCGACCGGGGGCAGGGCGTCCTTGTCAAAATGCAGGGTGTAGTCGGTTTTTGACGCGTCGACCGGTTTTCCGTCCTTGTCGATGAAATAGCCGAAGTAGTTCGCCTCTTCGGCAGAGTTGCCGAAAATCCCCATGTTGGCGCCTGCATAGCGGTACAGGTAGTTGCCCTTGAGGTGGTCGCGACTGCCGAACAGGTCACCGCTGCTGATCTCATGGGTGTCGACTTTGGTTTTCTTGAATTCGGCGAACTCGGCCCTGGCGTCACTGATGCCGTCTTCCAGTGCCTTGCGTTGTTCGGCGCTGAGATCAGTGAGCTTGAAGGGTTTGCCGGCCCCGACGCCGATTTTTGCGAAGCGCGCCAGCAGGTCTTTTTCCACGTCCTGGGCCGGGGTGAATGCCAGCATGAAATTCAGGTAGCGAAACAGGTCCGGGGTCTCGCTCATGGTCGGCGTCGGTTTCGGCCAGTCGATTTTCGGCGCGGCAGCCGGGGCCTTCTGTTTGACGTAGTGACTCAGGGGTTCGACCTTGTAGCCTTTCTGGATCTGCTTGACCTTGGCCAGGTCTTTTTCATCGAACAATTGCGTGCGGTACAGCGCGTAAGCGATGTTGCTTTCACTGCGGACCATGCGGTCGATGTCGACCGGTTGCTGACCCTGCCAGTTCGGGCCGGCAATCATGTAGTGACCCCCGTTGTTGCCCGTGCTGCGAGTGCCCAGATAGCCAAAGTTCTGGGTGTAGGCGTCGATCAGTTGCACCGAGTAGTAACGGTGTTCTTCGATGGGCGGCAGGGTCAGCACCAACGGCTCGGTGCGCAAATCCATCCAGACAAAGGAGTAGGGCGTGTCGGAATTCGGGGTGACGAACGCCGTGTCCTTCGCGGTAAACGCCTTGGCGGTATTGCCGATCTGATTGAACGGTGCCTTGAAATTCGGGCTCTTCCTGTCCACGGCCTGGGTGTAGAGGGTCTTGTACATCTCCACCACCGGGAAACCGTACAGATAGGCCTCCTTGGCAATGGCCCGGGCTTCGTCCGGGGTGGCGGTGAAGTCGACACTGGCCCCTGCACCACAACTGACGAACATTGTCATCAGGCTGAAACCGGCTGCGCGAAGTGCACCGTGCATACAAAAGTCCTTATTTACCGAAGGTGACATTGATCCCGGCGAACAGGGTGAATTGCGGCAGGCCATCGCCTTTTCGGTCAACGGTCCACTGTGGCTCGATAAAGGCATTGAGGATATTGGACCCGGACTTCCAGGCTTTGCCGCCACCCAAACCGAGTGGGATGTAGTGAGTGTTGTTCTTCAGGTCGAACGTCCAGATGCCGGTCGAGCGCAGGTACCAGCCTTTTTCCAGGTTGTGGATGATGAACGGCTGGAAAGTGGCGGACTCGACATGGGGGCGGTCGTGATCACCGGCGAACGAGCTCTGGTACTGCACCAGTGCGCCAAGGAGCCCGCGCGGCGAGGAGTCGATGGCGATGGCGGACAGTCCGGCCTGCCATTTGCCGGTTCCCAACTCATCCTGCTCAGCGGTCGGCGCAGTGATTTGCGGGCCGACGCCCAACTGCACGCCTTCGGTCTTGAGCAGGAAAATATCGAACAGGTTCAGGTCACCGATGCCGGTGCTGTAGCCGTTGTGGGGATCCGGGCGGGTGCTGACGGGAAGGGTGACGCGCAACAGTTGCGGGACACCAATGAAATCATTCGGCGCCATGGGCAACGCACCACGCAATAGCGCGTCATTGGTATGAGCGTTGGTGTCGAACAACCTGGGTGTGTAGTAGTCCTGAAGGTTGACGCCGGGCGCCAGGTTCAGCGGGTTGTTGCTTTTGTTGGCCGTCTCGGCGTTATCGGCGTGAGCACAAAAAACAGGCGCGAGCGAAGTCACCCAGACGAAGGCGTACTTCCCCAATTTCTTTGACATTAATCCCCCGGCTCCCTGGTGGCTGATTGGGCAGACGGTCCTTAAGTTTGGCCGTAACTGCGTAATCCCTTTCCGATCAAGCCTGTAGGACTTATCGGATGAAGTTAGCAGTTAACCACGGGTTGGCCAGTCCTGTGGATTAATTCTTTCGTTTTGTGTGTGGATTCTCGTTATTTTCGTGTACTAAAAAGTTAATGCGGATCAGTTGGTTAGGATCATTAGCTAAAAATGTCATCACGTTGGAGCTGATTGTAATCCATCCGATCACTGATTGATCTCGTAAACCAATCGCATCCTATACATATGTACCGCACCTGATCGCTGCCCTGTAAACAAGCTGTGCCCTACAGACAAGGAGAGACTGTATGGCACAGCGAACATTCAATGATGGGACGTCAGGAGACGTAGTAATAAGGTCCGGCCCGCCGGCTTCGGGTGGCGGTGGTGGTTCATGGGGAGGTGGTGGTTTCGGGGGTAATCGTGTCGGCGCGTCCGGCAATTTTGGTGGCCCGGGCGCCAAGACCATTGCGCTCAGGAAAAAGGCCAAACAGGAGCGAAAAGAGAAGGCGGCCAAAGATGCAGCAGACGCTGCAGCTCGGGCGCAGGAGCAGGCCCGTGTACAGACGCGGCAACAACTGCTTGCAGGGCAGGCTCAGCGTCATGGCATCGTGAGGGCTGAGATTGACCAGGCCTTTGCGGCCAGGGCTGCTCAGCTGTCGTCATCACTTGAACACGAGATATCGAGCGCAAGACAACCTCTTGACAGTGGTTCGAGCAGCGAACGCTGGCAACTGTATTTGATCAGCAAAGAAAAAAACGAAATAGATGGGCTGATCGCCCGCAAAACATCGGAACTCAATGCAAGGAATATCGTTGCCCGATCGTTTGATGGGCACGATCCTCTCACGCGTACGCCAGCTGATTTTCTGGAGCGACTGGACCAGTTCGGCGATGCGCTCGACAGTGGTTATCAAGCTTGGGAAAACGCCTATACAGCTGCCCATGAATCCCGGCTGCTATCCACTCAAGTTACTTCGCTCACCGAAAAGTCAAACAGACTAGCCAGTCATCATGCTGAACAGACCATTGTCTGGCGTGAAAGGGAAGCTCATTGGGAGCGTCTTCGGCAGATTGCCGAGCAACGTGATGCACGCATCCGTTTCAAGCAACAGGCAGATGCGGATACGCGCATTGAGCGCATCAGGCAAGCCAACACACTGAGGTTACCTGCCACTGCGCTGGCCGCTGGCGGCGTGGTGTTGACACCACAAGGCGTGCTTGTTGCCCAGGAAGTTGCAGCAGTACTCGAAAATGCAGTCCAGGCTGGCATCAAAGGTCTGATCGATCTCGGTCGCATAGCGCTGAAAACAGGACCGGTGTTCATTACGGGGATGCTGGAGTCACCCGTCCTGGGCAACGGTGAGTTGACTCCGGAGCAACGAGATCGCTTGTTCTACGCCGTAGGTGTACCCGCGAGAACACTGGAGCTTTACGACGCTCAGGAACTGCAAGGGATTGCTGACGAACGTGGCTCGGTAGAAGCAGAGTACCGGCTCAAGCCCTTACCCATGCCGGAAGGTGTTGCAATTGTCATCGCCAGTACTGGCGGCGAGATCGACTCCCGGGTTCCGGTCGTCAATGCAGTACTCGACCCTCTGACAGGGCTCTACACCGCCGAGGTCCCTGGATCGCCAACCCGGCACCTGCTGTTCGCTGCCGATGCCCCTTCCCAGGCTGCGATGCCTGGCCGGACGCCGTTGGCGGTGATGGAGCCCCAGGCTCAAGACATCCCCTCAGGCGTCGATCTGCGCATCCAGGATTGCATTGTTTGCGTGCCTGGCCTTGAGCCGATCTATCTGTCTTTCGGCGTCCCGCCTATGGGCACAGGCGTCGTTACAGGAACAGGTCAGCCGCCGACAAAAGAATGGTGGAATTCGGCGACTCAGACTGCGGGTGCGGCTATCCCGACTCAAGTCGGAGACCAGTTCCGAGGTCGCGAATTCAAGTCGTTCGAGGCCTTCGATGAAGCGTTGTGGCGAACAATAGGAGAGCATCACCCACTTGTCTCGTCATTCGATGAGGTGAACAAAAAACGCGTCGAACAAGGTTTCGCCCCCTACGCGCCGAAAAGCACATGGGTGGGTGAAAGCCGTGAATTCGAACTGCGTTACCAGGAGCGTTCGGAGTTCTGGTCTGATCCTTTCAACCTCGACAGAATCAGCATCAAGACGCCGCAAGCTACTGAAGGATGGCTCGGGATCGTCCCGGCGGTTGTTCCTTGGCCGATTCCTCCGGCCAGCAGCTGGAAACCCGTGGTGCCGCCAGGCAGCGAACACATCGGGTCGACGACATCGCCGATTACACCGACCGATCCGTTGATTTATCCCGGTAGCCCGGCCATCCCCGTCCTACCGGAAAACGAGACATTTCCGGCTGTTGATGTAGGGGAAGTTGGTGCGAGTATTCCGGGGTATCCGGGGGATATGGAGCTTCCCTCGCCGGGACTGGTTTTCGTTGGTCCGCCGGTTGAGCCTTTGGAAGTTGGACCGTATAACGAGTTAAGTGGCCGGAGTAGGGGAGATGGGTTGGATATTGATCATATTCCATCGCGGAGAGCGTTGGAGGAGTACCTTCTAGAAAACTTCGCCGATATTACACCGCGTGAACGTAGAGATTATGTTCAGCGAGCCCCGAGCATAGCGATACCTGCTGAAGTGCACAGAAAATTCAGTGAAACCTATGGCGGGCGTAATACCGCAATAAAACGCTCTCAAGATGCATCTGATCTGAAACAAGCTGTGGATCAGAATTTTGACGCGATTAAAATTGGGTTGCTTGACTCGGGTATGGACGAAAGCAGCATCGAGATTGGGCGCGAGCAGTTGCATATTCTTCATAAACAACAGGGGTGGTACTAATGGATGCTGCAAAAGTTGTGGAGCTAATAGAGGGTGTTGGTTGCACTCATGAATCATTGTTGGCGAGCGGAGTTATTCCCGACCAACCTCTTGCTGAGCTCTATCCCGATTGTGACCGATTGGATCTCGAGATGGAAAATGGAATAGCGTTGACGTTTTGGTATGAAACAAAAGTGTTGGATAGTTTTTTTGTAACTTTGATGAAGACAACGCCTAGTACGTTGAAGTATGAAGGCGAACTTCCTGAGCCTTATAAATTGGTAATGACCCAGTCCGACGTCCATACGCTTTTTGGCGAGCCAATGGAATCAAGAGGCCCAATCAAAATGCCTCAGCCGATGGGCCAAACAGGTGGATGGGAATCCTATCCACTGGATCCTGCTGTTTATCCGGGCAAGAAGGTCGTCTTTCAATACACGGCTGCAATGGAAGTTAAAACGCTGGTCTTTACTTTGATCGACAAAGGTCACGACTGATTGTGAGTTTTGGAAGGTTTTGAACGTTTCCTGCGCACCTGCTCGCAAGGATTGAGCAGGTGCCATTGCTGCGAAATACACACAAGGAAGAACCCAAGATGGAACTTAAACCAACACTCCAGGATTACACCGCAACGGAATTCCAGGCTCTGGTCGACAAGATCTGGGCCGTGGATCTACCCAAACAGGAGCATGACCGGCTGATCAACCATTTTGACCGGATATGTGGCCACCCCAAGGGGGCGGACTTGTTGTTTTATCCTGACGACGTTACCAACATCAATGATCCGGAATCGGTTGTGCATGAGGTCAGTGACTGGCACGACAGGCAGGGTATGACAGCGTTCAAGCAAGTGCCGGTGTCGGTACCTGCTCCGTCGAAACCAAACACTCCCGTTGCGCGCAGCCTCGCAAAAGTTCAAAAAATTGCTGCAGACGTGGCCATATCGGAAAGGGCCATTGAAACGACGTTTGATCGGTTTGAACAAGGTATCCAGCAATTGCATGGTCAGTCAGGCGGTACAACTGACATTCCGGTCCTGGAGACGAACATCGTTGCACTGGAACATGTTCAGCATGAAGCGATAACGGCAGTCAGGAAGTTCGAGTCCTTGAAAATGATGGTGGAGTTCGCAAAAAACGATGCCCAGCGTAACCTCGCTTATGCTCGGTCCGAGCAAGCGCAGTGGCAGGACATCGCTCAACAGATCAACGCAATACAGGTTCGTTACATTGGACGATTGGCGGCATTTGCCCAGCGCCACCGATTCTTGCATGACCAGGCAGAAGGACTGTTGATACAGGCGCAGAAGCAATTGATGGGGGCTCGTAGTCTGGCTCAGGTTGGCAGCGTGATTACTGCGTCATTGGCCTCTGTTCACAAACGTCCGGATGTTTTGCTGGAGAGTGGGCCATCGGGCTTGTTGTCGAGTCAACAGATCGATTGGCTCAAGGCCATTCGTTCGGTCGTTGCCGAATTTACCTGGAGGAACACTTGCGCCGAACCGACCGATGGAAACCTTTGTGCCGCGGTGCTGCGCTTTGAGTTTTCAAGTCGTGCAGATACTCAGATTCATGGTCACAGCGTGGCACTCGTGGAATTGATGCCACTGGAAGGGCAGGATTGGCTGTCGTTGGCGGCGAGCCAATCGGAGATAGAGGTTCCTTTCAGAATGGGTGCGACGATTGTCCGCGCCAATCCTGGAAAGATGTTCAAAGGCTTGCGCGAGGTCAAAGCCCTGGTGCAGGTTTACATTGCCCCGGCCCTTGGTATTCAAAGGTCGGTCAGGGTGAGGGCGGTGCAATACGACCCGCAACTGAACACATTCAGTTTCGCCACCGATGGCGCCACACCCATTACCATCTGCCTGACGGCCCCGACCACGCTTCAAGCCAGTCCGCCCGAAGCTCAAACCTCACCGCGCCGCGTGGGTTTTGTGCAATCTTCGCCAGTGCCGATACTCGAGCCTATGTCCGACGAAGGAGATGTCCCTCGGTTCGACGATTACATCCTGGTTTTCCCCGCCGACTCCGGAATTGACCCGCTGTACGTCACGCTCAGCACTTCTTCACTTGCCCGAACACTCGCTCTTCCTGCTCACGCAATTCGGGAGTGAACTCGGCGCCAAAATCTTCGGCTTCAAACACCTGGCGAATCTCGATCTCGGCCTCGGTGCCCGGCATCGGGTTGGGGCAGCGCTTGACCCATTCGATGGCTTCTTCCCTGGACTTCACTTTCCACAACCAGAAACCGGCAATCAGTTCCTTGGTTTCGATGAAGGGGCCGTCGATCACCGTGCGTTGGTCACCTGAAAACTTTACTCGAGCGCCCTTGCTGCTCGGATGCAGGCCTTCGCCCGCGAGCATGATGCCGGCCTTGACCAGTTCTTCGTTGTAGTTGCCCATGGCGGTCAGCAGTTCCTGGCTGGGCATGACGCCGGCTTCGGAATCCTGGCTGGCCTTGATGATGATCATGAATCGCATGGTGTCGTCTCCGTTGCAGTTGAGTGATTCGATTTATAGTCGATTGACCGGGACGCAATTCGACAGGCCCGTAACGAAATTTGTCATCGGGTTGCCTCGGCTGCCTTTCGTCATGAACACCGGGTGGCTGTGGGTGAAGGGGTTACGCTGGATTACGATCACTCACGTAACACGCGAACCCTGTGGGAGCGGGCTTGCTCCGGGCGGCGCTCCGACGATAGCGATGGGACAGTCGGCAGGTATGTTGGAGCTGCTGCCGTCATCGCGGGCAAGCCCACTCCCACAGCGTTATGGGTTGTATCCAGTTTTGTGCGCTGATACATGACAATTTATGTTTGACCGTAGGTCGCAGGACAATTTCGTGGTTAACTTCGGCCTCGTCAAAATTCTCCACCACAACGTTCAGAAGGACTCCGTTCATGGCTCAAGTCACTCTTAAAGGCAACCCGGTTCAAGTCAACGGCCAACTGCCACAAGCCGGTTCCAAGGCGCCAGCCTTTTCCCTGGTTGCCGGCAATCTGTCCGACGTCACCCTCAAGGACTTTGCCGGCAAGCGCAAAGTGCTGAACATCTTCCCAAGCGTTGACACCCCGACCTGCGCCACCTCGGTACGCAAGTTCAATGCCCAGGCCAGCGACGTGGCCAACACCGTTGTGCTGTGCATCTCCGCTGACCTGCCGTTCGCCCAGGCCCGCTTCTGCGGCGCCGAAGGCCTGGAAAACGTACAGAACCTGTCGACCCTGCGCGGCGCAGAGTTCATCCAGAACTACGGCGTGGCCATCGCCGACGGTCCGCTCAAGGGCCTGACCGCTCGCGCCGTCGTGGTTCTGGACGAGAACGACAACGTGCTGCACAGCGAACTGGTTGGCGAAATCGCTGACGAGCCGAACTACGAAGCGGCACTTGCTGTTCTGAAATAAGCGTACCTTTACAATGTTTAACGGCCTAGGGGGGCGGTCTTAATTGATTTCCCCGCCGCGTTGTCGCCTTAAAACGGGCCAGGCAAGGCGCAGGCCGCCGGGAATGGTTGTTCCCTTTCCAAGGCCTGCAACGCAGCCTGGCCCGTTTTAAGGCACAACCCGAAGGGCCGGGCCTGCTGTTGTGCAGGGCTGCGTTGCTCGAAGCTTATTTGGAATCACCAAACCGCGCTTCTCGCGCCTTGCCCTGCACAACAGCAGGCCCGGCGCGGCGTGGAAATCAATTAAGACCGCCCCCCTCTGTCCAGGCCGTTTTCATTTGTGCTTCAGTGTCTTACACAAAACTCCTGTTACGTAAGCCGAAAGTAAATTGCCGGTAAAGGCGCTTTGCTTAAAACCCGCCAGTGCTTATCGTTCAGCCTCATGTAAAAAAGCCCACGCGCCCAATGGTTGATCACTCAATGCAATCCTCCGCTTCCCGTAGTCCCCGTCGCTGGCTGTTCGGCCTGCTTGTCCTGTTGGTCATTGCCGCCCTGTGCTGGAAATTCTGGCCGGGCAGCGCTGCACCCAAAGAGGCGGCGGGGCAGAAAGCCGTTGCCGGGCATACTGGTCGATCGGGTGGCATGCGTCCGGGATTCGGCGGTGCGTCAGGGCCGGTGCCGGTACGGGTGGCTCCGGCCGTCACCGGTGACTTCCCGCTGTATTTCAAGGCGCTGGGCACGGTCACGGCGCTGAACACCATCAACGTGCGCAGCCGAGTCGGCGGTGAGCTGGTCAAGATCTATTTCGAAGAAGGGCAGATGGTCAAGGCCGGCGACCTGCTGGCCGAAATCGACCCGCGCCCTTACCAGAACGCCTTGCTTCAGGCCGAAGGCACCTTGCTGCAGAATCAGGCGCAACTGAAAAACGCCCAGGTCGATGTCGAGCGCTATCGCGGCCTGTACCGCGAAGACAGTATTGCCAAGCAGACCCTGGACACCGCCGAAGCGCTGGTCGGTCAGTTCCAGGGCACGGTCAAGACCAATCAGGCAGCGGTCAACGATGCCAGGCTCAACCTTGAATTTACCCGGATCCGCGCCCCCATCACCGGTCGCGTGGGCCTGCGTCAACTGGACGTCGGCAACCTGGTGGCGGCCAACGACACCACCGCCCTGGCGATCATCACCCAGACCCAACCGATCAGCGTGGCCTTCACCCTCCCGGAAAACAGCCTCGACACCGTGCTCGCCCGTTATCGCAGCGGTGCCAAATTGCCGGCTGAAGCCTGGGATCGTGGCGATACCAAATTGCAGGCCACTGGCGTGCTGCAGAGCCTGGACAACCAGATCGACGTCACCACCGGCACCCTGAAATTCAAGGCCCGCTACGAGAACCGCGATCAGTCGCTGTTCCCCAACCAGTTCGTCAATGTGCGTCTGCTGGCCGACACCCTCAAAAACGTGGTGCTCGCACCGTCCGCCGCGATCCAGTTCGGCACCAACGGCACATTCGCCTATGTCCTGGACGGTGACAAGAAGGTCAAGATCCGTCAGTTGAAAGTCGGTGCCAGTGACGGCCTGAACACCGTGGTCACCGAAGGCCTGTCCGCGGGCGAGCGGGTCGTACTGGAAGGCACTGACCGCCTGAAGGACGGCAGCGATGTGGAGGTGGTCAACGACAGCCAGGACGTGCCGACCACGCCAACCGAACACCTGCAAGGCAAGTCGGCGCTCAACGCGGCTGAGCCCGCGACCACCGACAAGGCGAAAAAGGGCGGCGCATGAATCTCTCGCGGCTGTTCATCCTTCGCCCGGTAGCCACCACGCTGAGCATGCTGGCGATTATCCTGGCCGGCGTGATTGCCTATCGGCTGCTCCCGGTATCGGCATTGCCCCAGGTCGATTATCCGACCATTCGCGTCATGACCCTGTACCCCGGCGCCAGCCCGGATGTCATGACCAGCGCGGTGACCGCGCCGCTTGAGCGGCAGTTCGGGCAAATGCCCGGCCTGACACAAATGGCCTCCACCAGTTCCGGCGGCGCGTCGGTGCTGACCCTGCGGTTCAGCCTCGACATCAACATGGACGTGGCTGAGCAACAGGTGCAGGCGGCGATCAACGCGGCCACCAACCTGCTGCCCAAGGACCTGCCGGCACCACCGGTGTACAACAAGGTCAACCCGGCCGACACGCCGGTGCTGACCCTGGCCATCACCTCCAAAACCATGTTGCTGCCCAAACTCAACGATCTGGTCGATACGCGCATGGCGCAGAAAATCGCCCAGATCAGCGGCGTCGGCATGGTCAGCATCGCCGGTGGTCAACGCCAGGCCGTGCGGATCAAGGTCAACCCTGAGGCCCTGGCCGCCAACGGCTTGAACCTGTCGGACGTGCGCACTCTGATCGGTGCCTCCAACGTCAACCAGCCCAAGGGTAACTTCGACGGCCCGACCCGGGTCTCGATGCTCGATGCCAACGATCAACTGACGTCGCCCAAGGACTACGCCAACCTGATCCTGGCCTATGCCAACGGCGCGCCGTTGCGGCTCAAGGACGTCGCTGAAATTGTCGACGGCGCCGAGAACGAACGCCTCGCGGCATGGGCCAACGAGAACCAGGCCGTTCTGCTCAACATCCAGCGTCAGCCCGGCGCCAACGTGATCGAGGTGGTGGACCGGATCAAGGCGCTGCTGCCGAGCATCACCGACAACCTGCCGGCCGGCCTCGACGTGGTGGTGCTGACCGACCGCACCCAGACCATCCGCGCCTCGGTCAAGGACGTGCAGCACGAATTGTTGATCGCCATCGCCCTGGTGGTCATGGTCACCTTCCTGTTCCTGCGTCGCGCCAGCGCCACGATCATTCCGTCGGTGGCCGTGCCGCTGTCGCTGATCGGCACGTTCGGCGTGATGTACCTGGCCGGGTTCTCGGTCAACAACCTGACCCTGATGGCCCTGACCATCGCCACCGGTTTCGTGGTGGACGATGCGATCGTCATGCTGGAGAACATTGCGCGCTTCATCGAGGAGGGCGACAGCCCGCTGAACGCGGCGCTCAAGGGCGCCAAACAGATCGGTTTCACCCTGATTTCCCTGACGTTGTCGCTGATTGCCGTGCTGATCCCGCTGCTGTTCATGGCGGACGTGGTCGGGCGCTTGTTCCGCGAGTTCGCCATCACACTCGCGGTGGCGATCCTGATTTCCCTGGTGGTTTCCCTGACGCTGACGCCGATGATGTGCGCGCGGCTGCTCAAGCGCGAACCCAAGGAAGCCGAGCAGGGACGTTTCTATCGCGCCAGCGGTGCGTTCATCGACTGGATGATCGCCGCTTACGGTCGCAAGTTGCAGTGGGTGCTCAAGCACCAGCCACTGACCTTGATGGTGGCCATTGGCACTCTGGCGCTCACGGTATTCCTGTACATGGTGGTGCCCAAGGGCTTCTTCCCGGTGCAGGACACCGGGGTTATCCAGGGCATTTCCGAAGCGCCGCAATCGATTTCCTTCGCCGCCATGAGCGAGCGCCAGCAGGAGTTGGCCAAGGTAATTCTGGCCGACCCGGCGGTCGAGAGCCTGTCCTCTTACATCGGCGTGGACGGCGACAACTCGACCCTCAACAGCGGCCGTTTGCTGATCAACCTCAAGTCGCACCACGACCGTGACCTGAGTGCAACGCAAGTGATTGCCCGCCTGCAACCGGAGCTGGACAAGCTGGTCGGCATCCGCCTGTTCATGCAGCCGGTGCAGGACCTGACCATCGAGGACCGGGTCAGCCGCACGCAGTACCAGTTCAGCATGTCGTCACCGGACTCGGAGCTGCTGACTCTGTGGAGCGGGCGCCTGGTGGAGGCTTTGGCCGACCGCCCGGAATTGACCGACGTGGCCAGCGATCTTCAGGACAAGGGCTTGCAGGTCTATCTGGTGATCGACCGCGATGCGGCGTCGCGGGTCGGGGTGTCGGTGTCGAACATCACCGATGCGCTGTACGACGCCTTCGGCCAGCGGCAGATTTCCACGATCTACACCCAGGCGAGCCAGTACCGCGTGGTCCTGCAATCGCAGTCCGGCGAGAAGATCGGCCCGGATGCGTTGAACCAGATTCACGTCAAGACCACCGATGGCGGTCAGGTACGCCTGTCCAGCCTGGCGCATATCGAGGAGCGTCAGGCGCAACTGGCGATCACCCACATCGGCCAGTTCCCGGCGGTGATGATGTCCTTCAACCTGGCGCCCGGCGTGGCGCTGGGGCATGCGGTCGAGATCATCGAGCAGGTGCAGAAGGACATCGGCATGCCGATTGGCGTGCAGACCCAGTTCCAGGGCGCGGCAGAGGCGTTCCAGGCTTCGTTGTCGAGCACCTTGCTGCTGATCCTGGCGGCGGTGGTGACCATGTACATCGTGCTGGGCGTGCTCTACGAGAGCTACATCCACCCGATCACCATTCTCTCGACCTTGCCGTCGGCGGCGGTGGGCGCCTTGCTCGCGTTGATCCTCAGCGGCAACGACCTGGGCATGATCGCGATCATCGGCATCATTCTGCTGATCGGCATCGTCAAGAAGAACGCGATCATGATGATCGACTTCGCTCTCGACGCCGAGCGCAACCAGGGCATGGACCCGCAAACGGCGATCTACCAGGCCGCCTTGCTGCGTTTCCGGCCGATCCTGATGACCACCCTGGCCGCGCTCTTCGGTGCCGTGCCGTTGATGCTGGCCACCGGTTCCGGCGCGGAACTGCGCCAGCCGCTGGGGTTGGTGATGGTCGGCGGCCTGTTGCTGAGCCAGGTGTTGACCCTGTTCACTACGCCTGTGATTTACCTGTATTTCGATCGGTTGGGACGCCGCTTTGGAAAGTCTGACTCGAAAGAGGTGGTGGTATGACGGCGAGCTACAAGCTGCAAGCTTCAAGCCGCAAGTTAAAGCCTGCGCGATCCCTGCTTTTTTCTTGCAGCTTGCAGCTTGCCGCTAGTGGTTACCACCTATGAATCTCTCGGGTCCATTCATCAAACGCCCCGTGGCAACCATGCTGCTTTCATTGGCCATCATGCTGCTGGGTGGCGTGAGCTTCGGTTTGCTGCCCGTGTCGCCGCTGCCGCAAATGGACTTTCCGGTGATCGTGGTCCAGGCCAGCCTGCCCGGCGCCAGCCCCGAAGTCATGGCGTCGACCGTGGCCACGCCGCTGGAGCGCTCCTTCGGCGCCATCGCCGGGGTCAACACCATGAGCAGCCGCTCCAGCCAGGGATCGACCCGGGTGATCCTGCAATTCGACCTCGACCGCGACATCAATGGCGCGGCGCGGGAAGTGCAGGCGGCCATCAACGCCTCGCGCAACCTGCTGCCCAGCGGGATGCGCAGCATGCCGACCTACAAGAAGGTCAACCCGTCCCAGGCGCCGATCATGGTGCTGTCGCTGACGTCAGATGTGCTGGAAAAAGGCCAGCTCTATGACCTGGCTTCGACGATCCTGTCCCAGAGCCTGTCCCAGGTGCAGGGCGTCGGCGAGGTGCAGATCGGCGGCAGTTCGCTGCCGGCGGTGCGTATCGAACTCGAACCGCAGGCGCTGAACCAATACGGCGTGGCCCTGGACGATGTGCGCAACACCATCGCCAATGCCAACGTGCGCCGGCCCAAGGGTTCGGTGGAAGACGATCAGCGGCTGTGGCAGGTCCAGGCCAACGACCAGTTGGAAAAAGCCAAGGACTACGAGTCGCTGATCATCCACTACAACGGCGGCGCGGCCCTGCGCCTCAAGGACGTGGCCAAGGTCAGCGACGGCGTCGAAGACCGCTACAACAGCGGTTTCTTCAACGACGACGCGGCGGTGCTGCTGGTGATCAACCGGCAAGCCGGCGCCAACATCATCGAGACGGTCAACGAGATCAAGGCGCAGCTGCCGGCGCTGCAGGCGGTGTTGCCGGCCAGCGTCAAGCTGAACCTGGCCATGGACCGCTCGCCGGTGATCAAGGCGACGCTGCATGAGGCGGAAATGACCTTGCTGATCGCCGTGGCGCTGGTGATCCTGGTGGTGTTCCTGTTCCTCGGTAATTTCCGTGCCTCGCTGATCCCGACCCTGGCGGTGCCGGTGTCGCTGGTCGGTACCTTTGCCGTGATGTACCTCTACGGCTTTTCGCTGAACAACCTGTCGCTGATGGCGCTGATCCTGGCCACCGGGCTGGTGGTGGACGATGCCATCGTGGTGCTGGAGAACATTTCCCGGCACATCGACGAAGGCGTGCGGCCGATGAAGGCGGCCTACCTCGGCGCCCAGGAAGTCGGCTTCACCTTGCTGTCGATGAACGTGTCACTGGTGGCGGTGTTCCTGTCGATACTGTTCATGGGCGGGATCATTGAAAGCCTGTTCCGCGAGTTTTCCATCACCCTGGCGGCGGCCATCGTGGTGTCGCTGCTGGTGTCCTTGACCCTGACCCCGATGCTCTGCGCCCGCTGGCTCAAGCCGCACACGCCGGGGCAGGAGAACCGCCTGCAACGCTGGAGCCGGCGGGCCAACGACTGGATGGTTGGCAAGTACGCCACCAGCCTCGACTGGGTGCTGCGCCACAAACGCCTGACGTTGCTCAGTCTGTTCGTGACAATCGGCGTTAATATTGCGCTGTATGTCGTTGTTCCTAAAACATTTCTACCTCAGCAGGATACCGGCCAACTGATCGGTTTCGTGCGCGGCGACGACGGCCTGTCCTTCAGCGTGATGCAGCCGAAGATGGAGATTTTCCGTCGGGCTGTATTGAAGGATGAGGCGGTAGAAAGCGTCGCCGGTTTCATAGGCGGCAGTAACGGCACCAACAACGCCTTCATGCTGGTACGCCTGAAGCCGATCAAGGAGCGCAACATTTCCGCGCAGAAAGTCATCGAACGCCTGCGCAAGGAAATGCCCAAGGTGCCCGGCGCTCAGCTGATGCTCATGGCCGACCAGGACCTGCAGTTCGGTGGCGGCCGTGAGCAGACCACCTCGCAATACTCCTACATCCTGCAAAGCGGGGATCTCGGGGCGTTGCGCGAGTGGTATCCGAAAGTCGTCACCGCGCTCAAGGCCTTGCCGGAACTGACGGCCATCGATGCGCGGGAAGGTCGGGGCGCCCGGCAAGTGACCCTGATCGTCGACCGCGACCAGGCCAAGCGCCTGGGTGTCGACATGGAGATGGTCACGGCGGTGCTGAACAACGCCTACAGCCAGCGGCAGATTTCGACCATCTACGACAGCCTCAACCAGTATCAGGTGGTGATGGAGGTCAACCCGAAATACGCTCAGGACCCGGTCACCCTCAAGCAGGTCCAGGTGATCACTGCCGATGGCGCGCGGATCCCGCTGTCGACCATCGCCCATTACGAAAACAGCCTGGAAAACGACCGGGTCAGCCATGAAGGCCAGTTCGCCTCGGAAAGCATTGCCTTCGACATGGCTGAAGGCGTGACCGTGGAGCAGGGCGGTGCTGCCATCGAGCGGGCGATTGCCAAGGTCGGGCTGCCGGAAGAGGTGATCGCGAAAATGGCCGGCACAGCCGACGCTTTCGCGGCGACCCAAAAAAGTCAGCCGTGGATGATTCTGGGGGCGCTGGTGGCGGTGTATCTGGTCTTGGGTGTGCTGTACGAAAGCTACATTCATCCGCTGACCATCCTGTCCACCCTGCCGTCCGCCGGGGTCGGCGCGTTGCTGTCGATCTATGCGCTGGGCGGCGAGTTCAGCCTGATTTCGTTGCTGGGGCTGTTTCTGCTGATCGGCGTGGTCAAGAAAAACGCCATTCTGATGATTGACCTGGCGTTGCAGCTGGAGCGGCATCAGGGCATGGCGCCGCTGGAATCGATTCGCAGTGCCTGCCTGCAACGTTTGCGACCGATCCTGATGACCACCCTGGCGGCGATCCTCGGTGCCTTGCCATTGTTGCTGAGCCGCGCCGAAGGGGCGGAAATGCGCCAGCCGCTGGGCCTGACCATCATCGGCGGGCTGATCTTCAGCCAGGTGCTGACGCTTTACACCACCCCGGTGGTTTACCTCTATCTCGACAAACTGCGCCATCGCTTCAACAAATGGCGTGGAGTGCGTACCGATGCTGCTCTGGAAACTCCGCTATGACTGAACGTTCGCTTTTCAACCTGGCTGCACCGCTGATCACGGCTCGAGGCTCGCGTCTGCTGAGCCTGTCACTGTGCGTGGCGATGCTCAGTGCCTGCGCCGTCGGCCCGGATTACCAGCGCCCGCAAACCGCGGAACCTGCGCAGTACAAGGCCGCAGAAGGCTGGCGCCAGGCCAGCCCGAGCGATGCCCTGGCGCGCGGCGCATGGTGGGAGCTGTATGGCGATCAACAGCTCAATGGCCTGATCGAGAAGCTCAACAGCGCCAACCAGACCGTCGCCCAGTCCGAAGCCCAGTACCGCCAGGCCCAGGCCTTGGTGCGCAGCGCACGCGGGGCGTTTTTCCCGACTGTCGACCTGAACGTCAGCAAGAACCGTTCAAGCCAGGGCACCGGTAGCAGCAACTCCAGCCTGAGCAGTTCGTCCAGCGGTATTCGCGACACCTATTCGGCCCAGGCGGGCGTCAGTTGGGAAGCGGATGTGTGGGGCAAGCTGCGCCGTGGCCTGGAAGCCGACACCGCGAATGCCCAGGCAAGCTTTGCCGATCTGGCGGCCATGCGCCTGAGTCAGCAGTCGGAGCTGGTGCAGAATTACCTGCAATTGCGCGTGATCGATGGGCAGAAGCGTCTGCTGCAGGACACGGTCGAGGCCTATCAGCGCTCCCTGAAGATGACCGAGAACCAGTACCGCGCCGGCGTATCGGGCAAGGACGCCGTGGCCCAGGCCCAGGCCCAGCTCAAGAGCACCGAAGCGGACATGATCGACCTGATCTGGCAACGCGCCCAGTTCGAGAACGCCATTGCCGTGCTGATCGGTCTGCCGCCGGCGGAGTTCAGCCTGGCGGAAAGCCAGGACATTCCACAGTTGCCGCAAGTGCCGCCGGCCCTGCCTTCGCAGTTGCTGGAGCGTCGCCCGGACATCGCATCCGCCGAACGCTCGGTGATGGCCGCCAACGCCAACATCGGCGTGGCCAAGGCGGCCTATTACCCGGACCTGACCCTGAGCTTGAACGGTGGTTACAGCAGCAGTACCTCGAAAGACTTGTTCAGCCTGCCGAACCGCTTCTGGTCCGTCGGGCCGCAATTGGCCATGACCCTGTTCGACGGCGGCCAGCGCTCGGCGGAAGTCGACCGCAGTGAAGCGGCCTATGACGAAACAGTGGCCAAGTACCGCCAGACCGTGCTGGACGGGTTCCGCGAAGTGGAAAACTTCCTGGTGCAGCTCAAGGTACTGCAGGACGAAGCCGTCGTGCGCCAACAGGCGCTGGACGCCGCCCGTGAATCGTTGCGCCTGACCCAGAACCAGTACAAGGCCGGCTTGATCGCGTACATCGATGTGGTGGTGACCCAGGCGGCAGCGCTGAGCAATGAGCGCAGCAACCTGGACCTGTTGCAAAGCCGCCTGATCGCCAGCGTGCAGTTGATTGCCGCGCTGGGCGGTGGCTGGGACGGGCAGCTTGAGGTGAGCGAGAGCCGATAGCGCAATCTAACGGACACTGCAATCCCTGTGGGAGCGAGCTTGCTCGCGATAGCGGTGGTTCAGGCAACATTCATGCTGAATGTGACGCAGCCATCGCGAGCAAGCTCGCTCCCACAGGTTTTGTGGTGCCAGCAGCTTGATGCGACTTAATGTAAAACCTTAAAACAGACGTTTCATCGGACTGATGGCCCTTTGCTAATTTTGTGAGTGCGTTCTCATTTGGAATCAGTACAATCGCCGCATTTTCCCCCGGCGAGAATCAATACCATTAACGGGGGCATTCGCGAGAAGTCCCCATGCTCATCGGTAGCTATTCCCCCACCCTGGTTATCATTTCGCTCTGTGTAGCGATTCTCGCTTCCTATACCGCACTCGACCTGACCGGACGCATTGCCACTGCCAAAGGCCGTTCCGTGCATTTGTGGACCGCGGGCGGGGCCATTGCCATGGGCATCGGTATCTGGTCGATGCACTTTATCGGCATGCTCGCGTTCAAACTGCCGATCGATCTGGGCTATGACGGCGCAATCACCCTGTTGTCGCTGTTGATCGGCGTGCTCTCCAGCGGTTTTGCGCTGTGGCTGGTCAACCAGCCAAAACTGCCGGCCTGGCAACTGGCCTTTGGCGCGCTGGTCATGGGCGCCGGCATCAGCGCGATGCACTACACCGGCATGGCCGCCATGCGCATGCAACCGGGCATCGACTATGACCCAACGCTGTTCGGCGCTTCGCTGATGATCGCTGTCGCTGCCTCGGGCGCGGCATTGTGGATCGCGTTCCATTTACGCCAACACACGCCTTATGTCCGCCTGATCCGTGGCGGTGCCGCCGTGATCATGGGCATCGCCATCGTCGGCATGCACTACACCGGGATGGCCGCTGCACGCTTTGCCGATGGCAGCTTTTGCGGGGCGGCGGTCAACGGCCTGAATGGTAAGGGCCTGGACAACCTGGTGCTGATCACCACGTTGGCGGTGCTGTGCATTGCCTTGCTGACCTCGATCCTCGATGCGCGCCTGGAGGCCCGCACCGCGAGCCTGGCCCAGTCGCTGACCGAAGCCAACCGTGAACTGACCCAATTGGCCCTGCATGACACCCTCACCGGGTTGCCTAACCGGACGTTGCTCGCCGACCGCATCGATCAGGCCATGTCGCGGGTTCGTGAACAGGGTGGTTGCTTTGCCCTGATGTTCATCGACCTGGACGGCTTCAAGCCCGTCAACGATGCCTTCGGCCACCACATGGGCGACTTGCTGTTGCGCGAAGTGGCCCTGCGCCTGCGCGAAGACTTGCGCAGCCAGGACACCCTGGCGCGGATCGGCGGCGATGAGTTCGTGTTGCTGGTGCAATTGAGCGAACAGAACGATGCCTTGAACCTCGCGGCCCGCCAGGTCGGGTTGATCGCGCAGGCGTTCCGGGTTGCCGAACATGATTTGCACATTTCCGCCAGTGTCGGCATTGCGCTCTATCCGGGTAACGGTCAGTCCGCCCACGAATTGCTGATGAATGCCGACGCGGCGATGTACCACGCCAAGGGCGCCGGTAAAAACGGCTACAGCTTTTTCGACGCCTCGATGAACACCAACGCGCGCAAGCAACTGCAATTGCTGCAGGATTTGCGCAATGCTGTGGAACATCAGGAATTCAGCCTGCATTACCAGCCCAAGTTCGATGCCGCCAATGGCCGGCCTGTGGGCGCCGAGGCCCTGTTGCGCTGGGAGCATCCGACGCAAGGGTTGCTGTTGCCGGACAAATTCATCGAACTGGCGGAAAAAACCGGGCTGATCATTCCGATCGGCGAGTGGGTGCTCAACGAAGCGTGCCGCCAGATGCGCGAATGGTACGTGCTGGGCTACACCGATTGGCGCATCGCCGTGAACCTGTCGGCCATCCAGTTTTGCCATGCCGGACTGGTCCAGAGCGTCGCCAAGGCACTGGCGACTCACCATCTGCCGGCCAACAGCCTGACCCTGGAAATCACTGAAACCACCGCCATGAGCGATGCCGACGCGAGCATGACGGTGCTTCAGGAGCTCTCGGAAATGGGAGTCGACCTGTCCATCGACGATTTCGGCACCGGTTACTCGAGTTTGATGTACCTCAAGCGCCTGCCGGCCAACGAACTGAAGATCGACCGCGGTTTTGTCCGCGACCTGGAGCGCGACAGTGATGACGCCGCCATCGTTTCGGCCATCGTGGCGCTCGGCCAGGCGCTGGGGTTGCGCATCGTTGCCGAAGGTGTGGAGACGGACTCGCAGCAGGACTTCCTGACGCAACTGGGCTGCGACTCGTTGCAGGGTTACCTGCTGGGGCACCCGCTGCCGGCCGCAGGTTTCATGATGGAAATCCATCGCTCGGAGCGATTGGCGCTGGCTTGAAAGTCCGTGTCATCGTTCATCGCGGGCAAGCCACGCTCCCACAGAATATGCAGAACCTGTGGGAGCGTGGCTTGCCCGCGATGGCGTCTATGCAAACGCCACCGAAGCCATGCAAAAACCATCAATGGCGGTTATTCTTGCCCCCGACCGCTTAAGCTTTGATTGGGGGAAGGCTCGCATGGACAAAGTCATCGTCATCACCGGCGGCAGTCGCGGCATTGGTGCCGCCACCGCACTGTTGGCCGCCGCGCAGGGCTATCGGATCTGCATCAACTACCAGGCGGACGAAAAGGCTGCACTCGGCGTGCTGGAGCAAGTCCGCGCCCTCGGTGCGCAAGCCATTGCGGTACGGGCCGACGTCAGCATCGAAGACGAAGTCATCGCGCTGTTCCATCGGGTCGACAATGAACTGGGCCGGGTTACCGCGCTGGTGAACAACGCCGGCACCGTGGGGCAAAAGTCCCGGGTCGACGAAATGTCCGAGTTCCGCATCCTCAAGATCATGAAAACCAACGTCCTGGCGCCGATCCTCTGCGCCAAGCACGCGATCCTGCGCATGTCGCCCAAGCATGGCGGGCAGGGCGGCAGCATCGTCAACGTGTCCTCGGTGGCCGCACGCTTGGGCGCGCCCAACGAATACGTCGACTACGCGGCGTCAAAAGGTGCGCTGGACACCTTCACCATCGGCCTGTCCAAGGAAGTGGCAGGTGAGGGGATCCGTGTCAACGCGGTGCGCCCGGGCTACATCTACACCGATTTCCATGCCTTGAGCGGCGATCCGGACCGGGTCAGCAAGCTGGAATCGGCGATTCCGATGGCACGGGGCGGGCGGCCGGATGAAGTGGCGGAGGCGATTGTCTGGTTGTTGTCGGACAAGGCTTCCTATGCGACGGGGACTTTTGTTGATCTGGGTGGTGGGCGTTGATCTGAGGTTTGCGTTATCAGTGCTGGCCTCTTCGTGGGCAAGCCCGCTCCCACAGGGTTATCTGGTGTACGCAAAGTCTGTGAACACCCGAGATTCCTTGTGGGAGCGGGCTTGCCCGCGAAGGCATTTGACCGGGCGACGCCTGTGTATCAGAACGACCGCACAATCCGCCCCAGCGTCTCCATCGCCTTCTCCGCCGCCTCATCCCACGGGCTCCCATAATTCAACCGAATACAATTCCTGAACCTTTGCATCGGCGAAAAAATCGGTCCCGGTGCAATGCTGATCCCCTGCGCCAGCGCCATCTGAAACAACTTCAACGAATCCATCTGCTCCGGCAATTCCAACCACAAAAAGTACCCGCCCGCCGGTTGGCTGACCCGCGTCTGTGCCGGGAAATAGCGGGCGATGGCGGCGAGCATGGCGGCTTGCTGGTCTTCCAGCGCGTGACGCAATTTACGCAGGTGTCGGTCGTAGCCGCCGTGTTGCAGGTAGTCGGCGATCGCTGCCTGCGCAGGCATCGACGCGCACAGTGAGGTCATGAGTTTCAGGCGTTCGATTTTCTGCGCGTAGCGCCCGGCGGCGACCCAGCCGATGCGGTAACCGGGGGCCAGGCTCTTGGCGAACGAGCCGCAATGCATCACCAGGCCTTCGGTATCGAAGGCCTTGGCCGGTTTCGGGGCTTGTTGACCGTAATACAGCTCGGCGTAGACATCGTCTTCGATCAGCGGCACCTGGTGGCGACGCAGCAGTTCCACGAGTTGCTGTTTCTTGGCCTCGGGCACGGTGGCGCCCATGGGGTTCTGGAAGCTGGTCATGCACCAGCAGGCCTTGATCGGATGACGCTCCAGGGTTTGCTCGAGCACGCCGAGGTCGATGCCGTCGCGCGGGTGCACGGGGATTTCCACGGCTTTGAGTTTCAGGCGTTCGAGCACTTGCAGGCAGGCATAGAACGCCGGGGCTTCGATGGCCACCAGGTCGCCAGGCTGCGTCACCGCTTGCAGGCACAGGTTGAGGGCTTCCAGGGCGCCGTTGGTGATCAGCAGTTCTTCCATGGGCAGCATCAGTCCGCCCACCATGTAGCGCAGGGCGATTTGCCGGCGCAGCTGCGGGTTGCCGGGCGACAGGTCGGTGACCACCATGCGCGGGTCCATCTCGCGGGTGGCGCTGGCCAGGGAGCGGGACAAGCGTTGCAGCGGGAACAGCGTCGGGCTGGGGAATGCCGAGCCGAAGGCCACGGTGTTCGGGTCCTTGATCGAGTCGAGTACCGAAAACACCAGTTCGCTGACGTCGACTTCCGTGGATTCGTTGACCTGGCTGCTGATCACCGGCTCGGAAAACGGTCGCGGCGCATGGGCATTGACGAAATAGCCGGAGCGCGGACGGGCGCGGATCAGCCCGCGGCGTTCCAGCAGGTAGTAGGCCTGGAACACCGTCGACGGGCTGACGCCGTAGGTCTGGCTGGCGTAGCGCACTGACGGCACACGTTGCCCCGGTCCGAGGACGCCGGAGCGGATCAGTTCTGCGATGTCGTCGGCGAATTTCTCGTAGCGTTTCATCAAAAAGCCCGGTTGGGTGTCTTTTGGAAAGAGGTGACGGTGGTACCGCCAGGATCGCAGCCACGGCAGCTCCAATGGATCGGCTTGCTTGTGTAGGAGCTGCCGAAGGCTGCGATCTTTAACGCTCTGCATCTTAAAGGCTCAGCGATTCATTGGCGCAACAAACCGGCTCTTCGCCACGCTGTAGACGCCAGGCTCATCGCTGTCGATTACCTTGAAACTGATGCTCTGCGAACTGCTGGCCGAGCGCTCCGAGAGCATCGCCACCGACACCGGCAGATCGACAATCTCACCCGGCGCCAGGCTCAGCACGGCCTTGCCCTGCAACTCGAAATCATCGGCATCGACCAGACTCAATTGATAGTCCTGACGCTGCTGGGTCTTGTTGATCACCTTCAGGCTGTAGATGTTTTCGATCTGGCCCCGGCTGTTTTCGCGGAACAGGCCCCGGTCCTTGCTGACATCGAGCGAGACCATCGGCCGTTCCACCAATGCCACCACCAGGGCGGCGATCATCACCAGCAGCACGGCGGTGTAGCCGATCAGGCGCGGACGCAGCAGGTGCGTCTTGCCACCTTGCAACTGATGCTCGGAGGTATAGCTGATCAATCCTCGGGCGTAGCCCATTTTGTCCATGATCGAATCGCAGGCGTCGATGCACGCGGCGCAACCGATGCATTCCATCTGCAAGCCATCGCGGATGTCGATGCCGGTCGGGCAGACCTGTACGCAGAGCTGGCAATCGATGCAATCGCCCAGACCAACCTCGGCGGGTTTGACCTCGCGTTTGCGCGGGCCACGGTTTTCGCCACGGGCCACGTCGTAGGAAATGGTCAGGGTGTCTTTGTCGAACATCACGCTCTGGAACCGCGCGTAAGGGCACATGTGCATGCACACCGCTTCACGCAGCCAGCCGGCATTGATGTAGGTGGCACCGGTGAAAAACAGCACCCAGAACAGGCTGACGCCGCTCATTTGCAAGGTCAGCAACTCTTCGGCCAGTGGCCGGATCGGGGTGAAGTAGCCGACGAAGGTCAGGCCGGTCAGCAGGCTGATGGCCAGCCACAAGGTGTGTTTGGCCGAGCGCCGCATCAGCTTGTTGATGCCCCACGGCGCGGCTTGCAGCTTGATCCGTTGGTTGCGCTCGCCCTCGGTGATTTTCTCGCACCACATGAAGATCCAGGTCCAGGAACTTTGGGGGCAGGTGTAGCCGCACCAGACCCGGCCGGCAAACACAGTGATCGCGAACAGGCCGAACGCGGCGATGATCAACAGTGCCGACAGCAGGATGAAGTCCTGCGGCCAGAACGTTGCGCCGAAGATATGGAATTTACTTTCGGAAAGATCCCAGAGCACCGCCTGGCGGCCGCCCCAGTTCAACCAGACAGTGCCGAAAAACAGCAAAAACAGAAAACCCGCGCCACTGATGCGCAGGTTGCGGAACAACCCGGTGAAGCTGCGGGTGTGGATCAGGTTGTCGCGGGTGATGGCCTTCGTCTTTGGACGCGAAGGCTCGAATGTTTCTACGGTTCGGACGGGGATTCTTTCGCTCATGGTCTTTCGCTCATCAGCCTCCATCAGGCAAGAGCACTATGAGCGGCGATCTGTTTGCATAACAGACTCAGGTATTGCATTAAAAAGCGGATCAGATGGCCGTGTTCGCCCGGCCTGCGACAACTTGAAGCAGCCGTCGCACAAAGGTGCAAGCGCCTATGCACAACAGCTGCGGCGGGTGTTGATCAACGTCAGTCAAATCACCGAATCACTGTCGCTGGCTTTCAGGTGCCGGCGTCCATCCACCGCGCCTGCGACGGTCAAGGCGTCGGCTTCCGCCTCGGTGATGTAGATGCGCTGGCCTTCGATGTCCACCGCCGACATGGCTTTGCGACCATCGGTGACGATGGTCACGTCAGGGCACAGACGAATTTGTTCGCCATTTTCGGTGGTGAAAAAGCAGGTCTGGTTCTCGATGCGAACGGTCATGGCGGAATCCTTTTTCAGGGGGTATCTGAAGTTTCAGGCCGCAACCGCCGGTCATCGTTCTGTGCGACCGATTAATGGTCGCTGCGGTCCACTCTCCATGGCTCCTCACAAGGACAACACCATGAACGCCTGGTGGCACGAAGTCTGGGTGACCCTGCAAGCCGAGTTCGCCGACATCACCGATGCCTCGCAATTGACGCGGATGACCGTGCGTCTGCTGATGGCTGCCGTGCTGGGCGGGATTCTCGGCTTCGAACGCGAGCACCAGGGCAAGGCCGCGGGCGTGCGCACCCACATGCTGGTGGCGATGGGGGCGGCGCTGTTCGTGCTGGTGCCGCAGATGTCCGGCTCACAGGCCGATGCCATGAGTCGGGTCGTGCAGGGCGTGATTGCCGGTATCGGCTTTCTCGGGGCCGGCACCATCCTGAAAAACCACGAAGGCGACGAAAGCGACGTCAAGGGCCTGACCACCGCCGCCGGCCTGTGGATGACCGCCGCCATAGGCGTCGCCACCGGGCTGGGCCGGGAGGCGACGGCAGTGCTCAGCACGCTGTTGGCGTTGGGGGTGTTCAGTGTTATGCCGAGGATCGTGAAGCTGATTGACAAGGATCATCGACCCTAGGAGCTGTCAGGGATTCACCCTGTCTGCGCAAGTCGCTCCACAGTCTGAATCCTGCTCGTCGCTCTGCGTTTCCGAGAGTTCGTGCTGGCTGTAGTCCATATCGCTGTGCAGCAGATGTTTCTCCAGTTCCCTGATGATCGAGCTTTTGGTTGATTGTTCAGAGGGATTGCGTTCGGCTTTGAAGCAAAGAAATTCGTAGTTGAATATTTTCAAGGGATGGCCAGCCGTCGGTGGGTCGTTCACGGTTTAGCGCGTGGGACTGTGCGCTAGTTCTGTTTGTGAATTCGCTGACGCTGGAAAAAAACGTTTTCATGACTAACCACACTCAAGGCTGCAGAAGTGATGGCTATATAAGGCGCGGGGTGCAGGTTTCGTAAAGAGTCGGACGGGCAGAATTGGCGCTTTAGGATCGGTACTACAGGTACTTGGGAAGCGTCGTTCATTTTTGATGATCGTCCCTGGTGTCGAGGCAGGAACGATCAACTGTCTTCATTCAGGATTCACAATCACCGGCGGCATCGTCGCTGGCGGTTCTTCCCTTGGCGGCGGGGTCGTGCCGGGCGGCTCCTGTTCTGGCACCGGTTGTGGTTCGCTGGGGGGGATCACCGGGTTGTCGATGTTTGGATCGGGGGTTTCAGCCGGGAATGGATTGTTCATTGGTCAGGCCTCCGGTGGCACATGGCGTGAGTCGTGCTTAAGTAGATGGACTGCTGCGCGAACGATTTGATTCCGCAAATTGCCGATGAACTTTTCCCGGCGGCTGTCGCTCGGAACCTAAGTGAGTAGGTCCCGGGGCGAATGGCCCAACGGGGTGGCGACCAGACACAAGCGCGTCCATGGGGCGTAAGG
This sequence comes from Pseudomonas sp. B1(2018), assembly GCF_003097365.1. NCBI lineage: Bacteria > Pseudomonadati > Pseudomonadota > Gammaproteobacteria > Pseudomonadales > Pseudomonadaceae > Pseudomonas > Pseudomonas sp. B1(2018). The sequence goes on from NZ_PYUK01000001.1 coordinate 179,447, forward strand.
AGAGAGGCTCGATGACGGCTGAAAAACCGACTGAGTTGAGCTACAACCCGCACATGCCGCTGGCGCAGGCGCTGTTGCTGCCGCGCATTGTCATAGAAAACATCATGCCGACCCTTGAAGGCGGGCAGTTCGCGGTCAAGGCCGTGGTGGGACAGGATGTGGTGGTCACGGCCAAGGTCTTTGCCGACGGGCATGACAAGCTGGCGGTTCGCGTGCGCTGGCGGGCCGAGGACGAGGACGTCTGGCAAAGTGCTGTCATGCACGATCTGGGCAACAACGGCTGGCAGGGGCAGTTCCGAGTGAACAGTCAGGGCCGTTATCTTTACTGTATCGAAGCCTGGATCGATCAGTTCGCCAGTTTTCGCTACGAATTGGAAAAGAAGCATGTGGCAGCGGTGCCCGTCAGCCTCGAATTGCAGGAAGGGCGGATCCAGGTGCAGCAAGCCGCCGAGCGCAGTGACGGGCAACTCAGTGAGCAATTGGCGGCATTGCACCATGAACTGGCAGGACTGCTCGAAACCGAGCAGGTCGCACTGTTTTTGCACCCGCGTAGCGCCGACCTCATGGCCCGCGTCGATCATCGTGCCTACCTGAGCCTGAGTCCGGAGTACCCGGTGGATGTGGAGCGCGAGCTGGCGCAGTTCGCCAGTTGGTATGAATTGTTTCCGCGTTCGATCACTGACAGCCCGGAACGCCACGGTACTTTCAACGACGTGCATTCGCGGCTGGCGATGATCCACGACATGGGCTTCGACGTGCTGTATTTCCCGCCGATCCACCCGATAGGGCGCAGCTACCGTAAAGGCCCGAACAACTCGCTGACGGCAGGCCCCGATGATCCGGGCAGTCCTTATGCGATCGGTAGCGAGGAGGGCGGGCACGAGGCGATTCACAAGCAGTTGGGGACTCGCGAAGACTTCCGTCGACTGGTCTCGGCCGCTGCGGCCCACGGCCTGGAAATCGCCCTCGACTTCGCCATCCAGTGTTCCCAGGACCACCCATGGCTTAAGCAGCACCCCGGCTGGTTCAACTGGCGGCCCGACGGCTCGATCAAATACGCGGAGAACCCGCCGAAGAAATACCAGGACATCGTCAACGTCGACTTCTATGCCCCCGAGGCGATTCCGAGCCTGTGGGTGGAGTTGCGTGACATCGTGGTGGGCTGGGTCGAGGAGGGCGTGAAGATCTTTCGCGTCGATAACCCGCACACCAAGCCGTTGCCGTTCTGGCAATGGCTGATCGCCGATGTACGGGCGCTGTACCCCGAAGTGATCTTCTTGGCCGAGGCCTTTACTACTCCGGCGATGATGGCGCGCCTGGGCAAGGTCGGTTATTCCCAGAGCTACACCTATTTCACCTGGCGCAACACCAAGGCCGAACTGGCGACTTACTTCACTGAACTCAACGAATCGCCGTGGCGCGAGTGCTATCGGCCGAATTTTTTCGTCAATACACCGGACATCAACCCGGCGTTCCTGCATGCGTCCGGGCGTCCCGGGTTCCTCATCCGCGCCGTGCTGGCGACCATGGGTTCGGGCCTGTGGGGCATGTATTCGGGTTTCGAGTTGTGCGAGTCGGCACCGGTGCCGGGCAAGGAAGAGTACCTCGACTCCGAGAAGTACGAGATCCGCCCCAGGGACTTCAACGCGCCGGGCAACATCATTGCCGAGATTGCCCAGCTCAACCGCATCCGCCGGCAGAACCCGGCGCTGCACACGCATCTGGGCCTGAAGGTCTACAACGCCTGGAACGACAACATCCTGTACTTCGGCAAACGCAGCTTTGACGGCAGCAACTTTATTCTCGTGGCGGTCAGTCTCGATCCGCACAACGTGCAGGAGGCGAACTTCGAGTTGCCGCTGTGGGAAATGGGCCTGCCCGACGACGCCAGCACCCAGGGCGAAGACCTGATGAATGGCCATCGCTGGACCTGGCATGGCAAGCATCAGTTCATGCGGATCGACCCGGCGTACCAGCCGTTCGGGATCTGGCGCATCACCGCCTCTTGAATGCGCCGCCCCCCTGTAGGAGCTGCCGCAGGCTGCGATCTTTTGCGTTAAAGAGAAGATCAAAAGATCGCAGCCTGCGGCAGCTCCTACAGGGGCGTATTGAGAGCGGCCTTTATGAATTCACCAGGAGTTTCACATGGCGAAGAAACCCAAGGCAGCCACGTTCATCAAGGACCCGCTCTGGTACAAGGATGCGGTGATCTATCAAGTACACGTCAAATCGTATTTCGACTCCAACAACGACGGGATCGGCGACTTTCCCGGCCTCATCGCCAAGCTCGACTACATCGCCGACCTGGGCGTCAACACCATCTGGCTGTTGCCCTTCTATCCCTCGCCACGGCGCGACGACGGTTATGACATAGCCGAGTACCGCGGCGTGCACAGTGACTACGGGACCATGGCCGATGCCAGGCGTTTCATTGCCGAGGCACACAAACGCGGCCTGCGGGTGATCACCGAACTGGTCATCAATCACACCTCCGACCAGCATCCGTGGTTCCAGCGCGCACGCAAGGCCAAACCCGGATCGGCGGCGCGGGACTTCTACGTGTGGTCCGACGACGATCAGAAATACGACGGCACCCGCATCATCTTTCTCGATACAGAGAAGTCCAACTGGACCTGGGACCCGGTCGCCGGCCAATACTTCTGGCACCGTTTCTACTCCCACCAGCCGGACCTGAATTTCGATAACCCGCAAGTCATGAAAGCGGTGCTGTCGGTGATGCGTTACTGGCTCGACATGGGCATCGACGGCTTGCGCCTGGATGCGATTCCCTACCTGATCGAGCGCGACGGCACCAACAACGAAAACCTGCCGGAAACCCACGACGTCCTGAAACAGATCCGCGCCGAAATCGACGCCAATTACCCCGACCGCATGCTGCTGGCGGAGGCTAATCAGTGGCCGGAGGACACCCAGCTGTACTTCGGCGACACCGACAAGAAAGGCCTGAACGGCGACGAATGCCACATGGCCTTTCACTTCCCGTTGATGCCGCGCATGTACATGGCGCTGGCCCAGGAAGATCGCTTCCCGATCACCGACATTCTACGCCAGACCCCGGATATTCCCGCCAACTGCCAATGGGCGATCTTCCTGCGCAACCACGATGAACTGACCCTGGAGATGGTCACCGACAAGGAACGCGATTACCTGTGGAATTACTACGCCGCCGACCGTCGCGCGCGGATCAACCTGGGGATTCGCCGGCGTCTGGCGCCGCTGGTGGAGCGTGATCGACGCCGGGTCGAACTGCTCAACAGCCTGTTGCTGTCGATGCCCGGCACGCCGACCCTGTATTACGGCGACGAGATCGGCATGGGTGACAACATCTACCTTGGCGATCGCGATGGCGTGCGCACGCCGATGCAATGGTCCATCGACCGCAACGGCGGTTTCTCCCGCGCCGACCCGGCCAGCCTGGTACTGCCGCCGATCATGGACCCGCAATACGGCTATCTGTCGGTCAACGTCGAAACCCAGGCCGGCGACCCGCATTCGCTGTTGAACTGGACCCGGCGCATGCTCGCCGTGCGCAAGCAATCCAAGGCCTTCGGGCGCGGTACATTGAAGATGCTGTCGCCGAGCAACCGGCGGATTCTGGCCTACACCCGTGAATACACGGGGGCGGACGGCAAACACGAAGTCATCCTGTGCGTGGCCAACGTGTCGCGCAGTGCCCAGGCCGCCGAGCTCGATTTGTCGGCCTACGTCGGCATGGTGCCGGTGGAGATGCTCGGGGGTAACGCGTTCCCGCCCATCGGCCAGTTGAATTTCCTCCTGACCCTCGCGCCCTACGGCTTCTACTGGTTCGGCCTCGCCGCGGAAAACCAGATGCCCAGCTGGCATGTGGAACCCGCACAAAGCCTGCCGGACTTCACCACGCTGGTGCTGAAAAAACGCATGGAAGAACTGCTCGAAGCGCCGTCACGCCACACCCTTGAGCAAAGCATCCTGCCCAGCTGGTTGCAGAATCGTCGCTGGTTCGCCGGCAAGGACGCCGCCATCGAGCAGGTCGATCTGGCCTACGGCGTGCGCTTCGGCGATGCGCAACATCCGGTGCTGTTCAGTGAGATCAATGTCATCAGCGCTGGCCAGAGCAGTCGCTATCAGTTGCCGTTCGGCTTTATCTCCGAGGATCAGGTCGGTACGCCGCTACCGCAGCAGCTGGCGCTGTCGCGGGTACGGCGCGGACGCCAGGTCGGCCTGATCACCGATGCCTTCAGCCTGGAATCCTTCGTGCATGCCGTATTGCAAGGGATTCAGGCCGGTACCGTATTGCCCAGCAGCGATGGCGACATTCGCTTCGAGTCCACTGCCGAACTGGAAAAGCTCGGCCTCAACGCCGATTCGCCGGTGCGCTACCTGTCGGCGGAACAGTCCAACAGCTCGGTGGTGATCGGCAACAGCATGGTGCTCAAGCTGATCCGCAAGGTCGCCAGTGGCGTGCATCCTGAACTGGAAATGAGCGCCTGTCTGACCGCAGCCGGGTTCAGCAATATCTCGCCACTGCTGGGCGCCGTGGTGCGCCGGGACGGGGCGGGTGAGGACAACCTGCTGATGATCGCCCAGGGCTACCTGAACAATCAGGGCGATGCCTGGGAATGGACGCAAAACAACCTCGAACGGGCGCTGCGCGATGAACTGGCCGACGCCATGTCCGAGCAGGAGCAACACTACAACGCGCTAGGCGAACTGAAAGATTTTGCCGGTATGCTGGGCCGGCGCCTGGGGGAAATGCATCAGGTGCTGGCAGCCCCGAGTGCCAACCCGGACTTCTCGCCGCAGGTCACCACGCAGAAGGACGCGCTGGCCTCGGCCAGGGATGTCGCAACGCAAATCGAGCACGCGCTGAACTTGCTCAAGCAGCATCAACATCAACTGACCCCGGCGGACCAGACCCTGGTCAGCCATTTACTGGACAACAAAAAAGCCATTCTCGGACATGTACAAGCGTTGGGTAAAAAGACTGCGGGCGGCTTGCGCATTCGTGTGCATGGCGACCTGCATCTGGGCCAGGTGCTGGTGATCAAGGGCGATGCGTACTTGATCGACTTCGAGGGGGAACCGGCGCGGCCCTTGCATGAACGTCGGGGCAAACACAGCCCGTACAAGGATGTCAGTGGCGTGCTGCGTTCCTTCGACTATGCGGCGGCAATGGCGATCAACGTGCACAACGTCGATAACACGGCGGCGGCCGATGCCGCGCGTGTGCGGGTCACCGAGCGCTACTTGAGTGAAGCGCGAACAGCATTTGTCGACGCCTATCGGCTGGCGGCAGCTAGTCTTGCCCATGCATGGCAAGATCCCGAAGGCGAAGACGCTGCGCTGGCGTTGTTCGGTCTGGAGAAGGCGGCGTATGAAGTGGCCTATGAGGCGGAAAATCGCCCCACCTGGTTGCCCGTGCCGTTGCACGGTTTATATGGATTATTGAGTGGGCTTAAACCCTTTTCCGATCTTGGTGGAGAGTAGTCATGAGTGTCTCGAACAAGGAACAGGGTCATCACAAAGGAGCGCTGCTGCCCGGCGCACGGGATATCGATGCCTTGGTGCGCGCCGAGCATATCGATCCCTTTGCCATACTTGGCCCTCACAGTGATGGTGCCGGTGGACAGTTCATCCGCGCCTATCTGCCAGGCGCCCTGAGTGTGGAAGTCCTGGCCAGGGACTCGGGCGAAGCGCTTGGGAGTCTTCAAGCCACAGAGACGCCGGGATTGTTTGTCGGGCATTTCGACCGCGCGCAAGCGTATCTGCTGCGCACCCGTTGGGCCGGCGGCGAGCAGACGGCCGAAGACCCTTACAGCTTCGGCCCCTTGCTGGGCGACATGGATTTGTACCTGTTTGCCGAAGGCAATCACCGCGACCTCAGTGCGTGCCTCGGTGCCCAGCTCAAGACCGTGGACGGCGTCGACGGTGTGCGTTTCGCGGTGTGGGCGCCGAATGCCCGGCGGGTGTCGGTGGTGGGTGATTTCAACGTCTGGGACGGGCGCCGCCATCCGATGCGCCTGCGGCATCCCACCGGGGTCTGGGAGTTGTTCATCCCGCGTCTGCAAGCAGGGGACGCCTACAAGTACGAAATTCTCGGTGCCCACGGCATCCTGCCGCTGAAGGCCGACCCGATGGCGCTGGCCACCAGTCTGCCGCCGGACACCGCCTCGAAAGTCGCCTCGCCGCTGAAAATAGACTGGCAGGATCAGGACTGGATGCTATCCCGTGGCGACCACCAGCGGGTGACGGCGCCGTTGTCGATCTACGAATTGCACGCCGGTTCGTGGCAATGCGAACTGGACGACCTGGGTGAAGTGGCCCGCCAGTACACCTGGCCGGAACTGACCGAGCGACTGATTCCCTATGTCAAAGACCTGGGCTTCACTCACATCGAACTGATGCCGATCATGGAGCATCCGTTCGGTGGATCATGGGGTTATCAACTACTGTCGCAATTCGCGCCGAGTGCGCGTTATGGCACGCCGGACCAGTTCGCCGCATTCGTCAACGCCTGCCACCAGGCCGGCATCGGGGTGATTCTCGACTGGGTGCCGGCGCATTTCCCGACCGATACCCACGGCCTGGCCCAGTTCGACGGCACGGCGCTGTACGAGTACGGCAACCCGCAGGAAGGTTTCCACCAGGATTGGGACACGCTGATCTACAACCTGGGGCGCACCGAAGTGCACGGCTACATGCTGGCGTCGGCGCTGCACTGGCTCAAGCATTTCCACGTCGATGGCCTGCGCGTCGATGCCGTGGCCTCGATGCTGTACCGCGACTACTCGCGCAAGGCCGGCGAATGGGTGCCGAACCGCCATGGCGGGCGCGAGAATCTGGAAGCCATCGACTTCCTGCGCCACCTCAACGATGTGGTCGCCCTCGAAGCACCCGGTGCCCTGGTGATCGCCGAGGAATCCACCGCCTGGCCGGGCGTCAGCCAGGGCACGCAACAGGGTGGCCTGGGCTTTGCGTACAAATGGAACATGGGCTGGATGCACGATTCGCTGCATTACATCCAGCAGGACCCGGTGTACCGCGCCCATCACCACAACGAACTGAGTTTTGGCCTGGTGTACGCCTGGTCCGAACGTTTCATCCTGCCGATCTCCCACGACGAAGTGGTACACGGCAAACACTCGCTGATCGACAAAATGCCCGGCGATCGCTGGCAGAAGTTCGCCAACCTGCGGGCCTACCTGAGTTTCATGTGGGCGCACCCGGGCAAGAAACTGTTGTTCATGGGCTGCGAATTCGGCCAATGGCGCGAGTGGAACCACGATCAGCAACTGGACTGGTACTTGCTGCAGTACTCCGAGCACAAGGGGGTACAGAAACTGGTCGGCGACCTCAATCGCCTGTACCGCGAAGAACCGGCACTGCATGAGCAGGACGATGTGCCGCAGGGTTTCCAATGGCTGATCGGCGATGATGCGATCAATAGTGTTTATGCGTGGCTGCGCTGGAGCAAGGACGGCCGGCCTGTGCTGGTGGTGGCGAACTTTACGCCGGTGCCGCGTGAGGCTTATCGGGTTGGGGTGCCGTTTGCGGGGCAGTGGAACGAGGTGCTCAACAGCGATTCGTCGATTTATGCCGGTTCCAATTACGGCAACAGTGGCGGGGCGATGGCCGAGGACACGCCGAGCCATGGGCAGGCGTTGTCGCTGGTGTTGAATTTGCCGCCGTTGGCGGTGTTGATGTTGCGGCCGGAGGGGTGATCCGGGACCGCATCGCTGCCTTCGCGAGCAGGCTCGCTCCCACAGGTTCCATGTGATCCTGTGGGAGATTCTATATTGCGGGGAAATCCTGCAATCTCAAACTCAGCTGGTAGTTGCCTTTGTTTTCCTGAATCCTTAATGCGGCAACGGACTTCTGGGACCTGTATACCCCCGTTTTTCGTGAAGATGGATAATTCGGTTTGCCTTATCAACTTCTATAACATCAAAGTCTGCGTGTGGTGTAAATACAGATCCTTTTACTGCCGATGCAGAAGTTGCGCCGTTCATACTTGCGGCGCTAAAGCCTTTTATTTTAAAGATGCCACCTTCTAAGTTGGATCTGAATTCTTCGGCAACTGATTGATCGAGGGATACTGAGAGAAAACTCATGGAATGAAGTACGGTGCCACTTTCTTTGGCTGCTTCGTAAGCATTCAATGCCGCGTCGGTTAATCTGCCTCCTCGAAAATAAGTTCGCAGTTTTGTATTTTCTTGATGATATATTTGGTGGCTTACACTTTTGGCATCGTCTAAATCGAAGACACTAGCCGCTATTTTGATGTTTTTTTTAAATGCTATCCCGCTGCGTCCTTCAAATAGCTTTTCATCTCGAGCCCGTATTTCGCGTATTACCGTTGTTTCATCTATTTTTATTTTTGATCCTTTTCTCATTGCATTATTGATCGTGTCTGATCCATGGGTTGTTGTGTATAGCGCGATAAATGTTTTTATGTCGTATTTATTTTTTGGGGTGGGGATGTTTTTTTTGGATGGGGTGACTACCACTTTTCTTGTCTGTGGCGCTTCGGTTGTAGCGGTTGCTGCAAAGCCCAGCCCTGACATGATCGTACCAGCATACTGTTTTGGGTCAGCACCTTTTCCCTTCAAGTACTGATTAACAACATCAAGGACATCCTCTTGAGAAAGGTTGCCCATGTCACGTTTGATGGTGTTTGTTATACGGCTAATATCAGCAGTTGTTAGTTCTACCCCTGCATGCCCTTCCAGATCTCCAAGATTGATGGGGCTGTTGCTCACCATCGCATACAAATTCATCCCATCCACATATCCCGCCGGATCCGGATTAGTCCACCGCTGCAACCACGGCGCGTAATATCTGAACCCATAATAGTAAAGCCCCGTCGCGTCCCGCTCCTTGCCCGAATACCGCACGGTTTTGTATTTGGCTTCTGTGGCCGAACGCGCCGCGAAACACGCCGTGCCACCAAACGGGTAATACCATTCCTGGCTGATCAGGTCGGCGTTCTGGTCCAGTTCCAGGGCGCTGGATTGCAAGTGGTCGTTGAGGCTGTAACGCACCTGGTTGTTGGCGATGTCCTCGGGTTGTCCGGCGACCCAATGCAACACCTGCACGCTGTTGCTACCGGCGCTGGCGGTGATCACGTGAAGGACTTCCCCGGTGCCGCCATGACTGCGGATCTCCACACCGGGCAGGTAGCGCACTTCGCTGATCAGCGTGCGCGCATTGGTCTGGTTCGCGCGAAGCTTGCGTACACGTTGGCCGCCACTGTCATAGATATAGCGTTCGTAGTCGTCCTCAGCCTCTTCGCGCACCACCGGGCGTACGACGGTGAGTTGATTGCGCAGGTCCCACTCCAGCGTCTGGCCGGTTTGCAGTTCACGCAGGTTGCCGTTGGCATCGAACCCGGCAGCGATTTCCGCTTCAGTCGGTGGCCGGCCGTTGCGTTCGGGCAGGCAGCGGTTGCTGTATTTGGCGCGAGTCAAAAGGCGGCCGTGGGGCTGGGCGCCGACGTGCACCAGGTCCAGCAGGTTGCCGCCGGCGTCGTAGTGGTAGGTCTGGGTGTAGTTGGCGACCTGGCTGGGGTCGAGGGGCAGGGGGTTCAGGTCGGGCAGGGCGGGGCCGCCGTGGCCGGTTTTGGCTTCCCAGCCGCGGGCTTCGATCAGTTGACCGAGGGTGTCATAGCGATAGGTCTTGAGCGGTTCGATGCGCTGGTTGTTGAAGTAGCGGATCGGTTGGGCGGCGTCTTCGAGGCTTAGCACGTTGCCGTTGGCGTCGTAGCGGTAGCACAAGTCGTGAAGGGGCGTGCCATCGGCTTTGTGCGCGCTCAAGCCAATCAGGCGTCCGTCCGCGAGGTCGTAGCGATGGCGGGTGATGACGCGGTTGCCGGCGGTTTCCGACTCGATCTGGCCGGAGGCGTTGTAATGGAGAGCGCTGGCCAGCGTCATCTCGTCCTCACCGACCAGGGTCAACCGCGTGTTTTTCAATTGGCCGGCGACGGTGTAGGCAAAGCGCTGGCGGTTGCCCAACGCATCCGTTTGCTGGAGGGGTTCGGCGCCTGGCGAGTAGACATGGGACGTGGTGGCGCCATCGCCGGCTTCGAGCAAGGCGTCGCGGGCGGCCTCGCTCGCCGGCCAATCCGGTGAGTCGGCATCGCGCAAGAAGTGCCGAACCTGTTGCAGCACTGCACCGCCGAGCCCCAATTCCTTCAGGTGCAGCGTGCCGGCCGGATCGTCATGGCGAATCAGTTGGCCGCAGAGGTTATGCTCGGCTGTGTCGGCATCAACCCCCGCATAGGTAAAGCGCTCAATCACGTGTTCTGCGCTCTCACCGCCATGCTCTCGCACCGCCACGGGGCGCAACAGTGCATCGAACTCGGTCAGCGTGCAGCTGCCACGACCGTCCCAACGCTCAACGATTTGCCCGGCAGCACCCTGCAACGCGACCCGCCACCCGGCGTCAAGGCTGTCACTCGCCAATGGCACGCCGGACAAACTGAACACCTGACTGAGGTTGGCCGGCACCGACACATCGTTCTGCGCCAAGGCAAACAGATACGGATCCCGACTGGCCACGGGCCGTCCGGCGGCGTCGAAGCATTGATGCGTGACCCGTGTCTCAACCGGATCAACCGCTTGCCGCCGATGGTATTGAATGGCCCTGACCGCCAGCCCGCGCGGGTCTGACACCGCAAGGGTGGGCGTGCCGTGATGCGCATGGTCCACAGACATCCGTGCCGGCCTCGATCAGGGTGACTTGCCCATTACAATGCATCGCCGTCATTGCCTTGGATACTGTAAGAAATACCTGTTTTACCAACGCATCCGCACACCCAGGCTGCCGATCAACCCATTCAAATCATTGTCGTCCACGTCGCTGCTGTAGTCGGCGCTGACGTACAGGCTCACGGTCGGGGTGACTCTGGCGACCAGACCCAGGCCCAGTTCGACGGTCGAGGACTTGCGGCTGCTGCTGATCTTGTCGACCTGATCGAGGGTCACGGCATTGCCGGTGTACACGGTGTGCCACAAGTTGGTCCGCACGTAGGGTTCGACCGGCATCCCGCTGATGTCGTAACTGCCTTTCAAGTGCGCACCGACTCGACCGCTCCACGAAGTCAGGTCACTGGAAGAGGCGTTGCCCGAGCCTGCATACGGGGTGTCCAGGGTGATGCGCTGATTGATCAATTGCGCCTGGGGTTCAATCACCCAGTTTTCACCCAGACCGATAGGGAAGCCGCCTTCCACCGACAGCGTCATCGCGCTGCCCTCGGTGGCCCTTCGGGTCCCTTGTTCGTTGCGGCTGAAGCCGTTGACCCGGCCACCGCTGGCGGTCAGGTCGACGTGCCAGCCTTGTGGACCGGTCAGGCTCCAATAGGCGCCGAGGCTTTGCCCCCGGAGGTTGAGCGCGTCGCGGTTGGGATCGGACATGGCCGGGGTGATCTGCGCGCCCTTGTTGTTGAGCGAGTACTGACTCGTGCCGCCGACCAGGCCAACCCTTTGCGTATGGCCGTCGGCACTTTGCAGAGTGAGGATCGCCGGGCCTTTGAGTTCGTGGGTGCCGGGAACGGCCATAGCCTGGGAAATGTAATCGGTTTGTGCCTGGCGAGAGGGCTGGCCGTAGAGTTGGTCCCAGGCCGTGGGCGCGGCATCTTCGGTGGTCAGGTTGGAACTGCGCAGATCGGGATGGGCGCTGAATTGACCGGGCCAGGTTGCTGCAAGGGTAGTCAGACCGATAGTCGGGATGTCCTGGCGATACCACGGCGTTGTTTCCTGCTCGGCAGTGGCGGCGAGCAATTCAATGGAGGAACACAGCAGAAGTGAACTCGATACAGTGCAAAAAGTGAATTTGATCTCTTGTGAAGTGAGTGAAGTTTTCATGGAGGTCTACCTTGCAGTCGCATGCGGTATCTCGTTCTGGCGTCTCTCCTACCCCGAATGAGGGGCGACCGAATGGATTAGGCGGCGTCACGGGCTGCCCGTTTTTACGGGAGCCCGCGGCGGGTCCTGGTAGTGTTTTCGGGGGTAGTAACTTGAAGTCAAGAAGACCGAAACAGTCGAGTCAAGAAGATGGCCGATCAGTGGTAATGGTTTAAAAAGGGCCTGTTCAATGGTGTGTTTCCAGGTTCTTGTTTATTCGAGCAATCGTCAAAAACCTCGGGATAGAGCGGTTTCAATTCCTCACCACCTGACCCGAATCCCCACGTTACCGAACGTTCCCCGTTGTTGGTTGCTGTCGATATTGCTGGTGTAGTCAAGTCCTGCGTACACACTGACCGAGGTGGCAACGCTCAGTACCATGCCAATTCCGAGGTCGGCGGACGAGGTTCGTTGTTGGGTTTCGACCTGATCGACATGGTCAAAAGTGACCGTATCGGTACCGGTGAAGGTGTGCCAGACATTGGCTCGCAGATAGGGTTCCAGCGGTCGGCCGCTGACTTCGTAGCGACCCTTGAGGCGTGCGCCGACGCGGCCGGTCCAGGCACTGTCGGAATCGAACGAGACATGGGAGATGCCGTCGTCCTGGCTGTCGAGTTTGACCTTCTGGTAAATCGCCTGGGCCTGGGGTTCGACTACCCAGTTGCCAGACACGGCGATCGGGTATCCGACTTCTGTCGACAACGTCGTTACGTGGCCGTCATTGTCGATCTTCAGGCCACTTTCGGAGCGGTTGTCGCCATTGAGCCAGGTGTACATGGCCACGGCATCGAAATAGGCACCGGCGGGATCGATGAGGGTCCAGTACGCGCCAAGGCTGTCGCCTTTCAGCTCGACGTTGCCTGAGCGCTTGCCTTCGAAGCCCTGATTGAAACCGTTGACATCACCTTGCAGGCGGCTGTGGCCGATGAAGAAACCGCTGCGCTGGGTTTGCCCACCCGCCAGTTGCGAACTGAACAGGTCATTGCCGACCTGGAAGCCATTGAGCGAGCCGTCCAGTCTCGGTGTGACGGTGCCGGCCCAGGTCTGCTCGAGGTTCTTGCCGTAGACCCGGCCCCAACCGGCGCCCAGGGCCCCGGTTTCGCTCAGCAGACGCTGATCGCCTTGACGGTCATGAAAGGTACCCAGTGCTGTCAGGGTCAACTGTGCTGCAGCCGGCGGCACCACCGACCAGGCAGGCACTGCCTCGCGATACAGGGGGATAGGTTTTGCGCCGGGTATGGCGGCCGGTAGCACAGGAGCCTCGAGCGTCACGACGCCTCCAGCGCCTTGAACCCCGGTAGCCACGACCACAGGCGCGGCGACCGGCACTGCCACAATGGGTTCCAGCGTCGGCGGCAAGGCGGGATCCGGGTTGGCGACGGCAACCACGGGCGGCGCCACCACCGAGGAGCGCAAATACCAACTGTTTTCGCTGCCCGGTGTGATGCCGCCTTTGAACAGACGGTAATCGAAGGCGCCAACCGAAACCCGGGCTTTGAGGGCGAACGCGGTGTTGTCGCTGACCGCCGTGCCTTGGGCCTGAACCAGCTGGATGCCGTTTTGCCGGGTCAGGGCACCCGCGCCGCCAACGTTGGTGACGCTGATCAGGGTGCTGCCGGTCAGCGTTCCGTTGTTGACCACCAGCTTGTCGCTGGGGGAGCTGTCATCGCCCACTGCGCTTTGCAGGAGCAACTGGCCGCCGTTACCCACGTAATTGCCTTCAACCGTCAAGGTGTCGTTGGTACGCGAGTTACCGCCGGCAAGGTCGATGACCCCGCTGTTGTTCAAGGTGGCGAGGCGGCCCGCGGTCGAAGAGGTGATGCTGCCCTGGGTTGACGTGAGCACGCTGCTGCCGTCGATGTTGAACACGCCGGTGCCCGTGGTGCTGTCCCCCAATTGAAGAATGCCATCGAGATCCAGGCGCGAGCCCTTGACCAGATTGAGGGTTTCCCAATTGATATACCGGGCAGCGCCCGATGACGTGGTGTGATCGAACGTCAGCAGGTCATTGCCACTACCGCCATTGATGCTCGGGGTCAGTGCGAGGGTGCTTTCGGTCAGATTGCTCAAAGTGGCGCGGTCGTTGCCTGCCTCCAGCAGGACTTGCGAGCGGATGATCCCACCGCCGTCCCACACCAGCGTGTCATCACCGTTGCCGGCGCGAATCTCGCCGACGATTTCTCCGCCGGTAACGGTGATGCTGTCGTTGCCGTTGCTGACACTGATGTTGCCGCCGATACGCCCCCCGGAAACGATGATCTCATCGGTGCCCAAACCGGTCACCAGGTTGCGGAGGATCTGCCCACCGGACATATCGAAGATATTGTTATCGAGTTTCATGTCGACCCGGTCGATGATGCCGTCGGTCATCCTGGCCACGTCGCCATCTTCGAAGGCGCCAAGGATGGTGCCGCCTGTCATCAGGAAGGTATCGCGGCCGTCCCCTTGGGCCAGGGACTTAATGGTTCCGCCGGACATGATGAAGTCATCGATGCCATTGCCTTGGCTGACCGCCCCGCTGACTTGCCCGGCGCTGATCATAAAGCTGTCTGCCCCGTCGCCCAGATCCACGGCACCGGCCACGGTGCCTGAGGCCATGTTCACAGCGTCGGCGCCGGCCCCGAAGGTCACGTTGCCGTTGATACTGCCGGTGCCATTGGCGGGGAAGGTCAGGGTGTTATTGCCCGACAAGTCGGTCAACGGCGCGCTGGTGCCGCTGTCGCAGACGAAGTTGTCGTCGCCGGCCGTAGGGGTGAGTGTGCAGGCGGCGTAGGCGGGTTGGGACCAGTTCGCACATAACCAGATCGAGAACAGGCAGGCGCCATGACGGTACTTGGACAGATCTGGCGAAAACTCCATGTTGCCTCCGCGATGGGATCAACTTCCGTTCCTTTGGCCGTCATCGATGACCAGGAACCAGACATGCTTGGCAGCGCGAGTTGCAAGACAACATCGGCAGGAACTATGACCCGCAAGTACCTTTGGCAACCAAGGCGCTACGTGTGTGTCGCAAGCCCCTGCGGATTTCCGTCAGGGCGGCAACAACGTAGCAGGCACGGATCCAGGATGGCTACTGTCAGAAATAACAGGTGGGGGACGATTTCTCGGTACTTCACACTCAATCGCCGCGATTCAAAGATGCACTTCCACCGCCAACGGCAAATGGTCGGAAAGGTGCGTCCACGGCTTGTTGCCGAGTATCTGCGGCTCATGGCTGCTGGCATTGCGCAGGTAGATGCGATCCAGGCGCAACAGGGGGAACCGCGCGGGGTAGGTTTTGGCCGGGCGGCCATGGTGGCGCTCGAAGGCTTCGTGCAGGTAGTCGCGGCGGGCAAGGGCGGCATTGCCCTGCATCTGCCAGTCGTTGAAGTCGCCGGCAATGATCACCGGCGCATCATCCGGCAGGGACTCGAGGAGCTGGCAAAGCAACTGCAATTGCAGCTGACGATGGCTTTCCAGCAGGCTGAGGTGCACGCAGATGGCATGCACTTCGCTGTGCCCCGGCACGTCCAGCACGCAGTGCAGCAAGCCGCGGCGTTCCGGGCCGGTAATGGAGACATCCAGGTTGCGGTATTCGCGGATCGGGTATTTCGACAGCAGGGCATTGCCATGGTGACCGTCGGGATACACGGCATTGCGCCCATAGGCGAAGTCGCTCCACATGCTGTCGGCAAGGAATTCGTATTGCGAGGTCTGTGGCCAATCGTTGTAGCGTGAGGAGTGGCGGTCGTGCTCGCCGACCACTTCCTGCAGAAACACCAGGTCCGCCGACGTACTGCGCACGGCTTCACGCAGTTCGGGGAGGATGAAGCGCCGGTTGAGCGCGGTGAATCCCTTGTGGGTGTTGACCGTCAGCACGCGCAGTCGGTGGATGTCCGGGGGAGTACTCAACGGCACCGATTCAGCTGATTGCCGCTTGGAATGACTGGCCACGTTCGCTCCTGTGATTGGGGGCTGCCTATGCATGCGACTGATGCATGGACGGGCAGTTCAGTTTGCCTTTAACGCCAAGGCGCCAGATCTGACACTCTGCGGCGCTCTAAGGCTTAGGCGGTATGTGTTTTTAACATCGGCGGCCAATGCCCCCTGTAGGAGCGAGCTTGCTCGCGATAAACCTGAGAGCACCGCGCGGTGTCAGGCTCCCCGCATCATCGTTGACCTCCATCGCGAGCCAGCTCGCTCCTACAGAACGGCGCAGTGCGCTTAGACGAAGACAATTTCATAAGGCAAACGAATGCGCTCCAGCAGCGTGCGCGGCATCAACGGCGCAAGGCCGATGGCGGGCTCACCGTCGAGTTGGCTGGCGTAGGCGTGGGTGGCGTGGCTCTTGCGGGCGACGGTCCAGGCATCGAGGCGCACCTTGCGCGCACGATGCCAGGGGATCAGCTCCCGGTCCCGCGCCGGCCAGTGCCAGGCCCGGAACGGCACGTCGGTGTAGGTGGCGCCAACACTGGCCGCCGCCCTGGCACTGGCGCGGCCGACGGTGTCGTGGTCGACATTGCCGTCTTCGCACCAGGTGCTGAACACCACATCACCCGGGCGCAGGTAGCGCCTGATGAATTGGACGATCCGTTCTTCGTGCTCCACCAGGGCGTTGTCGGTAAACCCGCCACGGATCCACTTCAGGCTGTGCATCGGCAACCCGAGTCGGCGGATGGCTTCCACGCTTTCCTGGGGACGAAATACGCTGAGGCGTTTTTCCGACCACTGCCGGGAACCGGGGTGGCTGGCGCTGCCGTCGGTGATCGAGATCAATTGCAGCGGGTGGCCCAGGTTGCTGAGCAATTGCAGCAGGCCGCCGCAGGTCACGACTTCATCGCCGGGGTGCGGGGCAATGAGCACTGCGCGTGCACCGGCTGGCACCAGGGATTGGGTGTTGATGACCGCAATGCTGTCCAGTTGCGGGGCGCTGTTCCAGATCTGGGAGGGCAGGCTGGCTTCGCTGAGGGAAACGGATTTCATGGGTATACGTCCTTGTGCTGCTTCGCCTTCAGTCGTGCGCGAGACAAGCCCGGCCGACCCGTGAGGGCTGGTGGATAGCGGGGCGCGGCAACCCCAACCCTGGATGGCCGCGAATCGAGTATTGCTCATGCAACGCTATTCGTCGCGTCGCGAACCCGGCCAAAATGATTTTTCCGCTCTGCGGCAGTCGCGCGCTCAATGCCTGGACTTCGTCGTCACTCCTCTTCCTCATGCTGCAACTCGAACAGCAGCAACGAGCGGCCGGTAACCGAGTACTCGTGGCCGAACTCGAAGCGTTCCTGGCCACGGATCGACGGCTGGTTCGTGTCGATCATGCACGTCCAGAAACCGCCGTCAGGCACTTCCGGCAGACGGAAATTGACGATGTCGTGATGCGCGTTGACCACCAGCATCAACGTCGCGTCGGCGCCTTTGCGGCGAATGCCGGTTTCCTGGGCGCGGCCATCGAGCAGCATGCCCAGGCAGCGGTTGTGTGCATCGTGCCAATGTTCGGTGGTCATTTCCGTGCCGTCCGGCGCCAGCCAGGTCACGTCCTTGACGCCGATGTCCTCGTTGTAGTTACCCACCAGAAAACGCCCGCGGCGCAGGATCGGGTAGGTCAGGCGCAACTTGATCAGGCGTTTGACGAACTTGAGCAGGGCCTTGCCGTCTTCGCTGAGGTCCCAGTTGACCCAGCCGATCTCGCTGTCCTGGCAATACGCATTGTTGTTGCCCTCCTGGGTGCGGGCGAACTCGTCGCCGGCCACCAGCATCGGCGTGCCCTGGGCCAGCAGCAGGGTGGCGAAGAAATTGCGCATCTGCCGATGGCGCAGCGCGTTGATCTCGGGATCATCGGTGGGGCCTTCGACGCCGTGGTTCCAGGACAGGTTGTTGTTGCTGCCGTCCTGATTGTTTTCATCGTTGGCCTCGTTGTGCTTGTCGTTGTACGACACCAGGTCGTTGAGGGTGAAGCCGTCATGGGCGGTGACGAAGTTCAGCGATGAGTAGGGGCGCCGACCCCGTTCATTGAACATATCCCCCGAAGCGGTCAGGCGGCTGGCGAAGTCCGCCAGTTGACCGTCGTCGCCCTTCCAGAACGCGCGCACGGTGTCGCGGAATTTGTCGTTCCACTCGACCCAGCCTGGTGGAAAATTGCCGACCTGATAACCGCCAGGGCCACAGTCCCAGGGTTCGGAGATCAGCTTGACCTGGCGCAACACCGGGTCCTGCCGGCAGGCAACGAGGAAACTGTGGCGCTCATCGAAACCGTCGTGGTAGCGCCCGAGTATGGTCGCCAGGTCGAAGCGGAAACCGTCCACGTGCATTTCCGAAGCCCAGTAGCGCAGGGAGTCGGTGACCATCTGCAGCACGCACGGGTGACTCAGGTCCAGGGTGTTGCCGGTGCCGGAATCGTTGATATAGAAGCGCTTGTCATCGGGCATCAGACGGTAGTAGGACGCGTTGTCGATGCCGCGCATGGACAGGGTCGGGCCTTGCTCGTTGCCTTCGGCGGTGTGGTTGTAGACCACGTCGAGGATCACTTCCAGATTCGCTTCGTGCAGGTGCGCGACCATTTCCTTGAACTCGGCAATCTTGCCACTGGCCAGGTAACGCGGGTCGGGGGCGAAGAACGCGATGCTGTTGTAGCCCCAGTAATTGGTCATGCCCTTGTGCAGCAAATGCTGGTCGTTGACGAACGCGTGGATCGGCAGCAACTCCACGGTTGACACGCCGAGCTTGCGGATGTGCTCCAACACGTCATCGACCATCAGCCCGGCAAAGGTTCCGCGCAGGTTTTCCGGGACCGAAGGGTGACGCATGCTGAAGCCGCGCACATGGGTTTCATAAATGATCGTCTTGTCCCACGGTACGCTGACGCGGTGGTCGTGGCCCCAGGTGTGCGCCGGGTCGATGACCTTGCACTTGGGCACGAAGGGCGCGCTGTCACGTTCATCGAAGCTGAGGTCGGCGTCGGGGTGGCCGATGGTGTAGCCGAACAGCGCTTCGGACCATTTCAACTTGCCGACCAGTTGTTTGGCGTAGGGGTCGATCAGCAGTTTGTTGGGGTTGAAGCGATGACCGTTGGCCGGGTCGTACGGACCGTAGACGCGATAACCGTAAATCAGCCCGGGATGAGCGTCGGGCAGGTAGCCGTGGAAGATCTCGTCGGTGTATTCGGGCAGTTCGATGCGTTCGAGCTCAACCTCGCCGCTGTCGTCGAACAGGCACAGTTCAACCCGGGTGGCGTGGGCGGAAAACAGGGCGAAGTTGACTCCCAGTCCGTCCCAGGTGGCACCCAGCGGGAAGGGCAGGCCTTCACGGATTCGCGTGGCTTCAGCGCGGGGGGCTGGCGCGGGGGCTTTCTTTGGGCTGGTCATAAGTGCTCCTGCAAACGGGAGTTACCTGTAGGAGCGAGCTTGCTCGCGAAGGCGGTGTGTCAGGCAACATCAATGCTGGAAGTGATGGCCTCTTCGCGGGCAAGCCCGCTCCCACAGTGTTTGGTGGTGTGGCTGCAAGTTCCCTGTGGGAGCGGCGGTGCGACGATTCGACTTGCCCGCGAAGGGGCCTCAAGACAAATCAAACCGCGGGCGGTTTTCGTGGTGCTCGAGGCTTTTTCTCGACGGCCTTTTCTCCCGGCGGGATCACTTTCGAGGCCGCTGCGGGCTTGGCCTTGGTTTTGGGCGCAACGACTTTGCTTTCACCGGCCTTGCCATTGGCCGTTTTGCTGACCGGGGTTTTGCTCGCCGCTGCCTTGGCAGGTTTCTTTGGTGCCAGGGCTTCGGCTTCCGCCAGTTTGCACGCCATCTCCCAGTGGCGGGCTTCCTGGCCTTCGGGTTTTCCTTCGGACTCCCAGATCTGATAGGCGAATTCGCGGATACGTTTATCGTCGGTACTCATCGCAATGCTCCTGAACTGAACTCAAGTGTGGTTAGTTTGAATAATGAGATTGACCGGGAAATCCCCCAGCGCGGCGCTGATCAGCAGCTCTCTGTGTTGTGTGACTGTGATGCCGGTGAAAAGTCCCTTCAGATGTTCGTCCGCAACGGTGAACGGCAGTTTGACCCGGGTATCGCCCCACAGCGGCGCGTGGACCTGGGGTACGGCACTGTTTTCCAGCAGTTCGGCACAGCGTATCGGCACAATCACGATGGCGCGTTCTTCCTCCCGTTCGCGGACAAAAGCCAGCACTCGATGGGCCTCGCTGCCCAGCACGTCCAAGGCCTGGTAGGTACCACGCCGAAACAGCTCGGCATGTTCGGCGCGCAGGCCCAGGGTACGCGCAACCAGGGCTTGCTTGATGCGCCCGTCCTGCCAGTTCGATAACAGATCCGGCAGGTCTACCCTGTGCTGCAGTGCCTGCTGGCGACTGGCGTAATCCACGGGGCGACGGTTGTCCGGGTCGACCAGGCTGAAGTCCCAGAAATCGTTGCCCTGATACAAATCCGGCACGCCGGGCACCGTCATGCGCAGCAAGGTTTGCGCCAAACCGTTAAGGGCACCGGGGGCGGCAATCGATCGGGCCGCCCTGGCGAGGGCCGCACGCAGCAGCTCACCTTCGGGGCTGAGCAACAGGCGCTGGATAAAGTCCTCGGTCGCTTGCTCGTAAGCGTCATTGGGCGCGCTCCAGCTGCTTTGCAGCTTGGCTTCGCGCAGGGCCTTGCGCTGCCATTGCCAGAGGCGTTTGGCGTAGTCCTCGAGCGCCGACGGATTATCGATAGCCAACTCCAGCGGCCAACTGCCGAGGATCGCCTGATACAGAATCAACTCATCGCCCGCCGACGGCACTTGATCGTCCTGGCGCAATGGCCGGGCGAGGGCGCGCCACAGGCCGATCTGCTCGCTGTACCAGCCGCTGCGTTCACTCAGTACCGCCAGCCGCGCGCGTGAGTCTTCGCCACGCTTGTGGTCGTGGGTAGCGCTGGCCAGCAGATTGTCCGGGAAGGTTTCAAGGCGCTCGATGCAGGCCCGATGAAAGTCGGCAAACGGCGCACTGAACTGCTCGGTGCTGAACCCCACGTCATTGCGCGAGAGCAGGACGGCCGAACGATAGAACGCAGTGTCTTCCACCGCTTTTGCCGCGGCAGGCGAGGTCAGTTGCTGGAAGCGCACGCAGGCGTGCTTGAGGCGTTTGCGCTGGCGACCGACCGGGCGTTGCCGCCAGGGCTCGCCACCGAGCCAGCCGGCCAGGCAATCGAGCACCGGCCAGTCTGCCTCGCCCAGGGTTTGGCGGGCGCCGGCCATGGCCTTCTGGAAAAACACCTCGTCCTGGCCTGTCCGGCCGAGGGGGCCGATGTAGGTGCGGTACACCGGGAAATGCACGATCAGCGCCTGCAAGGCCCGGCGAATCGCACCGAGGGTCAAGTCGCGGGTCATGAGATTGTCTCGGGCCACTTGGAGCAAGGCCTGGGCGACGCTTTCGAAATCGCCGGCCAGGGAACCGTTGAGGATTTGCTGGCGGGCCAGTTGTGCTTCCAGGGAGAAGTCAGCGGGCCGCTCACTGTGGCGCTGCCAGAGATCGGCCAGTGTCTGCGCGCCCCGTGGGACGTGTTGCAGCAGTGACAGCTGGTTCATGAATTCATAACCGGTGGTGCCGTCCACCGACCAGTCGAGGTGCAGAGACTCGCCTTCGCCGAGGATTTTTTCGACAAAGATCGGCAGGTGGCGCCCTTTGGACAGGCTGTCGACCCGACGCCGCAGCTTTCGGCAGTAGCCTCGCGGGTCGGCGAGGCCGTCGATGTGGTCGATGCGCAACCCGTCGATCAGCCCCTCGGCCACCAGTTGGAAGATCTTCGCGTGGGTGGCTTCGAACACCGCGGGGCGCTCGACGCGCAGTCCGCCGAGTTCATTGATATCAAAGAAGCGCCGCCAGTTGATGTCATCGGCGGCCGTGCGCCAGCTGGCGAGGCGATAGCTCTGGCGCTCCAGCAGGTTGTGCAGGCGCTGGAAGCCTTCGTCGGTCAGTGAGTCGTAGTGCTTCAGGTGTTGCTCAATGGCTTGAGCAATAAGCGGATCGCTGACCAGATCGCGCAGTTCCGCCTTCAGCGGTATGGCCAGGCTGTGGGCGTCGGTCTGGTAGCTCAGGGTGCTGAAGCGATCGGCCAGGTTTTTCAGTTGTTCGGCCTGCTCGGTATCGAGCGCTGCATCGGTCTTGAGCAGTTCGCCGTAATCCCAGGGACAAATGGGAAAGCGATGTTCGTAGTGCTCGACATGGAAGCTGCCGTGCCAGGCATCGAAGCGCAGGGGCAGCGTGCCGTCCTGCAACGCCACGCCGTAATCGCTGCCCAGGAACGGCAGGAGCAGCTGGCCTTCCATCAACGGATCGGGAGAGTGCCACTGGATGTCGAAAAACTCGCCGTAGGGACTCAGGCGTCCCCACTCCAACAGGTCCAGCCACCAGGGATTGTCAGCGCCGCCGACCGCCATGTGGTTGGAGACAATGTCGAGGATCAACCCCATGTCCTGCTCGTGCAAGGCGTTGACCAGGTTGCGCAGCGCCACTTCGCCACCCAGTTCCGGGTTGACCCTGGTCGGGTCCACCACGTCATAGCCATGCATCGATCCGGCTCGGGCACGCAGCAGCGGGGAGGCGTAGACATGGCTGATGCCCAGGCGTGCGAAATACGGCACCAGCGGCACCGCGTCTTCCAGCGTGAAGCCTTTATGAAATTGCAGGCGCAGCGTCGCGCGCAGCGGGCGGGTCGGTTGTGGAGTCATCGGTCACGCTCGGCCGCCTGCAGTCGCGCACAGGCAAGCAGTTCCAGGCGCCGCGCGGCATCCGGTCCATCGAGCAGGGCTTCGCTGTAACCCGGCAGGCGGCGCGACCAGTTCGGGTGGGTGTCGATGGTGCCGGGCAGGTTGGCCTGTTGTTCCACGCCAAGGGCATCCTCCAGCGGCAACAGCACCAAGGGGGCCCGGGTATGACCGAGAAAACGCACGCTGGCGTCGAGCACCTGGTCGGTTTCGTGGGATTCTTCACGGAAGTTCTGCGGGTCCTGACTCAGTGCCCGGCGCAGGCCCTCGCGCTCGCGCTCGCGATGCTGGCGCCATTCGATCTCACCGCTGGCGTCGACCATGCCGAGCCGGGCGTTCCAGTCGATGTCGCGGCCGTGCCACCAGCCGTTGAGGGTCGGCAGGTCATGGGTGCTGGTGGTGGCCAGGGCGTTGTCCGGCCAGTCGAGGATCGGCTTGAAGTGCGTGTTGTCCTGCTCGAACAGCAGCACCCGCATGCCGAGCATCGAACGGCCGATGAGTTTTTCCCGCAGGCCGTCCGGCACGGTGCCGAGGTCTTCGCCGAGGACGATGGCCTGGTGCCGATGGGATTCCAGGGTCAACAAGCGCAGCAGGTCGTCCACCGGGTAATACAGGTAGGCGCCGTCGGCCGGCGGTGAGCCGTTGGGGATCACCCACAGCCGCTGCAGTCCCATGACGTGATCGATACGCAAGCCACCACAATGGGCGAAATTGGCCCGCAGCATTTCGATGAACGCCCGGAAACCATTGCGCACCAGCCCTTCAGGGGAAAACGCGGAAATTCCCCAGCCCTGGCCTGAGCGGTTGAGTATGTCCGGTGGCGCGCCGACGGTGAGGGACGCGAGCAGTTCGTCCTGCCGGCTCCAGGCCTGGCTGCCGCCGCCATCGGCACCGACGGCCAGGTCGGCGATCAGGCCGATGCTCATGCCGCTGGCGCGGGCGGCGGTTTGCGCGCGTTCCAGGCAGCGGGTGATCAGCCACTGGCAGAAGGCGAAGAAGCCGATGCGCCCGGCATTCTCCTCGGCAAAAGCTGCGAGTTCGGCGCTACGCGGATTACGCCAGGGTTCGGGCCACAGTCGCCAGTCGAGGCCCTCACCGCGGGCGGCGCGTGCCTCCTGGATGGCTTCGAAGCGACAGTGGTTTTCCAGCGCTTCGCCGGCAGCGTGACGAAAACTGCTGAAGTCTTCGTGCAAGGGATGTTCACCCTGGACGAAACCTTCGTACAGCGACTGCAACAGCCGATGCTTGGCTTCGGCGGCGGCCGGCCAGTCAATCAGCGGACGCTCTTCCAGCGCCTTGAGTTCAATGGCCAGCCCGGTGGCATCAATGGCGGTGCGCAGGGCGCGCTCGCCGAGAATGGTGCCGGGGGCGCAGTAAAGGCTGTTGAGAAACAGACGGCTGGATGGCGAATACGGGCTGTAGCGTTGGGTGTCATTGGAAAACATCGCATGCAAGGGGCTGATCGCCAACGCCTCGGCGCCACGTTCACCGGCCACTCGGGCGAGGTCCTCGAGCGCCTGGGTGTCACCAAAACCGCCATCGCCAGGACGGCGCAAAGCATACAATTGCACGCTCAGGCCCCAGGCACGGGGGATCGGGTTATCCACGGCATCGGCGACGCTGTAACAACGGGGTGGGGCCACCGCCAGGGTGAAGGTTTGCCCGTCGATGCTGACCTGTTGATAGCCGACCGGTACCAGCCCCGGCAGTTTTGCGTTGGCGTCCAGCTTGAGGTTGAGCCGCGAACCGTCTTCGAGGTGGATTTCGCAAGGGGTTTCAGGTGCAAAGAAACGCGCCAGATCCAGGCCAACTCCAACATCGGCGGTGATCAATGGCGGCAAGTGATGGGTCTGTTGCGCCGCTTGCAATTCCAGCAGGCTGGCGTCGATTTCCTGGGCGCTGCCCGCCGGGTGGCCAAGGCCGGTCAGCACATTGCGCAACACCGAAGGTGCGACTTTTTGCGGGCGGCCGTTGGCGTCGATCCAGTCGACCGCGAGGCCGGCACGGCTGGCCAGAATTTCCAGTTGCGCATCACTCATGGACGCTCTCCATACGAAGTGGCATAGGGGCTGCGGCGGCGAGACTGACGAGCGCGCAATACGGGGCAAGGGTGCCCCGGTCCAGCAGATCGGCGCTCTGTGGCGGGTATTCGAACAACCGCGCGGCACCGGTCTGTGAGGTGTGGACTACGGGCTTGTCGCTGAGGTTCAGGTCAATGCGCAGCTCGCTGCCATCGCCCAGACGCCAGGCGGCACTGACCGCGCCTTCGCCCAGCTCGTCAACTCCCAGTGCCTGGGTGCCCGGCAAGCGGGGAATGAGGAGCCGGTGACGGATCTGCAACAGCTGGCGATACAGGTCGTGCATCTCAGTATGGCCGTTCGAAGGCAGGACGGGGCGGGACGCTGCAAATGTCTGCGGATCGTTCGGGTCAGGAATGTGTTCGCGCAGGAGTGGGTCGGCAAACACGCTGAAGGCCGCGAACTCGTTGCGTCGGCCGTCCCGTACCAACTTGGCCAACTCACCGTGATGGCTGGTGAAATACAGGAAGGGTTGCTCGACGGCGAACTCGTCGCCCATGAACAGCAGCGGAATCATCGGCGACAACAGCAGCAACACCGTGGCGGCCCGCAGCGCTTGCGGGTGGGCGAGTTGATGCAGGCGCTCGCCGAAGGCGCGGTTGCCGATCTGGTCATGGTTCTGCAGGAACAGGATGAAGGCGCCGGGTGGCAAGTGCCCGCTGGGTTCACCGCGGGCCACGCCATGGCGATTGACATGACCCTGGAACACGAAACCCTGGCTCAGGCAACGCGCCAGTTGTTCGGTGGGGTTGTGCGCGTAGTCGGCGTAATAGGCCTCGGTTTCGCCGGTCAGTAACACATGCAGGGCATTGTGGCCGTCATCGTTCCACTGCGCGTCGTAACCCTGCTCGAGCAGACCGGCCTGGTTGTGTTCGTTCTCCACCATCAGCCACACATGTCGCGCCGGTCCCGTCTGCTGGCGCACCCGTTGCGCCAGTTCCTGGAGGAAATCCGGATCTTCAATGGCGTGCACCGCGTCCAGGCGCAAACCGTCGAAACGGTATTCGAGCAGCCACATCAAGGCGTTGTCGATGAAGAAGTCTCGTACTTCGCGGCGGCGGAAGTCGATGGCCGCGCCCCACGGCGTCTGTTTGTCTTCGCGAAAGAAGCCCTTGGCATAACGATGCAGGTAATTGCCGTCCGGACCGAAGTGGTTGTAGACCACGTCGAGAATCACCGCCAGGCCATGACCGTGGGCGGTGTCGATCAAGTGTTTGAGCTGCTCGGGTGACCCGTATGAAGCCTGGGGCGCGTAGGGCAGGACACCGTCATAGCCCCAATTGCGCTCACCGGGAAACTGCGCGATGGGCATCAGTTCGATCGCGGTGACGCCCAGTTCGACCAGGCGCGCCAGATGCTGCTCGACGGCGCTGAAACCGCCGAGCGTGCCGACGTGCAGTTCGTAGATCACCGCTTCGTTCCACGGCCGTCCCGACCAGGCACTGTGTTGCCAGGCATAGGCCAGCGGATCGACCACCACACTGTGCCGGTCGATATCGCCGTCCTGAGCGCGGGAAGCCGGGTCGGGCACTTCCAGTTCGCCGTCGATGCTGTAGCGGTAAAGCGTGCCCGCTGCGCATCGGATGTTGCTCACGAACCAGCCGTCGGCCTGGGGCAGCAACGGCAAGGACTGTCCATGTTCCAGTTCGACACTGACGTAAAACGCATCTGGCGCCCACAACGCAAATTGCGTGTGCTCTGCGTCCAGCATGATTGCGCCGTGGGGCCAGGTCTCAAGGGTCCGTAACGGCATCTTGAAAGCCTCTTACTGTTTGTTCGATTTCCCCAACGCTTTCGCCACAAGCTGTTCATAGAGTTCGGCGTAGGGTTCGACCGCCTTGCACCAGTTGAATGGCGCTGCCATGGCCCGGCAGCGCATGGCGTGCAGCAGGTCGGGGAAGGCGAACACCTTGAACGCGCGGCTCAGGGCTTCCTGGTAGCTCTGCACCGTTGATTCATCGAACAGGAAGCCGGTCACGCCGTTTTCGATGGTGTCGGCCAGGCCGCCGGTATTGCGCGCCACCGGTAACGAGCCGAAGCGCTGGGCGTACATCTGGCTCAGACCGCAGGGCTCGTAACGCGAAGGCATCAGCAGGAAGTCGCTGCCGGCGAACATGCGCCGGGCATCGGTTTCATTAAAGCCGATGCGCACGCCGATCTGGCCGGGGAAACGCAGGGCCAGTTCGCGCATCGATTGCTCTTCTTCCGGCTCGCCACGACCGATGATCGCGATCTGGCCACCGGATTTGACGATGTATTCGGAGACCGCTTCGGTCAGGTCCAGGCCTTTCTGATAGACCAGGCGCGACACCACGGCGAACAGTGGCCCTTCGGAGTCTTGCAGGCCGAACAGCTCGCGCACATGGGCGGCGTTCACCGCCTTGCCATCCCAGTCGCCAATTTCGAACGGGCAGAACAGGTGCGGGTCGGTGGCCGCATCCCAGCTTTCATCGATGCCGTTGGGAATCCCGCTGAGCAGGCCTTGCTGGGTCTTGGCAGCGAGGAAACCGTCGAGTCCGCAGCCGAAATCCGGGGTGGTGATTTCCTGGGCGTAGGTCGCGCTGACCGTGGTGATGTGGCTCGAGTAGGCCATGCCGGCCTTGAGGAACGACATCTTGCCATAGAACTCCATGCCTTCCTGTTGCAGCGCGTGATGGGGAATGCCCAGTTCGGGGCACGAGCCCAAGCTGGTCACGCCTTGATAAGCCAGGTTGTGAATGGTGAACAGCGTTGGCGTGCGCTGTCCGCGCCAGTGCATGTAGGCCGGGGCCAGACCGGCCGGCCAGTCGTGGGCGTGCACCAGGTCCGGGCACCAGTGGATTTGCGCCAGGTTGGCGGCGATGTCGGCCGCCGCCAGGCCCAGGCGGGCGAAACGGATATGGTTGTCCGGCCAGTCGCGGCCGTTGTTGGCGCCGTAGGGTGAACCTTCGCGCTCGTAGAGTTCGGGGCAGATCAGTACGTAAATGACCAGACCATCGGGCATGTCCATGCGCCCGATCTTGCACGGTGGCAACGCGGCATGACCGCCGAGTTCACCGATGATATGAATGGGGTTCTCGCTGTGCAGCACCTGCGGGTAACCCGGGATCAACACCCGCACATCGTGCAGATGGGCCATGGCCCGTGGCAGGGCCGCGGAAACGTCGCCCAGGCCACCGGTTTTCACCAGGTCGGCAATTTCCGAGGTCACGAACAACACTTTCTTACGGTTCGGATTCTGCTGGGCTGCCGGGGTCAGCGTCCTGGTGCCGGGCACGCTGACGGGTTGGGTGTTCGCGGCAGTTACGGCGCTCGATTCGCCGACCTGATTAGCACGTTCTCCCTGTATTTCCAAAGCCGTACTGATCATATGAATCTCCCGTGCTGTTGATCTAATTCTTAGGTCTGGCAAACGGTGTTTCATGGCCAATTCCCGTGGCCGGGCGCAAAAGCGCTGCGCATCAGTGAGCAAGCGCTGCCCGATGCGTCGAAGCAAAAGGGGTGAATGAGCCGTTGCAAAGATTGCACCAGTCGCAACGCACCTTCTTGTCAGAGGACCGATCGGGAATGGAAAAAGTTTCGACTGTTTTTCCACTTTGTGACCGATCGGTTTCGCTTTGAGAAAATGAGTCTAGGCCAGAACTTAGAGCGGTAAAGGGCCGATGGCAAAATTGTTCGACAATCGGTTTGTAGCGGTACGGACGTGCCTGATCGAGGTGCAAACGCCCCGACGAAGTGCATGTTTTTTTGCGTTTTTGCCGCAAAAAGTCACCGGGCGGTCACATGAATGTGCGACGTGATCGAGCGGCTGCGCACCAATGCGGTGCGTGCGCCAAGTCCCGGATTTGGCTGAACCGCTGCCTTACTGCCGGTCGCGATGCCTTGTTATAGTTCGGGCCTCGTTTTCTGCCCGCAAAAGGATTCTTGGCATGTCTCAATACAGCGCATTCAACGTCGAACTGGTTGATAAAATCGCCCATGTGCAGATCAACCGGCCGGAGAAGATCAACTCGATGAACGCTGCGTTCTGGAGCGAGATCGTCGAGATCTTCCAGTGGATCGACGACACCGATGAAGTGCGCGTGGTGGTCCTCAGCGGCACAGGCAAGCATTTCTCCTCGGGTATCGACCTGATGATGCTGGCCGGTGTGGCCAATGAACTGGGCAAGGACGTCGGCCGCAATGCGCGCCTGCTGCGGCGCAAGATCCTTACCCTGCAAGCGTCGTTCAATGCCGTCGACAACTGCCGCAAACCGGTGCTTGCAGCGATTCAGGGCTACTGCCTGGGTGGCGCCATCGACCTGATTGCCGCGTGCGACATGCGTTATGCCGCCGAGGACGCACAGTTCTCGATCAAGGAAATCGACATCGGCATGGCCGCCGACGTGGGCACGCTGCAACGCTTGCCGCGGATCATCGGTGACGGCATGCTGCGCGAACTGGCTTACACTGGTCGCACCTTTGGCGCCGACGAAGCGCGCAGCATGGGCCTGGTCAATCGCGTCTACAGCGACAACGCCAGCCTGCTCGACGGCGTCATGGGGATTGCCCGGGAAATCGCCGGCAAGTCGCCGATCGCCGTCACCGGCACCAAGGAGATGATCAGCTACATGCGTGATCATCGCATCGATGACGGCCTCGAATACATCGCCACCTGGAACGCCGCCATGTTGCAATCCACCGATCTGCGCGTGGCCATGGCTGCCCATATGAGCAAACAGAAACCCGAATTTCTGGATTGATTAACCATGATTCCTCGCTGGACCACTGCAGTACTGGACACCGATCAACCCGGCGGCTGGGCCGTCGCGCGCAGCCCCGAAGGCTTTCTGTTCGATGACAATGGCGCCCTGTTTCCACGGGAATGGTTGAAGCGTCAGGATCTGTCGATTCTCGCCGAGCATGGCATCGGTCATCTCGATGGCGAGCCGGTCTATCTGCTGGAGCTGCGCAGTCAAGGCGAAGTGCCGGGCTGCAACTGGAAAGGCTTGCGGGCGTTCATGCTCGAAGGCGATCACACGGTCTACAAGGTGCTCGGTTACGCCGCACAGATCGGCACCTGGGCCCGCGAACACCGCTTTTGCGGCAATTGCGGCCAGGCGACCCATCAGGTGGTGCGTGAGCGGGCGATGTACTGCGAGCCGTGTGACTTGCGCTATTACCCGCGGATTTCACCGAGCATGATCGTGCTGGTGACCCGTGGCGACGAGATTCTGCTGGGGCGTTCGCCACGTTTTGTGCCGGGGGTTTACAGCACTCTGGCCGGGTTTGCCGAGCCGGGCGAATCGGCCGAGGACTGCCTGATTCGCGAGGTTCGCGAAGAGGTGAGCATCGAGGTCAGGAACATCCAGTACATGGGCAGCCAGTGCTGGCCGTTTCCCCACTCGATGATGCTCGGCTTTCATGCCGAGTACGCCAGTGGCGAGATCGTCTGCCAGGAAGACGAGATCGAGGACGCCCAGTGGTTCAATGTGCACGCGCTGCCGCCGTTGCCGGCGTCGCGCTCGATTGCCCGTTACCTGATCGACGTCTACGTGGCGCGGCGTTTAGGCCACGCTGAACCAGTGCTGCCAGGCTAGGCGCACGGTCAGGCCCAACACCACGGTGATGAACACCGGACGAATGAATTTCGCGCCGCCGCTGATGGCGGTGCGGGCGCCGAAGAAGGCGCCGACCATCAATGACGAGCCCATGCACAGGCCGATGATCCAGTCCACCTGACCGGAAAAGATGAAGATCGACAGCGCCGCCGCGTTGCTGACGAAGTTCATGCTACGCGCCACGCCGCTGGCCTTCACCAGGTCGATGGGGTAGAGCAACAGGCTACTCACGGTCCAGAACGCGCCCGTGCCGGGACCGGCGACGCCGTCATAGAAACCGAGGCTGAAGCCCTGGGTCGACTGCCACGTTTTCTTGATCGGTGCATCGCTGTCCGTCGGCGCTTTCGGCGTGCCGCCAAACAATAGATAGACACCGCAGGCGAAGACGATCACCGGCAGCATTTTGTTCAGCCATTCCGCTGGCAGGTAGTGCGCGACCACGGCACCGGTCAGCGCGCCGACCAGGGTACCGACGATGGCGTGCACCCATTGCGCGGGGTGGAACAGCTTGCGTCGGTAGAAGGTGAAACTGGCAATCGCCGAGCCGAAGGTCGAACTGAGCTTGTTGGTGCCCAGCACCAGGTGCGGCGGCAGGCCGGCGGTCAACAGGGCCGGGGTGGTCAACAGCCCACCGCCACCGGCGATGGCGTCGATGAAACCGGCAACAAAAGCGACAAGGGCCAGGATGGCCAGGGTGGAGAGGTCAACGCTGAGTTCGAAAGGCATGGGATCGGCTTATTCGGCGGGTGCAGAAAGAGGCTGCGGGGAAGGGGCGACATATTACCCATACCCCCTTCCGACGGCGACCGCTTAGCTCGCGATCCGTCGATCCCATGTATGTAATCTGCCGATCCCTCTATATGTAGGAGCTGCCGCAGGCTGCGATCTTTTGATCTTAAAAAATCAAGATCAAAAGATCGCAGCCTGCGGCAGCTCCTACAGTGAGTGTTTACAGACCCAGATCCGACAGGCTCGGATGATCGTCAGGACGACGCCCCAGCGGCCAGTGGAACTTGCGCTCGCTTTCCTTGATCGGCATGTCGTTGATGCAGGCAAAGCGACGGGCCATCAGGCCGTCCTCGTTGAACTCCCAGTTTTCGTTGCCGTAGGAACGGAACCAGTTGCCCGAGTCGTCGTGCCATTCATAGGCATAACGCACGGCGATGCGGTTGTCGGTAAAGGCCCAGAGTTCCTTGATCAGTCGATAATCCAGCTCCTTGGCCCATTTGCGGGTCAGGAAGCCTTTGGCTTCTTCGCGGTTATGGGCGAACTCGGCGCGGTTTCGCCACTGGGTGTCCAGGGTGTAGGCCAGGGACACGCGCTCCGGATCGCGGGAATTCCAGCCATCCTCAGCCAGGCGAACTTTTTCAATGGCCGATTCACGGGTGAAAGGGGGCAATGGCGGACGAACTTCGGCATTAGACATTTCAAGTCTCCGTATCAAGTTAAAGTTAAAACAATTGTCGAGCTTGATCAGGTTGCTACAGGTCCAATAACTTTCGCGCCATGCATTGCGCATTATCGGCGGCACTGTGATCACCCGTTACAAGCGCCACGGTAATGGCACCATCGATCAGGATCAGCAGCTGTCTGGCCAGCGTCTGCGGGTCCTCGGCACCATGTTCGGTACACAGCTCGCACACGTAGTCGAGCAGTTTCTGTTTATGTTCTTTGGCGACCAGGCGCACCGGGTCTTGCGGGTCGCCGGTTTCGCCACTGGTGTTGATGAAGGCGCAGCCGCGAAAGCCTTCGCTGGCGAACCACGACTTGAGTACGGTAAACAGGTTGAGCAGCCGCCCGGCCGGGGTCTGGGCCTGGCCGACTTCGCTGCGGTACCAGTGCATCCAGCGCTGATCGCGGCGTTGCAAGGCGGCCACGACCAGTTCGTCCTTGTTGGCGAAGTAGCGGTAGATGCTTTTTCTGGAGACACCGGCGGTTTTCACCAGGAGATCCATGCCAGTGGCGGCAATGCCACTTTTGTAGATCAACTTTTCGGTGACATCCAGAATGATGTCGCGTGTGTCGTTGCTATTGATTTCGTTCATGTGGCTAACAGTAGAACGATCGTTCTCCTTGGTCAATCGATATTTTTGCAGTGCCTGATAAATGGTCTTCGCGAGCAAGCCCGCTCCCACAGGGGAATGCATTTCAATGTGGGAACGAGCCTGCTCGCGAAGGGGATATTACAGACCGTAACAAGACCCGAACCCAGCGATGGTGTAAGCTCTCAGGCTCTTCGGATTCGACCCATTGCGAGCCCTATGCCGTCGCTTTTCAAACGTTCCCTGCTGCCCAAGCTGCGCAGTTTTCCGCTGACGGCCGATGCCGTCGGCATCCTTTCCGGCGCTGCCGAATTCCGTCGTTGCCTGCTTGAGCAAATCGCCAGCGCGACCCGGCGCATTTACATCGTTGCGCTGTACTTGCAACAGGATGAAGCCGGTCAGGAAATTCTCGATGCCTTGCACGCGGCCAAACTGGCACGTCCGGAACTGGACATGGTGGTGGTCGTCGACTGGCTGCGCGCCCAGCGCGGCCTGATCGGTGCCGGCAAGCAACCGGGCAACTCGGCCTGGTACCAGGAGATGACCCGCACCCACGAAAGCGTGGTGCCGATCTATGGCGTCCCGGTACAAACCCGCGAACTGTTCGGTGTGCTGCACCTCAAAGGCTTCGTGATCGATGATTGCGTGATCTACAGCGGCGCGAGCCTGAACAACGTCTACCTGCACAAGTTCGACAAGTACCGCTACGACCGTTATCACGTGCTGCACAATCGCGAACTGGCCGATTCGATGCAGCACCTGGTGCAGCACGGCCTGGTGGCCTCCAAAGCGGTGCACCGCCTCGACCTGCCGAACCTGCCGACGACCCGCAGCCTGCGCAATGACATCGGTGACCTGCGCAGCCGGCTCAAGCACGCGGCGTACGACACCACGCGAGGCACCACCGACCGGACCGGTCTGTCCGTCAGCCCGTTGCTCGGCGTCGGCAAGAACAACCCGCTGAACCGGGTGATCTGCGAGCTGATCGCCAGCGCCCAGCAGCAGTTGACCATTTGCACGCCGTACTTCAACCTGCCGCTGGCGATCATCCGCGAGATCAACCGCGCGCTGGCCCGTGGGGTGAAGATCGACATTGTGGTCGGTGACAAGACGGCCAATGACTTCTACATTCCGCCGAGCGAACCGTTCCGGGTCATTTCGGCGCTGCCGTACCTGTACGAAATCAGCTTGCGCCGGTTTGCCAAGCGTCATCAGCGCAACATCGACAGCGGTCAGTTGAACCTGCACCTGTGGCTTGATGGTGACAACACCTATCATCTCAAGGGCATGTGGATCGATCGGCGCTATACCTTGCTGACCGGCAACAACCTCAACCCGCGGGCGTTCCGGCTCGATTTGGAAAACGCCTTGTTGATCGATGATCCGCACGGCGAATGGCTGGAGCCGCGCCGTCACGAACTGGCGGAGATTTTCCAGCACACGCGGCGAATCGAGCACTTCCAGAACCTGGAAACCCTCGCCGAATACCCGATGGGCGTGGCCAAGTTCCTCAAGCGCGTGAGTCGTGTGCGGATCGAGCGGCTGCTGTACCGCATTCTTTAAAGATTAAAATCAAAAGATCGCAGCCTGCGGCAGCTCCTACAGGGATTTTGTCCGTTCGCAGCACTTGCGGCGCGTAGGAGCTGCCGCAGGCTGCGATCTTTTGATCTTGCTCGTTTTGGCTTTTGATCTTGCTAATATGCCCCCCACTCGAACAAGAACAGGGCTTGCCGCAATCCATGTCGGAAAAAGACACCATCTCCATCCAACTGGTGCGTGAAGCACTGTTGCAAAGCTGCGCGCCAGGCATCGACAAGGACGAGGTGTTGATCAAGGTCGGCATCGACCCTCAGCTGTTGGGCAATTCCGACGCCCGGGTTCCAGCCACCGCTTATGCGCGCCTGTGGCGATTGCTGGCACGGCGGGGGGATGACGAGTTTTTTGGCATGGACCCACGCAAACTCAAATCCGGCAGCTTCGCATTCCTGTGTCGCAGTGCCATGCTCCAACCCAACGTGGCGGCGGGACTGGCGGGCGGCCTGGCGTTTCTGTCGTTGATCCTCGAACACCTGCCGGCGCAGTTGGTGCGTCAGCAAAGCCTGGCGGAAATCGTCCTGCTCGAAGACGACAAAAAGCCACGCCGGGCCTTCACCTATTTCACTTACTGGATGATCGTCCACGGCGTTGCCTGCTGGCTGGCAGGGCGGCGGATTCCGATTCTGGCCATTGAACTGCGCTGTTCGAAACCGGATTTCTGCGATGACTATCAGGTGATGTTTTCCGAGAACCTGCGTTTCGACCGGCCGCGTACGCGGATGATTTTCTCCGCCGATTGCCTGGATCTGCCGATCAAGCGCAGCCCCGAAGAGCTCAAGCGATTCCTGGCCCTCGCGCCGGCCAACATCCTGGTGAAGTACCGTGATCCGCAGAGCCTGGCCAGCCGGATCAAACACGATCTGCGTCACCTGCCGGCCGAGCAATGGCCGGAAACCGAGGCCCTGGCACAACGCCTGTGCATGTCGGCATCGACCTTGCGCCGCCGGCTGGCCGAAGAAGGGCAAACCTATCAAGGTCTCAAGGACAGCGTGCGCAAGGAACTGGCGATCGTCTGGCTGGCCGAGCCGGCGATCAGCTTCAGCGAAATCGCCACGCGGCTGGGGTTCGCTGACACCAGTTCGTTCTACAAGGCCTTTCGCAAGTGGTCGGGGTCAAATCCGGGGCATTACCGTAGCCTGATTCTCAATGACGTCGAGTGAGTTCAGCGGCGCAACAACCATTCTTCACGGGTGATTTCCCAGGTTTCCTTCGGGAAAACCCCGCCGACAAAGTGGCCTTCATCCGTGCCAATCAGTCGCATGCCCGTACGTTCGGAAAGTCTGCGCGAACCAATGTTCGGTGCCGCTTTTGGCACACGCAACACCTTGCGACCCAGAATGGTGAACCAGTACTCGGTCACAGCCGCGCTGGCTTCGCTCATCAGGCCCAAACCTTGCCACTGTGGACCGAGCCAGAAACCGCGGTTGTTGTCCTGTTCGCTCATCAGGCTGATGTTGCCGATCAACTGCTCCGGCGCCGATTTCAGGCGGATCGACCAATGCCATTCCTCACCACGAGCGATAGCTGGTAGCGCATTGTGACGCAGGTACATCAACGCACCGTCCGCAGGATAGGGCCATGGCACCAGGGCGTTGAGGTAACGCACGACTTCCCAGTGCGGGAACTGTTGCTGAATGGCATCAGCGTCTGCCAGTTCCAGCGGGCGCAGCATCAGCCGCTCGGTGTAGAGCGTGGGCGTGACTTCCATGGCGTGTGTTGCTCCTTGTGTCAGGTTTTAACGGCTGCCAGTGGTCGACCCCGGCAGATTGAGTGTGCCGCTGTCGACGAAACGCATCGTGTTGAACAGCCCGCCCGAGAGTTTGCCGCGCAGGATATAAGGCATGTTGTTGAGGGTTTTCATCTGGCTGATGCCATAGGTCTGGCGGATGAACGAAAATGCCGAAACACTGACCGGCACGCTTACGACGGTGTCGGAAAAGCGTCCGATCTCACCCCTTTCATCGGTGACGCCAGAAGCGAATGGCTGGCCGTTGATGTCCAGATCCAGGGCGACGCCGCTGTAGGTGAGGTTGTAGTCATTGGGGTTCTGCACGCGGATTGTCACGGCAAAGCGTACTTCCATGCCCTCGCCCTGCAGGGGCTCGATACCCACGACGTTGATTTTCAGCGGGTCTCGATTGGGCAGCGAGGAACAGGCGCCCAGGCAGAGCAGGAGGGAAATCAGGACCGCGTGAACGCTGCGCATGGACGTGCTCTCATCTGAAAAGGGCTGTACCGCCACCGGCTCAGCCCCTGAGCCCGTCCAGCGGTTTTACGGTGCGACCACCGCAGCCTTTGCGGGTTCATCCCTGGTGGTCACATCGGGGTTCTGCATCACCTGAAGCACGGAGGCCTCCGGATCGAATTCGTCTTCTTCCAGCTCGATGAACTCTTCAGGCAGGAAGATATTAAGAACGATAGCGCACAGCGCGCCGACGGTGATGGGCGATTCGAAAATGTTGTGCAAGGCCTTGGGCAGTTCACGCAGGACTTCCGGCACGGCGGCCACGCCCAGGCCCATGCCGATGGAAATCGCCACGATCAACATGTTGCGCCGATGCAGGCCGGCCTCGGCGAGAATCTTGATCCCGGCCACGGCAACGGTGCCGAACATCACCAGCTCCGCGCCGCCCAGTACCGGTTTGGGCATCAGTTGCAGTACCGCGCCGATCATCGGGAACAGGCCCAGCACCACCAGCAAACCGGCAATGAAAAACGCCACGTAACGACTGGCCACGCCCGTGAGCTGGATCACCCCGTTGTTCTGGGCGAAGGTCACCATTGGCATGCTGTTGAACACCGCCGCCATGGCCGAGTTGAGGCCATCGGCGAGCAGGCCGGACTTGATCCGGCGTATGTACACCGGGCCTTTGACCGGTTGCCGGGAAATCATCGAGTTGGCCGTGAGGTCACCGGCGGCCTCCAATGGCGAAACGAGGAAGATCACCGCCACCGGAATGAACGCCACCCAGTCGAAGGAAAAACCGTACTTGAAAGGCACCGGTACGCTCATCAGCGGGACGTCGGGCAGGCTGTTGAAATCCACCTGGCCCGTGAGCCAGGCCACCCCGTAACCGAGGGTCAGGCCGATGACAATCGCCCCCAGGCGCAGAAACGGCACGTCGACCCGGTTCAACACCACGATGGTTCCCAGCACCAGCGCCGCCAGGGCCAGGTGACTGGCAGCCCCCAGGTCCTGGGCACCGAAGCCGCCGGCGATGTCGGTCATGGCCACCTTGATCAGCGACAACCCCATCAGCGTGATGATCGTCCCGGTCACCACCGGGGTGATCAGCATGCGCAGTTTGCCGATGAACTGGCTCAACACCACTTCAATGAACGCGGCAAAAAAACACACGCCGAAGATGGTCGAGAGAATCTCGTCGGTGCCACCGCCCCGGGCCTTGACCATGAAGCCGGCGCTGAGAATCACACTGATGAACGAGAAACTGGTGCCTTGCAGGCACAACAGGCCCGAACCCACCGGACCAAAACGCCGCGCCTGGACGAAGGTGCCCAGGCCCGAGACGAACAGCGCCATACTGATCAGATAGGGAATTTCGCTTTGCAGGCCCAGGGCGCTGCCCATGATCAGCGTCGGGGTGATGATGCCGACGAAACTCGCCAGCACGTGTTGCAGGGCGGCGAAGACGGTGGCGGTCAGGTGCGGACGGTCATCGAGGCCGTAGATCAGGTCATTGTTACGTGGCGCGGGGGCTTTTTCGGAGGCGGTCATGGTGGTTTGCGTGCCAGAAGGCGGGCCGGGTCAGAAAATGGAGGCGCAGGATGCCAGAACCGCCCGGCCACGGCAAAAGATCCTCCAGAACAGGGGCTTACGGACGCGGGGCGAACACCTCGGCGACGCTGCGGCGTTTGGCGTGCAATTGGCTGGCCTGGATCAGCTGTTCGAGGTCCTCGGGCGTGACGTCATAGAAGGCTTCCATGTCTGCCAGCGCCAGTTTCAGGTCTTCGGCGGTGATGGCCTGACTGTCGACTGGC
Source organism: Pseudomonas sp. B1(2018) (assembly GCF_003097365.1). Lineage (NCBI taxonomy): Bacteria > Pseudomonadati > Pseudomonadota > Gammaproteobacteria > Pseudomonadales > Pseudomonadaceae > Pseudomonas > Pseudomonas sp. B1(2018). The sequence continues at coordinate 217,354 of NZ_PYUK01000001.1, forward strand.
GGGTGATCGGCCGGGATCATGACGGCCGGTTCGCTGCTGCCCTTGGGGTAACGAACGCGGGTCAGGTTGTTGTAGGCAAGGGCGCAGAGCAGCATCGTCGCTGCGCTGAGCATGACCGGCTCAATGGCTTTCCAGTCCATGGCAATGGTCACCGGATCGGCCAGCACCAGGGTCAGGGCCAATGCGCCGGCCGGTGGATGCAGGCAGCGCAACCAACACATCAGCAATACCGCCATGCCCGCCGCCAGACAGGCGCTCCCGAGGGTTCGACCCAACACATGGGCCACCAGCAGCGCAATCACCCCGGCGCACAAGTAGCCACCCAGAATCGACCAGGGCTGTGCGAGCGCCCCTGAAGACACGGCAAACAACAGCACCGCCGAGGCTCCCAGCGGGCCGATCAGGTGCTGGGCCACCTCGATGCCAAACACCAGGCTACAGAGCCAGACGCTGAGCAGCGTGCCCAAGGCCATGCCGATGGCGGCGCGGCTCCATTCGGTGGGGCGGGTGTTGATGGCGACGGGCAACCAGCGGGCAAGCATTGCGAGAAAACTCCGGCAGAAAAAGTCGAGGTAAAAAAAGGGCTTAGCTGGGAAACCCAGAAAGCCCTTGAAGGTGTTCCAACTGTTGGGGGAGGAACAGGCACAGTGTGCCGTTCAATCCAGCTACTGACAAATTCATATTAATGAGCTTTCAGTGCATTAATTTTGCTTTAAGTCGCCCCGTCGGCCACTCATGTAGCAGAGCAGACCGCCTAGCGCTGCGAGTGCACTCAAGGCATAAAACATCGTCGGCGCCGGGCTGTGCATCAGCATGAAGCCGCAAATCACCGGGCTCACCGCGCCGCCTAGCGCAGCAAGGTTTTGCGCGCCGTAGTAACTGCCGCGCAGTTCTTCCGGAGCCAGGGTGTCGACAAAGAGAAACTCGGCCGGGTAAATAATCATTTCACCCAGAGTGAAGATGAACATGGCCACGCACCAGCTCACCAGGCTGTCCGCCAGGCTGAAGCCGATCAGGCCGAGGATGAACAGGCCGGTGCCGGCCACAATCCACTGGCGCAATTGTTCACGTTTGAGAAAACGCCCGACCTGGTATTGCAACAGGATCACGCTGATGGCATTGCAGGCGAGCAGGGCGGCCATGATTTCCATGGTGTGCCGGGGATTACTGGTCACCAGCAGGTACTGCGACAGGTAAAAGGTAAATCGCCCGTGCACCACGGTGCTGAGCAGGCAACCGGCGGTGAACATGATCAGGGTGCGGTCGTTTTTCAGGGTGATCAGGGTTTTCAGAAAACTCTGCGCCTGACCGGCAAGAGGCACCTTGGCCGGATCCGCGGGAATGCCGGTCATCAGGAAAATACTGAAGAAAGCGATGGCCGCCGCGATCAGGAATGGCGCACTGGCAAAGGCACCGGCAATCAGCACGCCAAGCATCGGCCCGACAGCGTAGCCAATGTTGGTCAGTGTATAGCTCAGGGAAAACGCCTTGGCTCGTTGGCCCACGGGCAGGTTGTCGCTGAGAATGGCTTTCGAACCGATCAGGAACAGCGCCGAGGCGGTTTCGGTGACGATCAGGGTGATCGTGGTCAGGTAGAGGTTTTCGGCGAAGGTCAGCAACAGCAGGCCGACCGCGCTGGACGCCATCGACAGCACAAGCAGTCGGCGTTTTTCGAAACGATCGATGATGTAGCCGCCGTAGAGGGAGAGCAGGGTGGCGACGAACACCGCAATGCCGAGTAGCAGACCAACGTCCTGTTGATTGAGGCCAAGCTTGTCGCTGACGAACAACGTGAGTAACGGGCTGGTGATGGCGCGGCTGACGACGATGGTCAGCGAGCAGATCAGCAGGCGGCGGATGAGGGGGGAATAACGGGTCACGGCGTGAATGTCCTTATTCGATCGGGCCGGCATCAGCCCAAGGTCAGCGCTACTCTAGCAGTCGGACACCCGCTCGTTGCTACGGAATTACTTGAGGTGCAGCAGCACGAAGTCATTCTTGTCGAAACGCCCGCTCAACACGGGTGGCAAGCCACCGATAGCCGAGCCTTGCAGTGCCTTGTAGACGTTCAGGTCCATCATCAGCCACGCCGGACCCTCGAGGGCATCAAGTTCCTGGGGGGAATCGGTGAACTCCGGTTGCAGGCCTTGATTGATGTTGACCATGAACTTGATGGCTTTGGCATCCTTGCCCATCGCGTGCATCACCAGGGGTGCGGGGTCTTTTTGCACGAGTTCAAACGCTTCGTGGCTGAAGGTCCGGGTGTCGTAAAGCTGTCGCTGGATGGGCTCGAACTGCAGGATGTATAACGACCAGAGTGCCAGGACCGCGCAAAGAGCGAGAATCTGTGCACGCCAGCGGGGGTGCTTGAACGCTGCCACGGCGACTGTTTGCAGCACGCCGAGAATGATGAACAACGAAGTGAGGTGAGCGACGTCTTCGGGGAATCTGCGCTGTACCACCAGCAAGGTCACGATCAGCAGCCCCGGAATCAGCAGCCATAAGCCTTGCATCAATACGCGCAGCCAACTGAACAACCGACCCTGCACGGCGTAGAACGGGTAAGCCGCAATGATCGCCGCCATGGGCAGCATCGGCAGCAGGTAACGGGCCTTTTTCGCCTGCGGGACGGAAAGGCCGACCATCACGATCAATCCGGCGGCTGCGCAGTACAGCGTCAGGCGCAATGCCGGGCCTGACTGTTGTCGACCGGAAGCTGCGACCGCCACCAATGCCAGCACGGCCAACGGCCAGGCCAGTGCGTAGTTGCCCATCGAGCTGGTGAAGTAATACAACACTTCGTTGGAGCCTTCGCTGCCGTCCATGCGCCCCATGAACTGCATGCGAATCACATCCTGCAAGAAGGCCGGGCCGCCGCTGACGTCGGCCAGCCACAGCAACAGACCGACACACACCGCCAATAGCACCGATGCCAGCAATCCGAAGACAAATAGGCGCCGCCATTGGCGATTGACCAGAAAATAGCTGCAGAGCATCCCCGCAGGAATCACCAGGCCGATGGGGCCGCGAATCCAGAAGCCCAGCATCAGCAAGGCAAAGATCAGGCCCCGGCGGCTCGGTGCCGCGAAGTGATCGGCGGCATAACCCAGGTAGAACACGCTGAACGCAACGGCCGCCAGCATCAGGTCGAGGGAAACGGCGCGGGTTTCGGTGATGAAGGTGTTGGTCAACAGCATCAGGGCGATGCTCAGCAGCGCCCAACGCGTGGAGTAGGGTGCCAGCAGGCGGTACATCAAGGTGACGATGACCGCTGCGGCGATGGCGCTCGGCAGCCACGCGGTCAGGCTGGTGACCTGGCCGAGCGGCAATGAAAGCAGCCAGATGAATACCGTTGAAAGACCCGAATAGTCAGCGTAGGGCTGGCCGTAGGTCGTCGGAAAAAAAGACGGTCCGTTGCGCAGCATCTCCTGGGCGAACAGCACGAAGCGCGAATCGAAGCCGATGGCCGGCTGCTGATACATCCCGGCGCAGAACAACACCAGCGCCAACAGTCCCAGCGCGAGGGACTGTCGGCGGAAGTGGGGGAGCATGACGTTTAAGCGACCACTGATTCGGTCAGCCATTGCTGGTAAGGCATCGGCAACTTGCGCGACTCACCCCGACCGATCGGGAAGTAGGTAAATCCGATGCGCGCCAGTCGGTCCGCGTCGTACAGGTTGCGGCCATCGAAGATCACCGGTGCGTTGAGTCGTTGGCGGATAAACTCGAAGTCCGGCGCCTTGAACTGTTGCCATTCGGTGCAGATGATCAGCGCATCGGCGCCGGACAAGACTGACTCAGGCGTCCCCATGAGCATCAGTTTCGACTCATCCGGGTACAGCTTCTGGGTTTCCTGCATGGCTTCCGGATCGAACGCACGGACATTCGCCCCGGCGGCCCACAACGATTCGAGCAATACCCGGCTCGGTGCGTCGCGCATGTCGTCGGTATTGGGTTTGAAGGCCAGGCCCCAGACGGCAAAGGTCTTGCCACGCAGGTCGCCCTTGTAGAACGCGTTGATGCGCTCGAACAGCTTGTGCTTTTGCCGCTCGTTGATGGCTTCCACCGCTTGCAGCAGGTCGCTGGAGCAATGGGCTTCTTCGGCGCTGTGGATCAGGGCGCGCATGTCCTTGGGGAAGCACGAGCCACCGTAGCCGCAACCGGGGTAGATGAAGTGGTAGCCGATACGCGAGTCGGCGCCGATGCCCAGGCGTACCGATTCGATGTCGGCACCCAGGTGTTCGGCCAGTTCGGCGATCTGGTTGATGAAGCTGATCTTGGTCGCCAGCATGCAGTTGGCGGCGTATTTGGTCAGCTCGGCGCTGCGCAGGTCCATGAACATGATGCGTTCGTGGTTGCGGTTGAACGGCGAGTACAGGTCACGCATCACCTCACGCACTTCATCGCGTTCGCAGCCGATGACGATACGGTCCGGGCGCCGGCAGTCGGCCACGGCAGAACCTTCTTTCAGGAACTCCGGGTTGGAGACGATATCGAACTGCAATACACGCCCGACGCTGAGCAGGCATTTGTCGATGTGTGCACGCAAGGCGTCGCCGGTGCCGACCGGGACGGTGGATTTCTCCACCAGGATCGCCGGCTGCTCGCGATGACGCGCCACGGCTTCGCCCACCGACATCACGTAGCGCAAGTCCGCCGAGCCGTCTTCCCGAGAGGGAGTACCGACGGCGATGAACAGGACCTGGCCGTGCTGGACGGCGAATTTTTCATCGCCGGTGAACTGCAACCGCTTGGCGTCAAGGCCTTCGCGTACCAGGCTGGCCAGGCCAGGTTCGAAAATGCTCACGTGTCCCTGTTGGAGCAGTTCGACTTTCTTCTCGTCAACGTCCATGCAGACCACGTCGTGGCCGACTTCCGCCAATACCGCTGCCTGCACCAGGCCAACATAACCGCTACCAAACACACTGATTTTCATGGGGCACTCCTTGATTCGGGCGCACGAGCAGGTCGAGAATTGATGGTAATGACGCCGAGGATGACCAATGCCACGCCAAGGCTTTTTGTAAGGCTGAACGCTTCGCTGAACAGCGGCAGGCTGGCGGCCAGCAGGTACACCAGCGCGTAGCTGATGCTCAGCAACGAGTAGGCGCGGCCCAGGGGCAGGTCCCGCAGGGCCGCGAGCCAGCACAGCATCGACAAGGCGTAGGCGAGGATGGCCACGAGCACCACGGCAATGGCTGTGAGGTCGATGTGTGCGCTGAGCCACTGTTCCGGCGATGGCAGGTGACTCATGCTCCAGCGCATGCCCAGCTGGGCGGCACTGACCAGCAACACGCTGCCCAGGGCGAAGGTGATGCCGCGCCTGCGGTTCATGCGTGTTGCCCCAACAGAGCCACGCCACCGATCACCAATGCCACACCGACCCAGTGGCGGCGGTCGATGGTTTCGTGGAACACGAAACGCGCAACAAGAGTGATCAACACGAAGTTCAGGCTCAGCATCGGGTAGGCAACCCCGACTTCCAGGCGTTGCAGCACCAGCAGCCATACAAGCAGGCCCAGGCCCAACGCAGCCAGAGCCAGCCACAGCCAGGGCGAGCGCAGTTTGTCCATCCACCCGGAAGGTTTGCCGCGCCAGCTTTCCACCGCATATTTCTGGGCTATCTGGCCCAGGCAGGTCAGCAGGCAGGCCACCAGTAGCAATAGCAGGCTCATGGTGCCGCCTGCGGGATAATCAAAATCACCAGGTTGCCTTGTTCATAGCGCTTGCCCTCTTTGGGCAACTGTTCGAGTTCACGCAGCTCTTCCTCACCCTTGACCCGCATCACCACGCCGACCGAGCCTTGCTGGCGGGCATCGTGCATCCACTGTTGCACCTGGTCCGGGTCGACGCGCTGCTTAAGCGAATCAGGATAGGCAAGGCCATATTTCAATTCGCCTATCGTGTTGAAAAAAGCCACTTGCGGCCGTTTGATCCGCCAGGACAGCGCCGAAGCGGCGCCCAGGTCGTTGCTCAGCAATTTGACGCTCTGGCCCAGTTCCTGGGCGTGATCGAGGATGAACTGGTCAGGTGTTTTATTGGCGACCACGGAATTGGGCAGACCGGCAGGCAACAGACCGGCGAACAGCAGGCTGCCAAAGGCCGGGGCGGCCCAGCACTGCAATGGGCGGAAGGCTTGCAGGAGGTTGGCCATGATCCAGCCGATCAAGCCGATGAACACCAACACCAGGTTGTGCAGTTCATGATCGTAGATCGGCTTTTTCAGTTGCACGTAAACCAGTGCCAGCAGGGTCACCACGCCCACCACCAGGTTCAGCAGGCCGTTGATGCCCAGCACGCGGCCTTGTTCGAGCTTCAACCGGTCAGCCAGCGCATGGCCGAGCAACAAGGCCAGGGGTAACAGGCACGGCAGGATGTAGGCCGGCAGTTTGCCTTTGCTCAGGCTGAAGAAGATCAATGGCATCCACAGCCACAGCAGCAGGAAGCCGATACCGGACTGACGCCGGGTCTGCCAGGCTTGCTTGAGCGCGGGCGGCAACAAGGCAACCCACGGCATGCTGAACGCCACCAGCAGCGGCAGGTAGTACCACCAGGGCGCGTTATGCTGGGCGTCGTCTCCGGCAAAGCGGCGGATGTGTTCGTGCCAGAAGAAAAACCGCCAGTAGTCCGGCTCCTGGGCGTGCACGGCCAGTGCCCACGGCAGGCTGACAGCGATGGCGACCACGACCGCCACCGGGCCGTAGACCAGCAGTTCACGCCAGCGCTTTTGCCAGATCACCCAGGGCAGGGCGATCAACACGGGCAGCAACCAGGCCAGGAAACCCTTGGTGAGGAAACCCATGCCACAGGCCAGGCCCAGCACCGCCCACGCCACCAGCCGTTGACGGCGGCCGACGCTGTCCAGCGCAAACCACAAGGCGACCAGGCTGAGGTTGACCCAGAAGGTGAATTGCGGATCGAGGTTGGCGTACCCGGCCTGCCCGGCGATGACCGTAAAGCTCATGTAGAGCAAGGCGCAGGCAAAACTCTTGCGCGGTTCGTTCCACAGGCGGCGGGCGATCAGGTAGCACAGCAGCACACTCAAGCCGGTGCTCAGGGCAGAAGCGAAGCGCACCCCGAAAAGGTTCTGGCCGAACAACGCCTGCCCGAGGGCAATCATCCAGTAGCCGGCCGCCGGTTTTTCAAAATAGCGTACGTCCATGAAGTGCGGCGATACCCAGTTGCCGCTCAGGAGCATGCCCTGGCTGATCTGGGCATAGCGGGTTTCGTCGGGAATCCACAAGCCATGACTGCCCAGTGGCAGCAGGTACGCCAGCGCCACCATGGCCAACAACAACGGCAAAGCCCAGCGTTTGCTCATGCGCCTTGCACTCCCAGCCAGCCTTCGCGACCTTCGAGCGCACCGCGTACCACGCGGCCGACCGGCAGACTGTCAGGGGCCTGGGGCAACAAGTCGCCCAGGGGTTGAAAACGGATGTCCCGCTGACGCGCATCGCTCAGCAGTTGACGGAAATCGTTGGCCATCAGAATCCCTTCTACCTCGGCATGGATCGTGTAGACATTGAGTTTTTCCGGAGTGAACCGGTCCAGGATGAACCTGTTGAAGTCCTTGGCGGCGACGCTCGGTCCGACCACCTCGTCGAAGGTCGGCAGGTCCACCGGAATTTGCGGTGCGCCCAGGCAACCATTGGCCAATCGCGGCTGGAACAGGCTCTGGCCACGGCAATCGCTGTTGTAGCGAAAGCCGAACCCTTGCTTGGCCTCGATCACACGCTCGTCGGCACGCCAGCCGGCGGAGGCCGAGCAGGTGATCTTTGCCCCGAGAATGTCGCTGAGGGTGTCCACGCCACGGCGTATCTGTTCGACCAGTTGTGCATCGCTCCAACGCCCGGCATTGGCTTGCCAGCCGTGGTGGTCCCAGGCGTGCAGGCCGACTTCATGCCCGGCGTCCCGGGCCTGACGCATCAAGTGCCCCAGGTCGCGGCCGATCGGTTTTCCGGGCCATGCGGTGCCCGCCAGCAGAATGTCCCAGCCATACAGGCCGGCTGCATTGGAGCGAAGCATTTTCCAGAGAAACTGTGGACGGATGAGGCGCCACAAATGGCGCCCCATGTTGTCCGGCCCGACACTGAAGAAGAACGTCGCCTTGACCTGTGCTTCATCAAGGATTTCCAGCAACCGGGGCACCCCTTCACGGGTGCCTCGGTAGGTGTCGACATCAATCCGCAGTCCCGCCTGCATCAACGCTTGTCCGCGATTTCGAGCATGGCCTCACGCAGGAAGAAGTCCAGCGTGTTGCCGATGGTTTCGCTCATCTCCACGGTCGGCGTCCAGTCCAGCAGGCGCTTGGCGTTGGCGATGCTCGGTTTGCGATGGGACACGTCCTGGTAACCGGTGCCGTAGAACGCCTTGCTCTCGATATCGCGGAAGCCGGCGAACGGAGGGAAGTTGGCGCGCAGCGGGTGAGCTTCGAACTGGCGCAGCAACTCTTCGCCCAGCTGACGGATGCTGGCTTCGTTGTCCGGGTTGCCGATGTTGATGATCTGGCCGTTGCAGACATCGTTGTCGTTGTCGATGATCCGTGCCAGGGCTTCCACACCGTCGGCGATGTCGGTGAAACAGCGTTTTTGCTCGCCACCGTCGAACAGGCGAATCGGCGTACCTTCCACCAGGTTCAGGATCAACTGGGTAATCGCCCGGGAGCTGCCGATTCGGGCCGAGTCCAGGCGGTCCAGACGTGGACCCATCCAGTTGAACGGACGGAACAGGGTGAAGTTCAGGCCCTTCTGGCCGTAGGCCCAGATGACGCGGTCGAGCAATTGCTTGGAGACCGAGTAGATCCAGCGCTGCTTGTTGATCGGGCCGACCACCAGGTTGGAGCTGTCTTCGTCGAAGTTCGGGTCCTGGCACATGCCATAGACTTCCGAGGTCGACGGGAAGATCACGCGTTTGTTGTACTTGACGCAGTAGCGAACCAGTTTCAGGTTTTCTTCGAAGTCCAGTTCGAATACGCGCAGCGGGTTGCGGGTGTATTCGATTGGCGTGGCGATGGCCACGAGCGGCAGCACCACGTCGCACTTCTTGATGTGGTATTCGATCCACTCGGAGTGGATGCTGATGTCGCCTTCGACGAAGTGGAAGTTCGGGTGGCTGCGCAGGCGATCGATGGCGTCCGAACCGATGTCCAGGCCGTAGACTTCGTAGCGGTCGTCGCGCAGCAGGCGCTCGGACAAGTGGTTGCCGATGAAGCCGTTGACGCCGAGGATCAGCACGCGGGTGCGACGCGGGGCACGACCGGATTCGGCACCGCGCAGTACGGAACCGTCCACCAGGCCCAGTTCGTTGGCCAGTTGCGGACCGCTCAGGTACAGGCCGTTGTCGTTGCGCTGACCGGCGTTGATGATCAGCGAGTCTTCACCGCAGGCGATGCGCAGCGGATCGACGCTGATCACACGGCCCGGTGCCTGGCCTTCGTTGCCCTTGGCGACTTCGGCGCTCCAGACAATCAGCTTGTGCTCGCCCACCGCGCAGAAGGCGCCCGGGTACGGCTGGGTCACGGCGCGCACCAGGTTGAACAGTTCTTCGGCCGGATTGGCCCAGACCAGTTTGCCGTCAGCCGGCGTGCGACGGCCGAACACCGTAGCCTTGGATTCGTCCTGTGGTGTTTCGCTGACTTTGCCTTGCAGCAGCGCCGGCAAGGTATCGCGCAACAGATCGGCGGCCGCCGTGCGCAGTTTTCCGTGCAGGCTCAGCGCCGTGTCGCTGCGCTCGATCGCGACTTTTTGCTGGGCAACGATAGCGCCAGCATCGGCACGCTTGACCATGCGGTGCAGGGTCACGCCGGTTTCGGTTTCGCCATTGACCAGCACCCAGTTGGCCGGTGCGCGACCACGGTAGCGCGGCAGCAGCGAACCGTGCAGGTTGAACGCGCCTTTGCGCGCCGTGGCCAGCAGCGGCTCGCTCAGCAGGTTGCGGTAGTAGAAGGAGAAAATGTAGTCGGGATCGAGCTTGGCGATACGTTCGATCCACAACGGGTGGTTGGCGTCCTCCGGTGCGTGCACGGCAATGCCGTGGCGGGCGCACAGCTGCGCGACGGAGCCGTAGAAGGCGTTCTCCTTCGGATCGTCGGCGTGGGTGAACACCGCAGCGATCTCGAAACCCGAGGAGAGCAGGGATTCGATGCCGGCACAGCCAATATCGTGATAGGCGAAGACAACAGCTTTTGCACTCATGAAGGAACCTGATCTGAAGAAGTGGAAGTTAGGCCGTCGACGGTGACAACGGAAGCAGGGGAGGCGGGCTGGCTGCGCAGCACCTTTTCAATGAAGAAGCGCGGACGTGCGCGCACGTCGCTGTACATGCGGCCCAGGTATTCACCCAACAGGCCCATGCCGATGAATTGACCACCGGTGAAGACGAACAGCACGGCGAACAGGACGAAGGTACCGCCACCGGCCCAGCCGGCCCCGAACACCAGGCGCAAAAGGACCAGGGCGATGGCGAACAGCATGCCCAGGGCCGCCATGCCGACGCCGACGATGCTCAGCAGTCGCAGGGGCGTGGTGGTCATGCAGGTGACCAGGTCGAACATCAGGTTGATCAGGCGCATCGGGCTGTACTTGGAATCGCCGTGTTCACGCTCGGCGTGGGTCACGAGGATTTCCGTGGTGTGGCGGGCAAAGCTGTTGGCCAGGATCGGAATGAAGGTGCTGCGTTCACGGCAGGCGAGCATCGCGTCGACGATGGTGCGTCGGTAGGCGCGCAGCATGCAGCCGTAGTCGCTCATGGCCACGCCGGTGGAGCGTTGCACGGCGAGGTTGATCAACTTTGATGGCCAGCGGCGCAACGCCGAGTCCTGGCGGTTGTTGCGCACCGTCGCGACGACGTCATAACCCAGCTCGGCCTGTTCGATCAGCCGCGGGATTTCTTCGGGCGGGTTTTGCAGGTCGGCATCGAGGGTGATGACGACATCGCCCTTGCATTGTTCGAAACCGGCCATGATCGCCGCGTGCTGGCCGTAGTTGCGGTTGAGGATGACGGCCACCACCGGGCTGCCTTCGCGCGACGCGGCGTCTTCCAGGATCTGTGCGGAGTCGTCGCGGCTGCCGTCGTCGACCAGTACGATTTCGTAGGCATGGTGCAACTGCTGGCAGGCTGCTTCGGTGCGACGAAGCAACTCCGGCAGGCTGTCCTGTTCGTTGTAGACCGGAATGACGATCGACACGAAGTTGATTGGGTAAGGTCTCAAAGGCTTCTATCCATGCAGTTTTCAATGGCGCCGACGACGCGCTGGACATCATCGGTGGTCATGTCGGGGAACAACGGGATCGAACACAGCCGTGCCGAATTCCATTCGGTGTTGGGCAGGTACAGGTTGGGGTAGCGCTGGCGGTAGTAGGAGTGCAGGTGAGTGGCAATGAAGTGAATGCCGGTGCCGATATTCTGCTCCTGGAGGGCTTTCATGAACGCTTCGCGATCCAGCCCGCATCGTTCGGCATCAATACGCAGGATGAACAGATGCCAGGCGTGTTGTTGCGAATAAGCGGGGACGGCCAGCGGTTGCACCGGCAGACCTTCCAGGCGCTGCAAGTAGGCCTGGGCCAGTTGAGTGCGCTTGGCGTTGATCTCGTCCAGGCGTTCCAGTTGCACCAGGGCGATGGCCGCGTTGATGTCGGCCAGGTTGTACTTGAATCCGGGCTCGACCACTTGGGCCTGGGGCTTGCGGCCGTGGGTCAGGCGGTCGTAGGCATCGACCCCCAGCCCGTGAAACTTGAGCATGCGTACCCGCGAGGCCAGGGCTTCATCGTCGCTGACGAACATGGCGCCTTCGGCGCAGGTCATGTTCTTGATTGCGTGGAACGAGAAGATGGCCGTGCCTTTGGCGCCGACGTGACGACCTTTGTATAGCGTGCCTGCGGCGTGGGCGGCGTCTTCGATCACGGCAATGCCGTGTTTGTCGGCCAGGGCGTAAAGCGGATCGAGATCGAATGCCGCACCGGCGTAATGCACCGGGATGATGGCTTTGGTGCGCGGCGTGATCGCAGCTTCAATCATGGCCACGTCGGTCATCAGCGTGTCGCGGTCGACGTCGACGAACACTGGCGTGGCACCCAGCAGGGTGATCATGTTGGCGGTGGACACCCAGGTCTGCGACGGAGTAATGACTTCATCGCCGGGCCCGATGCCCAATGCCAGCAGGGTAATATGCATGCCGCCAGTGGCCGAGGAAAGTGCCACGGCATGCCGGCAACCGACGTAGTTGGCAAAGTGTTCTTCCAGTGCCTGGTTCTTCGGCCCGGTAGTGATCCACCCGGAACGCAATACTTGCTCGACGGCGGCGATTTCTTCGTCACCGATACCGGGACGGGAGAAAGGGAGAAACGCCTGACTCATGGGCACCTCTGGGGCTGAAAACGTAAATAGCCTTTGAGGCTAAAAGGGATCCAAAAATCAGCTTAGACGCTAAAACAGAATTTGCATCAAATCAACTAGTTACCGGTTGGCGGTAAAAAACTGCATCGGTTGACTTTTTTCGCCGTGGGCGGCAGGTTGGACGTCCATTCGGGTTGCGCCGACTTTATAGAAGGTTATGCCCGATTTTGTGAAAGGAACATGAAAAAACGGTTGGGGAATCATTTTATCTGAAGGCCATTAAGCCGCTGTTCAGACTTCTTCCGTTTATCGTGAATTTTAGGAAAGGTCCTACAGTTGTAGCGTCTTTTACATCATCGTTATTTCTCTTCTTAGTTGCTTCATTGAACTGTTTACATTCAAGGCCGTTTCGTTTGATTGACTTACCTGTAACTGATTCTCGCACGCCCCTGACCAATCCGCTGACCCTGTATCTGGCGCGACTGGCACCCTCCAGCCAACTGACCATGCGCTATGTGTTGCAGGACGCCGCCGACCGCCTGGGCTTCGAAGACTGCGATATCGAAGAGATACCCTGGCACAACCTGCAGCCCGAAGACGTGATCGCACTGGTGGCTACATTGCGTTCAGATGGCTATGCGCCGAACACCTCTTCACTGTATGTCAACGCGGTGCGCGGGGTGATGAACGAAGCGTGGCGCATGAGCCTGATCTCTCAGGAGCACCTGTTGAAGATGCGCTCGGTGAAGGGCATCGCCGGTACACGGCTGTCCCAGGGACGCAACCTCAGGCGTACGCTGATCCAGGAGCTGATGGCCGCCTGCGCCGCCGATCCGCGACCACAAGGCTTGCGGGATGCCGCGATCATCGGGATTTTGTACGGCTCGGGAATGCGCAAGTCCGAATCGGTGAACCTGGAGTTGAATCAGGTCGACTTCACCCAGCGCAGCCTGCAGGTGACGGCCAAGGGCAACAAGCAGTTGATCAAGTACGCGCCGGCCTGGGCCTTCGCCAAACTGCAAGCCTGGCTTGAATTGCGCCGCTCCCTGCTCAAGGAAGGCGAGCCGGACGATCCGTTTCTGTTCAATCGCATCCGCCGTGGCAGCCACATCACCCGTGAGCGCATCACCAAACATGCGATCTACTACATCGCCCGGCAACGGGGCGCGCAGGTCGGGGTGAAAATCATGCCCCACGACTTCCGGCGTTCATTCATTACCCGGGTGATCGAAGAGCATGACTTGTCGATTGCGCAGAAACTGGCGCACCACAGCAACATCCAGACCACGGCCAACTACGATGTGCGCGACGACAACGAGCGGCGTCGGGCAGTGGATCGATTCGACCTGTGAACCCTTACAGCTCGCTCAACACGTGGGCGTGGCCAATGGTCGAGACCTGAACCGCGCTGCCGGCGGGAGGTGCGTACATGCCGGAACTGCGTACCAGCAGTGAGCGTCCCGGTTGCTCGTGGCTGGTCAATGACTGGAGCTCGACCGTCAGCGTGCAAGTGTTGCCGCTGAAATCCCGATCGGTGACCACGGCCCGGCAACCACCGGCTTCCGGGTCGCCGGGGTGGATGCTGGCCAATTGCAGCTGTTCGGGGCGCAGCATGATCTGCGCCGAGTTGTTGTTGCGGTGGTTGTTGACCGGGATCCGTCCCAGGTCGCAATGAGCCCAACCGGCCTCGATGCGTGCCGGCATCACCACCGCATCCCCCAGGAACAGGGCGGTCTGTTCGTCTTCGGGATAGCGGTAAAGGTCCAGCGGATGCCCTGACTGTACCAGTCGGCCCTGGCGCATCACTGCCAGCTGGTCGGCGAACGACAGGGCTTCACTCTGGTCATGGGTGACCAGAATGGTGGTGACGCCCGCGTCTTCCAGCAGCCGCGCGACCATCTTGCGCATCGCCGCGCGCAATCCGGTATCGAGCGCCGAGAACGGTTCGTCCAGCAGCATCAGCCGTGGCTGTTGTGCCAATGCCCGGGCCAGTGCCACGCGCTGTTGCTGGCCACCGGACAATTCGTGAGGCCAGCGCTCGGCCATCTTCGCGTCCAGCGCCACGCTGTCCATCAGTTCGGCGACGCGCTGTTGTTTTTCAGAACCCTTGGTCGACAAGCCGAAGCCGATGTTCGCCGCCACGGTCATGTGCGGAAAAAGCGCGCCGTCCTGCGGCACGTAGCCGATCAGGCGTTGATGGGCCGGCACTTCGTGGGTACCGTCGACCAGGGTCTGGCCATTGAGCGAAAGACGTCCGGAATCGGGGAATTCGAAGCCGGCAATCATTCGCAGCAAGGTGGTCTTACCGGAGCCGGACGGGCCGACGATGACTGTGCGGCTGCCGCTTGGCACCGACAGGCTGACGTTGTCCAGCGCGCAATGGGCGCCATAGGACTTGTAGAGGGCATTGAGTTCAAGAGTGTTCATCGGCCAGCCGTTTTTTTCGATTGGTGATAAAGAAGTCCGGTCAGCGGCAGCGACAGCACAACCATCAATAAGGCGTAGGGCGCCGCGGCAGCGTAATCGATTTCGCTGGTCATGGCCCAGAATCCGGTGGCCAGGGTGCGCGTGCCGTTCGGGGCCAGCAGCAGGGTAGCGGTCAATTCGTTGGTGATCGCCAGGAACACCAGCGCCGCACCGGCGGCGGCCCCGGGAGCGGCCAGGCGCAAGGTGATCAGCCACAGTGCCCGGGCCGGCGAACGGCCGAGGCTGCGGGCGATGTTCTCCAGTTCCACCGGGGCCTGGGCAATGCCGGCGCGCAGGCTGACCAGGGCGCGGGGCAGGAACATCAGCAGGTACGCCAGCAACACGGTGAAGGTGGTCTGGTAAATCGGCCGGGCAAAATGGATCGTGACGGTGACCAGGGCCAACGCCACGATAATTCCGGGCAAGGAACTGGTGATGTAGTTGCAGCTTTCCAGCACGCGTTGCATACGGCCGGGGTAACGGATCGACAGCCAGGCAATCGGGATCGCCGCTAACGTTGTCAGCGCCGCGCCGGCGACGCCGAGCAGCAGGGTTTGCTCCAAAGCAGGCAACAACTCGCTCGTGTCCCAGACCTCCACGCCGCCGGCGATCAGCCATTTGCCCAAGGTGATCAAGGGCACGCCCAGGGCCAGGGCACAGGTCACGATTTGCAGCGTCAACGAGAGCAGGATGGATGCCGGTTTCAGGCACACGACCCGTTGCTCCCGGGCGCTCCCCGAGCCGACGCGAGCGTAACGTGCCGAACCCCGGGCGGCGGACTCGGCCGTCAACATGGCCAGGCAACACAACGCCAGCACGCTGGCCAGCATGTGCGCCGCTGCGCCGTTGAAGGTCGATTTGAACTGGTCGAAGATCGCGGTGGTAAAGGTGTCGAAGCGGATCATGGCGTACAAGCCATATTCGGCCAGCAGGTGCAGACCGACCAGCAACGCGCCGCCGCAGATCGCCAGGCGCAATTGCGGCAATACCACACGGAAAAACACTTTCCAGGGTTTGAGCCCCATGGACTCGGCGACGTCTTCGATGGCCGGGTCGAGCCGGCGCAACGTGGCCGCCACCGGCAAATACAGGAACGGGAAGTAGGCGATGACCGAGACCAGGACGCCGGCAAACAAGCCGTGAATCGGTGGTACCAGGCTGACCCAGGCGTAGCTGTGAACGAACGCAGGCACTGCCAGCGGTGCGGTGGCCAGCAACGACCACCAGCGCCGCCCAGGCAGATTCGTGCGTTCGGTCAGCCATGCCAGCGTCACGCCCAGCGCCACACACAAGGGAATCGTCAGCAGTACCAGCAATACGGTGTTGACCAGCAGTTCACCGACCCGAGGGCGGAACACCAGGGCTACGGCGGTTGACCAGCCTGTCTGCAGGGACACGCCGATAACATAAGCGATCGGTAGCAGTGCCAGTAACGAAACCAGCACCGACAAACCGATCACCCATACACCGCCACGCCCGGCAAACAGTCCGCGGGATCGTCGACGCAATTGTGCGGGAGTCGCCTCGGCGACTTCCGCAGGCAGGGTTTCAGGAATCAATTAGAGCAGTCCGGCCTGTGTCATCAGCTCTACGGCTTTTTTGCTGTCGAGTTTTGAAGCATCGACAGTCGGCGCATCGAGTTGATTCAGAGGCACAAGTTTAGGGTTGGATTCAGCGCCTTTGCCGACGGCGTATTCAAACGACTTGCCGTTCTTCAGCACAGCCTGGCCGTCCTTGCCGGTAATGTATTTGAGGAACGCCTGGGCTTGTTCCTTGTGTTTGCTGGAAGCGAGGACGCCGCCGCCGGAGATGCTGACAAAAGCGCCCGGGTCCTTGTGCTTGAAGTAGTGCAGGGCGGTGTTCTTGCTGTTTTCCCCGGTCTTGGACTGATCCACCAGGCTGTAGTAGTGGTAGATCACGCCGCTTTCGATCTGTCCGGCATTCACTGCCTTGAGTACCGCGCTGTTGCCACGGTAGCTGGTGTAGTTGGTTTTCATCCCCTTGAGCCATTCCAGCGTGGCGGCTTCGCCCTTTTGTTGCAGGATGGCGGCGACGATGGCCTGGAAGTCAGCACCGCCTGGCGACGCGGCCCAGCGGCCTTTCCAGCTTGGGTCGGCCAGGTCCATGATCGATTTCGGCAGGTTGGTTTCCGAGAGTTTGCTCGGGTTGTACACAAACACCGTGGAGCGTGCGGCGATCCCGACCCATTTGCCGTGGGCCGGACGGTAGGCCGGGTCAACCTGCTCCAGCGTGGCTTTGTCGACAGGCGCGAACAGCCCGGCGTTGTCGACCAGCACCATGGCCGGGGAGTTTTCGGTCAGGAATACATCGGCCGGAGAGGCCGCGCCTTCCTGCACGATCTGATTGCCCATTTCGGTGTCATCGCCATTGCGCAAGGTGACCGGGATACCGGTTTCCTGGGTAAAGCCCTCGACCCAGGCCTTGGTCAGGCCTTCGTGTTGCGCGTTGTACACCACAAGACCGACGGAGTCAGCGGCATAGGCCTGGCCAGCGCTCAGCAAAGCGGTGGCCAGCAGGGCTTTTTTCAAGAACGAAGGGATTTTGGGAATCATTCTGCGGGCTGCTCCTGGTGCATTTTTTGAAAGTCATGTGCATTGAAACGCCAGTTAACCAATGCGAATCATTTGCATATCTGGAATTGCAGGGAATGTAGAGATCCAAATGAGAAAATAACGTCAAAAAAACCGTTAATACATGTAATTTTCATTCAGATTAGCAGCAGTGTGCCCACTGTGGCTCGACTCGTCGATCAAACGATATCGTCGATGAGAATGTGACGCTGCCCCCGACGGCCTTTTTTCACTCCCCCGAAGCCAGTTGCTGCTGGCCCCGCGTGGCGTTCATCGGGGTTGCGAAAGGATAGCTCGGTGATGGCCGGTGTGCCGGGGAACGGGGCCACCCGCTTCAACTCTTCGTCAACGGCCCAACCGGGGGGGCGTAGGGCGCAGGCCTTGTGGTGCTTTTTCTGGCCTGCCTGTCAGGGCTGGATTGGCGGGAAGATCAGGACCTGCAGGTTGCCACGCTGATAACGAGTGCCGTCGGCAGGTAGCGCCTCGACCTCCTGAACCTCATCGACGCTGTTGACCCGCATCACCACCCCGACCGAGCCTCTCTTGCGCGCCTCGGTCATCCATTGCCCGACATCTTGCAGGGTCACCTTGCGCGAGGCGGCAGCAGGATCCTGCAGGCCGTATTTCATTTCACCGATGACGTTGTAAAGCGCTATCTCCGGTCGGCCGGTCAGCCACGACAGGGCCGAGGCTGCCCCCAGGTCGTTGCTCAGCAGCGTGGTGGTCTGGTTCAGGCGGTCCAGGTGTTCGGAGATAAACCGGTCGGGCATCTTGCTGTCGACGATCTGGCCCGGCATGGCCGCGGGTAGCAGTGCCACCAGCAGCCAGATGCCGAGGGCTGGCATCGCCCATAACGTCAATGGCCGCAGGATTTGCAGGGCATTGGCGATGATCCAGCCCAGCAGCACGATGAACGCCAGGGATAGGCTGAACATCTCGGTGTTTTCGAATATTTCTTTGCTCAGTTGCAGGTACAGCAAGGCCGTCAGGGCCGTCGTGGCAATGACGACGTTGAGCCATCCGTTTAGGCGAATCGTCCTTGCCCGTGCCTGTTGCAGGAGGCGGGTCAGGGCATCTCCCATCAGCAGCGCCAGCGGCAACAGGCACGGCATGATGTAAGTCGGCAATTTACCGCTGCTCATGCTGAAAATCGCCAATGGCAACAACAACCAAAGCAGGAGAAAACCGCTGACGGGCTGACGCTTGTTGTTCCAGGCCTGGATGAAGGTTGCTGGTAACAACGCAGCCCAGGGCAGGGTGGAAACGACCAGCATCGGCAGGTAGAACCACCACGGACGGGCGTGTTGCGCGTTGTCGGCGGCGAAGCGGCGTACGTGTTCGTTCCAGAAGAAGAAATTCCAGAAATCCGGTTCCTGATGATGAATGGCCAGTGCCCAGGGCAGGCAGACGGCCGCGGCGACCACAACAGCCAATGGCCCGTAACGCAACAGCTCGCCAATACGACGCTGCCAGAGCATGTAGGGCAGGGCGATCACCGCCGGCAGCAGCCAGGCCAGGAAGCCCTTGGTCATGAAGCCCATGCCGCAGGCGATGCCCAGGACCGTCCAGGCACCCATCCGGGCACGGGTGGTGCGACTGTCGATGGCAAACCACAGGGAAACCAGGCTCAGGTTGACCCACAGGGTGAATTGCGGATCGAGGTTGGCGTACCCGGCCTGACCGGCAATCAGCCCGAAGCTCATGTACAACAGTGCGCAGGCAAAGCTTTTACGCGGATCGTCCCAGAACCGCCGGGCAATCAGCCAGGTCAGCCACACGCTCAGCCCGGTGCTCAGCGCTGACGCTATGCGCACTCCGAACAAGTTGTCGCCAAACACTGCCTGACCGATGGCAATCATCCAGTACCCGGCAATCGGCTTCTCGAAATAACGAAGGCCCATGAAGTGCGGCGAGATCCAGTTCCCGCTCTGCAGCATTTCCTGGCTGATCTGCGCATAACGGGTTTCGTCGGGAATCCACAGGCCGTGGCTCATCAGTGGCAGCAAGTAGAACGCTATGAACGCCAGAACCAGGGCGAACAGCATCCAGCGCCCGTTGGCCGGTGTCGTTGGGACGAGCAGGCGGGAAGATTGGCCGATAAAATCCGGCAGTGGCTGATTTGACGTCATGTCTCGACCTTGGCGCTGAAAAGGCTGATTGAAGATAGAGATGAAAGTTGCAAGAGGGAAAAGCGGGATGATATTGAACAGCGAGAAGTCAAGTCATGTTTCTCGCCGTTTGTTCAGCTGTTATTCAGTCAACTTTGAAGTAACTTGTTGCCAGAGTTTTCGCCGAGTGATGACTCAGTCTTTTTCTTGTTGCAGAGTATTCCAGTCTTCGGCATTCACAATGCCGAGTACTTGCAATTGCCCATTGCCATCGATGTGGACAAACAACGAGCTGCCGTACTCGGCGTCCTTCGCCGCGTGTTTGAGGCCGGTCTGCTGTTCAAAGTCCGCGATGCAACCGCTGTGGGTCACCAGCACCAGGTTGCGATGGGCCACCTTGTGCGCCACGACATCGTTACGCAGGGTCGTGCCGCAGGTGGCCAGCCATTCCTGGGTACGTGGGTCGCTGTTGAACATGTAATGCGCAGTCTGCACGGTGCGTGTAACAGGGCTGGTCAGGATGTCGGTCTGTGACAGACCCAGGTGTGCCAGCCCTTGCCCGACAACGGCGGCCGCTTCACTGCCGACACGGGTAATGCCGTCAGCCGGGCCCAGGCAAGGGTTGCTGGAACGGTCGCACCGCTCGGCATGGCGAACCAGCACCGCGATCTCGCCGGCATTCCATTGTTGCAGCAACCGCGCCCGGACCTGTGCACCTTCCTCGGCCAGGTTGGTCGGGGATTTCGGCCACAGGACAAAGCCGGTTACCAGCACGGCGATGGTCAGTGCGCTAATGGCCACGACCGATTTGGACAGGCGCGAAGAGGGTTTACGCAAGACGGAGTCGACCAAGTTTGTCCACCATTGAAGCGCCAGGGAAAGTGCTATTGAACAAAACCTTAAACAGCACAAAAAAATTCCGCCGAAACCAAGTTCAGCGAATTAACGGGAGCCCAAGTTAAATCTGCGCAGGTGTCGGAACGGTGAACGGAATGTGAAAAAATTGCAGAGGAGGTTGTGGCGGGTAATTAGTTAACTACTGGGAATTGTTATCTTTTGCTTTTGCGTGGGATGGCAGCGCTGAAAAGGTTCTTCACGGATTCCCGGGGGAACACAGATAACGAAATATCTGTAGGAGCTGCCGCAGGCTGCGATCTTTTGATTTTGCTTTTGCGATCTGGAGATTGCTGAAGATCAAGATCAAAAGATCGCAGCCTCCGGCAGCTCCTACAGGGGAACACGTGCACCACCAAGCAACGAGGCCGATCGCGGCGGGCTCTGTAGGTGCTCCCCGGAATTGCGTGAGCAACCATAAAAAAAGGTTCTTCACGCAATCCCAGGAAACACTAACAACGCAATACCTGTAGGAGCCAGCCTGCTGGCGATGGACTCCAATGCGGCGCGTTCATCCAGCTCACCCGCGTAATCGTTGACGACCATCGCTGGCAAGCCAGCTCCCACAAGGGGTGTGCCCACAATAAAACTGTAGGCGCCAGCTTGCTGGCGATGGATGGCCTTCAGGACGAAGGACAGCTTGCCTGGGGTCGGGTGGCCGCCTGGCTGATCAGCGCGGCCAGGCGTTTGATGTTGTTTTGCTGGGCAAGTACCAACTCATCGACTGTTGCGCCTGACGGCGTTTGCAAGGTGCTGCGGCAAATCACCTGGGCCTTGTTGCCCGGCTCGGCACTGCGCAGACGCCATATCACGTCCATCAGCGCATATTGACCGGGGACAGAGTCAAAAC
The DNA here is from genome assembly GCF_003097365.1 of Pseudomonas sp. B1(2018). NCBI lineage: Bacteria > Pseudomonadati > Pseudomonadota > Gammaproteobacteria > Pseudomonadales > Pseudomonadaceae > Pseudomonas > Pseudomonas sp. B1(2018). The sequence continues at coordinate 238,596 of NZ_PYUK01000001.1, forward strand.
GCTGCACATCGACCCGTACCGAATACTTGCCCTTTACGGGACTGTTGCTCAGTTGATCGGCCAGTGCACTGCGCAATTCCTCCACGAGGGTTGCACCCCACCAATGGCTTTCGAGGATCGCCAGGGTACTGTTGCCCTCGCGAATGACGATCTGCGCCCGATCGACCTGGGGCGGCAAGCTTATCGTCTCGATCTGAATCACCCCGACGGTGGTCGTCGAATGATTGCCCACCTGGGTCGGCGTCAGGGTATGGAACTGAATCGGGTCACTGCGGCAAGCGGCGAGCAGCAACAACGCGGTGAACACTGTGAGTTTCAGCGGAAAAGCCATGGGTGTTGCTCCTGTGCTCAATTGCGCGGTGGCCCTTGCAGATCCATGGGCGGGGCATTGTTCGGGCGGCCGCGAAGCAGCGACTCCGGATGCCGTCCCAGGTAATCCGATAGATCACGCAAGGATCTCGACGTGCGTCCCAGTTCATCCAGGGTCTGATTCAGTTTTTCCCGTTGCGGCGAGTCGTCGGCCAAGGTCGAACCGGCGGATTGCAAGGTCGTATTGGCGGTATCCATCGTTTTGCTGAAGTCCGACAGAGTGCTTTGCACGCCAGGCAGGATCTTGCCGTTGAATTGCGCCATGCCCTTGCGCAGTTCGACGAGATTGCCATCGAGATTGCCGGCGATTCGCTCTATCGGCAGTTTGTTGATCTTGTCGACCATGGCTTCGAGCTTTTCCTGCAATTGCTCGAGGCTGCCTGGAATGGTCGGAATCATGACCGGACGCGCCGTGGCATCGAAGGCGACTTTTTCTGCCTTGGGGTAGAAGTCCAGGGCGATGTACAGCTGGCCGGTCAGGAAATTGCCCGTGCGCGCCTGGGCACGCAGGCCGTTATCGATAAAGGTGCCGATCAGGCGTACGCCACCCGCTTCGTCATTGGGGTCATGATTGAGCGCCTTGAGCATCTTGTCGTGGGCCCTGCCCAGGCGTTGCGGGTAAATCACGATACCGACGTTGACCGGAAAGGAGCGAAGCTTCTCGTCGTAATCCAGATTGACCGACACCACCTTGCCGATTTCCACACCGAGGAATTCCACCGGCGCATCGACCTTGAGCCCGCGCATTGCCTGGTCGAAACGCATGGCCAGGTACTGCGGCTTGCCGTTTGGCGGGGCGAGGGCGGTTTGCTGGTCGTCGAACAGTTCGTAGGCGTATTCTGCAGCGGCCGGTTTATCGCCAGGGCTGTAGTCGGGTGCGCGGAAGGCAATGCCGCCCACCAGCAGGGAGGACAACGATTCGGTCTTGACCGCAAAGCCGTTGGCGCCGACGTTCACATCAATGCCGCTGGCGTTCCAGAAACGCGTGTTTTCGGTAACGTACTTGTCGTTGGGGGCGTGGATGAACAGCTCGATGTTCACGCCTTTGCCATCCGGGTCCAGCGCGTAGGCGACCACCTGGCCCACCGGGATCTTGCGATAGTAGACCGGGGAGCCGATATCCAGCGAGCCCAGGTCCTGGGTGAACAGGGTGAAGCGCTTGCCCGGCTCGCCATAGGTGATGGGCGGCGGGTTTTCCAGCCCCGTGAAGTGTTTTGCCCGGCCGTTGGCCTGACCGATATCGGCACCGATGTAATCGCCCGACAGCAGGGTATCGATGCCGGACACGCCACCCGCGCCAATGCGCGGGCGCACGACCCAGAACTGCGAATCCTCGCGGGTAAAGCTTTCGGCCTGCTTGGCCAGCTTGATGGTGGCGTTGACACTCTTCTGGTCATCGCTCAGTTCCACATCCGAGACTTGGCCAATCACCACATTACGGTACTTGACCTCGGTTTTATTCGCGGTCAGGCCGCTCCCTGTCTTGAACGTGACAACGATGGTCGGGCCTTGCTGCAGAATGCTGTGAACCACCAGCGAAATACCCACCAGCACCGCGACGATCGGCACGATCCAGACCAGCGAAACGCTGAAACGGCGGGTCTTGATCGGTGCCTGCCCAGGGGCTTGCGGCCCGTCAGTGGCTTGCGACTTCATCCGTGACCTCCTCATTGTGTGGGTTTTCCCGCTCTTTATCCCAGATCATGCGTGGATCGAAACTCATTGCCGAAAGCATGGTGAACACCACAACCAGACCGAAAAACAGAATGCCCAGGCGCGGCTCGATGTCGGCCAGGGCCTGGAATTTCACCAGCGAGGCCACCAGGGCCACGACTATCACATCGAGCATCGACCAGTAGCCGATGACCTCGACGAAGCGGTACAGCGTCGAACGCTCTTTGCGTGCCCACTCGCTGTCGCGTTGCACGGTGACCAGCAGCAAGGTGATGGCGACGAACTTGATGCCCGGCACCGCGATACTGGCAATGAAAATGATCAGGGCGATGTCCCAGGCCCCGGCCTCCCAGAACTCCAGCACACCGCTCATGATCGTGCTGTCGGCACCATGGCCGACCATTTCGGTGTTCATCACCGGCAACAGGTTGGCCGGGATGTAAAACACCAGGGCCGCGATCATGTAGGCCCAGGTGCGGGTCAGGGAATTGGTTTTGCGCCGGTGCAGCGGCGCACCGCAACGCTCGCATTCGTGAGGTTCGCCAGTCATGTCGCAAGCCTGGCCGCAGGTGTGACACAGGCACAGGTTGAGCTCGTCGGCGTACGGAGGCGTGCTCATACAATGTCCCATAGTTCGCGGATGTCGCGCCCGGCGATGCGGATCATCATCAGGCTCAACACGGCCAGGGCAAACAACCCGATACCGGGTAGCACATCAAGCAGCCCGGCGAGTTTGATCACGGCGACCATGGCGCCCAGCAGGCAGACTTCGAGCATGCTCCAGGGCCTCAGGGTTTCCAGCCAGCGCATGCAGAGCTTGAAGCCCGGTGAGCGTTGTCCGGCCAGTGCAAAGCCCAGTACCCAGATCAGCAGCAACAACTGGAAGATCGGCGCGATGATCATGGCGATCGCCGCCACCATGGCGATGAAGGTGATAGGCCCCAGGCTCAGGGCCAGCACCGAGTCCCAGAGGGTGGCGCTGTGCTTCGAGCCTTTGAGGCTGATGCTCATCACGGGATAGAAATTGGCGAAAATCCACAGCATCAACGCGGTGAAGGTCAACGCCAGACGCTGCTCCACCGTGAGGCCGTTATAGCGCTGCAGCACGCCGCCGCAGCGCGTACACAAGGTTTTCTGATGTTTGGCGAGCGTGACTTTTTGGTAAACGCTGTCGCAGTGCTCGCAGATGATCAGCTGATCGGTAGTTGCCATGGGTCAAGCTCAACAAGAGGCAGGAAATTCAGAGCACCCCCTCAATATAGAAGTGCCTCGCGATTGAGCAAATCGAAAGTCGAAACAAGGGGATGGACAGCGCAGGATGCTGGAAGCAAACGGGGATATGTGGCGAGCGAGCTTGCTCGCGCCGGGTCGCGTAGCGACCCCAAAATATTCGGCAAGGAATGCCGTTTTTGCGAGTGCTGCGCACTGGTGCGCCAGCCCGGTCGAGCGGGAGCAAGCTCCCTCGCCACAGTTGCCATGCAGGTTGACGACCCGGGTCTAACCCAGCATTTCCCGCATCCGATACCAGAACATGCCCAGGGCCAGCAGTGGCGAGCGCAGGGCGCGTCCGCCGGGGAAGGTCATGTGCGGCACCGCGCTGAACACGTCGAAGCCTTTGCTGTGCCCGGCATGGATCGCTTCGCCCAACAACTTCGCGCACCAGTGGGTCACGTTCAGGCCATGGCCGGAGTAGCCCTGGGCGTAGAACACGTTCGGGTGCTGGCTCAGGCGCCCGACCTGCGGGAAGCGGTTGGCCGAGATGCCGATCATGCCGCCCCACTGATAGTCAATGCGCGTTTTGGCCAGTTGCGGGAACACCTTGAGCATCTGCGGGCGCATGTAGGCCGCGATGTCCGCCGGGTCGCGCCCGGAGTAATGACAGGCACCGCCGAACAACAGACGCCGGTCGGCCGAGAGCCGGTAGTAATCCAGGCCGACTTTCTGGTCGCACAGCGCGACGTTGTGCGGGATCAGTTGCCTGGCGGCGTCTTCCGACAAGGGTTCGGTGGCGATAATGTAGCTGCCGGCCGGGAGCACCTTGCCGCTGAGCTTCGGTTCCAGCTCTTCCAGGTGGGCATTGCAAGCCAGCACCAGCGTGGCCGCACGCACGGTGCCACCGGCACAGCGCACCTGCACGGTGCTGCCGTGGATCAACTCCAGCACCGGGCTTTGCTCGAAGATCTGCACGCCAAGGGACTCGGCGACTTGCGCTTCGCCCAGTGCCAGGTTCAGCGGATGCAGGTGGCCCGAGCCCATGTCGACCAGGCCGCCGGCGTAAACGCCGGAGTCCACCACGTGCTCGCGGATCTGGCCAGGTTCGATCAGGCGCGTTTCATGGGCGTAACCGGACTCGAGCAATTCGGCGTGTTCGGCCTTCAGCCCGGCAAAATGCGCCGGGGTGTTGGCCAGTTCACAGAAGCCCCAGCGCAGGTCGCAATCAATGCCGTGTTCGCGGATGCGTTGGGCCACGACTTGCACCGATTCGACCCCGGCCTGTTCCAGGTACTGCACGCCTTCGGCACCCACATGTCTGGCAAAGCCGCTGACATCATGGCCGATGCCGCGTATCAACTGGCCGCCGTTGCGCCCGCTGGCGCCCCAGCCAATCCGCCGGGCCTCCAGCAAAACCACCGAGAGTCCACGCTGGGCCAGCTCGATGGCGGTGTTGATGCCGGTGAAACCCGCGCCGACCACACAGACATCGGCCACCAGGTCCGAGGTCAGCGCGGGACGCTGCCTCATGCCCCTGGCGGACGCCGCGTAATAGGAGTGGGTATGTTCCTGGGTGTACTGATTCATTTGTTGGACTTCACTTTGCTCCACGAACGGGTCATCAGGCGCATGATCGACTGTGGCGGCGTGGTGGAGATGTAGAGTTTGTCGAGGACCTCCTGGGGCGGATACACCTCGGGGTTGCTGACCAGTTCAGGGTCCATGTACTGCTTGGCGGCCGGGTTCGGGTTGGCGTAGCCGACCGACGCGCTGACCTTGGCAATCACTTGCGGGTCCAGCAGGTAGTTGATGAAGGCGTGGGCTTCTTTCGGATTGCTGGCGTCGGCGGGGATGGCCAGCAGGTCGAACCACAGGTTGGCGCCTTCCTTGGGAATGGCGTAGGCGATGTTCACGCCGTTGTTGGCTTCCTTGGCGCGGTTGGCGGCCTGGAACACGTCGCCCGAGTAACCGAACGCCACGCAGATGTCGCCGTTGGCCAGGTCCGACACATACTTGGAGGAGTGGAAGTAGGTGATGTAGGGACGGATTTGCAGCAGCTTGGCTTCGGCCTTCTTGAAGTCCTCAGGGTTTTCGCTGCGCGGGTCCATGCCCATGTAGTTGAGGATTGCCGGGAACACCTCATCCGCCGAGTCCATCATCGACACGCCGCAGGCGCTGAGCTTCTTGATGTTTTCCGGTTCGAACAGCACGGCCCAGGAGTCGATCTTGTCGATGCCCAGCACCGCCTTGACCTTGTCGACGTTGTAGCCGATGCCGTTGGTGCCCCACAGGTAGGGCACCGAGTGGGCGTTGCCCGGATCGTTTTTCTCCAGCAGCGCCAGCAGTTTCGGGTCGAGGTTCTTGAAGTTCGGCAACTGCTCGCGATCGAGCTTGAGGAACGCGCCGGCCTTTACCTGGCGGGCGAGGAAGTGGTTCGACGGCACGACCATGTCATACCCGGTGCGACCGGCAAGCAGCTTGCCTTCCAGGGTTTCGTTGGAATCGAAAACGTCGTAGATCACCTTGATCCCGGTCTTGGCCTGGAAGTCGGCGAGGGTGGTTTCGCCGATGTAGTCGGTCCAGTTGTAGACACTGACCTGGGGTTGAGCCTGGGCAATGGTGCTGAACATCGCTGCCAGTGCGACCGGGACCATGGATTTCAATAGACGCATATCGATACCTTCTTGGAATTATTGGATTCTTCAGGTGATTCTTTAGTGGTCTGTCGGCCCTCATCGCGAGCAAGCTCGCTCCCACAGGGGAACGCATTTCAAATGTGGGAGCGAGCTTGCTCGCGATGGGGTCATTACGGACGGTGAAGATCTCAGACGCTAAGCATCAGGAACTCACGCTCCCACGAGCTGATCACGCGCTTGAAGTTCTCGTGCTCGGCGCGTTTGACCGCGACGTAGCCCCGTACGAACTTGCTGCCCAGGTAGCGGCTGATGGTGTCGCACTCTTCCATCTGGGTCAGGGCGTCTTCGATGGTGATCGGCAGGCGCAGGTTGCGACGCTCATAGGCGCGGCCCTGTACCGCGGCGCTTGGCTCGATGCGCTCGACCATGCCCAGGTAGCCGCACAGCAGGCTGGCGGCGATGGCCAGGTACGGGTTGGCGTCGGCGCCCGGCAGACGATTTTCCACGCGCATGGCGTCCGGGCTGGACGTCGGTACGCGCAGGCCGACGGTGCGGTTTTCTTCGCCCCATTCGACGTTCACCGGTGCCGAGGTGTCCGGCAGGAAACGGCGGAACGAGTTGACGTTCGGCGCGAACATCGGCAGCACTTTCGGGATGTACTTCTGCAAGCCACCGATGTGATGCAGGAACAGCTCGCTCATGTTGCCATCGGCATCGGCGAAGATCGGCTGGCCGGTGGCAATGTCCACCACGCTCTGGTGAATGTGCATGGCGCTGCCAGGCTCGTCGCCGACCGGCTTGGCCATGAAGGTTGCCGCCACGTTGTGCTTGAGCGCCGCTTCACGCATGGTGCGCTTGAACACGGTGATCTGGTCGGCCAGGTCCAGTGCGTTGCCATGACGGAAGTTGATTTCCATCTGCGCCGGGCCGTCTTCGTGGATCAGCGTGTCGAGGTCCAGGCCCTGCAGTTCGCACCAGTCGTAGACGTCTTCGAACAGTGGATCGAATTCGTTGGCCGCGTCGATGGAGAACGACTGGCGACCGCTTTCGGCGCGACCCGAACGGCCCATCGGCGCCTTGAGCGGCAAGTCCGGGTCTTCGCAACGCTGGGTCAGGTAGAACTCCATTTCCGGCGCGACAATCGGCCGCCAGCCTTTGTCGGTGTAAAGCTGCAGGACTTTCTTCAGCACGTTGCGCGGCGACAGTTCGATCGGGTTGCCGAACTTGTCGAAGGTGTCGTGGATCACGATGGCGGTCGGCTCGATGGCCCACGGCACCACGTAGACGGCGTCGGCGTCCGGCTTGCAGACCATGTCGATGTCGGCCGGGTCGAGCAGGTCGTAGTAGATGTCGTCGTCGACAAAGTCCCCGGTTACCGTTTGCAGAAGGACACTTTCCGGCAGGCGCATGCCTCGCTCATGCAGGAACTTGTTGGTCGGTGCAATTTTGCCGCGTGCAATGCCGGTCAGGTCGCTGACAACGCACTCGACTTCGGTAATCTTGTGATCTTTCAGCCAAGTGAACAGCTGATCGAAAGGGACATTCATAAAGACCTCGTTATTGGTTTTATTAACGCCAGGAGAGGCCGGTTTCATCCGCCGGACACTTCCCCTGTAGCGCGTTGAGGTCTATCTTGGGCGAGCCTTGCGGTTCCATCTATCCACTTTAAGCAGCACAAAGCGCACCAAAAGAGTGCGTAAGGTCACCCATGACAGGTTCCAATTCCCTCCAGGTCCAAGCCTTCAACACCGCCGATGTCGCCGAGCAAATCCGCGCCACACCGGGTTGGATTCAGCATTACCAGCAGATGTCGCCGGGGCATTTCGCGGGGTTGGTGCGCTATCTGGATCTGCAGGGCGTGGAGATTTACGAAGAGTCGATGAACACCCGGGTCGAGCAGAATTTCAGTGCGCCCCAAGGCTCGTTGTCGTTCTGTTTCGATCGTGGCGACAACGCGCTGTACGTATTGAATGGCGAAAGTCGCAACATCTGGATCACCCCGGAGAACTACCAGGAAATCGCCGTGGTGTTCGGGCCGGAGTTTGTAAAACGCCACAGCCTCGACATCGCCCGGCTCGAAGGGCTGTTCATGGCGCCGCTCAACTCGCAGCAGAACGCGCTGTTCTGCCGCTGGCTCAGCGGGACCCTGACGCGCCTGTCGCAGACCTTCGATCCACCGAGCCGCGAAGCGCTGACCCAGCAATTGCTGGACGACTGTCTGTTCATTCTCGACAACGCCTGTATCGGCCTCGACCAGGGCGCCTTGCAGCGCCGTGCCGGAGAGCGGGCGATCATGAAGCGGGTAGGGGAATGGGCGGCGGATACCCCGGAAGAACACCTCAACCTGCTGGAATTGTCCCAGGTGGCCGGGGTTTCACTGCGCCAGTTGCAGCATGCGTTCAAGACCTACACCGGCATGGCGCCGACCCAATGGCTGCGCCTGCGCCGCCTCAACAGCGCCCGCCGCGAACTGCTGAGCCGCACGCCGACGCAAACCACCGTGGCCGAAGTGGCGATGCACTGGTCGTTCTGGCACCTGGGGCGGTTTTCCAGCAGCTATCGCGCGCTGTTCAAGGAGCTGCCGAGCGACACCCTCAAGCGTGCGAGTGTCGCGCAGCCCATCGGGCGCGGCCGGCGTTAAAACGTCGGCGGTGTAATCACCCAGATCACTACCGCGTCCACATCGCCGGGGTTGCCGTAGCGGTGCGGTTCCTGGCTGGAAAAGCTGAAGCTGTCGCCTTCATTGAGCTGGAAATGGCGCTCGCCAACCCACAGCTCGAAGCTGCCGGACAGCAGAAAGCCGGCTTCTTCGCCGTCGTGGCTGTAGCTTTGCTGGCTGTAGGTGCCGGGCGGGAAGCGTGAGTGGAGCATTTCCAGTTGGCGGTTGGCTTGCGGGGTCAGCAACTGGTCGACGATGCCGTCTTCGTAATGCACGTTCAGGCGGCTGTTCTTGCGCACCACGACGCCATCGTCTTCGGGGGCGGTGACCGCTTCACTGGCGAAGAACCACTGGATGGTGACGCCGAGGCTGCGGGCAATGTTGAACAGCGCCGGAATCGACGGGTAGGCGAGGTTGCGCTCCAGCTGGCTGATGTAGCCGGCGGTGAGTTCGCTCTGTTGCGCCAGTTCCGCCAGGGTCATGCCCCGGCGTTTTCGCAGGCCGCGAATGCGCGTGCCGAGGAAGTGCGGTTCGGCGCTGCCGGTTTCGGACGGTTTCCTGCTGTTATTGCTCATGCTCAGTTCCAAACCCGGGTCTACGCTACGCCCCTGTAGGAGCTGCCGAAGGCTGCGATCTTTTGATTTTGCTTTTCAAAAACAAGATCAAAAGATCGCAGCCTGCGGCAGCTCCTACACAGAGCGATCATGTGTATGTAAAGCCCCGGAGTATAAACAGCCTTAAAGCTCCCACGCGACTTTCAGCCCTTCGTAAATCGCTTCTTCGGCGGTGCGCGGCGCCAGGCAGTCGCCGATGCGGCGAAACTCCACCAGCCCTTGCAGCTCGGCACCCAGGGTATCCACCGGTTGGTGACCCTGGCACAGCACCAGCGTATCGATGTTCTCCATCAGCATCGGCTCGCCGCTGGCGGTGTGCTGCAGGTAGACCGTGTTGTCATCGCAACCATACAGCCGCGCGTACGGCGTGATCGGCACGCCCAGTTTATGCAGCTCGCCGGCCAGTTGATCGCGCACGTACAGCGGCAGGTTCTCCCCGCAATGGGTGCCATTGACCGCCAGTTGCACCTGATGCCCGGCACGCACCAGGCGCTCGGCAATGCCGGGGCCGATCCAGTCGCAGCGCCAGTCGACCACCACCACCGAACGGCCGATCTGTACCTCGTCACGCAACACCTGCCAGGCATCCACCACCTGCAATTCACCGCCACGCTCGAAGGTTGGCCAGTAGGGCTCGGCACCGGTGGCGATGATCACCATGTCCGGTTTTTCCTGCTCCACCAGCGCCCGGTCGACCCGGGTATTGCGCACCACGCGCACCCCGGCCAGCTGCATTTCCCTCTGCAGGTTAGTGCTGGCGCCGCCAAACTCACTGCGCCGTGGCAGCAACTGCGCGAGCAACACCTGGCCGCCCAGTTGTGAACCGGCCTCGTACAGGGTCACGTCATGTCCGCGCTGGGCGGCGACAGCGGCGGCTTTCATCCCGGCCGGGCCGCCGCCGGCGATCATGATGCGTTTGCGATTTGTCGCCTGTCGGCGTTCAGCAAAAATCAGCTCGCGACCGGTTTCAGGATGCTGGATGCAGGAAATCGGCAAGCCCTTGTGGAAGTGCCCGATGCACGCCTGATTGCAGGCGATGCACGCGCGCACGTCTTCGACGCGGCCGGTGTCGGTCTTGTTCGGCATCTGTGGATCGCAGATCAGCGCCCGGGTCATGCCGCACACATCGGCCTGGCCGCGAGCCAGAATCAGCTCGGCTTCCTGGGGCTGGTTGATGCGCCCGGTGACGAACAGCGGAATGTTCAAGCCAGCCTTGAACGTCCCGGCTTCCTTGGCCAGGTATGCCGCTTCGATCGCCATGGGCGGCACGATATGCACTGCGCCGCCAAGGGACGCCGAAGTCCCGGCGACGATGTGCACGTAATCGAGCTGCGCTTGCAGTGACTGTACGGCAGCCAGGGATTCGTCTTCGGTCAGGCCTTCGGGGTCGCGCTCGTCGGCGGAAATGCGCAGGCCGATGATGAACTGCTCGTCGGTCGCCGCCCGCACGGCTTGGATGACTTCGCGCAGGAAGCGCAAGCGCTGTTCCAAATCTCCGTTGTAACCATCGGTGCGCCGGTTGACCCGCGGATTGATGAATTGCGCCGGCAGGTAACCATGGCTGGCAACCACTTCGACGCCATCGATCCCGGCCTGATGCAGGCGGCGGGCGGCAGCGGCATAACCGGCGACGATCTCGTCGATCATGGCCTGATCGAGGGCGCGGGGCATCACCCGGAAACGTTCGTTGGGCACTGACGAGGCCGAATAGGCCACCGCCAGCAGGCCGTCGCTGGACTCCATGATCTCCCGACCTGGATGGAACACCTGGGACAACACCACGGTGCCGTGGGCATGGCAGGTTTGCGCCAGTTTGCGATAGCCCTCGATGCACGCATCGTCGGTGGCCATCAGCACATGGGAGGTGTAGCGCGCACTGTCGTGCACACCGGCCACTTGCAGCACGATGAGCCCGGCGCCGCCTTCGGCTCGTGCCCGGTGGTAGGCGATCAATGGCTCATTGACCAGATTGTCGGTGGGCATCGAGGTGTCGTGACCGCTGGACATGATGCGGTTTTTCAGGCGCTTGCCACGGATTTCCAGGGGTTCGAACAGGTGCGCGAAGGCAGGTGTCGAGGTCGGCATGGTGCGGGTACTCCAGGCAGGCTGACCTTTGTAGGAGCGAGCCTGCTCGCGATGGACGTCAACGATAACGCTGGGTACCTGACACCCCGCGGCGTTCTCAGGTCCATCGCGAGCAGGCTCGCTCCTACAGAGGTAACAGGTTTTGAGTGTTGTTATTATTGGTCTATAGAAATTTACCTTCAGTAAAAAATCAACTTGTTTTTTTACTGTGGCGTGGAGTAATTTCATTTCGAGCCCGCTCCCGGGCCGTACCTCACAACAATAAAAAGGGCTGCGCCGGCCTCTGTCCGGGCGGCACCTGCAAGAGGAACCCTCGATGAAATCGCACACGCTCAAGCACGGTTTTTATCCCTTGGTGTTGTCCGTGGCCATGGGCCTGGGCAGCGCACAGGCAGCATCGGACATGGTGGTGGTCGGATACGGCGGAGCCGGACAAAAAGCCCAGGACGTGGCGTTCTTTCAACCCTTCGCCGCCGTGGATCAAAGCAAGGTGATCCAGAGCGAATACAACGGCGAGATGGCCAAGATCAAAGTGATGGTCGACACCGGCAACGTCGACTGGGACGTGGTGCAGATCGAAGGCCCGGACCTGATGCGCGGCTGCGAGGAGGGCATGTACGAGCGCCTGGACTGGACCCGCCTGGGCCACGCCGACCAGTTGATCCCCGAAGCGGCACAGGAATGCGGTTCCGCCGCACTGGTGTGGAGCGTGGCGATTGCCTACGACACCGACAAACTGGCCCAGGCCCCGACCTCCTGGGCAGACTTCTGGGACGTGAAGAAAACCCCCGGCAAGCGCGGACTGCGCAAACGTGCGGTGTACAACCTGGAATTCGCCTTGCTGGCGGACGGGGTCAAGACCGAAGACGTCTACACAGTACTCGGCACTCCGCAAGGCGTGGACCGGGCATTCGCCAAGCTCACTGAACTCAAGCCGTACATCCAGTGGTGGGAGGCGGGCGCGCAGCCGCCGCAGTGGCTGACCGCCGGCGACGTGGTGATGACCTCGACCTACAGCGGACGCATCGCCGACGCCGCGCAGAAAGGCAGTCACCTCGGCCTGGTCTGGCCCGGCAGCCTGTACGGCATGGACTACTGGGCGATCATCAAAGGCTCCAGGCACGTGGACCAGGCCAAGCGCTTCATCGCCTTCGCCAATCAGCCGGACGCCCAGGTCAACTACGTGCAGCAGATCCCCTACGGCCCGACCAACATCCAGGCCGCCGCACGGCTGGACGACAAGCTGGCGCAATGGGTGCCCACCGCGCCGCAGAACCTCAAGGGCGCGCTGTCGATGAACGTCGGCTTCTGGGTCGATCATGGCGAAGAGCTGGAAGAGCGCTTCAACGCCTGGGCCAGCAAATAAACGCGGATGGCTGGACGTGTCCAAGCGTCCAGCCTTACTGTCTGCCCAGCCGATCACCCTGGAGAACCCCGACCATGAACAAAATCGCCAGCCACCTGGCCCCTGAGCGCAGCGCCACCGAGCAGCGCCTGCGTGAGGAACTGGCGGCCTGCTACCGCCTGATTGCGCACTTTCGCATGACCGACCTGATCTTCACCCACATCTCGGTGCGCATTCCGGGGCCGGAGCATCACTTTCTGATCAACCCGTATGGGCTGATGTTCGACGAAATCACCGCGTCCAACCTGGTGAAAATCGACCTCAACGGCCGTGCCGTAGAGACCTCGCCGTACCCGGTCAACCCGGCCGGTTTCGTGATTCACAGCGCCATCCACGGTGCTCGTGAGGATGCGCAGTGCGTGCTGCACACCCACACCAAATCCGGGTGCGCGGTGGCGGCGTTGAAGTGCGGGTTGTTGCCGGTCAATCAGATTTCCATGGAGTTCTATGGCCGCGTCGCTTATCACGATTACGAAGGCGTGGCGCTGGACCTGAGTGAGCAGCAACGGCTGGTGGCGGACCTGGGCGACAAGTCGGTCCTGATGCTGCGCAACCATGGTTTGCTGACCGTGGGCGAGACGGTGAGCCAGGCGTTCCTGCGCATGTACTACCTGGAAAAAGCCTGCGAAATCCAGTTGGCCGCGCAAGCGGCCGGTGAAATTGTTCTGCCGTCGCACGAGGTCTGCGCGCACACCGAGCGGCAGTTCAATGATCCGGGGCGGCCGTTGGAAGAGGGCGAGTTGAACGATCCGGATGCGATGCAACTGGCCTGGGCGGCGTTGTTGCGGATGCTGGATCGGGTGGCGCCGGGGTATCGCGACTAGCACTGCCCTTGTGTTGAACGGGCCGGCCTCATCGCTGGCAAGCCAGCTCCCACAGGGTTAGTGGGTGTACACAAAATCTGTGAGCACCCGAAAACATTGTGGGAGCTGGCTTGCCAGCGATGGCGGCACCGCGGTCTATCTTGCTTGCTCTTGACTGGAGACATGGCCCACTCTTGCTGTACAGTCGTTCAGCCCGCCGCCAACCCGCGCAGGCCCAAACGATTGAACCAAGGAGCGTGTTGCCCATGAACCAGGAAGCCCGTTTTTCCCGCATGGAACCGGAGCTGCGCAAAGCCAACCTGATCGAGGCAACGCTGGTGTGCCTCAAGCGTCACGGCTTCCAGGGCGCGTCGATCCGCAAGATTTCCGCCGAGGCCGGGGTCTCGGTGGGGCTGATCAGCCATCACTATTCCGGCAAGGATGAACTGGTGGCCGAAGCCTACATGGCGATCACCGGGCGGGTCATGACCTTGTTGCGCGACGCCATGGAGCAAGCCGCACCGAATGCCCGGGAGCGGTTGTCGGCATTTTTTCGCGGTTCGTTTTCCGCCGAACTGCTCGATCCGCAACTGATCGATGCCTGGCTGGCGTTCTGGGGCGCGGTGAAAACCGCCGAGGCCATCAACAAGGCTCACGATCATTCCTATGGCGAGTATCGCGCCATCCTGCGCAAGGTGCTGGCGGAACTGGCCCAGGAAGAGGGCTGGGAAAATTTCGACGCCGACCTCGCCGCCATCAGCCTCAGCGCCTTGCTCGACGGCCTGTGGCTGGAGTCCGGGCTGAACCCCGGCACCTTTACCCCGGAACAGGGCATCCAGATTTGCGAGGCCTGGGTCGATGGTTTGCAGGCCGGGGGACGCCAGCGCTTTTGCGTGCAGACGAGCGACTGTTGATCAGTTGTTCAACACTGGATACTCTCTGGCGCCGATGCGGGAAAACACTCTAATAAGAAACTGGCCTTCGGGCCTGAGCCGGACACCAAGCGATGACTCCTCGGGTACTGATCGTCGATGACGATCCGCTGATTCGCGATCTGCTGCACGCCTACCTGTCCCAGGAAGGCTACGACGTCCATTGCGCCGCCACGGCGGAACTGGCGGAAACTTTCCTGGCCAGCCAGACCGTCGACCTGGTGATGCTCGACATCCGCCTGCCGGGCAAGGACGGCCTGACCCTGACCCGCGAGCTGCGGGTGCGTTCGGAGGTCGGGATCATCCTGATCACCGGGCGCAACGACGAAATCGACCGCATTGTCGGCCTCGAATGCGGCGCCGATGACTATGTGATCAAACCCCTCAACCCAAGGGAACTGGTGTCCCGGGCGAAAAACCTGATTCGCCGGGTACGTCATGCGCAAACGCCACAGCCAGCCGTTGCGCTGGCCAAACCGGTCAAGCAGTTCGCCGATTGGGCGCTGGACACCGACCGCCGTCGCCTGATCGATCCATCGGGCAACGAAACCCTGCTGACCCACGGCGAATACCAGTTGCTCAGCGTGTTCCTGCGCAACAGCGGCCACACCCTCAGCCGCGATCAATTGATGGACCAGATCCGCAACCGCGAATGGGTGCCCAACGACCGCTCCATCGACGTGCTGGTCGGGCGTCTGCGTCGCAAGTTGCACGACGATCCGGCCGAACCGCAGTTGATCATCACCATTCACGGCGCCGGTTACCTGTTCACCGCCGGCGTAGCGGCCTGAACCGGATGGCGCGATGGCTTTGCCTGCTGGCGCTGCTGGTGGCCGGCCATGTCGTCGCGGCGGACAAGGTTCGCTATTGCGATTACCCGGTGTACCCGCCGATTTCCTGGAGCGATGGCAAGCAGGTGCGCGGCCTGGCGCCGAGCGTGGTGAAAAACCTGTTCGGCCGGTTGGGGTACGAAGTCGAGATGGTCGTGCTGGGCAACTGGAAACGCTGCCTGCTGGACGCCGCCGAAGGTCGGGTCGATGTGGTGCTGGCCTACAGTACCGCGCAACGGGAGCAGAGCATGCTGTTCTCGACGGTGCCGGTACTGCGTGAAGAAGTGGCGCTGTTCATCAACCGTCAACACCCGGTGAAATTCGAACAGCTGGACGACCTGGCCCATTACCGTGGCGGCCTGTTGTTCGGTGAGAGCTATGGGGTGGAGTTCGATCGCATGGTCGCGCGCAACAACAACATCGAATGGGTGTCCGACAGCCACCAGAACTTCGGCAAGCTGATTCGCGGGCGCATCGACTTCATCACCCAGGAGCGGCGCACCGGCCAGTTGTACGTGGAAAACCTGCCCGGCGGCCAGGACATCGTCGCCTTGCCCAAGGCCTTGAGCGTGGACTATCTGCGGGTCGCCGTGTCGCGGCGCTCGCCCCTGGCCAATCGCATGCCCGAGATCAATGCGCAATTGCAGCGCATGGTCGACGCCGGTGACATCGAGCGCTGGCTCAACGAAAGCGAAGTGACCTATCGCGACATGATCAATCTGCCGGCGGATGCGCAATGATTCGTGCCCGTCCCGGTGGACTGTTGCGACGCCTGTTGCTGTTCATTCTGTTGTTCAGCCTGTGCTTCACCGTGCTGGCCAGCAGCGTGCAACTGTACATCGAGTATCGACGGGAAATGCGCGACATCGATTCGCGCATGGAACTGATCCGCGCCGGGTATCTGGCCAGCCTGGAACGCAGCCTCTGGGACTTGAACCAGGAGCAGTTGAACGTGCAGTTGCGCGGGCTGGTGGACTTCTCCGATGTCGCGCGGGTGCACTTGACCGGTGCCGATTTCGACCTGGTACAGGGCAATCCCGAGCCGGTCGGACCACTGCGTATCGAGCGCTTTGCCCTGGACTATCAGCCGCCGTCCGGCCCGTTGCGCCACCTGGGTGAACTGGAAGTCAGCACCGATCTGGGCGCGGTGTACCAACGTCTCTACGCCACCGGTTTGACCAGCCTGTTGTGGATGGCGGTGTTTCTCTGCGGTCTGGCCGTTGCCTTGTCGGGCTTGTTTTATCGACTGGTGACCCGACACCTGAAAGTCATGGCCGAGTTCGCCCGGCGCATCGCTGCCGGTGAATGGCAGGAACCCCTGCAACTGGACAAACGCCGCGGCAGCGACGAAATCGATACCGTGGCCCATGCCCTGGACGACATGCGCCGGGCGATCCTGCACGACATCGAGCGCCGGGAAAGCGATCGCCTGGCCTTGCAGGACAACCGTGACGAGCTGCTGAAAATGGTCGAGCGCCGCACCGCCAGCCTGATGCGCGCCAAGGATGAAGCGGAAGCGGCCAACCTTGCCAAATCGCGGTTCCTGGCGACCATGAGCCACGAACTGCGCACGCCCCTCAACGGCATCCTCGGCATGGCTGAATTGTTGCGCGGCGCGCGCCTGGATGCCCGGGACGGCAAGCGCCTGGATGCCTTGCACAAGGCCGGCGAAGGCTTGCTGACGATCCTCAACGAAGTGCTGTATTTCGCCAAGCTGGAGGAGGGCGTCAGCCATCCCGAGCCGGTGGATTTCTCGCTGCGCCAGTTGCTCGACGAAGTGCTGACGCTGCTGGAACCGCGAGCCTTGAACAACGATACCATCCTCAGTTGCCGGGTCGATCAACGGATTGCCGAGCATCACCACGGCGCCGAGCAGTTCCTGCGCCAGGTGCTGAGCAACCTGCTGGCCAACGCGATCAAGTTCACCGAGGGCGGCGAAGTCAGCGTCCAGGTGGTGCTTCTCAGCGAAACCGGCGAACAAGTGGGACAGCGGCTGCGGGTCAGTGTCACTGACGACGGCATCGGCATAGCCCCGGCGATGCAGGCGAAGATTTTCGAGCGCTTCACCCAGGCCAGCGAAGAAGTCGCGCAACGTTTTGGTGGTACCGGGTTGGGGCTGGCGATCTGCAAACACCTGGTGGAACAGATGGGCGGCTGCATCGGCGTGGACAGCGAGGAGGGGCGCGGCAGTTGTTTCTGGTTCGAGCTGTGCTTGCAGCCGGCCAGCGGCGTGGCTGAGACCCCGGCGGTTCGGGCGGCGGGGCCGGCACTGGATATCCTGGTGGTCGAAGACGTGGCGCTCAACCGGGAAGTGGCCAAGGGTTTGCTGCAGCGTGACGGCCATCGGGTGTGGCTCGCCGACGACGCGGAGCAGGCGCTGCAACACTGCACAACGCAGGCTTTCGATTTGCTGTTGCTGGACGTGCACCTGCCGGGCATCAGCGGTGTCGAGTTATGCCGGCAGATCCGCCACAGCGACGGGCCGAACCGTCATACGCGCATCTTCGCCCTGACCGCCAGCGTGCAACCGGCATTGGTGCGCGGTTATCTGGAGGCCGGCATGGACGGCGTCCTGGCCAAGCCCTTGAAGCTGGAAAACCTGCGCCAGGTGCTGGAAGGGCGTACTCACATCGCCGGGGCGCTGATGAGCGATGAAGCGATGGACTGGCCGCTGTTGCAGACCCATCGCACCTTGCTCGGTGAGCAAAAGGTCCAGGGCCTGCTGGCGGTGTTGCGCGACTCGATCCTGCAGCACCGCGATGCGCTGCATGAAGCCATGGCCGCCGCTGACTGCACAGAGGTCGCGCAACTGGCGCACCGTCTGGCCGGCAGCTGCGATTCCCTGGGTTTCAGGGCCTTGGCCAGCACCTTGAGGACGCTGGAAACCCTGGCGTTGGCCAACGATGAATCGGACATCCAGCGCATGAGCACCGCGCTGGATGAGCAATTGCAGCACTCGATCGATACCCTCAAAGGCCTGTTGCAGAGCTGACGTACAAATTTGTTACGACTTTCTACAACTTCGATCTTTACGGTCAACGCGAACTTACATGGCTTTCCAATAATCGACGCAACCGCCGCAGCGCGGTCTTCGAAGCTTATTGGAGATAATAATAATGAATTGCCGTAAAGCTGATCCCTCCCTGCGCAGTGACGTCCTGTCGCGCGCTGTTCACCTCAACGACTGCTGAGGTGCCGACATGAACGAAAACTCTGATCGCAGCACCCAGCAAAAAGGCATCCAGCTGACTCGCGCCCTCAAGAGCCGGCACATCTTCATGCTGTCCCTGGGCGGCGTCATCGGCACCGGGCTGTTCATGGGCTCCGGCGTGACCATCAACCAAGGCGGCCCGGTGGAGGCGATCCTGGCTTACCTGGTCGCGGGTTTCCTGATGTACCTGGTGATGGTCTGCCTGGGCGAACTGTCGGTGCAGATGCCGGTGTCCGGTTCGTTCCAGACTCACGCCACCAAATACATCGGCCCGGCCACCGGGTTCATGATCGGCTGGGTGTACTGGATGAGCTGGGCCACCACCGTCGGCCTGGAATTCACCGCCGCCGGCATGTTGATGACCCGCTGGTTCCCGGCGGTGCCGATCTGGTACTGGTCGGCGCTGTTCGTGGTGGTGCTGTTCGGCATCAACGCCATGGCCACCCGCGCTTTCGGTGAAGCCGAATACTGGTTCTCGGGGATCAAGGTCGCGGCCATTCTCGGTTTCATCGTGGTCGGCGTGCTGGTGATCTTCGGCGTGATGCCCCTGAGCAGCGGCGCACCGGCACCTATGGCGACCAACCTGATCGGCGATTCGCTGTTCCCCAACGGTCTGTCCGCCGTGTTCGCGGTGATGATGACCGTGGTCTACGCGTTCCAGGGTTGCGAGATCATGGGCGTGGCCGCCGGGGAAACCGACCAGCCGGAAAAGAGCATTCCCCGCGCCGTGCGCAACGTGGTGTTCCGCGTGCTGATTTTCTATGTGCTGGCGATTATCGTGCTGTCGGCCATCGTGCCGTGGCAGCAGGCGGGACTGATGGAAAGCCCGTTCGTGCAGGTGTTCGACATGGTTGGCATTCCCTACGCCGCCGACCTGATGAACTTCGTGATCCTCACCGCGATCCTGTCGGTGGGCAACTCCGGCCTCTATGCCTCGACACGCATCCTGTGGGCGATGTCGAAAACCGGCATGGCGCCGAAAAGCCTGTCGCCTTTGAGCAAGCGTGGCGTGCCGTTGCGGGCGCTGAGCATCACCTTGTGCTTCGCGCTGGTGTCGCTGATGACCAGCTTCGTCGCCGCCGACACCTTGTTCATGGTGCTGATGGCGGTGAGCGGCATGTCCGGCACCGTGACCTGGATCGTCATCGCCCTGGCGCAGTACAAGTTCCGCAAGGCGTACCTGCGCGACGGTGGCAAACTCAGCGACCTGAAATACCGCGCACCCTGGTTCCCGGTATTGCCGCTGATGTGCATCACGCTGTGCTGCTCGCTGTTCGTGTTCCTGGCCCTGGATGAAACCCAGCGTCCGTCGCTGTATTGGGGGTTTGGCTTCATTGCGCTGTGCTATGGCGCGTACTTCCTGATTCATCGCAAGCGTCAGACGGTGCTGGCACCGAGCTTGCCGACTGTTTAATTCCTTCAATCCAACACATTCCCTGTGGGAGCGAGCTTGCTCGCGATGGCGGCATCAGGTTCAACATCACTGTTGACTGATCCACCGCAATCGCGAGCAAGCTCGCTCCCACAGTGGTTTTGTGTTCCCGACAAAATCAAAAGATCGCAGCCTTCGGCAGCTCCTACATTGCTCGGGTACGCCTGTATCCCTGTAGGAGCTGCCGAAGGCTGCGATCCTTGCGTCATCGTGTCCACAGTTGTTCAAAGTTGTAACAAAGCAACCGCGCCATCCCCCAGCAAAAGAATTAAACCCAATAAAAACAATAGGTTGTCTCATTTCTAAAGCTGTTACAGCCCATTTCCCCACCGATTGCCGCCTTACTGAACACTCGTTTAGTATGGCCTCAAGTCGCATCACCTCAGACCAATCACAATAATTCGAGGATTCCCATGACCACTCAATCGTCGCTGCTCAGCCAGGTCGAAGCAGGCGTTGCCTGGATCACCCTCAATCGCACGGCCCAGCGCAATGCGCTGGACGTTCCGACGCTGAAAAACCTGCACGCCTTGCTCGACGGTTTCAACGCCGATCCAGCGGTGCGTGTGGTGGTGTTGACGGGCAGTGGCCGCAGCTTCTGTGCGGGTGCCGACCTCGATGAATGGGCGGATGCCGAAGCCCGGGGCGCACTGGAAACCTACGGCTGGACCGAGACTGCCCACGCCTTGATGACTCGCCTGCACAGCCTGGAAAAACCCACCATCGCCGCCATCAACGGTACCGCCGTCGGCGCCGGGATGGACCTGACCCTGTGTTGCGACCTTCGCATTGCCGGCCAGTCGGCACGCTTCAAGGCCGGCTACACCAGCATGGCGTACTCGCCGGATGCCGGCGCCAGTTGGCACCTGCCACGCCTGATCGGCAGCGAACAGGCCAAGCGCCTGCTGTTCCTCGATGAACTGTGGGGTGCTGACCGTGCCCTCGATGCCGGCTTGGTCGGCGATGTCTGTGCCGACGATCAGTTGTTGACGGTCACCAGCGAACTGGCCGCACGCCTGGCCGCCGGGCCGACGTTCGCCTTTGCCCAGACCAAAAAACTCATGCGCGAAGGCGCCGACCGCAGCCTGGCGGAACAACTGCAAGCCGAACTCGCCGCGGGCCTGTTGTGCGGGCGCAGTGAAGACGGCAACGAAGCCCTGCGTGCCGCCATGGAAAAACGCCCGGCACGTTTCGTCGGCCGTTGATTCCCACACTTCTTTCAGCACACGAACAACAGGTAGCACCATGAATTTCCAACTGACCCAAGAACAAGAAATGTTGGTGGACTCGGTACGCAGCTTCGTCGAGAAGGAACTGCTGCCCTATGAAGAGCAAGTCGACCGCGCCGACGAGGTGTCCCCGGAGCTGGCGGCGCAGATTCGCGGCAAGGCGATCGCCGCCGGGTTCTACGCCTTCAACATGCCCGAAGAAGTGGGCGGCGGTGGCCTGGACTACCTGTCCCAGGCGCTGATCGAACGTGAGCTGTCCAAAGTGTCCTGGGCGCTGCACGTGTTCGTCGCGCGGCCGTCGAAGATCCTCATGGCCTGCACCGGCGACCAGATCAACGACTACCTGTTGCCGTGCATCCAGGGCGAGAAAATCGACTGCTTCGCCCTGACCGAGCCGGGTGCCGGTTCCGATGCCAATGCGATCAAGACCCGTGCCGTGCGTGAGGGCGACGACTTCATTCTCAACGGCAGCAAGCATTTCATCAGCCACGCCGGGCATGCCGATTTCGCCATCGTCTTCGCCGTGACCGACACCTACGAACACAACGGCAAAAAGCGTAACGCCGTGACCTCGTTCCTGGTCGACCGCAACACCCCGGGCATGACCATTCGCCGTGGACCCAAGTGCGTGAGCAACCGGGGTTACCACACCTTCGAAATGTTCTTCGACGACTGCCGCGTACCGGCCAGCAAAGTGCTGGGCGAAGTCGGCAAGGGTTGGGATGTGGCCAACGCCTGGCTGACCGCCGGCCGCGTGATGGTCGCGGCCAACTGCGTCGGTCAGGCCCAGCGTGCACTGGATGTCTCGCTGCAATGGGCGGCGGACCGCAAGCAATTCGGCCAGCCGATCGGCACTTACCAAGGCGTGTCGTTCAAGTTGGCCGACATGGCCACGCAGATCCGCGCCGCCGAACTGCTGACCCTGCACACCGCGTGGAAAATGGACCAGGGCACCATGACCGATGGCGAGGCCGGCATGGCCAAGCTGTTCGCCAGTGAAGTGCTCGGCCGTACCGCCGACGAAGCGGTGCAGATTTTCGGCGGCATGGGCCTGATGGACGAAGGTCCGGTGGAGCGCATCTGGCGTAACGCACGGATCGAACGGATCTGGGAAGGCACCTCGGAAATCCAGCGCCACATCATTTCCCGCGAGCTGCTGCGGCCGCTGCTGCGCTGACCGGCCCGGAGAACTCCCATGTCCCAAACCATTCGTGACAACCTCAAACGCATGCTCGCGCCGCAACACCTGGCGTTCGTCGGCGGCCGCAGCATGGCGCGCGCCCTCAAGCGCTGTGCCGAAGGCGGCTACCCAGGGCAAATGTGGCTGGTTAATCCGCAGCACGACAGCCTCGAAGGCGTACCCTGCGTGCGCAGCGTCGCCGAGCTGCCTTGCGGCCCGGACGCGGTGTTCATCGCCACCAACCGCGAACTCACCCTGACCTGCGTGGCCGAGCTGGCCGCCATCGGCGCGGGCGGCGCGATCTGCTACGCCTCCGGCTTCGCTGAAACCGGTGCCGAAGGCCAGGCCCTGCAACAGCAATTGCTTAAGGCCGCTGGCGACATGGCCTTGCTCGGCCCTAACTGCTACGGCCTGCTCGACTACCTGCACAGCTCCGCGCTGTGGCCGGTGGCCCATGGCGGCAAAGCGGTGGAGAAGGGTGTGGCGGTGCTGACCCAGAGCGGCAACTTTGCCTACAACCTGTCCATGAGCGACCGCTCGTTGCCGGTGGCCTACATGGCGTCGGTGGGCAATCAGGCGCAACTGGGCGTGGCTGAATTGATGGACGTGTTGCTCGACGAACCGCGGGTCACCGCCATCGGCCTGCACCTCGAAGGCCTGAAAAACGTCCCGGGTTTTGCCCGCGCCGCGCACAAGGCGCTGGAGAAGGGCATCCCGATCATCGCCCTGAAAACCGGCGTGTCGCAGATCGGCGCCGAACTGGCCCTGAGTCACACCAGTTCGCTGTCCGGCTCCGATGCGCTGTACGACGCGCTGTTCGACCGTCTCGGGGTGATCCGTGTCAGCGGCCCGGTGAGTTTTGTCGAAACCCTCAAGGCCGCGGCCTGCGGCAACCTGCCAGCGGGTAACAGCCTGATCGCACTGGCCTGTTCCGGTGGTGACGCCGGCCTGATTGCCGACTACGCCGAACGCAACGAACTGGGCCTGCCGAAACTCGATCAAGGACAGGTCGGCGAACTCGCGCACGTGCTGCCGACCTACGCCAACCTGGTCAACCCGCTGGATTTCACCACGGCGATCTGGGGCGACGGCGAAGCCTTGAACCGCATGCTCGACAGCGCCCTGCGCACCGAAGCCGACGCGGCCATGCTGGTGCTCGACTACCCGTCGGAGTTCACCGGCGAGCGCAAGGAGTGCGACCTGCTGCTGGAGCTGTACTGCGCGGCACTGCAGCGCCACGGCAAGACCGGTTTCGTCACCTCGGCCTTTCCCGAATTGCTGCCGGCCCACGCCCGTGAGCGTCTGCACGCGCAAGGCGTCGCGGCCTTGCAGGGCGTCGAGGACGGGCTGGCCGCCTGGGGCCGCATCGCGGGTTATCAGCGCAATCGCCAGGTCTTGCTCGCTCTGGGTGAATCGGCACTGGTACCGCTGTGCCCGCACGCGCTGGAAGGCGAGGGGCGCTTGCTCAATGAATGGGATTCCAAGCAGGCGTTAAAAGCCTTCGGCCTGCCGACGCCAAACGGCGTATTGAGCACCCCGGAACAGGCCCTGAAGGATGCCGAGTCACTGGGCTATCCGCTGGTCTTGAAAGCCGTCAGCGCACAGCTGCCGCACAAGACCGAGGCCGGCGCCGTGGCGCTGAACCTCAAGGATGGCGCGGCGTTGAGTGCGGCGCTGGAGAAGATGCGCGCCAGCATCGCCGCCTACGCCCCGGGCGTAGCCTTCGATCAACTGTTGCTCGAGCCAATGGCCAAACCGCCACTGGCTGAGCTGATCGTCGGCATCAAGCGCGAAAACGATTTCGGCCTCGCGCTGGTAATCGGTGCCGGCGGCATTCTGGTGGAGTTGCTCAAGGACAGTCGCAGCCTGTTGCTGCCGACCACCGACGGTGCGATCCGCAATGCCTTGCTCAGCCTGCGCAGCGCCCCGTTGCTGCAAGGCTTCCGTGGCCGCGAGCCTGCTGACCTCGACGCCCTGGTGACGGCGATCCGCGCCGTGGCCGACTACGCCTGCGAAAACGCCGCGCAATTGCTGGAACTCGATGTGAACCCATTGTTGGTCGGTGCCCAGGGCACGACTGCGGTCGATGCGTTGATTCGCCTCGGCCACGAGTGAGGACATGAACATGCAAAGCAAAACCTTGACCGGCGGCCAGGCCCTGGTGCGCCTGTTGGCCAACTACGGCGTCGATACCGTGTTCGGCATCCCCGGCGTACACACCCTGGAGCTGTATCGCGGCTTGCCCGGCAGCGGCATTCGCCACGTGCTGACCCGTCATGAGCAGGGCGCCAGCTTCATGGCCGACGGTTATGCCCGGGTCAGCGGCAAACCCGGCGTGTGCTTCGTCATCACCGGTCCCGGCGTGACCAACGCCGCCACCGGCATCGGCCAGGCCTACGCCGACTCGATTCCGATGCTGGTGATTTCCAGCGTCAACCACAGCGCCAGCCTCGGCAAGGGCTGGGGCAGCCTGCACGAGTGTCAGGATCAGCGCGCGATGACGGCGCCGATTACCGCGTTCTCCGCAGTGGCACTGACCGCCGAAGACCTTCCCGAACTGATCGCCCGAGCCTATGCGGTGTTCGACAGCGAGCGCCCGCGCCCGGTGCACATCTCGGTGCCGCTGGACGTGCTGTCGGCGCCGATCGCTCGTGACTGGAGCAACGAGGTGGTGCGTCGTCCGAGTCGTGGTCCGGCATCCGCCACTGCGCTGGATCAAGCCGTGGCCAAACTCAAAGACGCGAAACGGCCGATGATCATCGCCGGTGGTGGTGCACTCAATGCCGCGCAGGAACTCAGTGAACTCAGCACGCGTCTCGCTGCGCCACTGTTCACCAGCGTCGCCGGCAAGGGCCTGCTGCCACCGGATGCACCGCTCAACGCCGGTTCCTCCCTGTGTGTGGAGCCGGGCTGGAACCTGATCGCGGAGGCCGACGTGGTGCTGGCGGTTGGCACCGAAATGGCCGACACCGACTTCTGGCGCGAACGCCTGCCGCTCAACGCTGAACTGCTGCGTGTCGATATCGACCCGCGCAAATTCAACGACTTCTACCCCTGCGCAGTGGCCTTGCAGGGCGATGCACAACAAACCCTCAGCGGTTTGCTTGAGCGCCTGCCATCCGACGTGCGGGATGCCGCCACGGCGATCGCCTCGGTTGCCGCGTTGCGCGAAGCGGTCAAGGCCAGCCATGGCCCGTTGCAGTCGATCCATCAGGCGATTCTCGACCGCATTGCTGTAGAGCTGCCGGAAAACGCTTTCATCAGCACCGACATGACCCAGCTTGCGTATACGGGGAACTACGCCTTTGACAGCCTGGCCATCCGCAGCTGGCTGCACCCGACAGGCTACGGCACCTTGGGTTATGGCCTGCCGGCGGGGATCGGCGCCAAGTTCGGCGCGCCGCAACGGCCCGGTCTGGTGCTGGTCGGCGACGGTGGTTTCCTCTACACCGCGCAGGAACTGGCGACGGCAGTCGAAGAACTGGACAGCCCGCTGGTGGTGCTGCTGTGGAACAACGACGCCCTGGGGCAGATCCGCGACGACATGCTTGGGCTGGACATCGAACCCATCGGCGTACTGCCGCGCAATCCGGATTTCGCTGCCCTCGCGCGTGCGTTCGGTTGCACGGTGAACCAGCCGCAAAGCCTGGTCGAGTTGCAGACCGACTTGCGCCACGGCTTCAAGCGTAACGGCGTGACCTTGATCGAACTCAAGCATGCCTGCGCGCACTGATCTGTATTTGAAGGGGACGAAGCCATGCGCTTTTCCGATCTGACTCAACGCATCGCCGGTGATGGCGCTGCCGCGTGGGATATTCACTACCGCGCCCTGGCGCTGCGCGAGCAGGGCCAGGACATTTTGCTGCTGTCCGTGGGCGACCCGGATTTCGACACGCCACAGCCCATCGTGCAGGGTGCCATCGACAGCCTGCTGAGCGGCAACACCCATTACGCCGAGGTGCGCGGCAAGCGTGCCCTGCGTGAGGCCATTGCCAAGCGCCATCAACAACGCAGCGGTCAAAGCGTTTCGGCCGATCAGGTTACCGTGCTGGCCGGGGCACAATGTGCGCTGTTCAGCGTGGCCCAATGCGTGCTCAATCCGGGTGACGAAGTGATAGTCGCCGAGCCGATGTACGTCACCTACGAAGCCGTGTTCGGTGCCTGCGGCGCCGTGGTGGTGCCGGTGCCGGTGCGTTCGGAAAACGGCTTCCGCGTATTGCCTGAAGATGTCGCCGCACGCATCACACCGCGCACCCGGGCCCTGGCGCTGAACAGTCCTCACAACCCGTCCGGCGCCAGTCTGCCGCGCAGCACCTGGGCCGCTCTGGCCGAGTTGTGCATCGCCCACGACCTGTGGCTGATTTCCGACGAGGTCTACAGCGAACTGCTGTTCGAAGGCGAACACGTCAGCCCGGCGAGCCTGCCAGGCATGGCCGAGCGCACCGCGACCCTCAACAGCCTGTCGAAATCCCACGCCATGACTGGCTGGCGCGTTGGCTGGGTGGTGGCGCCACCGTCCCTCGCAGCGCACCTGGAAAACCTTGCGCTGTGCATGCTCTACGGCTCGCCGGATTTCATTCAGGACGCTGCCGTGGTGGCCCTGGAAAGCAATCTGCCCGAACTGGAGGCCATGCGCGAAGCCTATCGCCAGCGCCGCGACCTGGTGTGCGACAGCCTGGCCGATTGCCCCGGGGTGCGGGCGTTGAAACCTGACGGCGGCATGTTCGTGATGCTCGACATCCGCCAGACCGGGCTCAGTGCCCAGGCGTTTGCCGACCGTCTGCTCGATCGCCACGGTGTGTCGGTATTGGCCGGCGAGGCCTTTGGTCCGAGCGCGGCGGGGCACATTCGACTCGGTCTGGTGGTCGGCGCCGAACCCTTGCGCGATGCCTGCCAGCGCATTGCCCGTTGTGCCCAGGAATTGATGGAGGCCCAGGTTCATGCTTAATCACAACGCATTGTTCATTGATGGGCGCTGGCAAAAGCCGTCGGGGCAAGGGATCGCCGAGGTAATCAACCCGGCCACCGAGGAAGTGTGCGGCAGTGTTCCGCTGGGCGATGAACTCGATGTCGAAAACGCTGTGGCAGCTGCACGCCGGGCCTTCGACTCATGGTCACGCACACCCTCCAGCGTGCGCGCCGGTTACATTCGCGCCCTGGCCGGGCAATTGCGTGCCCGCGCTGACGAGATGGCCTCGGTCATCACCACTGAGTTGGGCATGCCGGTGCAATGGTGCCGCTCGGTGCAGGTCGACGGGCCGATCGCTGGCCTTGAGCAGTACGTCGAACTGGCTCATCTCATGGACGAGGTGCGCGAAGTCGGCAATTCGCTGGTGATCCGCGAGGCCGTGGGCGTCTGCGCGTTCATCAACCCGTGGAATTACCCGCTGCACCAGTTGATCGGCAAACTCGCCCCGGCCCTGGCCGCCGGTTGCACCGTAGTGATTAAGCCGAGCCAGGAAACCCCGCTGCATGCCTTCCTGCTGGCGCAGATGATCGAGGACATCGGCCTGCCGGCCGGGGTGTTCAACCTGGTCAGCGGGCCGGGCTCGAAAGTCGGCGAAGCGCTGGCCAAACACCCTGACGTGGACATGGTGTCGTTTACCGGCTCCACCGGCGCCGGAGTACGGGTCGCCCAAGCGGCGGCGCCCTCGGTGAAACGGGTGTGCCTGGAGCTGGGCGGCAAGTCGCCGCTGCTGATCGCTGAGGATGCGGATCTGGACGCGGCCGTGCGCTACGGCGTGCAGGACGTGATGATCAACTCCGGCCAGACCTGCACCGCGCTGACCCGCATGCTGCTGCCGGCCAGCCGCTATGCCGAAGCCGTGGAAATCGCCCTGCAGGAGACCCTGAGCCTGCGCATGGGCGATCCCCTGGATCCGCAAAGCTTCCTCGGACCTATGTGTTCCGCGGGGCAAAAACGCACCGTGCTCGATTACATCAAGGTCGGCCAACAGGAGGGCGCACGGCTGCTGTGCGGCGGTGACGCGCCGTCGGCATTCGAACGCGGCTTCTATGTCAGCCCGACGCTGTTCGCCGATGTCGACAACCGCATGCGCATCGCCCAGGAAGAAATCTTCGGCCCGGTGCTGTGCCTGATTCCCTACACCGACGAGGCGCAAGCGGTGCAGATCGCCAACGACTCGCCGTTCGGCCTGTCCAGTGGCGTCTGGGCCGGCAGTGCCGAGCGTGCCTTGCACCTGGGCCGGCAGATGCGCGCCGGCCAGTGCTTCCTCAATGGCGCGGCGTTCAATTACCAGGCGCCGTTCGGTGGCTACAAACAATCGGGCAATGGCCGGGAGTGGGGTGAGGAGGGGCTCAACGAGTTCGTCGAAGTGAAGGCGATCCAGGTGTGACGGTTGGCGATTCGAACGTTGTATGCACCGGGCCCTGGCCCGGTGTCTTGCGTGGTTTTGAACCGGTAATTCATTAGCTTTTTGATCAGGGGCAATGCAATGAGCGATAACAAAAACAAGATTACTCAAGCGAACCATGAATTCAGCTTCCCGCGCAGGGACTTCCTGAAGTACAGCGCGGCAGCCGCGGCGGTGGCCGGGGCGTTCTCCATGGGGCTGCCGTTTGGCGCCCTTGCCGGGGAGGCCACGCCAAAACCGGGCGGCGTGTTGCGTCTGGGCCTGGCGGGTGGCAGCACCACGGACTCGAAAGATCCGGGTTCCTGGTCCGACACCTTCACCTTCGTCGGCTTCTCGGCGGTCTATAACACCCTGACCGAAATTGCCGTCGACGGCACGGCCATCCCCGAACTGGCCGAAAGCTGGACCTCGACCCCGGACGCGCGTGTCTGGACTTTCAAGATTCGTCAGGGCGTGACCTTCCACAACGGCAAGACCCTGACCGCCGAGGACGTGGTGGCGTCGATCCAGCATCACCTGGGCGAAAAATCCACCTCGGCAGCCAAGACCGTGCTGGGCGACGTGGCCAAGGTCAGCGCCAACGGCAGCGACAGCGTGGTGTTCGAACTGCACTCGGGCAACGCCGACTTCTCCTATGTGGTTGCCGATTACCACCTGGCGATCATGCCGAGCAAGGACGGCGCGGCAGACTGGCAGGCCGGCGCCGGTACCGGTGGCTATCGCCTCAAGGACTTCGAACCGGGCGTGCGCATGACCCTGGAACGCAGCCCCGATTACTGGAAACCGGGGCGCGCGCACTTCGCCAGCGCCGAGTTGATCGCGATCTCCGACGGCGCGGCACGGGTCAATGCGCTGGTCACCGGGCAAGTGGATGTGATCAACAAGGTCGACCTGAAAACCGTCGCGCTGCTCAAGCGCAACCCGAACCTGGTCATCGAAGAAACCAAGGGCGCCCAGCACTATACCTTCCCGATGCTCACCGACAGCCAGGTCTTCCTGAACAACGATGTGCGCCTGGCGATGAAGCACGCGATCAACCGCGAAACCCTGCTGGCCTCGGTGTTGCACGGTTATGGCCTGGTGGGCAACGACCACCCGATCCAGCCCGGCAGCCGCTTCATCAACACCGCACTGGAACAACGCACCTACGATCCGGACAAGTCGCGCTTCTACCTGAAGAAGGCCGGTCTGGATTCGCTCAAGGTGCGCCTGCAAGCCTCCGACGCGGCCTACACCGGCGCGGTGGACGCCTCGGTGCTGTTCAAGGAGCAGGCGCGTGCCGCCGGGATCGACATCGACGTGGTGCGCGAACCGGCGGATGGTTTCTTCTCCAACGTGTGGATGAAGCAACCCTTCACCACCTCGTTCTGGTACAGCAGCCTGACCGCCGACCGCATGTTCAGCATCGGCTACGCCAAGGGGGCGGCCTGGAACGAAACCCATTGGGACAACCCGCGTTTCAACCAACTGCTCAACGCCGCTCGCGGCGAAATGAACGACCCGCTGCGCCGCGAGATGTACAACGAAATGCAGGCGCTGTGCCGGGACGAGGGCGGGGCGATCGTGCCGCTGTTCGCCAGTTCCGTGGCGGCGCGTTCCAACCGGGTGGTTCACGGCGGGCAGACGGCGCCCTACGGTGAACTGGATGGCCTGCGGGTGATCGAGCGCTGGTGGCAGGCATAAAGCGGAAAGTTGAACTGTGGAGATCAACTGTGGGAGCGAGCTTGCTCGCGATGACGGCAGCACATTCAACATCAATGTTGGCTGACAGTCCGCTATCGCGAGCAAGCTCGCTCCCACAGGGGGGGCGTGTTCCCACAGTAGAAATTTTCAGGATTATGCAAGCGTGCCTATTTTCAAGGAACTGCACGATGAGAAGTATTTTCAAGCTGTTGGGACAGCGCCTCGCATTAGGCCTGCTGTCCCTGTTCGCCGTTTCAGTGATCATCTTCCTGGCCGTCGGCATGCTCCCGGGCGACATCGCCCAGGCCATGCTCGGCCAGTCGGCCACCCCGGAAACCGTGGCGGCCTACCGCGCGCAACTGGGGCTGGACTTGCCACCGCTGACCCGTTTCGGCCACTGGATCTGGCAGCTGTTGCACGGTGACCTTGGCGTATCGCTGGCCAACCAGCGGCCCATCGCCGAACTGGTCGGCTCGCGCCTGGGCAACACCTTCAGCCTCGCCTTGCTGGCGGCCCTGGTGTCGGTGCCGCTGGCGTTGTGTCTGGGGATGCTCGCCGCGCTGTACCGCAACAGCTGGTTCGACCGCTTGCTCAACACCTCGGCCCTGAGCGCGGTGTCGTTCCCCGAGTTCTTCGTTGCCTACATCCTGATCCTGGTGTTCGCGGTGAAGCTCAACTGGTTCCCGAGCATTTCCAACCTGGCGCCGGACGCTTCGTTGGGCACGATCCTGGAACGCTCGGTGTTACCGGTGGCGACCCTGAGCCTGGTGGTGATCGCGCAGATGATGCGCATGACCCGCGCCTCGCTGATCAACCTGCTGGCCAGCCCCTACATCGAAATGGCCCGGCTCAAGGGCATCAGCCAGTCGCGGATCATCTTCCGCCACGCCTTGCCCAATGCCCTGGCGCCCATCGTCAACGTGGTGGCGTTGAACCTGGCGTACCTGGTGGTCGGCGTGGTGGTGGTCGAAGTGGTGTTTGTCTATCCGGGGCTCGGCCAGTTGCTGGTGGACTCGGTGGCCAAGCGCGACATTCCAGTGGTGCAGGCCTGCAGCCTGATCTTCGCCGCGACCTACATCCTGCTCAACACCAGCGCCGATGTGCTGTCGATTGCCAGCAACCCACGCCTGATGCATCCGAAGGGGTAGACCATGAGCCTGTTAAAACACGTGTGGCGGGCGCCCCTGAGCGCCCAGTTCGGTTTGTTGATGATCCTGCTGTACGTACTGGTGGCGGTGTTCGCGCCGGTGTTGGCGCCGTTCGGCGAAACCCAGGTGGTGGGCGGGGGCTTTGAGCCGTGGGGCGGGCAGTTCCTGTTGGGCACCGATAACCTGGGGCGCGACATGTTCAGCCGCCTGGTCTATGGCGCGCGCAACACCCTGGGCATTGCCTTCCTCACCACGGTGTTGGCGTTTTTGCTCGGTGGGTCCTGCGGCTTGATCGCGGCGATCAAGGGCGGCTGGGTCGATCAGGGTTTGTCGCGGGTGGTGGACATCCTCATGGCCATTCCGCAACTGATCTTCGCCTTGCTGATCCTCAGCGTGGTCGGTACCACGGCGACGTCGCTGGTGTTGGTGATTGCGCTGCTGGATGCGACCCGGGTGTTTCGCCTGTCGCGCGCAGTGGCCATGAACGTGGTGGTGCAGGACTTCGTCGAAGCCGCGCGCCTGCGCGGTGAGGGCCTGTGCTGGCTGGTGACCCGCGAGGTGCTGCCGAACGCCGCGGCGCCGCTGATTGCCGAGTTCGGCCTGCGCTTCTGCTTCGTGTTCCTGTTCATCAGCGCCTTGTCGTTCCTCGGCCTGGGTATTCAACCGCCCACCGCCGACTGGGGCAGCATGGTGCGCGATAACGCCGTGCTGATCACCTTCGGCGACATCAGTCCGTTGCTGCCCGCCCTGGCCGTGGCCTTGATCACGGTCAGCGTCAACTTCGTCGTCGACTGGATGCTGCACAAATCCAGCGGCCTCAAGGAATGCTGAACATGACGACCACAAAACCTTTGCTGGAAATCCGCGACCTGCACATCGAAGGCCATTACGAAGACGCCTGGCATCCACTGATCAAGGGCATCGACCTGACCCTGCAGCGGGGCGAAGTGCTGGGGCTGATCGGCGAGTCCGGCGCGGGCAAGTCGACCCTCGGTCTGTCGGCCATGGGCTACACCCGCGACGGCTGCCGGATCACCGGCGGCTCGGTGCACTTCGACGGCATCGACCTGCTCGAGGCCAAGCCTGAAGCCCTGCGCAAACTCCGGGGGTTGCGCATTGCCTATGTGGCACAGAGCGCGGCGGCCTCGTTCAACCCGGCCCATCGACTGATCGACCAGCACGTCGAAACCGCTGTGAAAAACGGCGGCATGAGTCGCGAACAGGCCACGCGCGAGGCGGTGGAGTTGTATCGGGTGCTGCGCTTGCCCAACCCCGAAACCATCGGCCAGCGTTATCCGCATCAGGTCTCCGGCGGCCAGTTGCAGCGGGTCATGACCGCCATGGCGATGGCTTGCCACCCGGACCTGATCATCTTCGACGAACCGACCACGGCGCTGGACGTTACCACCCAGATCGAAGTCCTCGCCGCCATTCGCGATGCCGTGGCGACCTATGGCAGCGCGGCGATCTACATCAGCCACGACCTGGCGGTGGTGGCGCAGATGGCCGACCGCATCATGGTGCTGCGCCACGGCAAACTGGTGGAAGAGGCCGAGACCCGCAAGATGCTCGGCGACCCGCAGGAGGACTACACCAAGTCGCTGTGGGCGGTGCGCAGCTTCCGCACCGAGCCCAAGGCCAGCCCGCAGCAGGAACAACCGTTGCTGGAACTGCGCAACAGCTGCGCCAGTTATGGCCGGCAACCGGTGCTGCACGACGTGTCGTTGAAGCTGTATCGCGGCCAGACCCTGGCGGTGATCGGCGAATCCGGTAGCGGCAAGAGCTCCACGGCGCGGCTGATCACCGGGTTGCTGCCGCCGACTTACGGCCAGGTGCTGTACGACGGCGAACCCTTGCCGGCGGACTTTCGCCAGCGCAGCAAGGAACAACTGCGGCGCATCCAGATGATCTACCAGATCCCCGACACCGCGCTGAACCCGCGTCAGCGCATCGTCGACATCATCGGTCGGCCATTGACGTTTTATCTGGGCCTCAAGGGCAAGGCCATGCGTGCCCGGGTCGCCGAACTGCTGGAGATGATCGAACTCGACCCGGCGACCTTCATGGAGCGTCAACCCCGGGAACTGTCAGGCGGGCAGAAACAACGCATCTGCATCGCCAGGGCCCTGGCGGCCGATCCGCAACTGATCATTTGCGACGAAGTGACCTCGGCCCTGGACCAACTGGTCGCTGAAGGCGTACTGAAATTGCTCAACCGCATCCAGCAGCAATTGGGTGTCGCCTATCTGTTCATCACCCATGACGTCGCCACTGTTCGGGCGATTGCCGATGAGGTATTGGTGATGCAACGGGGCAGGGTGGTGGACCACGGCTCGCGCAGCCAGATCTTCACCCCGCCGCACCAGGACTACACCGGGCTGCTGTTTTCTTCCGAACCGCAAATGGACCCCGACTGGCTAGACCGCTTGCTGGCCACACGCGCTTGCACACCTTCAACCGATTCGCTGGAACAAGTCTAAGGAACCACCATGAAAGTACTGATCGTCCACGCTCACCCGGAGCCGCAATCCTTCACCGCCGCCCTGCGTGACCAGGCCGTCGCCACGCTCCAGGCTCAGGGCCACGAAGTGCAGGTCAGCGACCTGTACAAAATGAACTGGAACCCGGTGGCCAGCGACGCCGACTTCTCGAATCGGGAAAACCCCGAGTACCTGGTCTATGCCCTGGAACAACGCCTGGGCGTGAAGAGCCAGTCGCTGGCGCCAGACATCCAGGCCGAGCTGGACAAACTGCTGTGGGCCGACCTGCTGATCCTCAACTTCCCGATCTTCTGGTTCTCCACCCCGGCCATGCTCAAGGGCTGGATCGACCGGGTGCTGGTCTCGGGCATCTGCTATGGCGGCAAGCGTTTCTACGATCAGGGTGGATTGGCCGGCAAGAAAGCGCTGGTGACCGTGACCCTGGGCGGGCGTGAACACATGTTTGGGGAAGGCGCGATCCACGGCCCATTGGAGGACATGCTGCGGCCGATCCTGCGCGGTACGCTGGCTTATGTCGGCTTCGATGTGCTGGAGCCCTTCGTGGCCTGGCATGTGCCGTACATCAGCGAAGAGGCGCGCCAGCAATTTCTGGTTGATTACGGCCAGCGCCTGCAACACCTGAGTGATGATCAGCCGTTGGTATTCCCGAAACTGTCGCAGTTCGATGACAAGCTCTATCCACTGGCCACCAATGCCTGATCAACACCACAAAACCTGTGGGAGCGGGCTTGCCCGCGAAGGGGCCTTCAAATTCAACATCATTGGTGGCTGATACACCGCCATCGCGAGCAAGCTCGCTCCCACAATGATCGGTGCTGCCGCAGATGCCTGACCAACACCACAAAACCTGTGGGGGCGGGCTTGCTCGCGATGAGGGCATCAGCTTCAACATCTATGTTGACCGAGCCTCCGCCATCGCGAGCAAGCTCGCTCCCACAATGATCGGTGCTGCCGCAGATGCCTGACCAACACCACAAAACCTGTGGGAGCGGGCTTGCCCGCGAAGGGGCCTTCAAATTCAACATCATTGGTGGCTGATACACCGCCATCGCGAGCAAGCCCGCTCCCACAAAGGCCTGCATTGTTCTGAATACGCAAACACTGAAGTCGCCGAGAATGGAATTGTTGGTGCAGTGGCGGGCTTGTAGCCTCCATTACGCCGAACACCACGATCTGCCAACGACCGGGTGGAGCTCAAGCCAGGGCTCATCAAGACGTCATACCTTGCTTTCGGCCTCATGCCCCTTCGGGGGATTGGCGCCTAATAAAAATAAGGAAGGCAGGTATGAGTATTCGTGCATGGGTTTGCGCAGCAACCCTGTTCGCGCCCGTTCTGGGTGCCGGTGTTTTGTTTCCCTCTATGGCTCTGGCAGCAGACGATCCCATGGGTTCGCTGGTGCGTAATGTCTTCGGCGACAGCCTTGAGCGCGAACACGGGATCAAGATCTACGGCTGGGCTCAGGCCGGTGTGATCTATAACAACAACGGCACGGATGACGTCAGCAAGCAGAGCTTCTTCAATACCGACGAAGGTGTGAACCTCAACCAGTTCGCCCTGGCCGTGGAGAAGAAACCCAAGAGCAATGTGATCGGCCGCGTCGGTCCGTTTCCCGGCGCGATGCCGCAAGAAGCCGATTGGGGGTTCAACGTCACGGCGCTGTACGGCAAGGATGCACGCTTCTTCAAGACCTACGGCTGGGACGAAGATCTGAGCGTCAACCGTGACAACAAGCCTGAAGATCCGGCGTTCACCGTCGCCCAGGCTTACGTCAACTTCTACTTCCCCGTGCTCGGCGGTTCGGAGTTGATGGTCGGGATTTTCCATACGCCGCTGGAAAACGAAATCGGTTTCGCCTTGCCATCTCCGGCACCGACCGACTTCTACACCCACACTTACTCCTTCATGCACGGCCCGGCCAAACATGCCGGGGCACTGTACTCGTTCAAACTGCCTTCGGAGCCGGGCGAAAGCATGCTCGGCTTCGAACTGGGCGTGGTGCAGGGCTGGAACAACCTGCAGGACCCCAACCACTCGCCGGACGTGATCGCCAACGTGCGCTGGCGCTCGGCGGACTTCGGCACCTGGATCGACTGGGAAAACATCTACGGCAATGGCGCTGGCGACAGCTTCGCCGAATGCAGTTGTGGCTCGCCGCTGCCGGCGGGCACCAAGGATGACGACTACAAGCGTCTGGCGTCTTACCTGACCCTGACGCAAGTGCTCGACCCGAACAACCGCGTGGCGCTGGAGATGAACTACGGCAAGCAGGAGCAGGGCGCCTTCGCCGGGTTTGCCAACAAAAACGACGCGACCTGGTATGGCACGGACGTGAACTGGTACCACAAACTCAGCGAAAACCTGATGTGGAACAGCCGCGCCGAGTGGTTCTACACCGACGCCCCGGTCCACGTGATGATGGCCAACATCGACCCGAACACCGGGATACCCGATCCGACCTGGGGCAGCTTCTACGGCGTCACCACCAACCTGGCCTGGACGCCGACACCCAACGTGCGCCTGCGTCCGGAACTGCGCTACGACATCCATTCAGGCCCCGGCCGCGATGCCTATGCCGACGGCGAAAAGGATTCGCAAGTGGTCGCGTCGTTCGACGTCAGTTTCTTCTTCTAAACGGATTTCCCTGCTTTACCCCTGACCCTGCGTGATGGCCCGGCCACACGTGGCGACCCCGTTCGTCCAGGCTTTTGGAGTACTTACATGACAGACAACAACGATAAAAACCTGTTAGACCGCGACTTCTCCCGCCGTGATTTCCTGCGCAGTACCGGCATTGCCGCCGGTGGCGTGGCACTGGCAAGCATGCCGTTCACCTTTGCCATCGGCGGTGAGCGGGTGATCAAGCTCGGTTATGTCAGCCCGCAGACCGGGCCATTGGCGCCGTTTGCGGCAGCCGACAACTACATCATCGAGTCGCTCAAGCAAGTGCTGAAAAATTCGATCAATGTCGCAGGCAAGGCCTATCGCCTGGAGGTCATCGTCAAGGACAGCCAGTCCAACCCCAACCGCGCGGCGGAAGTGGCGAGCGAGCTGATCCTGTCGGACCAGGTCGACCTGATGCTGGTGTCGTCGACCCCGGAGACCACCAACCCGGTGTCCGACCAGTGCGAAATCAACGAGATTCCCTGCATCTCCACCGTTGCCCCTTGGCAGCCGTGGTTTTTCACCCGGGGCGGCAAGCCGGATCAAGGCTTCGAGTGGACCTACCATTTCTTCTGGGGCCTGGAAGATGTGATCGGCACTTACAGCGCCATGTGGGGAGCGATGCCGTCCAACAAAGTTGTCGGCGGTCTGTTCCCCAACGATGGCGACGGCAATGCCTGGGGCGACCAGAAGCTCGGGTTCCCACCAGTACTGGCGCAAAAGGGCTTTCAACTAGTCGATCCTGGCCGCTTCCAGAGTCTGACCGACGATTTTTCCGCGCAGATTGCCGCGTTCAAAAAGGCCGATGTCGAAATCGTTACCGGCGTGGTCATCCCGCCGGACCTGAGCACGTTCTGGACCCAGGCCCGGCAGCAAGGCTTCAATCCGAAAGCCGTATCGGTGGGCAAGGCATTGCTGTTTCCGACGGCAGTCGAGGCATTGGGCAAGGCCGGCAACAACCTGTCGACCGAAATCTGGTGGAGCCCGACGCACCCGTTCAGCTCGTCATTGACCGGCGCCAGTGCCGGCCAATTGGCCCAGGGTTTCACCCAGGCCACCGGCAAGCAGTGGACGCAACCGCTGGGGTTCG
Source organism: Pseudomonas sp. B1(2018) (assembly GCF_003097365.1). Classification (NCBI taxonomy): domain Bacteria; kingdom Pseudomonadati; phylum Pseudomonadota; class Gammaproteobacteria; order Pseudomonadales; family Pseudomonadaceae; genus Pseudomonas; species Pseudomonas sp. B1(2018). The sequence goes on from NZ_PYUK01000001.1 coordinate 276,325, forward strand.
TGCATGCCCTGTTCGAACTGGCAGTGGACATCCTCAAGCGCACCGAAGAAATCGGCAACGCCCAAGCGGTCCGCGATGCCTTGCTCAAGACCCACCTCAACACCGTGGTCGGGCCGATCAACTGGAATGGCGGGCCGGTGAAGAACGTCGCCAAGACGCCTCTGGTCAGCGGCCAGTGGCGACTGGGCAAGGACAATAAATACGACCTTATCGTGACCAGCAATGCCACCGCCCCGGCGATTCCGCTGGGCGGCGAGATGCAGGCCATTACGTATTGATCGCGCGACAGGAGACGGGTGCACCATGCAACAACCACTTCTGCAAATGACCGATGTGCACAAAAGCTACGGCTCGGTGAAGGTCACGGACGCCATCGACCTGACCCTGCAACCGGGTGAGGCCCTGGGCATCATCGGCCCCAACGGCGCGGGTAAAAGCACGTTGTTCAACCTGATCGCCGGTGGCGTAGCGGCGGACAAAGGCACGATTCATTTCGAAGGCCGCAACGTCACCCGCGAGCCTGTGTTCAAGCGCTGCCAGCAGGGCATCGGCCGTTCCCATCAGATTCCGCATCCGTTCGTGAAAATGACCGTGTTCGAGAACCTGTTGGTGGGCGCAACCTTCGGTGCACGGCTGCGTGACAACGAAGCCAGCCAATGGTGTGCGCAGACGCTGGAACTCACTGGGCTGATGCGCAAGGCCAACGTGCTGGCCGGCTCACTGACCTTGCTCGACCGCAAGCGCCTGGAAATGGCCCGGGCCTTGTCGACCCAGCCGCGCCTGTTGTTGCTCGACGAAATTGCCGGAGGCCTGACCGAACCGGAATGCCTGGCACTGGTGGAAACCATTCAGGGCATCCACAAGTCCGGTGTTGCCATTATCTGGATCGAGCACATCGTGCACGCCTTGCTGGCGGTGGTCAGTCGCCTGACGGTGATCAACTTCGGCGCCAAGCTGGCCGAAGGCGAACCGCGCAGCGTGATGGCCGATCCTCGGGTCCAGGACATTTACATGGGCATCGGGAGCTGACGCATGCTGACCATCGAAAAACTCTGCGCCGGCTACGGCGACTTTCAAGCGCTGTTCGACATCAGCCTGACCCTTGAGGCCGGTGAAACCGTGGCGATCATCGGCTCCAACGGCGCGGGCAAATCGACGTTCCTGCGCTCCTTGGCCGGGTTGATCAAGAACCAGCCGGGCGCCATTAATTTCAAGGGTCAGGCCATTGGCGACATGGCCGCCAATCAGGTGCTGGAGCGCGGCATCGCGTTGGTGCCGGAGGGCCGCAAGCTGTTTCCGTCCCTGAGCGTGGAAGAAAACCTGCTGATCGGCGCCTACAGCAAACGCCCGGGACCGTGGACGCTCAAGCGCATCTATCAGTTGTTCCCGGTGCTGGAAAAACTGCGCAAGCGTCCGGGCACCGCACTGTCTGGCGGCCAGCAACAAATGGTCGCGATTGGCCGGGGCCTGATGGCCAACCCGCACTTGCTGTTGTGCGACGAAATCAGCTTGGGCCTGGCGCCGACGACGATCAAGGACATCTACGCCGCATTGCCCTCGATCAAGGCCGACGGCACCACGGTGATTCTCGTCGAACAGGACATCAATCAGGCACTGAGTGTGTGCGACCGCTTCTATTGCTTCCAGGAAGGGCGCGTGTCCCTGGCCGGTCGGCCTGGGGATGCGGACAAAGCACACATCAAAGCCGCGTATTTCGGGATCTAGTGATGGAATGGCTCAATACTTTGCTTCAAGGCATGTTGCTCGGCGGCCTGTACGCGATGTTCGCGGTGGGGCTGTCGCTGATGTTCGGCATCATGCGCCTGGTCAACATCGCCCATGGCGACTTCATCGTGCTGGCGTCGTACCTGGCGCTGCTGGTGGTCAATCACCTGGGGTTCAGCCCGTTGGCGAGCTTGCTGATCGTGGTGCCGCTGATGTTCTGTTTCGGCTATCTGCTGCAACGGCTGTTGCTCAACCGTACGCTGGGCACGGACATCCTGCCGCCGTTGCTGGTGACATTCGGCCTGTCGATCATCGTGCAGAACGTGCTGCTGGAATTCTTCAGTGCTGATAGCCAGAAGCTGTCCCAGGGCGATCTTGAGGTCGCCAGTGTCGGTTTCGGTGGTTTGAGTGTGGGCGTCATGCCGCTGATCGTGTTCTGCAGTGCGCTGCTGATCATTGGCGGCCTGCAGTTGCTGTTCTACAAAACATCGTTGGGCCGGGCGTTTCGCGCCACCTCTGATGACCAGCACACCGCACGGCTGATGGGCGTCAACAACGCGCACATCTTCGGCCTCGCCATGGCGCTGGCGATGGCCGTGGTGTCGATAGCCGGCGTGTTCCTGGCGATCCGCACCAGTTTTGATCCTACGGTCGGGCCGGCGCGGCTGTTGTACGGCTTTGAAGCGGTGATCATCGGTGGCCTGGGCAGCCTGTGGGGCACGCTGGCCGGAGGAGTGATTCTCGGCGTTGCGCAAACCCTGGGGGCAAAAATCGATCCCGGCTGGCAGATCCTCGCCGGTCACCTTGTGTTTCTGCTGATCCTGGTCGTGCGCCCGCGTGGCCTGTTTCCCCGGAGTGTCGACTGATGAATGCCTTGAACAACCCCGCGCTCGCTTATCGCGTACAACGCACGACCACCAGCAGCACCATCGGCCTGTCGTTGCTGGGCCTGTGCGTATTGATCTTGCTTAGTGCACCTTTGTGGGCCGATCGGGCGAGCCTGCGCCTGGTGGTGGAGTTCGCCTATTACCTGGCGTTGGCGCAAATGTGGAACCTGCTGGCGGGCTACGCCGGCATGGTCTCGGTAGGGCAGCAGGCCTTCGTCGGCCTGGGCGGCTATCTGCTGTTCATGCTGGCGAGCCAATTCGGTGTGCCGCCCTTGGCCGCGGTGCTGCTTTCAGGCGTGTTGGTGGCGTTGCTGGCGATTCCCACGGCGCTGATCGTTTTTCGCCTGCGCGGCGCTTACTTCGCCATCGGCACGTGGGTGGTGGCGGAGGTCTTCCGTCTGGGCCTGGCGCAGATGAGCAGCCTTGGCGGCGGATCGGGGCAAAGCCTGCCGGCGGCGATTGTGCGGCAAATCGGCAATGACCGGGACGGGCGCGAAACGCTGATCTACTTCACCGCGCTGGCGATCGCCATCGGCGCCGTGGCGGTGGTGTACTTCCTGTTGCGCTCGCGTCAGGGGCTGGCCCTGGCGTCGATTCGTGATTCCGAGCCGGCATCCGGCAGCCTCGGGGTGGATACGTTCCGTACCAAACTGATGGTCTATGTACTGGCCGCCGGTTGTACGGGCGTGGTTGGGGCGTTGATCTTCCTGCAAAAGCTGCGGATTTCCCCGGACGCGGCGTTCAACCTGCAGGACTGGACGGCGGTGGTGATCTTTATCGTGATCATCGGTGGCATCGGCACCCTGGAAGGGCCGTTGATCGGCACGCTGATTTACTTCGTATTGCGCGGTTGCCTGGCGCAGTACGGTGCGCTGTACATGATCATCCTCGGCGTGGTCGCGGTGGTGATGATGCTCAAGGCGCCGCAAGGGGTGTGGGGGTTGGTCAGCGAGCGCCTGGGCTGGCAGGTGTTCCCGATGCAGCGACGATTGTCAGTGCACCCCCACCCATAAAGCACCACCCCCCCCTGTAGGAGCTGCCGAAGGCTGCGATCTTTTGACCTTGCTCTTCAAAAAACAAGATCAAAAGATCGCAGCCTTCGGCAGCTCCTACAGGGGGTGGCGGGGAGGTGGAGTACGTGGTGGCGACAGGCTAACCTCGCTGTTCATACAAGAACAAAAATTCCGAGAGCCTGCCCATGGATCGTTTACTCAGTGTCGAAGCCTTTGTGCGGGTGGCCGAAACCGGCAACTTCGCCAAGGCGGCCCAGCAACTGGGGGTGACCCGTTCGGTGATCACCCACCGCATCCAGCAACTGGAACAGTTCATCAACGCGCCGCTGTTCCACCGCAGCACGCGTCATGTGCGGCTTTCCGAAGTGGGCGAGACCTACTACAAGGAGTGCGCCGACATGGTCGCCGGGTTCAACTCGCTGACCGAACACATGCGCGAACTGCGGGCCAAGCCCACCGGCAAGCTCCGGGTGCAGATGCTGCCGGGTTTTGCCATTGGTCACTTCGGCCGCATGCTGGCCGAGTTCACGCGCCTGTACCCGGACATCGAAGTCGACGTGATCGTCAACGACCGGGTGGTGGACCCCATCGAGGAAGGCTTCGACGTGGCGTTCCAGATGTTCCCGCCCATGGCCGAAACCCTGATCGAGCGCAAGCTGTTCAGCGTGCGCCGATTGTTCTGCATGTCGCCCGATTACGCCGGCGAGTTCGGTGTCCTGACCCATCCCCAGGAACTGTTGCAACACAAGATCGCCCTGTACGAAGGCTATCCGTCGCGCAATCGCTGGATCTTCACCCGCGACGACGAGCAAGTCGAGCTGAGCCTACCGGGCCAGGTGCGCTCCAACTCCGTGCATTTGCTGCGCGATTACGCGCAGACCGGGGTGTGCATTGTCTGTCTGCCGACCCTGGTGGCCAGTGATGACTTGCTCAGCGGCCGGCTGATTCCGGTGCTGCCGGAGTATGCGCTGTCCTCGTTCAACTTCTCGGCGGTGTATCCCGCCACCCAGCGCCGGGCCTTGAAAGTGCGTACGTTGATCGACTTTCTGGTGGACAACTTCGGCGATGAGCCATGCTGGGACAAGCCCCTGCTGGAGCGTGGCTGGGTGCGCTGACGACCACGTACTCCCTGTAGGAGCTGTCTCGTGCAACGAGGCTGCGATCTTTTGATTTTTTAAAGCAAGATCAAAAGATCGCAGCCTGCGGCAGCTCCTACAACAGTGTTTGCGTTTCGCAAACACTGTTGTCGCCGGTCCTCTAATTGTTCGCCGGGGTGGTGCGACGTACTGTTGGCTCACTGTTACTACAACAACAAAACGGTGAAAACCATGAGTAGCGCTGCAATTGAAACGGTCTTCGGCTCGCTGGACAACTACACCAAAGGGTCGGTTGAAATCATCAGCGGCCAGGCCAGCCACTACGCCTTTTCCAACATTTTCGAAGTGGCGGATAAATCCCTCCCTTTTGAAAAAGTCGTGGTGGGTTTCAACCTCGGCTACGTCGTTGAGTCCATCCGTGCCGAAGGCCAGTCGCCCTGGTACACCGCAGCACACGACGAATTCGCCATCGTCATGGACGGTGAGGTTCGCGTGGACTTCCTCAAGCTCGATGCGCCGTTGAAAGCCGGCGAGGGCACGCATCTGGCCGGTGACGTACCGGCCGGCAAACCGATGGGTTATGTGTTGCTCAAGCGCGGCCATCAGTGCCTGTTGCCGGTCGGCACCGCTTATCGCTTCGAAGCCAGCCGCCCGGGTGTGATTCTGCAGCAGACCATCAAAGGCCCGTTGTCGGTCGAGAAGTGGGCCGACATCTGCTTCAAGTGATCTGCCACATCCGACCGCCCACCCCACAACAACAAGAGGAATTCCGCCATGGCCATGCTTGAAACCGCTGCCGACACCGTCCACCTTGCCGACGATGAAGTCCAGGCCAGCGCGCCCCATGCCGTCACCGGCTACCGCTCATTCAAACTCGGCGCCTTCGAACTGTCGCGCGACGAGTATTTCGCCCGCATCACCTGGCCGGCCAAGGGCCAGACCCGCTCGCACCTGATTCCGGTCGACGCCTTCCTGCGCGCCATGATGCGCGACGTGGCCTGGGGCTTTTTCTACGGCTGGGTCAACTTTGACCAGGTCATTGGCACCCGCAACTACTACGGCAAGGTCGACCTGTACGCCGGCACCTTCAACGGCACGCTCAAGGCGGCCGGGGTCAATTACACCGAAAACTTCGAAACGCCGCTGATCATGGCCACCTTCAAGGCCATCCTGCGCGACTGGACCAACGCCACCTTCGACCCCTTCGCCGCACCCGAAGAAACCGGCAGCGCATTCGGGCGCAAGAACGGCAACAACATCGAAGCCATCGAGCGTTCGCGCATCGCCACCAAACGCATGCCGGGCCTGAAGGATGATTCGCCGCTGCGTGACGACCTGCCGGTCAACCGCCAGTTCATCGATGTGCCGCAGGACGAACCGGAGGTCCATGCCGCCGAAGGCTTCGAAGGCGAACTGCATGCCTTCAACCTGTTCAAGTACCTGTCGCGCTCCGACGTGACCTGGAACCCGTCGGTGACCTCGGTGTGCAAGGCCAGCCTGTTTTGCCCGACCACCGAGGAGTTCATCCTGCCGGTGTTCCATGGCAACGACCGCATCGAGTGGTTCCTGCAGATGTCCGACGAAATCATCTGGGACGTCGGCGACAAGGACGACGGCAACCCCCGTGCGCGCATCACCATGCGTGCCGGCGACATCTGCGCCATGCCCGCGGACATTCGTCACCAGGGCTACTCGACCAAACGCTCGATGCTGATGGTCTGGGAAAACGCCACGCCAAACCTGCCGCAACGCTACGAAAGCGGTGAGCTCAAGCCGTATCCGATCGAGTTCTAGGACCTGGTGTCCGGCCCGGCTCGCGCCGGGCAAAGCGTTCAGCAATCACTTCGTCAAACACTGCGCCAGCCGCGCGGTGCGAGGAAACCATTATGCAAAATCAGCTCTATATCGATGGCCGCTTCGTGGATGCCGTCGGCGGCGGCACCATCGACGTCGTGTCGCCCCATGACGGTTCGTTGATCACCCGCATCGCTGCCGCCGAAGCCGCTGACATCGACCTCGCCGTGGCCGCCGCCAAGCGCGCCTTCCCGGCCTGGTCGGCGCTGGGCGCCGCCGAACGCGGACGCCTTTTGCTCAAACTGGCGGACAGGATCGAAGCGTGCGGCGAAGAACTGGCGCAGCTCGAATCCCTCAATACCGGGCACCCGATCCGCGATTCCCGTGGCCTTGACGTGCCGCGCACGGCAGCGTGCTTCCGTTATTTCGGCGGTATGGCCGACAAGATCGAAGGTTCGGTGATTCCGGTCGAAGCCGGGTTTCTCAACTACGTGCAGCGCAAACCGATTGGCGTGGTGGGGCAGATCGTGCCGTGGAACTTCCCGCTGATGTTCACCAGCTGGAAAATGGGCCCGGCGCTGGCGGCGGGCAACACCATCGTGATCAAGCCTTCGGAAATCACCCCGTTGTCGACCTTGCGCATTGTCGAGCTGATGACGGAAGTCGGCTTCCCCAAGGGCGTGGTCAACGTGGTGCCGGGCTACGGCCATACCGCCGGGCAAGCGCTGGCCGAACACCTCGATGTGGGCAAGATTGCCTTTACCGGTTCGACCGCCACCGGGCGGCGGATCGTCGAAGCCTCCCAAAGCAACCTCAAGCGCATCCAGCTGGAACTGGGTGGCAAGGGCGCGAACATCGTGTTCGAGGACGCCAATCTGGACGCGGCGGTCAATGGCGCGGCCTGGGCGATTTTTCACAACCAGGGCCAGGCATGCATCGCCGGTTCGCGGCTGATTCTGCACAAAGACATCGCTGATCAATTCCTTGAGCGTTTCATTGCGTTGGCCAAGTCCATTCGCCTGGGCGACCCGCTGGACCCGGACACCGAAATGGGGCCACTGACGTCGGCGCTGCACCGCGACCGGGTGATGGCGTACATCGATATTGCCATCGAGCAGGGCGGCAAGGTCCTGGCCGGCGGCAAGGCACCGGACGATAAAGCATTGGCCAATGGATTTTATGTCGAGCCGACAGTGGTCGAGGCCAAGCCCGGTGACCGCGTTTGCCAGGAGGAAGTCTTCGGCCCGTTCGTGACTGTGGTGCGCTTCAGCACCGACGAAGAAGCCCTGGCCATCGCCAATGGCTCCGAATACGGGCTGGGCAGCGGCCTGTGGACGCAGAATTTGAGCCGCGCACACAAGATGGCCGAGGCGATTCACGCCGGCATGTGCTGGATCAACTGCTACAAACGGGTCAACCCGGGCAGTCCGTTTGGCGGAGTCGGTCAGTCCGGCTATGGCCGGGAAATGGGCTTCGAGGCGATCCACGACTACACCGAGGCCCGTTCGGTCTGGGTCAATGTCGACGCCAACATCCCGCCTTACTACAAGCGTTGAGGCCAGCCATGAATCCCTTTGTCTATCAAAGCCTGCCGACCCGTGTGGTGTTCGGCTGGGGCAAGCTCTCGGCGCTGGCCGAGGAAATCGAACGGCTGGGTGCCCGGCGCGCGCTGATCCTGACCACACCGGAACAGCAGGGACTCGGCGAACAGGTCGCGGCGTTGCTCGGTGATCGTGCCGCCGGTGTCTATCCAAAGGCCGTGATGCACGTTCCGCTGGAAGTGGCGCAAGCGGCGCGCCTTGAGGCAGCCCGGCTGGATGCGGATTGTTGCGTGGCCATTGGCGGTGGCTCGACCATCGGCCTGGGCAAGGCGATCGCGATGGATTCCGGTCTGCCCATAGTGGCGGTGCCGACCACCTACGCCGGCTCCGAGATGACGCCGATCTACGGGCTGACCGAAAATCGCCTTAAAAAAACCGGACGGGATCTGCGGGTTTTGCCCAAGACCGTGGTCTACGACCCGCAATTGACCCTGACCCTGCCAGCGCACATTTCGGCCTGTTCAGGCATGAACGCCATGGCCCACGCGGTCGAGGCGCTGTACGCCCAAGACGCCAACCCGATCATCGGCTTCATGGCCGAAGAGTCGATTCGCTCGCTGGCGCAGGCCTTGCCGGGTGTGGTCAAGCATCCCGATGACCCCGAGGCGCGCAGCCAGGCGCTGTACGGCGCCTGGCTGGCAGGTATTTGCCTGGGTTCGGTCGGCATGGCCTTGCACCACAAACTCTGTCACACCTTGGGTGGCACGTTCAATTTACCCCATGCCCAGGCGCACGCCATCGTCTTGCCCCACGCCGCGCATTACAACCGCGAAGCGGCGGCGGGGCCTTTGCAACGGGCTGCACGCGCGTTGGGTGGGAGTGAGGCGAGCGAGGTCGGTGCCTTGTTGTACGCACTGAATCAGAAGCTGGGTATTCCACTGGCCCTGGCGGACATCGGTTTCCCGGCCAACGGCCCGGCCGAAGCCGCGCAGATCGCCTGCGCCAGCCCTTACTACAACCCGCGGCCGTTTGAACAAGGCCCGATTGAGGCGCTGCTCAACCGTGCTTTGACAGGTCAGGCTCCCGCCTGATCTGCCAGCCACTCTTATCCTCGTCGGAATAACAACAATGACCGATCAAGACAACATCATGGAATCACTGATCTCCCGACAGGCAGTGAACAGCTTCAATGATGCGCCGAATGCGCGTTACAAACAGATCATGCAAAGCCTGGTGCACCACCTGCATGCATTTGTCAGCGAGGTCGCATTGACTGAACGGGAGTGGTTCGAAGGCATCGGCTTTCTGACCGACACCGGGCACAAATGCGATGGCCTGGTGCGCCAGGAATTCATTCTGCTGTCGGACACCCTGGGCGTTTCGATGCTGGTCGACGCGATCAACCATCGCCACAGCGCAACGGCCACCGAGACCACGGTGTTCGGGCCGTTCTACATCGATGGCATGCCGGATCGCGAGTTCGGCGAAAACATGGCCTTCACGCCCGGGCAAACGGCGCTGGTACGCGGGCGCGTGGTCGACATCCATGGCAATGCCTTGGCCGGTGCGGTGCTGGACGTCTGGCAGACCGCCGAAAACGGCATGTATTCCGGACAGGACACCGAACAGCCGTTCGGCAACCTGCGCGGGCGCTATCGCACCGACGCGGATGGCTGCTTTGCGATTCGCACCATTGTCCCGGTGGCCTATCCGATACCGACCGATGGCCCGGTAGGGCGCATGCTCGATGCCGCCAACCGCCATGCGTGGCGGCCAGCTCACCTGCATTTCATGATTGATGTGCCGGGCTATCGCAAACTGGTCACGCACCTGTTCAACCACGATGATCCGTACCTGCAATCCGATGCAGTGTTTGGGGTGAAACAGTCGTTGCAGGTGATTTACGAAGACATGACCTGCCACGACGATGTGTCCGCCAGGCTGGGTATGGACGTGCCGTTCAAGCGTGCGTGTTATGAATTTGTCATGGAATCTGCGTGAATCATGGGTCAGTTCTTTGCGGTATTTGCCACTGATCATTCGGACTGCCAGGCGCTGCGCCAACGTCTGCGGCCCAGTCACCAGGCGCATTTGCGTGCGACCGGGGATCATCGGGTGGTCGTGCGCCTCGGCGGCCCGATCCTCGATGATGCCGGCGCGGCGATGACGGGGACATTGCTGGTCATCGAGGCGGGCAGCCTGCCGGAGGTGGAAGCGTTCATGCGCGACGATCCCTATGTCCAGGCGGGACTGTTCGCCAGCCTGCAGATTCGCCCCTGGCACTGGAGCCTGGGCAATCCGGAACTGCGCGGTTTTCCATGACCCGCATTTCCTTGTGCCGACTGGACGACATCGCCGACGGCGGGGCGTTGGGATTGCCACAGCACCAGCAACTGCATCCCGCCGGGTTGGTGGCGGTGCGTCAGGGCGAGCAGGTGTGGGTGTACATCAACCGCTGCCCGCATTTCTCGGTACCGCTGGACTTCAATCCGCAGCAGTTCTGCACCTGGCGCGGCAAGGTCCTGATGTGCGCCCATCACAGCGCGATGTTTCGTTACGACGACGGGCACTGCATCGACGGCCCGTGTAAAGGCGCGCAACTGGAGGCCGTGCCGGTACGTTGGGTCGAAGACCAACTGGTCATGGAGATTGAACTCACCGCCGGTCAGTAACCGGGTGGCTGATGGGGGCTGATCTAAACTCCTGTTGGGGGTGAACCAGGTTCATCCGGAGGTCATCATGAAAAAACTGTCACCTATCAGTCTGTGTCTCGCCTTGTCGGTTTTGAGCGCCCCGGGATGGGCGCAAACGGTGGTGCCGATGAAAGGGCAAAGTTCGCAACAAACCCAGGCCGACATCAACGAATGCAACAGCATCGCCGCCAGCCAAAGCGCCTCGACGGCTTCCACGCCTTCCGGCGGACGGGTCAAGGGCGCTGCTGCCGGGGCCGCCGCTGGCGCGGTCGGGGCCCAGGTGCGCGGCAATCAACATGACGAGGTTTATGATCGTGTCGACGATGACAGGAAACAGGACTATCGCCAGAACCGCGCCAAGGAGACAGCGGCGGCCGGCGCCGTAGTCGGTGCGTCACGTCAGCGCCAGGAACGCCGGGAGCAATCGAAAACCACGCAGGCGAACACTACGTCGGCTTACACCAGTTGTTTGCAGGGCAAGGGTTACCAGGTCAACCCTTGAATCAGGTACTGAACGGTGCCCCGCGGTGTTCTCCGGGTTATCGTGAGCAAGCTCGCTCCTACAGAGGGCAATGGCCGCCGGTGAGAACACAGACCCTGTAGGAGCGAGCTTGCTCGCGATGGTCGTCAACGAAAACGCGGGCTGGCAGGTGCCCCGCGGTGTTCTCTGGTTTATCGCGAGCAAGCTCGCTCCTACAGAGGACAATGGTCGCCGGCGAGAGCACAAACCCTGTAGGAGCGAGCTTGCTCGCGATGGTCGTCAACGATAACGCTGGCGGGCAGGTGCCCCGCAGTGCTCTCCGGTTTATCGCGAGCAGGCTCGCTCCTACAATCTGACAACCGTTCATCGGTGAACTACGCTGCGGTACGTACACTCGACCAGATATTTGTGAAGTAGGGATCTGACAGATGCGGAGCAGGTTGCTCGTTGTATTGTTCACTGTTCTCGGGTTGTTCTGGTCGTTGCAGCTGTGGGCCGAGGATTCACCACAGGTGGCCGATGCGCCTGCCGAACTGAAAGTGGCCAACCGCAGCGTCATGGTGTTTCGCGCGACCTTCCTCGGCGAGGCCCCGGCCTCGCGGGTCAAACGGGCGAAAGCGGTGATCGGTGAGGCGCTGGACGAGGACGACGACCTGAAGGTCACCCTCGATCCGATCATGAAAAGCTACATGGTGCTGCTCGGGACGCGCCGCGCGTTTATCGTATCGCCCCAGGATGTCGACGAAACCGAATTCGACTCGGTGCAGCAAGCCGCCGAAGCCGCCGCTGAACGCCTGCGTCAGGTGGTGGCCGAAACCCAGGAAGCTCGAAGCCTGCACTTGATACTCCGGTCGCTGGGCGCCGCGCTGCTCGCCACCGGTATCTATCTGGGCCTGCTCCTGGCCATGGCTTTGCTACGGCGCAAACTGCTGAAAAAACTGCCCGACCTGATGCATCGGCACACCCAGGCCCTGAAGGTCGGGCGGGTGCCGCTGATCGACGCCAACTTCCTCTATCCCTTGGTCAGCCGCGTGCTGGAAGTGCTGCGCTGGGTCATCGTGCTGCTGCTCACTTATGAGTGGCTGGGGTTTGTCCTGTCGCGGTTTCCCTATACCAGGCCCTGGGGTGAAAGCCTTAACAACTATCTGCTGGAAGTCGCCGACTATTTGCTGCAAGGGATTCTCGGGGCCATCCCCGGGCTCGGCGTGGCGCTGGCGATCTTCTTCATTGCGCGAGGCGTGACCGCCTTCTCTCGCCGGATACTGCGGCGCATGGCCACACCGGGCACCTTCAACTGGCTGAACCACGAAACCCTGAAGCCGACTCAACGCCTGACGTCACTGGCGATCTGGCTGTTTGCCCTGGCCATGGCATATCCCTACTTGCCGGGTGCCGGTACCGATGCGTTCAAAGGCTTGTCGGTGCTGGTCGGCCTGATGATCTCGCTGGGAGCTTCCAGCGTCGTCGGGCAGGCGGCGGCCGGGTTGATCCTGACGTACACCAGGACCCTGCGCCCCGGTGAATTCGTACGTATTGGCGAGCACGAAGGGACTGTCACCGAACTGGGCATGTTCACCACCAGCATTCGTACCGGACTGGGCGAAGTGCTGACCCTGCCCAACTCGATGATCACAGGCACCGTCACCAAGAACTATTCACGGGTGGTACAAGGCCCCGGTTATGTGGTCGACACCGTGGTCACCATTGGTTATGACACCCCCTGGCGACAGGTCGAAGGGATGTTGCTGGAAGCCGCCAGACGCACGCCCGGCGTCCTCGAAACCCCACCGCCGCAGGTATTCCAGACGGCGTTGTCGGACTTCTACCCCGAGTACCGGCTGGTGGCCCAGGCCATCCCCAGCCAACCACGGCCACGGGCGGTGCTGCTGAGCATGCTGCACGCCAACATCCAGGATGTGTTCAACGAGTACGGCGTACAGATCATGTCGCCGCACTACCTGGGTGATCCGCAACAGGAGAAATGGGTGCCAAGGGACAAGTGGTATATGGCGCCGGCGCAGGACTCGAAGGAGCCTTGATTTACGCCGGACAGCTAGTCCGCCCCGGTTATTTGCCCCGCTGCCACACCTTCAAGTAGTCCACGCTAAAGGTGGAAGGCAGGTCGGCGTCGTCCACGACGCCGAACCAGTTCCAGAAGGCCTCGCTGTCAAACACGATTTGCATCGGGAAGTGCCAGTGGGTGTTTTTCGATTCCCTGACCAGCACGCCATCGACGTACCAGCGCAGGGTGTCGGGTTGCCAGTCGAACCCGTAGACATGAAAGGCGTTGGCCAGGCGCCAGGGTGCGGTCCAGGTGCTGCCATTGGCCAAATGCTCGGTGCTTTGTGGCGTGGCCCATACATGCGCGTTCATGTTGTACAGCCGGTCGAAAGCACCGTTTGCGGTTTTGCCGCCGATTTCGAAAATATCGATTTCAGTGGCGTTTTCGGGCAGTCCCGTCCACGCCAGCCAGAACGCGCTGGAGCCGGCCGAATTCATCGGTTTGGCGCGGGCTTCGTAGTAGCCGTACAAGCGTCGGTCATGGGTGTGCACCATCGCCGAGGTGTAATCCTTGAAGCCCAACTTGATGTATTTCTGCGGCAAGGTCTGCTTGCGGAAAACGATATTGAGGTTGCCGTCTGCGACGCTGGCATTTTCCGGCATGAACAGGGCCGGTCGACGTCCCAGCGAGTCGGTGCCCGTGCCGTTGTTGACGTACCAGCGCTCACGGTCGAGGGCATCGCCGTTGAAGTCGTCGCACAGTGGCGTGTCGAGCACCCAATGCCCGGCATTGGCCTGATCCGACAGTGGCAGGCTGGCATGGGTCGATGCAGGCACGGCGCCCAGCGGACCCACCCGGGTCCAGACATTCGCCTGCTTGGGAATGGCGACCGACCATTTGTTCGCCAGGTACTCGAACACGGCCTGGCGCTCCTGTTGTGTGATCAGCGGCCGGTCATAAACCAGCACTTCAGCAACGTCGCCACGCAAGACTTCGGTGCTGCCGACCACGTTGCGCGCCACAGCGTAGGGGCCGATGGGCACATCATTGAGTTCCAGAAAGTCCAGGGTCGGCTCGAATGCCGTGGTCTTTTCCACGCTGAGCGCGAAGTTGGGCGCCCTGTTGTCGTTATCGGCCAACTGCGGACGCGAGCTGAACTGGCGCTGCCAGGTATCGCCGCCGGCCTGTTCGGGCAGCCGGCGTGACACCAGAAACACCGTGACCGGCCCCTTCGCCTCGCGGATTTGCTTGCCGATGAATGCCGAAACCCCACTGAAACGCACCACGGCGTTGCCATTGATCCCATGGTCGATGCGCTCTGGCAGCGACGAAGCGTTCGGGTTGTCAACGTTCGCATGGTTGGACTTGCCCGACTTGTCGAGCCAGCGCAGGACCCGGTTTTGCCGGTCCAGGGACATCGCTGACCGATCGGCGCCATCGAGCCACAGGACCAGGCCCTCCGTCGCCGGACGCGAAGGCGCAGCCTGGGCACAACAGGCCATCGCGGCCAGTAGCAAGACCAGCCAAAATCCCCTGAGCATGTGAGTTCCCTGAAAGGCAATGGAGGAGTGACGCGGCAGTCACCTGGCCAGGGCGGCCGACAACTCGACAGCGTGGCGGTAGCCGAATGGATTGCTCGATTGCCAGCGCCAGCTGTCCTCGATCATCTGTGCCAGGTTGCGCCGGGCGCACCAGCCCAGGTCACGCCGGGCCTTGCTGGCATCGGCCCAGCACTGGGCAATATCGCCCGCCCGGCGCGGGGCGATCTGGAACGGAATGCCGACGCCGGTGACGTCTTCGAAACTGCGGATCATCTGCAGCACGCTGTAGCCGATCCCGGTGCCGAGGTTCCAGATGTGCACGCCGCCGTCACCGTGCAACACCTGCAAGGCCTTGACATGTCCTTCGGCCAGGTCGACCACGTGGATGTAGTCCCGCACGCAGGTGCCGTCGACGGTGGGGTAGTCGTTGCCAAACACCGTCAGTTCGGGGATTCGGCCAATCGCCACTTGGGTCAGGCAGGGCAACAGGTTGTTCGGCCGACCGTTGGGGTCTTCGCCGAGCAGCCCGCTTTCGTGTGCGCCAATCGGGTTGAAGTAGCGCAACAGGGCAATGCTCCAGCGCGGTTCGGAGAGGGCAAGGTCAGTCAGCAACTGTTCGACCATCAGCTTTGAACGCCCATAGGGACTGGCCGGAAAGCCAGTGCCCGAATCCTCGAGGATGGGTGTGTGCGCCGGCTCGCCGTAGACCGTCGCCGAAGAACTGAACACCAGTTTGAACACATTGAAGCGCGCCATGACCGCACACAGGTTGAGGGTGCCCACGACGTTGTTGGCGTAATAGTCCAGCGGATGACTCACGCTGTTGGCCACTGACTTGAGGCCGGCAAAATGCACCACCGCGTCAATGTCGTATTGACTGAAGAGGCTCTCGAGCAAGGCCGTATCGCGGATATCGCCTTCAATGAAGTCGACCCGGGCATGGGCCAGGTGCTCCAGGCGATCGATGGGCTCGTGGCAACTGTTGCTCAGGTTATCCAGCACCAGCACGTGTTGGCCGGCGTCGATGAGGGTCAGCGCGGTGTGGGAACCGATGTAGCCGGCCCCGCCCGTAATCAGCGTGGTTTTATGCATGTTGGGCGCTCCTGTTTGAAGAAATCAGGGTCAGCGGGCAGTGAAAACCAACTTGAATTCCTGCGGCCAGCGCGGGTGCAGGACGCTGTAGGCCAGCGCATAGGTCAGGGCACCGATGGCGATGCTGCAGGCCAGGTGCAAGAAGCCTTGCAAGGCCAGGTGCGGGGAAAGCGAGAACACCGTGACCGCCATGACCAGCGAGGCGATCACGCTACGGTAGCCGGACTCGAAGAACGCGCCCCAGCCGTATCCGATGGCAGTGTTCAGCCCGCGGATCTGCAGCGGCGTGATGAGCAGCATGCGCACCAGCAAGGCCAGGGCTGCGCCCATGCCGCCATAGGTCGGGCCCAACAGATAAACCAGCCCGAGGGCGAGCAGGGTGGTGGTCACCTCGGCCTTGAGGGTGACGCGGGTGTGGTTGACCGCCACCAGTGCCGTGGTGGCGTACATGGCAAGGTTGCCCAGGGCGGCGGTGATCGCCAGCACTTGCAGCATGGGAATGGCGTCGGCCCACTTGGCGCCGAAGATCAACAGGACGATATCCTCGGCCGTCAGCGCAATCCCCAGGAAAAACGGCGTGAGCAGAAAACCGCTGATCGCCGTCGAGTCGCTGATGATCCCGATCAGTCGCGGCGGGTCGCTGCTGCGCCGGGCGAACACCGGCAGGGCATAGCTCATCAGTCCGTTGTAGATCGCCGAACGGGGCAGGTCTATGATGCGCATGGCCAGATTGAACATGCCCACCACATGGGCCCCGGCGGTCATGCCCAGTACCACGGTGACGCCACGTTGCAGGGTTTGTGTGGTCAGCGCGTTGATGGCCACCGGGGTTCCGGTCTTGAGCAGTTCCCGCAGGAAAGGCCCGTCAATGCAAAAAGCGATGCGCCGCCTGTCCCCGTTCATCAGCACCACGATGCAGACAAATTCCATGATCAGCGCCTGCGCGATCACTGCCCACGCACCGAACCCCCAGAGCGCCACGACAATCCCGCCGGCGCCGCCGACGATTTTCCCCAGCAGCGTGCGCGAGGCCAGTCGCTTGAAATTGCTGGTGCGGCGCATTTGCGCGACATACACCCGCGCCATCATGGTGAAGAGGATTTTCACCGAGGCCACCGCCGTCATCCATTGCAGTGCCGGCGAGGGTGTGTACAGCATCGCGGCCAGCGAGATGACGACGATGGAGGCGAGGCTGATCAGCACGGCAAACCAGAACGCAGTGCTGATGTGCCTGTCCTCCAGGCGTTCGGCCCGGACCAGTGGATCTTCCAGCACCGATGAGTAAAGCAGCCCGACCATTTCCACAATCGCGATGATCACCGTGCCCACGCCCAATTCCGTGGGCGTGAGCAACCTCGCGTAGACGACAAAGGTGATCATCGACAGGAAAATCAGGCCGAATTTCTCGGTGAAGATCCAGAGCAGGGTAACCAGGCGATGGTTGGCCATGATAGGCACCGGTTCAATGAGCGGTGGTTGACTCGGCGGTCCGGCCCAGGGCTCTGGCGCACGCATAGAGGTAGCGCAAGGTCGGTTTGCCCCGGTTGAAAATCAGCGCCTGCCAGGAATGCGCCAGCATGCGCCGGTACACGCTGATCACCTCGGCATGCTCGCCGCAGCGGGAGAAGGCACCGAGGAAATCCGCATGGTTGCCCAGCACGAAATCGATCCGCTGTTGCCGGCTCAATTGCGCGCCGTAGCGGGCGAGGAACAGCTCGATGAACCTGAGCTTGTGCGGGTAGTATTTTTTCGGCTGGGCGGTGACGTTGCCGTCGTTGACCGTCCGCCGCACGAGGACTTGCGGCACCGTGTGGATTTCCCGGTGTTCGGCGATCCGGGCCCACATCATCCGGTCTTCGGAATAACGCAGGCTGGTTTCGAAGCCACCGAGTTGTGTGAGCAGATCGCGGCGGATCAGCACGGCGGAAACGCCATTGACGATGTTGCAATGGATGAAGTCGTAAAAATGCATGCCGTTTTTGTAGCGATCTTCCACAAGCCGGGTGCCGTCGCTGTAATCAATCATCACGTTGCAATCGATCAGCCCCACCGGCCGTCCCTGGCGGAGCAGGTCGTCATACAGCGCCAGTTGCTTTTCGAGCTTGTGCGGATGCCATTGGTCATCGGCATCGAGAAACGCCACCAGGGTTTCTTCCGTGTGCCGCAGGCCATGATTGCGGGCGCTGGCCGGGCCTTCATTGGCTTGATGCAGCAGTGTCAGGCGAAACGGCGCCGCAAAATCCCTGACCCGTTGCGGCCCGTCATCGCTGGAACCGTCGTCGATGACGATGACGTGGTCGGGCAACCGGGTCTGGCCGGTCAATGAGGCCAGCGTCTGCTCGATGCTGTCGGCACCGTTGAACATCGGGATCACGACGCACACTGAATGCACTGAAGCAGGGTTTTGCTCTAGCACGAGGTTTTCTCCTTGGAGTACGCCTTCGCCGGCCCGGGCGCGCGGGCCCGGCCTGTTGCCGGTGACTGTTGCGGGCGAGTGGCGTGAGCGGGCCGAAACGACAGGGCCAGGGTGCAGAACACCAGGAACTCGGCGCTGCGATAGTTGGGAATCACATACGCCACGTAGTTGGTCATGACGAACAGCCCGATGATCACCAGGGCACAGGTGCGCACCTGGGCCGACTGTTCGGATGTGATTGACCGGTATTGCTTGATCAGCGCGTGGGCAAACAGCAGGATCAGCGCCGTCAGTTGAATCACGCCGCCGTTGAGCAGGGTTTCCAGGTAGCCGCTATGGGCGTTGCCGATGTAGCCCCAGCGCTTGATGAAAATCTCGGCATCATCACTGCCCCAGAATGCTCCGTATCCGTAGCCCTTGAGGAATTTGGCATCGATGAATGGCGAGAGCAGTTCCCAGATCAGCGTGCGGTCGGTGAGTGACGAGTCCCGCCCGAGCAGGTTCAGCAACAAGGTGTAGTTGCCGTACAAAAACACGCAAATCAAGGCATAAACCAGTGTGGCGCCAAAGAACGCCATCATCGAACGGTTGACGCGTAACCGCACCAGGGTCAGGAAGTACCAGTAGCTCGCAGCGCCGGCCACGATCAAGGCGATCGCGGTGGCGGACTGGGCCAGGCCGATGGCTATCAGCGAGAACAATGCATACAGGATGGCCAGCGGTTTGCGTTGCCTGATCGTCGGCAGCAGCAACAGGATGCCGATGGCATTGATCCGCGCGCCGGCGTTTTTCTCGGCAAAGATCCCTTTGAAGGCCCCGTCACGAATACCGCCGGCGACGAATGCGATATCGGGCCTGATCACGGCGAAAATCAGCCCCATCAAGGCTATGGCACCGATCAGGCAACCGAGCATGAAGGCGATTCTTTCGATGCGGTAGTTGTAGACAATGAACCCGGCGAAGGACACCACACTGAGCATCGCGATATAGCGCTTGAAGCTCAGCATCGGATCGTCGGACCAGAAGATCGACGCCGCCACGCAGATCAGGAACGCCAGCAAAAAGAAGTTGCCGCGGTAAAAGCTTTTGCTCAGGAACACCTTGTGGCGCACGAACAGGAACAACGGCACCAGCAAGGTGATCAGACCGCACACCTGGTTGAGCACGTTGCCTTCGAGGTCTTTTGCGACATCGTCGATGTCGGCCGCATTGCCCAGGCCGAGAAAAAACGACGTCACCTGGAAGTAAAACAGCAGACCAAACAGTGTGAAGGCATCGCGTAGCGTAGAAAACCTGACTTCCAGCTTGTTCATGACAACTGCCTCCCTAGCAGTGCGGTGAGGTAGGTCTGCACGGCGCGGCTGCTCATGAACCGTGCGGCGGCATCAATGCGTGTCTGGCGGTGCCGATCCCGCGGCTGGGCCAGTTCGATGCCGATGGCCTGGGCCAGTGCCTGCGGGTCATCGACGCTCACCAGCGGCGCCACTGCGCCGTCTTCGAGAATGTCCTGCGGGCCATAGGGGCAACGGGTCGAGACCACCGGCGTGCCGGTGGACAGGGCTTCGACCAGGGCGTTGGGGCTGCCCTCGAAACGCGACGACAGGACAAAACAATCGGCGGCGGCCACTTGGGCCATGGGGTCGTCGGCATAACCCGGCAAATCGAAACGGTCCGCCACGCCGAGGCGCGCGGCTTGTGCCAGCAGGTCGTCCCTGAGCGCTCCCTCGCCGAAAATGATCAGCCGGGCGTTGCGCACCGGTAGGCGGGCAAACGCCTCGATCAGGATGTCAAAACCCTTCTGCGGTGCCAGGCGTCCCACGGCGACAATCACCGGGGAGGTCTTTTCCTGAAGCCAGCGATGCGTCGGGCAGCCCGGTGGTTTGTCGCGAAAGTCATTGTCCAGTACCGGATTGTCGGCAATGGTGACGTCCTGCGCGCGGGCAACCGTGGTCTCGACCAGATCCCGGGCCACGCCGCGCGAGACGCAAATCACCGGGTTGGGGATCAGCCGATACAGCAGCGGTGCCAACCAATAGGCCAGGCGTACGGGCAATGCAGGATTGACGTGCTTATCCCGGGAAAACGCATTGCGCTCGCTGACGTGCAAGCGTGCCAGCGTCCCCGACAGTGCAGCGGCGGCAATGGCCACTACGTTGACGTGGGTGAGGGCGGCCAGTTGTGCGTCGAAGTGGTTCTGGCGCAGAAAACTGGCCAGCGCGGGCACCGCGCTGGCGCTGCGGGCGCTGCGCAATTCCACCTGTTTGACCCGAGGGTCGACCAGCGCCACGTTGACTCCGCCACCGGTGAGCATCAGCAACGTCACGTCATTGCCGGCGTCGACCAGCGCACCGGCCAGGCGCGCCATCATTTTTTCGGCCCCGCCTGCGCTGAGGTCGTGCAGGATGATCAGCAGGCGTTTCATTGAGCCCACACCGCGTAGTAAGCGTGCGCGGCGTGCGCGCTGGTGTACGGACGCACGGTGCGGGTCATCGATCTTGCGCTGTGCGCCCTGAGATGCACGCTTTGCTGTAGCGCTTGCGCCAGGTCTGGCACATCGTTGACTTTCACCAGTTGGCCAAGTCGCCCGTTATCCAGCAGCTCCCGGGGGCCGGTGGGGCAGTCGCTGGCGAGCACGGGTGTACCGAGTGCCATTGCCTCGATCAACACGGTGGGCTGACCTTCGGAAAGAGAGCTGAGGATCAACAGGCGTGCATGGCGGATCTGCGGGTAGGGGTTTTGCAGGTGGCCGGTAAAGTGCACCCGGTCGGCGATGCCCAGTTGCCGCGCCTGAGCGGTCAGCGCCTCGCGCTGCGGGCCGTCACCGACAATCACCAGGTCGGGAACGTCCGGATTGTGGATCACCAGGGCATAGGCCTGGAGCAACAGATGAAAACCCTTGAGCTCGACCAGGCGGCCCACGGCGATCCAGTAGTCATGGGGCATGTCCTTGGGCAATGGCGCCCGAGAGGCGATGTGCAGTTGCTCGTTGACCACCGCATTGGGGCAGTAGCGGATGCGTTCGCGTCCCCAGGGCATCAGACGGGCAATGGTTTGATGCAGGCCACGGGAGACCGTCACCACTTTTCCGCTGCCACACAGGTACAAGGCGTAGAGCAGGCGCAGGCTGTACACACCGGTTTTCTGTTCCGCGCAATCGAGCGCCGTGTGCCGGGTGTAGATGACCTGGCAACGGCTGCCGAGGGTGGCAACCCAGGTACAGAGGTTGGCTTGCTCCTTGGCGCTGATCAGGTGAGTCACGCCTTCATGACGAATGATCCCGCGCAGCAGCACAATCGACTTGATCAGGCCCAGGAGCCCGGTACCGCCGCCGCCGATGATTTTCGCGCCCTCTACATCCGGAGTTTCGCCGTTCATGACGAAGAAACTCACGCGCTGCCCATCCTTGAGAAACTGCCCGGCCAGGAGTTGCTGGACGCGCTCGACACCGCCACCGAGCTTGAAATCCTTGAGAGTGAACATAATGTGCATGGCCATTCTCCGGCGCTCAGGGCGCAGTGATGTTGATCGCGACTTTGTGGCGCAGAATCAACGCCGCCAGTTGCAAAAAATTTTTCGGGTAGTCGATCGTGTAGCGCCTGATCGTGTGCGGCTCGCGGTACATGCGATAGAAGGCCCGCAAGTGCAGGCGATTGATTGCTTCGGGGTAATAGACACCGTTGGCCATGGCTTCCTGGCGAATGAAAGCGCCACAGGTAAACGCCACACCGGTGAAGCCGGCATTCAGTGCGCTCAGCGCGAAGCGCTCCTGCAAACCGGCGCCCAGGCCCACGATCAGGACGTTGGCACGACCCAGGCAAATGTCCGCCTTGATTGCCGACAACTGTTGGGCATCGAAGTAACCGTTGTGGTAACCGGCAATCGGCAGCCGTGGGTAGCGAGCGTGCAATTTGCAGATGAACAGTTCCAGTTCGTTTTGCGTGGCGCCGACGATGTACACCCGCTTGCCCTGTTTTTCGGCATCGCTGAATACGGGACCGGCAATCGACGTGAAGTCGAAACTGACCCGGTCGATGGTTCGTCCGGTGACTTTCGACATGAAACTCGACATCAGCATGCCGTCGCAAAAGTAGGCAATGGCGTCAGGCGGGTGCTGGAAAAAACTGCCGATCGACGCGAAGTTGATAAAGGAAAACACCTTGTTGGTCTCGAGCATGGCCGGCGAATACTGGCCGATCAAATCCAGCCGGATCATGACCTGTCTCCCGGTGGTATCAGCAGTGAAGGAGGCGGGCGGCCCACCGACACATAGGTGAAACCGCGTTTGCTCAAGCGCTGCGGGTCGTACAGGTTGCGCCCGTCGAAGATCAGCGGTTGCTTGAGTTGTGTGGCCAGCAGTTCGAAGTCCGGTGCACGGAAGGCTTGCCATTCGGTTACGATGACCAGGGCATCGGCATTTTTCAGCGCCGCTTCCTTGGTGCCGGCCAGGGTCAGGTCATCGCGGGCGCCGTACAGGCGCTGGGTTTCCTCCATGGCTTTGGGGTCGAACGCCTGAACGCAGGCTCCGGCTCGCCACAAGGCCTCCATCAGCACACGGCTGGGCGCCTCGCGCATGTCGTCGGTGTTGGGCTTGAAGCTCAGGCCCCACAGGGCGAAGGTCTTGCCATGCAGCGCGCCGTTGAAATGCGCATGGATCTTGTGGAACAGCGTGGCTTTTTGTTCGTTGTTGCGTGATTCCACGGCCTTGAGCACGCGTGCATCAAAATCGAGGCTGTTGGCGGTATGGATCAGCGCCTTCACATCCTTGGGGAAGCACGAGCCGCCGTAGCCGACACCGGGGTATATGAATTGGTACCCGATGCGCGGGTCCGAGCCGATGCCGTGGCGGACCATCTCGATGTCGGCGCCCAGTCGCTCGGCGAGATTGGCCATTTCGTTCATGAAGCTGATCTTGGTCGCCAGCATGCAGTTGGCGGCGTACTTGGTCAGCTCGGCGCTGCGGATGTCCATCACGATGATCTTTTCGCGATTGCGATTGAACGGCTCGTACAACTCGCGCATGACCTCTTCAGCGCAGGGGCTGTCGGTGCCGATGATGATGCGGTCCGGGCGCATGCAGTCTTCTACCGCGCAACCTTCCTTGAGAAACTCCGGATTGGAGACCACGTCGAACGTCAGGTCGCTGCGATTGTTGTCGGCCAGCACCTGGGCGATGCACGCCCGCACCAAATCGCCTGTGCCCACCGGTACGGTGGATTTGTCGACGATGGTTTGATGGCGTTGCATGTGTAAACCGATGGTCCGGGCCACGCTCAGGACGTATTGCAAATCGGCCGAGCCGTCTTCGTCGGGTGGCGTACCGACGGCGATCAACTGCACATCACCATGCTGCACGGCACCGGCGAGGTCGGTGCTGAACTGCAGGCGACCGCTTTTATGATTGTCCCGAACCAGGGCTTCCAGTCCCGGCTCATAAATGGGCAGCGTGCCTTCATTCAGCGCCTTGACCTTGTCGGCGTCGACGTCCACGCACATCACGGTGTGACCGACCTCGGCCAGCGCCGCACCTTGTACGAGTCCGACATAGCCAATGCCAAATACACTCACATTCATGGCAAACCCTCAGGTTTCGCGGGACCGATCCTGGACCGGGCACGAGGTCAGTAGATGTTTTTCGAGAACAAAGTGAAGGGCGTCTTGAGCAGAATCTTGATGTCCAGCCACAGCGACCAGTGATTGATGTAGTTGAGGTCCTGGGCTACCCGCAGCTGCATTTTTTCCAGGGTTTCGGTTTCGCCCCGGTGGCCGGTGATCTGCGCCAGCCCCGTGATGCCGGGCTTGAGGCGATGACGGGCCATGTAGGCGCGGACTTTGCCGGTGTAGTAGATGTTGTGCGTCACCGCATGCGGGCGCGGGCCGACCAGGGCCATTTGCCCGAACAGTACGTTGAACAGTTGCGGCAGCTCGTCGATGGAGCTGCGACGCAGAAAGCGCCCCAGTGGTGTGACACGGTCGTCGTCGCGGGTGGCCTGACGGACTTCGGCGTCATCGTGAACGCGCATCGACCGGAACTTCCACACCATGATCACCTGGCCGTCGCAGCCGTGGCGGTTCTGCTTGAACAACACCGGCCCCGGTGATGTCAGCTTGACCGCGAGCGCCACACACAACAGCAACGGGCCGAGCAATATCAGGGCGATAGCGGCCAGGCTGCGTTCGAGCAGGTCTTTGCAAAACAGGCTGCCGGGGTGGGACGTGATCAGGCTTTCGTTGAGGTAGATGGCGGGCATTCGCTCGATCTCCGAGATCGAGTGGTTGAGCAATACCATGCCGCCGAAATCGGGAATCCAGACCACGTCGACGTTCATGTCCAGCAAGTCGATGTACAGCGCCTCGATGGTCGCGGCTTGCGCCATCGGCAACACGATATAGACCCGGCGCACTTCCAGGCGCGTGATCAGTTCCCGCAACTCATCGACGTGACCCAGCAGCGGCAGAGTGCTGGGGGCAGGGCCATGGTGTTCTTTGGTGGCAATGAACCCCAGCAGCAATGCGCGATTGGGGCTCGACAGCTTTTTGGCCAGCTCATGGGCAGTCGGACAGGTGCCAATGATTACCGAGCGGCGTTCATAGAAAACCATCCGCGCATACAGCCGGGCAAAGTAGTGCAAGGGCAGGAAACTGGCTGCCTGGACCAGGAACCCGACGAAGGCCCAGACAATGATGACCTGTCGAGAGAACAGGGCGCTGGTCTGGGTGACGAAGGCAATGCTGATCAACACCGCCAGCAGGACCAGCCAGCCGGCCAGCAGGCGACTGAGCCCGACCAACAGGCCATGTCGCTTGTGGTAGACCTGCATGAGGCTGTAGATCGGCACCGAACCTAAGACGGTCAGAATGATCAGGACGCGGTACTCGGGGGTCAGGCTGCCGACGCGCATCTGCACCAGCAGAATCAGCAACAGGTTGACCAGCGTGATCGCACTCAACCACTGGCCCCAGAAGGTCACGCCCCGGCGGTGCGCCATTTGAGCGGTATATATCGGAGTCATCGGCTCAATCTCCGGACATGGGGCGTCATTGGAAGCCGTATCGGTCGGCCCGGCTTCGATGCGCACATGGGGGATGAGGTTGTGCAGCTACGGCTGCTGCCCGTTGTTATCCGGGGGGCTTACCGGGGGGCGAAGTCATAGTCGTAGAAGGATTTGGAGTGGCTGTGGTCGTACTTGCGCGCCTTGCGCAGGTCGACCTGGTTGAGCACCACGCCAAACACCGGCGCATGGCTCTGTTGCAGCATCGCCAGGCTTTTTTGCACCTGGTCGATCGGCGTGCTCTGGGCTTTCACCACATAGATCACTGCATCGGAATGCTTGGCCAGCAATAGCGCATCACTGACCATCTCGGCGGGTGGAGAATCGATGATGATGTGCCGGTAGCGCGACTTGAGCACGTCGAGCATGCGTGCCACCCGCGGCGAACTGAGCAGATCCTGCGCGGGTGGCTGGCGCAGCGTATCGAGCGGATCGTTCGGCGAAGGCAGGCGAGGGGTGTCGAACAGGTCCAGAGAGGGCGATGAGACACTCCCGGCCGGCAGCATGTCCAGATTGCCCACGGTGCGAATGCAGTCTTCGAGGCGGGCGGTCCCGGCGATCACGTTGGCGAACCCCGGGCTGTCCGGCGGAAAGTCGAAGTTCAGCGACAAGGTTGGCTGGCGCAGATCCGCATCGATCAACAGCACCCGTTCCAGTGGCGTCAGCGAGGAGGCGAGGTTATTGGCGATGGTGCTTTTGCCCTCTCCCGGCACGGTCGAGGTGATCAGCACCACCTGCGAAGGAGCCTCGGTGCTTTGCAGCATCAGCCAGGTTCGCAGATTGCGAATGGTTTCAGAGAACCGCGGGTTGTCGTTGTCTTCGAACAGCCGCGCCAGTTGCCGGCGACTTTTTTTCATGACCAGCGGCACCACGCTGAGCAACGGCACGTTGAGAGTGCTTTCGATGCTGTCGTCGGTCCTGAAGGTATTGCTCAGGGTATCGAACAGGAAGGCCAGCGCGACACCGATGATCGACGCAACCACCGCGACAATGGACACAATCAGGGTTTTATGCGGCTTGCTGGGTTCTACCGGGGTGATCGCCGGGTCGACGACGCGGGCCTTGGCAGAGTCCATGTCGGAGGTGGCGGCGGTTTCCTTCAGGCGAGTCACAAACGTTTCGTACAATGCACGGGTGCTGTCGACTTCCCGTTGATACTCGCGCAGCTGGAACTCTTTACGTGAAATGTTCTGGATCTGCGCCTTGTTGGAGTTGAAGGATTTCTGCAGGGCACCTTCGCTGGCCACCGCCAGTTGATACTGTCGCTCGATGCCGGCCACCACTTGCTGCACTTGCAGGCGCAAGCTGGTTTGCGCCGTCCGCAACTCCGATTGAGCGGAGATCAACGCCGGGTGTTTGGAACCATAGCGTCCGGAAAGCTCCTCGACCTTGGCTTGGGCCTTGGCCACCTCCGCCTGAAACTGCTGGATCAACGGGTTGCTCAATACCGCCGGCACACTGGACAACCGGCTCATGTCGCCGTTGCTCAACGACTGGGCCTGGCGGAACTGGCTTTCGGCTTCCGCGCGATTGCGCCGAGCATCGATCATGCGGTTTCCGGTCATTTGCAGTTCGTTGGCGCTGATCGTTGCCACGCCGTCGACGTCCACCAGGCCTTGCTCTTCCCGATAAGCTTGCAGTTTGTCCTCGGCGGCGCGCAAGTTGCTGCGTAACTCGACCAGGCGGGTGTTCATCCAGTTGGTGGTGGTTTGCGAGGACTTCAGGCTGGTGTCGAGCTGGCTGTCGATGTAACCCTGGGCCAGCGCGTTGGCGGCCGCCGCCGCGAGATCAGGGTCGGGTAACTCGACGGCAATTTCGATCAGTTGGCTCTTGCCGACAAACTTGACCGTGGTGTGCAGCATCAGGTTCTGGGTGACGTCATTGAATATGTCCTGTTCCGTGGGCGCGGGTTTCTCAGGGGGCAAATAGGCCAGCCAGGGCAGCCATTGACCGGCGTTGAGATCGCTCAACCATTGACGAGGCTTGAACCAGGTTTGCGTTTGCTGGCGCGGATCGGTAACCGGGTGGGTGGTGAGACTGAGTTTCTTTACCACCCGTTCCGCCAGATCCCGCGATTGCAGGAGCGCTTGCTGGGTTTGCAGATAGTCTGCGGTCGTCGATGCGCCGGAGTCGGAGACTTGCTGGAAGGTCAGTACCGGTGGGGTCTTTTCCTTGATCAGCAGTGTGGTGATGCCCAGGTACTGGGGCGTGATGAAGGACAATACCGCCACCGCAAGGGCGCAACAAAGCACCACAAACCAGGCGATGTTCCATTTGGCGTGCCAGATGACTCTCCACAGTTTGAGCAGATCAATGGTGTCCGACTCTTCGCTGTGCTGCGGACGCAGATGCGCCTGGAGCGGACGTTCGACGTAGGTGCTAGGGCTGTTGTCCATGATTAGAAAAAGCCTTGTGCAATGGAAATGGTGTCACCGGGGGATATGGCGGTGGTCTTGGAAATGTTGTCTTCAAGGGGTGGGCCGCCGTCGCCGCGCAGGATGGTCACGCGTTTCATCGAGGCGCGTTCGGTCAGGCCGCCGCCCAGGGCAATGGCTTTTTCCAGGGTCAGGCCGGGCACGAAGGGGTAGCTGCCGGGCTTCTGCACTTCGCCATTGATGTAGAAGGGACGGTATTCGATCTGGCTGATGCTGACTTTCGGGTCGATCAGGTAGCCTTGTTTGAGCCCGTCGACGATCTTTCTCTCAACCTGGTTCGGGGTCAGGCCCTTGGCGACGATTTCACCCAGGAACGGGTAGGAAAACGTCCCGGCATCATTGAGTCGAACTTTCTTGATGCTCAATTCGGGTTCCCCGAACACGGTGATGCGCAACACATCACCGGCGGCCAGTTTGTAATCGGTGAGGGGGTCTGCTGCATAGGTGCCGGGAGCGAGCAACAGCCATAACAACAAACCAGACAGGCGCGGGTTCATATGCATGTCCTCCTACAGGCTGACGTTGAAACTGAGCTGAAACACATTGCGCAAGAAGCTTTCGTTGTCGGCATCGGAGTTGTTATCGCGCAATCGATAACCCATCTCGATGTCCAGCCAGCGACGCATCTGGTAGATCACCGCAAGGTTGTACTCTTGAAGCTTGTCGGTGCGGTTTTCACCCTCGTAGACTTTGTGCCCGTAACCGGCCTGCGCGACCGTGGTGATCCGTTCGGTCCAGCCGTGGCGCCAGCCGATCTGGGTGAAGGTTGCCTTGACGGCGTCTGAACCATCGTCACCTTCGGCCAGGGCCTGGCGGGCGAGGAAAGTGAAGGTCGAGTAGGTGCGGGGTTTCCACTGCAGATCGATTTGCCAGGTCGGGTTGTCCAGGTCCTTGGACGTGCTTTCATCGAAGTTCTTGCGCTCATAACCGATGCGGACCTTGCCGGTCGTGCGTGCTGTGATGTCCCACTCTGCACCGGTCAGCACTGCGTCGGATTTACTGCTGCGCGGGCTGTTGGACTGCAAGTAGTCGAAGCGGGTATGGTCGTATTCCAGCAAGCCACGGGTCTTGCTGCCGATGCGGTGATACCAGGTCGTGGTCAAACCGGTGGTGTTGCGTTCTTTGTCGTCGTTGACGCCGTCGGCATTGTCGTAGCGCAGTTGCGCGTAGTTGGCGCCGAAGTCTATCTGGTTGGCGGCGCTTTTGGCGCCGTAGGTATAGACGCCCCCCACGCGTTTGTTATTGATCTTGTCGTTGACGCCTTCGACGGCGGTGTCGGTCGTGCGCTCGAACTTGCGGTACTCGGCTTCGAGCTTCAGGCGGTGGCGGTCGGTGAATTCCATGATGCTGTCGGCCCGCAGGCGCTGCGAGGTGCTCGATGCATCGGACTCCGAATGATAAATGTAGCGAGTCGGTTGCCAGATGATGCGGGTGGCGCTGTTGCGGTCTTCAGCCTTGAGTTCGAAGGAGGGCGCAATCCTGGTCACCATCGAGGACTGGGCGTTGTGCTCGACCTCCCGAATGTTGTCGTCGTAACTTTCCGTCAAGCCGAAGGTGGGGATGAACTGGAATCCGTAAACATCGATGGATTGCGGGACAATACTCCAGGCGATGCCGGGATACAGGGACGCCAGGATCAGAGCAAAAGGGCCATGCGACTTGAGGGGCATGTCGTTATTCCCGAAAAGTGAACAAGCCAGGTTGTTGTTGGTTTTGTCGTTGCTAACGTTGGCGCTCGAGATAACTGAGCGGGACGCAGACGTGCTGCTGTCGGTTCAAGAACTGTAGCAGGAGCATGACCCGTTCCGCGCCGAGCATAGACAGGAACACACCTTCGAGCGGCGCCAGCGGGCCGTGGACGATTTGCAGTCTTTCCCCAGGTTCGATTGTCTTGCAGGTTCGCAATTGATCCAGCGATTGAATGCTGCGCACGCGCAAGTGCTCGATGACCTCGTCGGGCACCTCTGCGGGGACATGGTTGAATTCAACGATACGGCTGACGCCGCGGGTAGAGCGTATGGGCGCCCAGTGGTCACGCGGACTCAGCTGGATGAAGAGGTACCCCGGAAACAGGGACTCCAGCATCCGGTGGCGTTTGCCGCGAACCAGGCGTTCACTCACGTGTAGAGGGCGAAACGTGACGTAGTCTTGTTGCAACAGATTGAGCTGGGCTCTTTCGTCCTGACGGGGTTTGCACTGCAGTAGATACCAATGAGCGCCGTTGGGGCTATTAGTCAGCATTCTGGAGAGCTCCGTACATAGCTTGGTTTTGAGCACGGCAAGGAGGAGACTCTGTCGTGCAGGCTAGTAGGTAGTAGGCCTATCGGGCCTTATAAAAAATCATTCCAAAAGCATCATGTTTTTATGGGTGGATTTATATGTGTTTCAGAAGTGAGCGTATATGTGTTTCAAGTATGAGGCAGTTCGGCGGAGTGCAAGTAGGGCCGTGTGCGGAATAAGATCCCTGCAACTTTCTCTGGCTCAAAGCTACCGCACGGCGCGCACTTGGCGTCCTGTATACAAAGGTGCTTCACGTGTTGCCCGGACTCTTCGGATATATAGTACTGCTGCACTCATGAAGTATCCATGTGGGGCGGTATATAGTTATCGACCTCTCTAAGCGGTCTGTCAAAATATAAGAAGTCAAAAAGCATACCTTTTATCTGTTTGTGAGTGCGCTACTCCTAATGTATTGTTTTTATAAAAGAATTGTATTCTGTCGGAAAAATTAAACTTTCGCGGGCGTCCAGGGTCATGGGGAGGTTAGTGCATTTCTTAGTTGGGATGGGTAGTGTATTTGTTAATGGATGACTGTTGCGAATGATAGCGATTCACACTTTTGGCGCGCTATTGGTGCATGGCTTGTAGGTGGGTTATATAAGAGCCCCATAATGTTTCATTTGTTCAGGGGTGGTTGCTGTTTGATGGCTCTTTGAAATGCGTCAGGACTTGGGTGTGTTGCTATTTCTTTACACGCTGGAGTGACAAGTGTCTCGATACTTTATCAGCGGCAAAGTGTGCGAAGTAATAGCAGGGTTAGGCTGGGCGGGGGACGAGCGTTGCGCAGAGTGCGTTGAGCGACCGACAAGGTCGCTCGGTTGCAGCGGTGTTAAAAAAGCATGTAGGCGGATGCAGTCGTCTGATTCAGGTCGATCTCTCCGACCTCCAGGACTTCGTATTCAGCGCGCAGGCCGATGTTGCGAAAGACATCGAATTCCACGCCGAGGCCGTAGGTCAGGTCAACCCCGGTATCGTCGTCGGTGGCATTGCCGTCGGCGTCCCAGGCGTGGGCACCGACACTGCCGAACAACCGCAACCGATCACCCAGCGGAAAGCCGACATGGGC
Source organism: Pseudomonas sp. B1(2018) (assembly GCF_003097365.1). NCBI lineage: Bacteria > Pseudomonadati > Pseudomonadota > Gammaproteobacteria > Pseudomonadales > Pseudomonadaceae > Pseudomonas > Pseudomonas sp. B1(2018). The sequence goes on from NZ_PYUK01000001.1 coordinate 307,437, forward strand.
GGCAGCCTGAGCCGACTTGCCGTCGAAATCGATGTTCTTGTCCTTGAATTGACCGAGATCGACATAGGCGCCTTCGAAGGCCAGGTAGCTGTTGACGCGATAGCCTGCATAAACTTTGTAGCTGGTGTCCTCGTCGTCCAGTCGGGATTCGTCGGTCTGGATGTTGCTTACGCCAGCTCCTATATACAAACCTTTGTCATCAGCGAGCGCCTGGAAAGACAGCAGCGATAGCAGTGAAGCGAAGCCAAGGTTTCGAAGTAGCATGTGTAGTGGAGTCCTTGTACAGGTTCGTCAGGTGTTAGGGTTCGGCGAGCATTTGAGGGGCCATGGGGGGTTAATAGAAGTCATTGATTGATATTTTTGGGGCGTGAGGCGGGTTGTTTGCCGGGCATTGAAAGTAGCGCCTTGCCAACGCCTGGACAGGTAGCGCTTTGCAGAACAACCAGCCTTGTGCCAACAGGACGCCCTCCGAGACCAGATGCGGCAGTTGCTCCGCAGTCTCGACACCTTCGGCCACGACCTTGAGTCTTAGCGACCTGGCCAACTGGGCAATGTGTCGCCACAGGGCATCCTCGGCCGTGATCCTGTCACCGGCGATGAACGAGCGATCTATTTTCAGAATGTCGAAAGGCACTGAATCGAGGAGCGAGAGGTTGGAATAGCCGATTCCGAAGTCGTCCACGGCAATGCGATGGCCGCACGCACGCAGCCGGCGCAATTGCATGGCGGCAGGCTTCTGGTCGAGCATGGTTCTTTCGGTGATCTCAAAGGCCATGGCTGACACAGGCATGTTGTAGGTTGCCAGCACGCTGGCCACATAGTCTGGAAAGTCCGGATCCTGAATATCCTGGGCGGACAGATTGACCGTAATGTAGAAGTCCTTGCACGCCCAAAGGTAAGTGCTGTAATCCTCCGCTACTTGTCGAATCACCGAACGCGTCAGTTTGCGGATCAGGTCAGACTTCTCCGCCTCGGCAATGAACACGTCCGCAGGCACAGGGGTGCCGTTGTCGCTCCAGTGAGACAGTGATTCGGCGCCAACCAGATAGCCCGTCGTCAAATTGACGATGGGCTGATAGTGAACGCCCAGCGTGTTGGCTTTCAGGGCTTTGCGAAGTCGTACGGCAGTAGAGGTGTAATGCCGCCGGGCATACCTTGCGAGCAACAGCAGCGTTGCGAACACGCACGCAAGGCCAATGAATAATTTGAATTTGAGAGCTGTCAGGTAGCTCGACGGAAGCGAAATGACCGAAATGAGCTCATTTCGGTTGCCGGCAAAGGCGATGAGGGCTTTGTCTGCCGAGGTGACCAGTTCTTCAAGGTGGAACGGCTTCAGCATCTGCAGGGGCTTGAGGCCGGTGGAGGCAATGGGGACTGCGCCGCCGGGGCCTATGAGGTCCAGTTGCAGGTCCTGGGGAAACTTCAAGTTGTCGAGCAGGATCTTCTTGTTTGCCCAGACGTAGGTCGACTGTTCCGACACGATGATAAAGTCGGTGTCCGCAGAAACGGCGTGGCCGGAATCGACCCAATAGGTTCGCTTTCCAACGGAGAACTTGCGCTTTTCATTACCGGCCAGTATCGACGGGAGTTCTTGTCCATAGGAGGAGCAGATCTTGCCGTTGGGCAACTGGATTGCCGCTTGATCAACAAAACGCAGGTCTTTGACCAGGTCGGCCAGTTGTGAATACTGCTCGACCGAGCATTCCTGACCTGAGCGATCAAGATCGCCGAGGGCTTCCAGTACCTTGTCGATCTGCGCATTGGGCTCCACTTGAGCCGCACGCAGGTCGGCATAAACGTTACTCAACTTCCGTGCAATGACTGACTCCGCCAAACCTGCGGCACAGAACCATGCGGCCCAGCCCGCTGCAGCAATCAGACATACAGTGATTGCGTGCCTTCCCAATAACGCTTTATATACGGAAATCATCGAAAACCCCGAGGTATCATTATTTCACTGTGCACCTTGCAGTCGCGAGTTAAACCTCTTCAGTACCAGTCAATGACCCAGGCCAATAAAATGCCGCTGACATAGGCGGTCATGCACAGCATGATTTTCTGTTTGAGTGGCAGCGTGTTTATTCGATGAAGCATGCTTATCTCCTTGAGTGGGAAAACAAGCAATTGTCGGCATCCATGGTTAATCAACGGAAATTATTAATCCTCATTTTCCGGGGGTTGATGGACACGTGCCAACGACCTGATTGTAAAGGGATGAGGTAATGTTCCTGGGCCTGTCTGAGTTGCGTCTGGCCGTTTCTGATGGTGTCTCTCCGTAGGCTGTCTGATAAGCCTTGGAGAATCGGCCCAGATGATGAAAGTTCCAGAACATCGCGGTTTCCGTCACGGTGGGCCATGTCTTGTTGATCAGGTCGCGGCGGGCACTGGCGAGTCTCAAGTTTCTGATATAGGCGATTGGCGACATCCCGAATGTCTCGATAAAGCCAAAATGCAGGGTGCGGGTGGTCGTTTCGAGTTGCCTTACGAGTGACTTGATAGTGAGCGTTTTCTTGATATTTTCATGAATGTACTCGATGGCTTCTATCGCCACCTTGCGTCTGGTCGGGACTTTACGGCTGAAGCCGCCAGCGGGGGTCAATGATTGCAATACAGACGCAAGTACCGCAGTTTCAATCGTTGAACGCTCTGCTTCAGCGTACTGTGGCGAGGCAGCGTCATTGATGTCGACACAGCAAGCACTGACGGCTTGAATGGCAGATTGTATGAATTGAAAGTTATCAACCTGGTAGCTGTGTTTTGTTCTGTTCGCCAGTATGTCTTTGACAGGGTGAAGTTGGCGGCACCGGGCATAGTGCTCCAGTGTTGTGGTGATGGTGAACAGTGTCTCATTCGGTTCGCAGGTGTAATGCACTGATTCGTCGCTGTGCAGTACGATGATTTCGTCAGGCCGCAGTTTTTGATTGTTCACGACGGGACGGCCAATCGGGGCCTGCGAAATGGCGAATGTGACGAATCCGGCGGGGACAGAACTGACCAGGGTGACGGATGAGTCGAACTCGAGGCGACTGCACTGCAGTTCAGGGCTGTGAAAGAGCCTGTGTTGCCGGATGCGCGCCTCGTGCTCGGTCGGGATAAGGCTCATTTCCCAGTTGCCTATGGTTCTGTTCAGTTGGCTTGGCAGGGCAGAAGACAAATGAAAGATTTCATCGGGAGGTGCGATACTCATGAAATTGAAAGCTCACCTGTTAAATGATTAGGATCAGGCAATGACTGTCCGTGCGGCGATGACGGTCACATGCCGGATGAAGGTATAGGCGCGTCGGGAGGATTGTCAGAGCCCCCGGATTATTTCCAGTTCCGCTGAAAACGCGTAATTGCTGTGCGATGCCGAGTCGTCCAGCTGTTGTACGTTGCGCGAGTCAACCATCGGACTGAAGATTTTCGATTGGGGTTTCATCGGGTCAATGGCTGCCGCTGTAAAGGAATAAAAGTCGTCAACACGGTAACCCGTTTTTACCTGATAGCCAGTTTTCACAGAATCCGCAGCCTTCTTGTTGGTTTCGACACTCGTCAATTTTGTACTGTAGATGCCCTTGTCGTCGGCCATGGCCTTGAGGGAAAGCAATAAACCAAACGACACGGTGACGAAATTTTTCAGTAGCATCGAGGCGATTTCCTTATTTACAGTTTAATCAGGCAGAACCTAGTGTCAGCTGTATCTCTGCCACGACGTGGTCTGCAAATAATCTCACTCCGACTGCGCCTTCCAAAGTCAATAACTCATATTTTCCAGGTTGCCAGAAGAGGCAATCGCCGCTTTCGACGGAGAATGTCGCGCTGTTCAAAGTAATATGAGCGAGGTGGCGTAACTCATTCCGGTATCGCTTTGTGGCGGAGTAGGGAGGGCGGAATCAGTGTCCTGTTCGTCCGTATGATACTCATTCTCACTATGGATTTTCAGATGCGATAGTGTCTGAGTGTCATCCGGGCTTGTTTGAATTTCATAATATTCAATGGTCGTGCTTTCGACGGCATGCTCGTCGTTCGCTGACGAACAAAAGGGCAGGGCAGACAGAAACATAACCGCCAGGCATCCGAAGATCGTCGATTTATTGCTGCGCAGGAAATGCATTGTTTTCACTTGATTCCCCTGTGTAGGGCATTGTCCCGGACGAGAATCAAGCAGGCTCGATTCCAGAGATTATTGGCGGGGGATTTTTTTCCGGGACGCCATCTGATTCAACTCAATAACTGTTATTTTTATTTGAAGTGATCTTTGATAGGAGCCTGTGCCAGGCGGGTGCTGAGTCAATTAATGGTTCATGCAGCGCAAGCGGCCAAGATCATGTATGTAAAAGCACACGGCGTTTTTATTCTGTGTGGGGATCAATTCGTAGTTCAGGATGGCGCCTTCCTGCAAGACGTATTGGCGTCTGAAGAACAGGTCAGGGGTCTTTTCAATGGCAAAGAGTTCATTGTCCTGGCTGAGTTTGACGTTACTGATTTTGATCTGAACCTGCGATTTGCTTTCTCTGATTATATTGGCCGATATGGTTGCATTGCGGATTTTCCCATTCAGGCTTTCCAGCGTGGTCCCGGTAAGTCGACCATGCCCGATAGTGAGGTACTCTTCGGTGTTGAGCTGATTGAGATCTTCCAGCCATTGCCGGGCCTTGGTTTGATAACTGGTATTTTCCATGTAGTGCGAAGGAGAATAAAAAAAGGAGAAAATGCACAGTGCATTGATCAAGGCGATAATCGGCCAGTGAACCGCTTGCGGAACTTCAAACTTCATAAGGTAACTTCCAAGCATTGACGAATCATCATGGCGAGGTCTCTTTCGCTGCTGTTTAATTGTAGATTTGCAGTGCTTAGATCCGGGCGAATGCACGAAACGGAATAGTTGGTTTTGTACAGGTTGATCCAGACTTGCCCTTTCAGATTGGGTGGAAGCTGTTCTGATTGCTTGGCCGACAGCTCCAGCAACGCTTGTGCCTCGGCAAGATCATTGCCTACGGCATGGATGATCAGTCCATTCTTGTCGACGCTGGAAATTTCAATTTTTGGCGCCTCGAAGTCGAACTGAAAGACAGTCAAGGCCACGACTGCCAGGGTAACGATATAAGCGATCAGTTGGGCCTTGGTAATGCGGGTGGATTTTTCGGTTTTACTCGAGGACGCCAGCGACTCATCGCCATCCGGTGGCGGTCTTTGTCCAGGCGTGGCTGCCGGTGGCTGCACAGCTTCTTCCGAGGGTGCCGGTACGTCGGCTGCTGCATCGACGACAAAGTGCCGGTTGAAGCAATATCCCCGGCGAGGAACAGTCATCAGGATCTCGTGATCGCGACTGTCATTCAAAATGTTTCGTAGTGAGAAAACGGTTTGATTCAAACTGCCGGAAGCAACCACGCGGTCATTCCAGGTGTAGTCGATGATTTCATCTCGGCTTTTAGTGACACCTGGCTCCATCAGCAGCAGGTCCAATAGACGCGATTCGGCTCTGCCTAGCGTGGAATTCTGTACATCTCCATGGGGTGTTGTAAGGGTGAGCATGGCGCTATCTGGGTCGAATATCGCCACGGCGCCATTTTTCAACTTGAAGGTGTAGCTCATAGAAATCTTCCGATCAGGCGTGCTGGCCTGAGTATAGGGGCCGGATTTGGCTCGGTACATTCGGGACTGGGAGATGAAATGGATAAGGACCAGGCGCAAGGCGCGCTGTGGAGCCTTTACGATGCGGGACCGGCTCGGTTCAGGAGCGCGCGGCGCGGTAAACAGCCCTGCCTGTCAGCGGTATCAGTTGAATCAAACGAAGGAAAAGCATTGCTGGATGACCCACGGGTTTTGATTTTGACAGTACGAATGATGCTTTGAATGGATGTTTTGCGCTATCCGAAAACTGCAAGCTCGGGCGGGTGAGTTTGCGCGTAGCCAGGCACGGGGCGGATTGCCTGCGCTGTCGGGACAAGGCATTGGCTGCTCCCGGGCGGGCCGAGAGGTTCACAATACAAGTCAATGATTGTTGTTTGTGCACCCGGTCAACGGCAGATTATTTTTGATTCCAATTAGCTTTGAACCACGCTCGTTAGCGCTTTTAATGGATCTCGAGGAGCGTTGACACGCATCGCGTTCAGGCTTTGCCTGACGCGGCGCAAACGATCCTCACCTCTCGTTCGACGGCTTTTGCCCCGCGCCCTTCATGGAGGACGCGGGGTTTTTTTTGGGTTCGGGAAATTGCAGGAGCTGGCTTTCCAGCGATGGTCGTCAACGATAACGCGTGTGAACCGGATGAACGCGGTCCTCTGTAGGAGCTGCCAGCGATGGTCGTCAACGATAACGCGTGTGATCCGGATGAACGCGGTCCCCTGTAGGAGCTGGCCTGTCGGGTCGCCGCATCGCAGCGATGGTCGTTAACGATAACGCGGGTGAACTGGGTAAACACGGCGCATTCGAATCCATTGCCAGCAGGCTGGCACCTACAAGCATTCCTGCGCGGCACGCTCGATGCTCGATGGCCTGAAGGTCGAGGCCAGCAATTGGCGCTCGTACAAATACACCTTGCCTCCATCCTGTGCCCTGTGGGTTTCCAACACGGTGTCTACGGCAATTTTGCTTGAAACGACAACCCGGTAACTGCGCTCGCTCCCGGATACGACCGGGCTCATCGCGTTGTCCTTCAACTTCGGTACAAGGCAGTCGACATACTGCTCGGGCGATTTGTCCGTTTGCAACGATGAGGTCGGGTTGTTAGGGAGGCCGCGCAACCGGCCAGGAGCCAGGAAGCGAGGATCGCGACAGGAACACCTGCAAGGCGCATCGGTGAAGCCCTCAAATTCGATTCGGTTCGTTGAGAAGGTCGGTCAATGTTTCAGGTCAGTGTCGCCGCCGCTCAAGGCAAGACATCGTAGCCACGCTGCTGCAGGCAACTGCTATAGACGGAGTTATTGGCAGTGACGCTTTGCTCGCTCGCCGCATCATTCTGCCGGCGCGCCTGGCGTTGTCTGGAAGCCCCCACCACGGCGCCGGCCGCCGCGGCACTGCGCGCCTGGTTCTGGCGATAGTCTTGCCGGGTGTCGTCGTCGATCTGGTCATAGACGTTTTCATGCTGGCGGCCGCGGACCTCAGCTGCGGTCGCCCCGGCTACGGCGGCGGTTGCGGCGCCCTTTGCCCGACCACCGGATGGCACGGTGCTTTGTACCGGATGTTGGGCGTTGGCCTGGGATTGGCAGGCACTGGTGTCCTGCGCGATGGTCTGGGAAGCCTGACCTTTGAGGGGGATCACCGTCACTGCCAGGGCGCGGGTGCTCAGCAACAGCATCAGCACCGCCAGGGTATGGGTCAGTATTTTCATGATGGGGTCTCACGTCAGGCGTCGGCACGGCTGACGGTTTGTCAGGGAACAAGCGCGGTTGAAACCCCATGCCAGTCTGCGTGCGATGGGGCTTATCCGGGCATCAGTGCTTGAGGAGCAGGGCCTGCATATCGTCTGTCATGCTCTTGAGCGCGACCTTGAAGTCACTGGCAAGTACCGGCTGCTGGGCATTGTCGAGTGTCGCGCCAAACACCTTGCGAACCATTTTCGCGACCGGCAAACCGGTCTTGGCATCGATCAGGTTGGCTTCGATGTACATCTCGGCAGTCTGATCGCGATGCCCGGTGGCTGCTTGTGTTGCCCCGACAATGGCGCCGATCGGAACGGCCTCATACCAGTGCATGCCTTCGTTGTTGGCGCTGACATGAGTGATCGCCGCTTGCAGGATCAGCGATCGCGAATCGGTCGGTGCCAGTTGCGGATAAGGGACTATCGCATAGCGGCGGGAAAAGGCTTGCTTGACGCTGTTGCTGGCCATCAATTGCAGGTCTTGCAGGGTCTTCAGGCTGACGCGCGCGGTCGGCTTCGGCGACGGATACAGCTCCATCTGCCTGAACACTACAGTGGAGTAGGCGCGAGGATCGAACCCCGGCGATACCCAGCGCAGGACCTTCTGTTCACTCGGCGTAGTTTGCTCCTCAAGGCCCTGGTAATTGCCCAGGAAGCCCGAGTATTGCTCCTGTTGCGCCACTTGCGAGACACAGCCGACCTGAAATACACAGCTCAAAGCAATACCCGCAATCCATTTATTCGACATGCCCATGTGTTCGGTTCTCACGTGATGAAAGTTGTCATTCGGGTACAGGTGTTTGCACGCCGGTCAATGCGGGCCGAATGCTGCCTGCAGCAGTGGGATAATCCGAATCAAAAACTCTCAAAAACCGTTAAACACACGGCCAGCGAGGGGCCGGGCCGGGTTGCACATCGATCAGAGTTGCCTACGCTAACCCTTTGCAACGCCGGTTTTTGACAACGACAGGTGAGTGATATGGATTTGAAAGAAGGGTGGATGGGTAGCGTGTCGACACTCGTCGTTGCATTGGGCTGCATCCCGATGGCTCAGGCTGAGGATGCGGCAGAGTTGGCGAAAAAAGCCCTCAACCCGGTCGCCGCGATGTACAGCCTGCCGGTGCAGTACAACTGGGACCAGAAAATGGGGCCGACCGGGGAGGGCATGCACAGCGTGACCAATATCCAGCCGGTGCTGCCGTTTGCCCTGAACGAGGACTGGAATCTCATTTCTCGCACCATTTTGCCGATCATCGACCAGCACGGCCTGGCCCCCAATGGCGCGGCGGATAAATCCGGCACCGGCGATATCACCCAGAGTTTTTTCTTCTCGCCGACCAAGCCGACGGCAAGTGGCTGGATACTCGGTGCCGGCCCGGCGTTGCTGATACCGACCGGCAGTGACGAGTTGCTCGGCAGCGAGCAATGGGGCCTGGGCCCGACAGGGGTGGCGTTGAAACAGTCCAATGGCTGGACCCGCGGCATTCTGGCCAACCATATCTGGGGCCTGGACGACAACCCGCCGGACAACAAGGAAAAGGTCAACCAGACTTTCCTGCAACCCTTCCTCTCGTACACCACCCATACGCTCACGACCTACGGGGTCAACACCGAGTCAACCTACAACTGGCAATCGCGGGAGTGGTCGGTCCCGGTCAACCTCACGGTCACCCAATTGTTGAAGATCGGCGGTCAACCGCTGACCGTGCAGGCCGGCCCGCGCTACTGGCTCGACAGCCCGGAAGACGGCCCGCAAGGCTGGGGCTTTCGCGCCGCCGTAACGTTCCTGTTTCCACGCTGATTCGCCGTTTCGGACGGCTGGAGGAGACACCCCATGGACCGATTCACCGGCGGCTGTTTGTGCGGCAAGGTGCGCCTTGTCGCATCGGGGCGTCCGTTTCGGGTTGGCGTCTGTCACTGTCTCGACTGCCGCAAGCATCATGGGGCGCTGTTTCACGCGTCCGCGATATTTCATCAGGATGCGGTGACGATCGAGGGCGAAACCCGTGACTACGATGGGCGGTATTTCTGTCCGCACTGCGGCTCGTCCGTGTTCGCGCGCAGTGCAGACGAAATCGAAGTGAACCTCGGATCCCTGGATGCCCCGGACCAGCTGACGCCGACCTACGAGAGCTGGGTCGTGCGGCGTGAGGCCTGGCTACCGGCGTTTGCGCTCACACGACGCTACGAGCGCGATCGGGATTCCACCGGGCGTTTCGAGGACTAGCGGGCATGCATTGCGGTACGCCAGGTCTTGAGGCTCCGGGTGTCCGGTCAACGATCAGTGAGATTTCGGCACCGCACCGCGCAGAACGATCGATGCAGCGAATCTCTCGCCGCTACTCAAGCAGCTGATCGATCAACACCGCGTTGGTATAAACCAGGCTGCCATCGCTCGCACGATGCCCGACCAGATGAAACTGACCGCGTTCGTGGTGCAGATAGACACGCATCTGACAGTCGGACAAGGGCGCGTATCCCTCGGGCATTTTCAAATCCATCGAGTCCATATCGACATCGACCATGGCTTCACGCTCGTGGGTCTTCTGCAGGCGCTCTTCGGCCTCTTCCAGACGGAGATGGAGAGGTCCGTCGACGTAGAAATGGACTTCCCCCATCGGGGTGGACTTTTGGTCGCCGCTGGTTTTGCACCAGCCTTCGATCGTCAGGGCACTCATGACGAAACCTCCCATGTGGATTGCTGGACTGTGTGGCTACCGTCCCTGCTCAATGTCACCACATTCGTTTGACGACGCTGCAAGGGCAGGGTTCGAACTTTGCAACCGCTTGCGGTCGAGCGCTGCCATCCGTCATCAGCACTCAAGTATAGCTGGCAACCGGAACTCTCTTGCCGGCCTCACGGTACAAGCCGATCGCTCTATACTTCTTACTGACTTTAGCGCCCGGACGGGTGGTATTTGTCGGCCCTGCTTGGACGTCAGTGGCGATGCTTATTGCATAACCAATGAACAACAGGAATAGGATGAAGAGCAAATGGCAATAGCAATTGTCCTGATACTCATCGTTATTGCCTCCGTGCTATTCCACATACTGGCGCCCTGGCATGCGACAACGGCCGCTTCCAACTGGGGATCCATAGACACCACCCTGTTCATCACCCTGATCATCAGCGGAATATTTTTCATTGCCATCACGGGGTTCATGGCAGTAGCGGTGATTCGTTATCGTCACAAGGTGGGTGCCAGGGCGGCCTACCAACCGGAAAACAAAAAACTGGAAACATGGCTGATCATCGTTACCTCGGCAGGCATCGCCGGGATGTTGGCGCCAGGCCTGGTTGTCTACAACGATTTCATCCGGGTGCCGAAAGATGCCTACGAACTTGAAGTGGTCGGCCAGCAGTGGCAGTGGGCCTATCGTTTTGCCGGGCAAGACGCAAAGCTGGGCAAGTCGGATATCAGGTTTGTCGACTCCACCAATCCCCTCGGCCTTGATCCCAAGGATCCTGCAGGCCAGGACGATGTGCTTGTCATGAATAATGAAGTTCGCCTTCCGCTCGATCGGCCGGTGAAAGTTTTATTGCGCTCTAAAGATGTCCTGCACGATTTCTATGTTCCGCAAATTCGCAGCAAGATGGATATGGTGCCAGGGATGGTGTCGTACTTCTGGTTTACGCCGACTAAAACCGGAAAATACGAAGTCCTTTGCGCTGAATTTTGTGGCGTAGGTCATTACAACATGCGCGGGCATATGGTCGTGGAAGAGCAGGCCGTCTTCGATCAATGGCTAAAAGGCCAACCGACTTTTGCGCAGACATTGACCACAGCTGCCAAACCCGGTCGAGACAGCGTGCTGGAAAAAGGTCGTCAGTTGGTCGAACAGCTAGGCTGCAAGGCCTGCCATAGCCAGGATGGCAGTGCCAGTCTCGGCCCGGGATGGAAGGGGCTGTACGGCCGCACGGAACAGCTTGCCGACGGCACCAGCGTGCTGGTCGACGAGGCCTACCTGAAAGAGTCGATTCTCGATCCGAAGGCCCGCCTGGTACAGGGTTACCCGCCGGTCATGGTGGCCTATACTCTCAAGGACGACGAACTGGGTGCTGTCATCGCCCTGATCAAATCACTGGGTGCTGCCGGGCAAGACGATCAACCTTCGACCGGCGAAGCGTCGAGCCCGGGTGACGACCTGGTGGCGCAAGGGCAGCGACTGGCGGGGTCGCTTGGCTGTCTGGCCTGCCACAGTGTCGATGGCAACAAGGGCGTCGGCCCCAGCTGGCAGGGCCTGTTTGGCAAGACCGAAACCCTTGCCGACGATACGAGCGTAAAGGTCGATGAGGGCTATTTGAAAGAGTCGGTTCTTCATCCCAATGCCAAAATCGTCAAGGGCTATCCGGCCGTAATGCCGACGCTTGCTCCGAGTGACAAGGAACTGAATGCACTGATCGCTTTTATCAAATCCAAAGCGAATGCTGACGCTGATGCGACCAAGGCGGAGCCAGGGAAATAGCCGTAAAGCAGCCAGAAACACACTGAAACTTCGGAACGAGGATGACGTGATGGCCTATGCGGAGCAAGCCGAAACAGAAGCACTGCACGAGCCCAAAAGCTTCCTGACCAAATACATCTGGAGTCAGGACCACAAGGTCATAGCCATTCAATACTCCTTGACGGCTCTGTTCGTGGGGCTTATCGCCCTCGTGCTGTCCGGCTTGATGCGCATGCAGATAGGCTTCCCCGGCAGTTTGGCGTTCATGGATGCCAATACTTACTATCAGGCGATGACCATGCACGGCATGATCATGGTCATCTACTTGCTGACGGCCTTGTTTCTGGGGGGCTTCGGCAACTATCTGATCCCGCTGATGGTGGGCGCCCGCGACATGGTCTTCCCCTATGTCAACATGCTCAGTTACTGGTTTTACCTGCTGGCGGTAGTGGTGTTGCTCAGCAGTTTTTTCGTCCCGGGCGGCCCCACGGGTGCCGGCTGGACGCTCTATCCGCCCCAGTCCATTGCCCAGGGGACACCGGGCGTGGAGTGGGGCATTGTCCTGATGCTCGTCTCGCTGGCGATCTTTATCGTCGCCGCCACCATGGGCGGGTTGAACTACGTCACCACGGTGTTGCAGGCGCGCACGCACGGCATGACATTGTTCCGGATGCCGCTTTCAGTGTGGGGCATCTTCATGGCCTCGATCATGGCCTTGCTGGCCTTTCCGGCATTGTTCGTCAGCGCGGTCATGATGCTGTTTGACAAGCTGTTGGGCACCAGCTTCTTCATGCCGGCGATGGTCTCACTGGGGCAGCAGCTCGATCACCAGGGTGGCAGCCCGATATTGTTCCAGCACTTGTTCTGGTTTTTCGGCCACCCGGAAGTCTACATCGTCGCTCTCCCTGCATTTGGCCTGGTCTCCGACCTGATCAGTACCCATGCGCGTAAAAACATCTTCGGCTACCGAATGATGGTGTGGGCCATTGTTGCGATCGGAGTACTGAGTTTTGTGGTCTGGGCGCACCACATGTATGTCAGCGGAATGAACCCGTACTTTGGCTTTTTTTTCGCCGTCAGCACCTTGATCATCGCGGTGCCGACCGCGCTGAAAGTCTATAACTGGGTACTGACCCTGTGGCGCGGCGACATCCATCTGACCGTGCCGATGCTGTTTGCCCTGGCCTTTATCGTCACCTTCCTGGTTGGCGGCCTGACCGGGTTGTTTCTCGGCAATGTGATCGTGGATATACCACTCTCGGACACCTATTTCGTCGTCGCCCATTTTCATATGGTCATGGGGGTCGCACCGGTACTGGTGGTGTTTGGCGGTATTTATCACTGGTTTCCGAAAGTCACCGGGCGCATGTGGAACGACACCCTGGGCAAACTGCATTTCTGGATTACCTTCCTGGGCACCTACGCCATCTTCTTCCCCATGCACTACTTGGGTTTCCAGGGTATGCCTCGCCGCTACTACGCCTATGAAAACTACGCGTTCATCCCGCAGTCGGCGCAAGAGCTGAATGCCTTCATTACCGTGGTCGCATTGACTGTCGGGGTTTCCCAGTTGCTGTTCCTGTTCAACATGGCCTGGAGTGCATTCAAGGGCAAGCCCGCCGGCAGTAATCCCTGGGGCGGGGCCAGCCTGGAATGGCAAACGCCGAACACCCCGCCGATACACGGTAACTGGGGAGAGAAGTTGCCGGTCGTGCATCGCTGGGCCTATGACTACAGCGTGCCGGGGATAGAACAGGATTTCGTGCCGCAAACAGTCTCCGCCGAGGAACTGGAGCACATGCGCCAACTCAATGCCGGAACCAAAATAGCGGACGTCAAGACATGAACAGACTGCTATTGAGAAACGCCGACGGCGCTGACCCCGGCGGCAGTTGGAATCGCGGCCCTGAGGGTGTTCAGGACTCTGAGGGTGCCAATAGAAGTCAAATCGCAAGAGTGGGCCTGCGCTTGTTTCTGGTGGTGGTCAGTTCGTTGTTCTTCCTCTTCCTGATCGCCTTTGTTGCCCGTTCACAAATGGCCGACTGGCTACCCCTGACAGAGCCTTTGGCGCCGTTAGGCAATTTGCGGCCGCTATGGCTGAACTCGGCTTTTCTGCTATTGAGCTGCATCGCACTGCAATGGTCGCGCATGGCCGCCCGACAGGCCCGACTGGGCGCAACCGTGGTTGGTTTTGCACTGGCGGGCGTCTTTGCAATTGCCTTTCTGGCGGGGCAACTCTGGGTCTGGCAGCAGTTTGTTGCCTGGGGCTACTTTGTCGCGAGCAATCCGGCCAACAGTTTTTTCTACCTGTTGACCGGGCTGCATGGGCTGCACCTGCTGGGCGGACTGATCGCCTGGTGTTGGATCGTCGCCAAATTTCTGCGTCATGTGCCGGTGGCGCAACTGAGCGCCAGCGTAGACCTCTGTGCCCTCTATTGGCATTACTTGCTGGGGCTCTGGTTCGTGCTGTTCGCTCTGCTGGCCAGCACGCCGCAAACCTATGAAGCCATCGCCAGATTCTGCGGCCTGAGGTGAAAAGCCATGGCATTGCATCCGCAAGCCCCAGTCGACTCAGGCTCATCCAATCCCCCAGGTTCGCCAACTGCGCCGGGATGGCAAGGCATCGCCAGCGACTGGTCCACGGACAAAGAGGCCTTCAAGCAGGTGCCCTGGGGCAAGGCGATGATGTGGATCTTCCTGCTCAGCGATACGTTCATATTCACCTGTTTCTTGACCGGCTACATGTCGGTACGCATGACCATCACGACGGCCTGGCCGAACCCGAGTGAAGTGTTTGCCTTGACGATCGGAGGAAGGGAAATCCCGCTTATTCTGATCGCCATCATGACCTTTGTGCTGATCAGTAGCAGCGGCACCATGGCCATGGCCGTCAATTTCGCCTATCGCCGTGATCGTACGAAAACGACGGCCCTGATGCTGGCGACCGCGGCCTTGGGGGTGACTTTCGTCGGCATGCAGGCATTTGAATGGAGCAAGCTCATTGCAGAAGGTGTGCGTCCGTGGGGGAACCCCATGGGCGCGGCGCAATTTGGTGCCAGCTTCTTCATGATTACCGGTTTTCACGGACTGCATGTGTCAATCGGCGCCATCTACCTCAGCATTGTGGCGCTGAAAGTGTTGCGCGGAGATTATGAACGCTCCGGAAACTACCAGAACGTCGAAATAGCCGGGCTTTACTGGCACTTCGTGGATTTGGTATGGGTGTTTATTTTTGCATTCTTCTATTTATGGTAGAGGAGGGCGGGTAATGGCACATGCTCAGGGTCAGCAACATCCAATCAGTTTGTACCTTAAAATCTGGGGGCTGTTATTCGTCCTCAGCACGCTGTCGTACCTGGTCGACTATTTCCATTTCCATGGCTATCTTCGGTGGTCCCTGATTATCACGTTCATGTTGTTGAAGGCAGGTTTGATTGTCTCCATCTTCATGCATATGGCCTGGGAGCGGTTGGCTATGGTCTACGCCATATTGGTGCCACCTCTGTGTTTGCTGGTGCTCGTCGGGCTGATGGCCACCGAGGCTGACTATATATTCCTCAGTCGGGTCATTTTCTTTGGCCAGTAAGCCGTTTGCGGATGACCTTGAGTCTCCAGGCGCTAACCCGATATCACTCGCTTGAACTGATGCCATTTGTGCTGCCAGGCCACAGTCCAATGGGGGGCTGCCGCGCCAGTGCCGGCTATCTCCAGCTGTGGATGTTGCCTGATTACCTGATCCAGTACCGATTCCTGGTTCGGCTCAACATCGACGAAGAAGATATGTTTGCCCTCGTTTACCACCTGTTTGAAGTTGCGGAAGTGAGTGTTGGGCATCTGGAACCCGAAAAAACCGCCTTCCCAGATGCAAAAGCCCAGGATGACAATGGAAAGGAAGACAAACGGCATCCAGCCTGCAGCGGATTCGGTCCAGCCCATCCAATAGGCGCCACCCAGAACCAGTGCCGCCAGTGGCAAACCGATCACCGCGCCAATCTCACCCGAGTGAACAGCATCCTGTTCCAATAACGAGTTAACCTCGTGGAGGTGATGTTGTTCGACATCGGCAACTTTTTCACTGAGCACATGTATCTGTTCAGAATTGATGCCGCTGGCTTCCAGTTCATATTCAACGGTTTCAAGATCGTTGAGATTGTCACTGATGTAATAGTGCCGATTCATGCCACACCTCCCGACTCGAGTTTGCTGTAGACCTCCTTTGTCCGGCAGCGATTAACCTGGATTTGCAGTCGGTGTCTGAACCGTGGGGAACGTTGTACACTTCATGCAATCTGAAAAAAAGTATAGCACTCGCCATCCTGCGGACCGGTCGCTAGTTGATCTGCACAATGACCGGACCTTCCGTCACGATCGGTGGGTTCGCGCGGATATGCGAAGTGTTCTTCTGAATCCACTCACGGGCAACTTTCAGGCTCGCATCACTGCCGGCCTTGTCCGCGCAAACCGTGATCGAAGTACCCCCATCACCCGTATTGAGCAGTGTGTAGCTTACGAGGCCAGGTACTGTGCGCAAGGTCGATTCGATGTCGACGCTGCGTTCTTCCATAAACTCGAATAGCTGCTTGGCTCCAGCACCCAGGTAGGTTCTTATCACCGCATACATGGTCGTCTCCTTTGAGCGTACCGTTGTAATGCCAATACAGATCCGTTGCTGCTCCCCCGGGTTTCAGGTCGCCCTGATTCAATAAGCTTAGTCAAACGCCGGGGACAATCGACATGCAACGACCACCGGCCACATGGGGTCGATTCATGTCTGTCAGGTCGAAGGCGAAACACGAGCTACATCAAACATTTCGATGTGTTTAAGCAACATTTCACGGTTTTTCCGATAACACCCTGTCGCGATAATCCGCCTTCAAATGTGACGGGCAGGACAGTGAGATGGCGAAGGAAGGAAGTTACACCGGTACAGCCAAGTGGCTGCATTGGGGCATGGCCCTGATCTGGTTGGGGGCCTGGGTTATCGGAATTGTGGCAACGCATTGGCGCGACGAGTTCAATGCCCACCATGAACTCACCTACGTGCACAAGGCGATGGCCAGCACGCTGCTGTTTCTCATCGTCGTGCGTATCGCCTGGCGATTGAGTCACCCGGCACCGGCGCTACCCGATTCGATGAGCCCGACGATGAAGCGTGGAGCGCTGGTCGGACATGTGCTGCTGTACGCCGTGGCCTTGATCGGGCTGCCGTTGTCCGGCTGGTACTGGAGCTCGGTCGCCGACAAACCAATCATGGTGGCGGCGCTGTTCATGCTCCCGCCAATCGTTGACCCCGATCAGAGCCTGTACGATCTGGCAAAGGCGGTTCACACCTACATGGCGTGGTTGTGTGGCGCTCTGGTGGGGGGGCATCTGCTGGTTGCGCTCAAGCATCACTTCGTTGAAAAGGATGATGTGCTCAAGGGCATGCTGCCCGCCCGCGACCGCTGATTTTCCTGCCGTTTCATTGTCGACGCAATTGCACCGGACTCACGCCAAGGCGTTGTCTGAAGGTGGTCGCCATGTGCGCCTGGGAATTGAAACCGCAGGCGTAGGCGATTTCAGCCAGCGTGGCGGTCGAGTCGCGCATCAGGGCGCGGGCCCTGGCCAGGCGTCGGTCGATCAGGTAAGCATGGGGACTTTTGCCGGTGGCGTTTTTGAAGGCCCGCATGAAGTAGCCTTCGGACAAGCCAAGCAGGCTCGCCATCGCCGGTACGCTCAACGGGCCATCGAGGCCTGCGTCAATGAACTCATCGAGCAAGCGCATCCGGCTGCCGGTTATCGAGCCTTGGGGCTGTGTCGACACGGCTTCGCTGGCCGTAGCGCGCTCGGACAATGCCAGTGCCCAGGCCTCCCAGTCGTCCTCCACCCCCGCGTGCAACAGCGCGGCGCGCATGCGCCATGCGAGGGCCGTGGCCTGCCGGTCGATGCGATTGTTGAAGGCGCGATCCCCCTCCAGCGCCACACCGTCAGTGCGTATCACCCGCAGATATTCACCCCCCTTGGGCGATTCGGATAACACGTCACACCCGACCGGAACGAACGCCAGGCCGTTGGGCAGGGCATCGAAGGGTTGTACCCGGTCGCTGCCGATCGCGTGCAGGCCTCGCTGGCTGTCGAAGGCAAAGCCGATTCCCGCCTGGGTCGCTACGTATCGGGTCACGTAGGCGCAGCCGGGGAGCAATTCGATCGCCCAGGGGCCAGCCTCGATGCGGCGGACCGGTTCGGACAGCAGAGGTGGATGCAGGCGGTTTCGATGGCTCATGAGCACCATAGTAGTGAAGAGGGCACACAAAAGTCAGGTCGGTTTTTTGAAAGCCTGTGTACTGCGCCCCTGTTCAGACTGGGCAAAATCCCGGGGAGACCACTCATGCACACACTGACTCGCGACGACATTGAACAGGCTGCACGCCACGTGTACCAGGTCATGCCCGCCACCGCCCAGTACCCTTGGCCGTTGTTGGCCAGCCGTTTGGGTTGCACGGTGTGGGTCAAGCACGAAAATCACACGCCTACCGGTGCTTTCAAAGTGCGTGGCGGCATCACGTTCATGCACTGGCTCAAACGCGAGCATCCGGGCGTGAAGGGCATTGTCAGCGCGACCCGCGGCAACCATGGCCAGAGCCTTGCACTGGCGGCTGGCGCACTGGGTTTGCGGGCGCTGATCGTCGTGCCGCAAGGCAACTCGGTCGAAAAGAACAACGCCATGCGCGGCTTTGGCGCAGAAGTGGTCGAGTATGGCCGCGATTTCGATGAAGCCCGGGAAGAGGCGGCACGGCTTGCGCAGGAGCACGACCTGTTCCTGGTGCCGCCGTTTCACACCGAGCTGGTCAAGGGCGTCGCCACCTATGCGCTGGAGTTGTTCAACGCCGCGCCGGATCTGGATACCGTCTATGTACCGATTGGCTGTGGATCAGGGATTTGTGGCGTGATCGCCGCCCGCGATGCCTTGGGCCTGGACACCCGGGTGGTGGGCGTGGTTTCCACCGAAGCGGCGGCCGCACAGTTATCGTTCGATACCGGAACCCTGCGCGAAACCGCCTCGGCGACCACCTTTGCCGACGGTCTGGCCGTACGCAAGCCAATACCTGAAGCCTTTGCCGTCTATGCCGCAGGTGCGACGCGGATCGTTGCGGTCAGTGACGCGCAGATAGCCGAGGCCATGCGCGTGTATTACACCGATACCCACAACCTGGCGGAAGGGGCCGGGGCGGCGGCGCTGGCGGCGCTCATGGCCGAGCGTGAAGCCATGTCGGGAAAAAGGGTGGGGGTGATTCTGTCCGGTGGAAACGTCGACAGAGCGGTGTATGCGGGCGTGATCGCGTGAAGGGGGGCTGTAACCTGGTCGCATAAATTTGAAATGCTCGGCATTGCCCGACACAATCGTTCCCCGTTCCGGCCAAAGGCGCCGGACGTTCGTGGTGAGAAGGGGCCGCAGTTGAACGAACAGACATTGTCCATGCGCCTGGAACGCGTGGCGGCGCATGTGCCGGCCGGTGCGCGCCTGGCCGATATCGGCTCGGATCACGGCTACCTGCCGGTGGCGTTGATGCGCCGTGGCGCCATCACCACGGCGGTGGCCGGGGAGGTGGCGTTGACGCCGTTCCGCGCGGCCGAACGCACCGTGCGCGAGAACGATCTGGAACAACGGATCAGCGTGCGCCTGGCCAACGGCCTGGCGGCAATCCTGCCGGGAGACGGGATCACGGCGATCAGCCTCTGCGGCATGGGCGGCGAAACGATCCGCGACATCCTCGACAGCGGCAAGGCGTACCTGAGCGGGCAGGAGCGCCTGATCCTGCAACCCAACGGCGGCGAGCAGCCACTGCGCCTGTGGCTGATGGAAAATGGCTATCGCATCCTCTGCGAGGAAGTGCTGCGAGAAAATCGTTTCGACTACGAAATCATCGTCGCCGAGCGCGCCGGGCCGGTGATCTACACCGCAGAAGAGTTGTACTTCGGCCCACTGCAGTTGCAGGCCCGCAGCCCGGCGTTCCTGGTCAAGTGGCAGCGCAAGCTGCGCCAGAAGCAGAAGACCCTGGGCCAATTTGCCGGGGCGCAGCGAACCGTGCCTGAGGAAAAGGTGCAGGACATCGCGCGCCAGGTCCGGTGGATCAGCCAGTTGCTGGCTTGATAAAACCTGGCCCACCGCGCCCGAGAAGCTCGATTCAGGGTGGCTGCGGCAACGTCGAGCCAGACACCTCAACGCGATGGATCGGCCTCATCACTCTTCTTCCCTGAGTGCCTGGATCCGCCCTGATTTTTCTGCTGCCAGCAGCGCGGCATGGTCTTTCGCATTTTGATTGGCATAGGCAATGGAAAATTTGCCGATGGCCTGGTCGAAGGCGTCCGTCTTGCCCAGGTAGCCACTGATGAGCGCGGCATCCCCGGATTTGGCATGGGCCCGGGCCAGGGTATGCCCGCACCACTCGGCGTACATCTTCATTCTTGCGGCGCAAATGCCTTCAATGGGGGCTGACATTTTCATGTCGCGCAACTGGCGTACAAAGAAATGCCGGCCATTTTGTCCGCGTGTCCAACCCAGAAAGATGTCGCTGGAGGACTGCATCAGCCGCTGCCCCGTGACCACACGCTGCCCCTGGTTTTCGTATTCGCTGTCGCCGGCATAAGGCGCCAATACCGAGGGGCAGGCTTCCTTGAACTGCAGGAGCAAGGGGTGGTTTTCCGCAGAAAAGAACAGGCCGACGAAACAATAGGTGCCCACGCTACCGATGCCGACCGCCTTGACGGCAACGTCTTCGAGGCGGTACCGATCGAAGAGCACGCGCCGTTCATGGGGCAGCGACAAACGATAATCCTGCAGTGCGATTCGCACTCGCTGTTTGAAGCCCTTTTCATACACATGAAAAAGCAGGGGCGGTTGATCGATCAGTCGCCGTCGACCGCCGACTTCGCTGCTGATCTTGGGGTAGAGGTAATCACCCAGACGCAGCTTCGCTTTTGCCACCACTTGCTCGCGAATTTTCCTGATCTGGGCATTGGGCGCCATGTCGATGATCGCTTGGGCATCCAGACGGTCATACCAGACCTCCAGCGGGCCCATTTTCGAGAATTTGCGCAGGCCCTCGCGGTAAGCACAAACGCATTTGACGGCAATGCCCCGTGCCTCTTTATCTGTGATCCGGTTATCGCGTGCCGCCACGACAAAACTGATTGCCAGGCGTTTGACGTCCCATTCCCAGGGGGCAGGGAGTGTTTCGTCGAAATCGTTGATATCAAAAATCAGATTGCGCTCAGGTGTCGCGAACAATCCGAAGTTCATCAAGTGACAATCCCCGCAGGCCTGCACCTCAATGCCTGTGGTTGGGGTAGTGGCCAGGTCATGGGCCATCAAACCCGCAGAGCCGCGTAAAAAGGTGAACGGGCTGCGCAGCATCCGGCCGTAGCGCAGCGGCACCAGGTTGGGCAGTCGATAGCGGTTGGATTCTTCGAGGCGTTCGATAGGGTCGCGGTGTTTGCCCGGCGGTTTCCATTCGCCGTGAACCGAATGGGGCAAGCGTTCGCGTAATTGCTCGCCTGCGAACAGGCGCTCCTTGCGCGAGAGAAAGTCTGACTCGTCTGCGCTGTCGTCCGGTTGTTTTGCCAGGCCGTCGGCAGACTTGCTTTTGCGGGGGGGCATGTCCACTCCTTTGCTCAACGAAGGCTGACTCCCTCGGGCACAGGATCTGCTAATGCGACTGTTCCATCAGCCTTCAGGGCGCGCCTGCACTGGTGTTTCGGAAAGAGTCGAAGCCGTTGTTCAAGCGTAGCAGTTCCGTTGCGGGATGCTGGAATGCCAGCATTGAATGACGTGTCTGCGTACGAGGCAAAACTCGCTATTCGCTGGGTCAAAAGGTGTGAGTTCCGCGCGAAAACCGCTTTTTTTTTCGGCACGAAACAAGAAACGATTCAGCCGCTTGGCAACGGTGGTTTCAGCCAATGAAACCGGCCTCCCGAGGCATTATGGACAGTACCGTTTGTCGAGGTTTTTGTTCGAAAAATGAACGATCGGGATATGCTGGGCTCTGATCTTCCAGCAGGCGGATCCCTTGAGCTTCGCACTGCAATCCCTAGTAAATTGGACGTATACCTCATCTGCATTGAATGGAATGCACATGGGGATTTTTTTTACCTGAGACCTGGAGTGATAGTATGCCGTCATCACTGACTCGCGGGGCGAGTCGCTCTCTCTTGTAATACCCAAACTAATTTAGTCGCTTCAATCAATGTGAACTTTGATTGTGCAGGCGTGGATAATTCATTCGCGTGCCTGGGGCATGGTCACTTCACACTGCCGCAATAAGTGGAGATGTAAAACGTGGATATTAATACAATGATCGGCCTGCTTGGCCAGAAAGAATCCATGGAGTTCATGCGTTTAGGAGTTGTATACGTACACCTGTTGGCTTGCTGCGTAGCCATTGGCCTGGTGTTTGCCAGCGATGTCGCAATGGTCAAGGATCTATTGAAAGGTCGTGTGTCGTCCGGGCACGATAATGATCATATGGCCAGTCTGCAGAAGTCTGTTTCCAATGCATTGCTGTTCTTGTGGATCAGCGGTGCGGCAATTATAGGCATTGATTACCTTGATAAAGGGATGACTTATTTTGCCAACCCGAAACTTCAAGCCAAAGTTATTATCGTCTTGTTGCTGACATTCAACGGCATGCTGTTGCACCGCTATGTACTGCCCGCCATGCTGAAGGCCGGTTCCTTGCTTGACCTGCCTATCAATGTGCGAATGTTCGCTCTGTTCTCTGGTGCACTGTCGGGCGTTTCCTGGCTGTATGCCGCGATGCTCGGTGTTGGCCGACCGCTGGCCTGGAAATACTCGTTGACCGAGTTGCTGATGGCCTATCCGGTATTGATCGTTCTCGGCTTTGCGACGATGGTGGCGTTGACCCAGTGGGCGCGCAATCGCAGCGCGGCAACGCCGGCTGAAGAGACTACCTGGCTGTTCGCTGGAATCCCTGCGCGATGAGCTGACGAAAGTCCAGGTGAAGACGGGTGAAGCCGTTCGAACCCTGCAAACACCAGACCCCCTCCCTGTGAGGGGGTTTTTTTTTGTTCACGCAGTTCCAGAGATACCGATAACCGGTTTGCTGCGCGATGGCGAGAAACGATGATGCGGGGAGCCTGACACCCTGCTGTTTGGTGGTGCACGTGTTCCCCTGTAGGAGCTGCCGAAGGCTGCGATCTTTTGATCTTGATCTTCAGCAATCTCCGGATCGCAAAAGCAAGATCAAAAGATCGCAGCCTTCGGCAGCTCCTACAGATATTTCGCTATCTGTGTTCCCCCCCGGTTGTCCGCTCATCTTTTGGTTCGGCGAGGGGGAGGGCAGCACGGTCGGCCGCGAACCTGCCGCTCGTCGCCAAGACATAAAATAAACTTTGACATTATTGGGGCTTTGGATGAATATTCATCCATCGTATGCGATCAAGTCGAATGCGATAACAAATACAGACAACCCTTGCCGTTTGGAGATTCAGCCATGAAGACCGGAAGCCGCCGCACCCTGTTGATCGCTACCGCTCAAGCTTCCCATGGCCACAACGGCAACAACTGGATCGTTGCACAGGCCAATTGAGGAACGTTGTCTTTTTGAAAGCTACATGCATCGCACGCGATACAATCGCACGAACTTTAAACCCTGAGGAAATCCCCATGAGCAAAATCGAAAAAGTACTGGCTACCGGCAAAACCCACACCACCCGCAGCAGCGTCGGCGGTCACAACGGCAACCTCGATATCGTCCTGTCGTCACCGGGTTCCACCCAGCCAGCCCACGTCTTCGCCGCCACACAGCCGCATCCGAAAGCCGAGCAACTGTTCGCCGGGGCCTGGTCGGCCTGCTACACCGCAGCAGTGGGGCTGGTGGCACAGGAGCGCAATATCGTTTTGCCGGCTGACATGGCCGTCGACATTGAAGTGGACCTGGGCCAGACTGGTCCGGCCTACTTCCTTCAGGCCCGACTGACCCTGCGCGTGCCAGGGCTGGCACAGGATGTCGCGACCGAACTGGCGCACATCGCCGACTCCATCTGCCCTTACTCCAAAGCGACACGCGGCAATATCGATGTTGCCCTGAACGTGATCACGGCGTGACGCGCAGATGCATCAATAATATCGCACGCGATACAAGCGCATACGAATATAACCGATAGTAATCCTGAGGGAATCATCATGAGCAAGATCGAAAAAGTACTGGCCAGCGGCAAAACCCACACCACCCATAACAGCGCGGGCACTACGTCGCGCGGTCATAACGGTAACCTCGACATCGTACTGTCGTCCCCCGGCAGCGACACACCGGCACACGTGCTGACCGCCGTCCAGCCGCACCCGAAAGCCGAGCAACTGTTCGCCGGAGCGTGGTCGGCCTGCTACATCGCAGCGGTGGGGCTGGCCGCCCAACAAATGAAGGTGACACTGCCGACCGACACGGCCGTCGACATTGAAGTCGATCTGGGCCAGACCGGCGCGGCCTACTTCCTCCAGGCCCGACTGACCTTGCGCGTGCCGGGGCTGGAGCATGGGGTGGCGACCGAACTGGCCCACAACGCCGATGCCATCTGCCCGTACTCCAAGGCCACACGCGGCAACATTGATGTCGACATCAATGTCTTGACGGCCTGACCCGCAGCACGGCCGGCTCAACGGGGATGTTCCCGGTGAGCCGGTCGTCGGTGTTTATACGCACTTCCGATATCATCGCGTACGACGTATAGTTTAGTCTCGCAAGACTGCCCCCTGAGAACGTCCATGAAAAACACCGACAAGACATCCGCCCTGGATCTCAAACTTTCCGACTTCCTGTGTTTTGCCGTCTATTCCACCAACCTGGCCTTCGGCAAGGCCTACAAGCCGATGCTCGAACGGCTCGGCCTGACCTACACGCAATACATCACCCTGGTCGCGCTGTGGGAGGAAGACAATCAGACCGTCGGCAGCCTTGGCGAAAAGCTGTTTCTCGAATCCAACACCCTCACGCCGATCCTGAAGAAGCTCGAGGCGATGGGTTATTTGCTGCGCCAGCGTGATCCGGAAGACGAACGCCAGGTGCGGATCAATCTGACAAAAGAGGGCCGAACACTGCGTGAAGGCCTGCGCGAAGACGGCTTCCCGCAAACCGGCCTCGATCCCGACGACTTCGTGCAAATGCAGAAGGCCATCGTGAAGTTACGGGGCAATCTCATCCGGACGACGAAAGACAGGGACTAAGGGGTATCGACGCGAGACGCTGATTGACCCCCGATTTCGGTGTGAGCGTCCCCACAAACGGGGCGCTATTCCCCAGCGGCATTCACGCCAGCATCAGCACGGCATTTCAACTTTCGACGAATGTTTGCAGGGATCTTCCGCTCTTTGCACATATTTTGTTACAGCGATGGCAGGGTAATTGCTGAGTGGGCTTGTCCCGTTCATGAAAGGTCCGCGTCGGCAAGCTGTGGAGCTGTAAGTACCCCATTGAGTGATTGCATGTAACCATCGGTTTGCATCACGAAATACCCCTGGCGACTCAATAGATGTACTGCAGTCATCCTCTGCGAACCGTCCAGAGGAAATGCTATGAGCCACTCCAGATCAACGTGTGCACAGTTAGCGCTGCATGGGCTATCGGCCTTGATTGTTCTATGGATGATCAGCGCCGGGTCTTACATGGCAATGTTCAACGTACCGCCAGGCGTCAAGCTGGCTATTGTCGACTTGAACATTTCCCTGGCGACATTGTTCATACCGTTGTTCCTGGCGCTCAGGCCTTTGGCTCGCCGTATTTTGTTCTTTCTGGCCTGCCTGCTGACGGTGACGCTGGTGGCGGCCGACGAACCCCAGAGCATTAACAGTCAGGGCAATGACAATCAGAGCAATGAGAAGTGGCTGGAGCCGGCACGCTCCCGGCTCATGCATGTGAATGGCGGGATGCCGTTCTTCCCGCACCGGGCCAATACCACCGGTAACCTGGTCTTGAATGTGAAGGACTTCGACAATGCCCAGGTCTGTGGCGCTTGTCATACGGAGATCTACAAGCAGTGGCGCTCGTCGATGATGTCCCAGGCCTGGGATGAACCCATCTATCGGGCCTTGCTCAAGCGTGCGAGTTCGGCCACCGAGGGCAAGGTCGATAACTTCTGCACCGGTTGCCATACACCGATCGGTCTCACGACCGGGCAGATCACCTCGCAAGTCAACCGCTCCTCGGTTGAAGACAGCGCGAAGAACACGCCGATGCCCGGGGTCGATTGCGAAACCTGCCACAACATCAGTGCCCGCACGGGCCTGGACAACGGCGCCTATGTTCTGAGCCCCCGGGCGCACGGCAAACCGACCAAGTTCGGCCCGCGCAAAGACGCCGTCTCGCCTTATCACGACACGGTGTACTCGGCTTTGCACACCCGCTCGGACTTTTGCGGCACCTGCCACAACGTCACGCACCCGTTCAGCAGCGTGGCGGTGGAACGCACCTATGACGAATGGCAGGAGAGCACCTACAGCCTTAACGATATCACCTGCCAGAGCTGCCACATGCCGGGTTTCAAGGGCAAGGCCGCGATCATGGGGCCGGATCGCGAGGAGGTCGCCTCGCATTGGTTCAGCGGGGCCAACGCGATGATGCTCAACCATCTCGGTCAGGATGAGGGTGCACAACGGGCCCGCAACATGCTGGCGCGCGCGGGGGAAATTACCTTCGAGCAATTGCCGGCGACGATCGTTGCCGGGCAATACACCTCGGTCGCCGTCAAGGTTTCCAATGTCGGCGCAGGGCACAAGCTGCCGACCGGCTTTCCGGAGGGCCGGGAGATGTGGATCGATTTCCGCGTGCAGGATGCCACGGGGCGCGAGATCTACCGGCTGGGCTCGATCAAGGACGGCAAGACCGAAGTCAACACGCGAAACTTCAAGGTGCACATAGGCGACAAGGACGGCAACCCGCTGGACGTCGAGGTCTGGAATGCCACGCAAATTCTCTCGGACAACCGCATTCTGCCCAAGGGCTACGACATCGGGGAGTTCTCCTTCCTGGTGCCGGCCGATGCCGTCGGGCCGCTGACCCTGACGGCCGACCTGAACTACTGGCCGTTTTCGCAGAAACTGGCTGACTACTTGCTCGGCAAGGACAAGGTGCAGGTGGAAATCACCCGGATGGGCAATGTCACGCAGAGCGTACCCCTGTCGACCAGCCTGCCGGTTGCCGGGGCGGATACGGCGCACTTTTAACCGCGCAGCGTCGGCGGCCCGGGAAACCGTAGGAGCAGCCGGTCGACGCTCGATTGCTGGCGATGAACTCCAGTGCGCTGCGTTCATCCAGGTCACACGCGATATCGTTAACGACCATCGCAGCCTGCGGCAGCTCCTACAGGGTACCGGGTGTGTCTGTAGGAGCTGCCGAAGGCTGCGATCTTTTGATCTAAAGCGATTCCGATTTCGCCAAAAGATCGCAGGCTGCGCCAGCGCCCACAAGGTATCGAATGCATCTGTAGGAGCTGCCGCAGGCTGCGATCCTTTGATCTCAAGCGATTCCGAAACCGCCAAAAGATCGCAGGCCGCGCCAGCGCCCACAAGGTATCGAATGCACCTGTAGGAGCTGCCGAAGGCTGCGATCTTTTGATCTAAAGCGATTCCGATTTCGCCAAAAGATCGCAGGCTACGCCAGCGCCCACAAGGTATCGAATGCATCTGTAGGAGCTGCCGCAGGCTGCGATCCTTTGATCTCAAGCGATTCCGAAACCGCTAAAAGATCGCAGGCTGCGCTTTTTTGCTTTGCTCGCGTAACAGCCCCTGAAGAGAACCGTTTTGTCACCTTCAGACTTCGTTAAGAATTGTTTTTGATACTGCTCCCCAATTGCTCCGGGGAGATGTTTTTCAATGGCCGATTTCAACTGGAACGTTCAGTTGCCCTTGCGCTTTGGCTTGTCCGAAGCACAGCAGATGCATCTTGTCAGGGCCTTGCCGGACGCCCCGCAAAGGTGTGTCTTCGAAGCCTTTATCCAGCAACGGTTTCGCAGGGCCCATGGCGCCGATGTTCGCCACTTCATGCCGGAGCTGTTTGGCATGAGCGATGCGTCCGGCACGCTTTGCGCTGTGGTTGGCGTGCGTCTGGCGAGCAGTGGACCGCTGTTTCTTGAAGGTTATCTGGACGAGGCGATCGATCCACTGATCAGTGCCGCGGCCGACCACACCGTAAGCCGCTCAGCCATCGTCGAGGTCGGCAACCTGGCTGCCAGCGACACCGGCAGCGCGCGGATGAGCATCATCGCCATGACCTACCTGCTGGCCATGGGGGGACTGGAATGGGTCGCCTTCACCGGAAACCTGGGGCTGGTCAATAGCTTTCATCGCCTTGGCTTGAAGCCCGTAACCCTGTGTGCTGCCGATCCGGCACGCCTGGGCGACGACCGCCACGCCTGGGGTAGCTACTACGAAAGCAAACCCTGGGTTCATTTCGGCAATATCCGCTCCGGGTTCATTCATTTGCGCAACATCGGCCTGTTCAGTCGCCTGGGCTTGCCGACCTCCATTGAAGGGGCCTGCCATGTCGCCTGAAATGGAGCATTTCAAACAGACCCTGGGTAATCATGCTGAGCAAAAAGCCAACGCCCTTGCCTTGTGGGACGACCATCGCAAGCTCGACTACGCCACGCTCTATGCCGAGGTCATTTATCGTCAGCAGCGCCTGCGCGATGAAGAGGTCAGGGTGCTCGCCCTGGCCCTGGACAATGGTATCGAAGCCCTGCTGTGGGACCTGGCCGCACTGTTCGAGGGTTTGACCTGCGTGGCCTTGCCGCCTTTTTTCAGTCCGGCGCAACGCAAGCATTGCCTGGAGCAAAGCCAGGCCGAGCACGTCATTGCCGAACCGTCATTGCAGGAAGAGCTGCAAGCTGCTGGATATCAGAAGGGCGGCGAGTTCTGGCACCGCACGTTCAATGGCCCGAACCGGATGCCTGACGGCACCGCGAAGTTGACCTTCACCTCGGGCACCACAGGCACACCCAAGGGCGTGTGCTTGAGTGCCGACAGCATTCTGCGGGTCGCTCGCGAGCTGGACCTGGCCAGCGAACCCACCGACCCGCAACACCACCTGGCGCTGCTGCCGCTGGCCATTTTGCTGGAGAACATCGGTTGTTACGCCGCGCTGTATGCCGGGGCCACCTTGAGCCTGCCCAGCCAGAAAACCCTGGGGATTGCAGGCGCCAGCGGTGTGGAAGTGCCGAAACTGTTGGGTTGCCTGGCCAGCCGGTCCCCCCAGAGCCTGGTCCTGGTGCCGCAGTTGTTGCTGATGCTGGTCGGTGCTGCCGAGCAGAAGGCTTTCGATCCACAGCACCTGCGTTTTGCCGCCGTGGGCGGTGCCCGGGTCAGTGAAGATCTACTGCATCGCGCTGAACGCATGCGCATACCCGTCTATGAAGGTTACGGGCTGTCCGAGTGCGCATCGGTGGTGTGCCTCAATCGCCCGCAAGCTCGGCGCCCCGGCAGTGTCGGACGGCCATTGCCCCATGTGGAGATTCGCCTGGCGGATGACGGAGAAGTGCTGATCAAGGGGTCAACCTTGCTGGGCTATCTGGGAAAGGCGCCGCACACCGACCAGTGGTGGCCCAGCGGCGATCTCGGCGAGTTCGACGCCGAAGGTTTTCTCTACCTCAAGGGACGCAAGAAGCATCAGTTCGTGACCAGTTTCGGGCGCAACGTGAACCCCGAGTGGGTGGAGGCCGAATTGACCCAGCGCGGGCCTGTCGCCCAGGCCTTCGTCTATGGCGAGGCGATGCCCCACAACCATGCGCTGCTGTGGCCGCATCGCCCGGATTGTACCGACGAACAACTGGCCGCCGCCGTGGCCCAGGCCAACGAGGCCTTGCCCGAGTACGCCCAGGTCCGCCACTGGAGTCGGCTCGACCAACCCTTTACCGCCACCAACGGTTTGCTCACCGCCAATGGCCGGCCTCGCCGTGACGCCATCATCGAGCGCTACCGGCGGCAATTGACCGAATCTGCATTTTCCGAGGAATCCGCACCATGAGTTTTTTTGACACCTTGCAACAAGCCACTGAGCAAGAACGCAATGAGCTGTTCAACCTGCCGATCATCCGTGATGCGCTGCAGGGTGACGTCAGCCTGGAAAGTTACCGGGCCTTTCTGGCACAGGCCTATTACCACGTGCGCCATACCGTGCCGTTGATGATGGCCTGCGGAGCGCGCCTGCCATTGCGTCTGGAATGGCTGCGCGAAGCGGTCTGTGAATACATCGAGGACGAATACGGCCACGAACAATGGGTACTCAATGACATTCAAGCCTGCGGCGGCGACAGGGACGCTGTACGCGATGGGCGCCCGTCATTGCCGATCGAATTGATGGTCAGCTTCCTCTACGACCTGATTGCCCGGGACAACCCGGTGGGACTGTTCGGCATGGTCAACGTACTTGAAGGCACGAGCATCGCCTTGGCGACCCACGCCGCGGGCAGTATTCGACAGCGCCTGGACTTGCCGGAAAGCGCTTTCAGCTACCTCAGTTCCCACGGTTCGCTGGATATCGAACACATGCAGACCTACCGTCGACTGATGGACACTCTGGATGACCCGCACGACCAGGCCGCCGTCATTCATGCCTCCAAAGTGGTATACCGGCTCTACGCCGATATGTTTCGTGGCTTGCCGCGTAACGGGGAGAACCTGCATGCGCCTGTCTGAAGCCCGTGTCGTGTTGACCGGTGCCAGTGGCGGCATCGGCCTGGCCATCGCCACTGCACTGTGCGCCAGTGGTGCCAAGGTGCTGGCCGTGGCTCGTCATCGAGAACCCCTGATGCCGCTGCTTGAGCGATATCCCGATAATCTGTGTTGGATCCGTGCAGACCTGACATTGCTCTGCGACCGCCGCGAGGTGCTGGCACGGGCCCAGGGCATCGGCGGCATCAACCTGCTGATCAATGCCGCCGGGGTCAACCATTTCGCCATGCTCGAACAGCTCGACGACAGTGAGATCAATTCGATGCTCGCGGTGAACATCAGTGCGCCGATGTGCCTGACAAAACTGATGTTGCCACTGCTCAAGCAAGCCGACAGTGCCATGGTGGTGAACGTCGGTTCGACCTATGGCTCCATTGGCTACCCCGGCTACGCCAGCTACTGCGCCACCAAGTTTGCCCTGCGCGGGTTCTCCGAAGCCCTGCGCCGAGAGCTGGCGGACACCCGGGTCAGTGTGCTTTACGTAGCCCCGCGAGCGACCCGTACCAGCATGAACAGCCCGGCAGCCCAAGCGCTCAATGATGCGCTCAAGGCCAATGTCGACGATCCGCAAACCGTGGCGGCGGCGGTGATTCACGCCATTGCCGGTGACCGTCGCGACTTGTACCTGGGCTGGCCCGAGCGTTTTTTTGTACGCCTGAACAGCTTCCTGCCCCATCTGGTGGACCGTGGGTTGCGCAAGCAATTGCCACTGATCCGCCGCCTGAGCCAGAAACCCGACCAGGAGAATCTCGAACCATGAAAAAGATCATCGCTTGCCTGCTGCTGGGCGCATTGAGCCAGAGTGTCTGGGCGCTGGATGCTGCCGACCAGCAGCGTCTCAACGGTATCCAGCAAAGCTGGGCGCACATTCAGTACGAGTTGCCCGAGGGACAACGCACTGCGGCTTTTGAACAGCTGGCCGCCCAGGCTTCGAGCTTCAAGCAGGAGCGCCAATCGGTGGCGGAGGCGTGGATCTGGTCTGGCATCGTCACCAGTAGCTGGGCGGGCGCCCAGGGCGGGCTGGGTGCGCTGAGCAAGGTCAAGGATGCCAAGGCCGATCTGGAAAAAGCCCTGGCCCTGGACCCCAAGGCCCTGCAAGGCTCAGCCTATACCAGTCTGGGGGCCCTGTATGACCGCGTACCGGGCTGGCCCATCGGTTTCGGCGATTCGGACAAGGCCGAGCAGTTGCTCAAGCTGGCATTGCAAATAAACCCCAACGGCATCGACAGCCTGTACTTCTGGGGCGATCACCTCTACCGTCAGAAGCGGTATGTCGAAGCCAGGGCAGCGTTGCAAAAAGCCTTGCAGGCTGCGCCCCGACCCGGCCGCGAGAGCGCGGATGCCGGGCGCCGCAATGAGATCGAAGCGCTGTTGGTGGACGTGAACAAGAAGCTCGGCTGACAGGAGACCCTGTGCGTTTATTACTCGTAGAGGATGACGTGGCGCTCGGCGAGGGCATTCATCAGGCCCTGCGCCGTGAAGGTTATACCGTCGACTGGTTGCAGGACGGCAACAGTGCCTTGCACTCGCTGCTCAGTGAAGTCTTTGATCTGGCGGTGCTCGACCTTGGCCTGCCGCGCATGGACGGTCTCGAAGTGCTCAGGCGCTTGCGTGACAGCGGCTCCAACCTGCCGGTGTTGATCCTGACGGCGCGCGATGCCACCGAGGACCGCATCGCCGGCCTGGATGCCGGCGCCGATGACTACCTGATCAAGCCTTTCGACCTGGCAGAATTGAAGGCGCGCCTGCGTGCGTTGCTTCGGCGCAGCGCCGGGCGTGGGCAATCGCTGATCGAGCACGCGGGTATCAGCCTGAACCCCGGCACCCAGCAAGTCAGCTACAAAGGCGAACCGGTGGCCCTGACACCCAAGGAATACCAGTTGCTCCACGAACTGCTCTCGCCACCGGGCCGGGTAATGACTCGCGATCATCTGATGCAGTTGCTCTACGGCTGGAGCGAGGAGGCCGAAAGCAACACGCTGGAAGTGCACATCCATCACCTGCGCAAGAAGCTCTCCACCGACCTGATTCGCACCGTCCGCGGTATCGGTTATCTGGTGGAGGAGCGTCGATGACCTCGATCCGGCGTCGCACCCTGACCCTGATCATTGGCCTGATGCTCGCAGGTCTGGCGGTGATCAGTGTGCTGAACCTGCACGACAGCAACCATGAAATTGCCGAAGTCTATGATGCCCAACTGGCCCAGAACGCTCGCCTGCTGCAAGGCGTCATGCGCATGCCCATGGTGAGCAAGGATCACGCAGACCTGTACAAGGCTTTCAACCAGGCCCTGAACGAGGCGACGCCCAGGGACGATGGGCATCCGTATGAAACGAAGATTGCGTTTCAGGTCTGGAATGCCAGGAATGAAGTGCTGGTGCATACGGCCAGTTCTCCGTCCTTCAGCCAACCCGCAGTCACACCAGGCTTCAGCGATGTAGTCGACCTGAACAACCGGCATTGGCGGGCCTTCCTGCTCGAAGACAAACAGAACAACCTGCGCATCTGGGTGGGCGAACGGGACGATGTGCGAACGGACCTGGTGGACCGCATCGTACGCCACACCTTGTGGCCCAATATTCTGGGGAGCTTGATACTGGCCGCCATGCTCTGGCTGGCTATTGGTTGGGGCTTGAAACCTCTGGTCAACATGGCTGCAACACTGCGGGCGAGGCATCCCGGTTCGCTCGAACCCTTGCAATTGACTCCGCTGCCTACGGAGCTTGAGCCGATGCAGGCGGCCCTTAACCGTATGCTTGCGCAGATTCAGGAAGTCATGGGACGTGAGCGACGTTTTATCGCCGATGCCGCCCACGAAATGCGCACCCCCCTGGCCGTGCTCAGGGTGCATGCGCAGAACCTGATGGAAGCGGGGAGCGAAGGGGAGCGTCGTGCGTCGCTCGAGCACTTGATTGCCGGAGTGGACCGTACCAGCCGGCTGGTCAATCAATTGCTCACGATGGCCCGTATCGAGCCTAAAGCAGGCGCGCAACCGCCTGTGCCCGTCGATCTGGCAGCCACGGTTCGCGACAGCCTGGTTCAGTTGACGCCCTGGTTGTTGAGCAAGGACCTTGAACTGGTTTTCGATGTCAGCGACAACATCGGCCTTGTGAGGGTCGACCCTGCGGCCATCGACATTGCCTTGAACAACCTGGTCACCAACGCGGCGAACTTCTCTCCCCGGCACGGAGTGATCACGGTAAAACTGGTCGAAAAGAGCAAGGGCTACGAACTGTCTGTCGAAGATGAGGGGCCGGGTATCGATGAACAGGATCGTGATCGGCTTTTCGAGCGTTTCTACAGTCGCGCAAATGATCAGGGGGCAGGGTTGGGGCTGACCATCGTCAAGGCCATTGCGGTTCGCCTGGGTGGACAGATCAAACTGGAGAATCGCATCGCGGGCGGGTTACGCGCCACGTTGGAAATTTGTCGCGTTTGACGTTGAGCCTGGTTATGCCGGGTGCTCTGGTCGCCTGTACCCAGGTGTTGCAGGGCGACTGCTGGTCGGATTGAAGATGGATCCGGGTTTTATGAAGTTTTTTGTTTTTTTATCTGCAAAAACACATTTAAAACAAATAGTTAGAATAGAAATATAAAGTGTTTTGTAAGGGTTTCTGCTTGTTCAGGGACTGATTGCATCCGACCTAAGTCGGATATCCGGACGACTGGAGCCCGGTACATACGACTGATGACCGGCGGCTTCTCGGGTTCCCTGCTATTAATCAATGTGTATCCGAATGCTTATTCTTGCGGGAGCGTCTCATGAGTCCATTCATTCGCATCGGCATTGCCGACGATCACCCGATGTTGCGTGAAGGCGTGGCCAATACGTTGAGAAAACGGGCGGATCTTCAGGTCGTGGAGCAAGGTTCCAATGCGCAGGATGCCATGGATATTGCGCAGAAGGAGCGTCCGGACGTGATGTTGATGGACGTCAATATGCCGGGCGACGTGTTCGCCGCGGTGCGGTTCATTTCCACACAGCTGTCGGATGTGAGGGTGCTGATGCTGACGGTTTCGGAGTCCGAGGATGATGCCTTCCTGGCACTGGAGGCCGGCGCGCGCGGGTATGTGTTGAAAGGTGTCAGCGGGCCGGAACTGGTCCTGGCGATCAGGACGGTTGCCAAGGGTGAGTCGTATATCACCCCCGAGTTTGCCAATAAACTGCTGAGCAACATCAACAAGCACGAAGCGGAAACCCGCAAGTTCGATCTGACCCACCGCGAGGAGGAGGTCATTCGTGAAGTGTCCAAGGGGCTGACCAACAGGGAAGTGGCGGACAGGCTGTTGATCAGCGAAAAAACCGTCAAGCACCACATGGGCTGTGTGATGCAGAAGCTGAACGCGCGAAATCGAGTCGAAGCGGTCACGGCTCTGCGCCACTACCGGGAGCGCGAAGCTATCAGTCACCTTCACATCGGCGCGGCGAAAGCGCCAATGGATGCCGAAGCGGCGCCTGACTAGAGTTTGAACTGGGCATTGACCGACGTACCCGCGTCGCAGGAGTCGATGCTGAACAACCCGCCCAGGGATTCGACGCGATAACGCAAACCGGCGAGGCCCAATCGGGTCCTGCCGGATTTCTCGAGCTGCATCGCGTCCGCCGCCATGCCTGGACCACTGTCCCTGACGCTGATGTTCAATACCCCATCGATGTACTTCGCCAGGATGACCTGGCCCTCGCCGTTGGCGTGCCGGTAAGCGTTGTTGAGGGCTTCTTGCACAAACCGGTACAAACAGAGTTTGAGCGGCAATGGCGCGGCCTTCGGTAGCTGCCCCAGGGTCAATGTGACCTTGGTGCCAGTGCGTTGCTCGTGCCGTTGCGCCACCAGTTGCAACTCTTCCACCAGGCTCACGTCGTTGATTTCCGGAAGTGCCAGGCCGCGTGATAAATCGCGGACCTCACGCAATGCGTCGGTGGCGGCGGCACGGATGGTTTCCAGCGATTCCTGATCGACCTCCGTGCAGTTTTCGGCCAGGTCGTCGAGCCGGATCAGAATCAAGGTCAATAGTTGCGCCGGCCCGTCGTGCAGGTCTGCGCCAATGCGCCTCAAGGTGAGTTCGTTGACTCGGGAAAACTCCTGGGTAGCCGTTGCCATCTTGTGCTGGAGTTCAGCATTGCTGATGTGCAAACGGGTTTGTTCGACCAGCCGCAAGTGCAGTGCCACCTGCTGTTGCTGGATAATCTTGTCGCCGCGTCGCACGATGAAGAAAAGCAGGGTCAGCATGGCCAGTGTCGCGGCGCCGACGACCCCCCACACCTCTTCCCGGACCCGATTGATCTCGCGCCTGAGGCTGTCGGCCTTTTCATAGAATTCGCCCACCGCGATGATTTTCCCGGAGCGCGAATCCCGCAGGGGCGCGTAGATTTCATAGAGCGGGACGTTGAGCTGGCGCTCGAACACGTTCTCATCCTGGGTCAGTTCCTGAAGATCGGTAACCACTTTGCCCTTGAGTGCCTCGGTGATCTCATCCAGCGGGAATTGAACGTTGGTGATGTCTTTGTTCGTGCTGTAGACCACCGTGCCATCCGCTCGCCAGATCTTGATCGAGACAATGTGCTGTTTCAGCGAACGACTTTCCGTGAGGCGGTCCAGGGCCTGGACACTTGCAGCCGATAGGGTGTTGTCCTGGCTCAACTCCTGCACAAAGGGCTCCAGGAACGTATCCATGTACTGAGCGCCTGCTTCTGCTGCGCTATGTACCGCGGCACTTTCAATGCGCACGCTCACCAGATTGCCGACGAAAAACATGGTCAGCCCCAGGATTACAGCAGCGGCAATGACAAACTGGGTCGAGTGACTCAGCTTGCGCGCCCGGCCCCTGATCCATGTACGCCAGAGGCCATTGCGATTCACATCGCCAACAGGCGCTGCTTCGTCCTGCGCCTCGGCTTGCTGCGCGGCGAACGTCTGGTTTTCGGATTCCGCTTTTGCATTTTTTGCCATAGGTCCGGTTCCCTGATCATCGAGACAGGTCGGTTGCAAACCCGGCAGTTCAACGCCCATCTGGAGATTGACGCCAAGCCCATGACTGACAGTAGATCACTGCATGACGATCCGACAGCTTCACGGGTGGATTACCCGCCATATCTGATGCTGGCGTCGGTGCGGCGGTTACCGCCGCACGGCGTTGCGTTGCTTGTGGGAGCTGGCAGGCTGCGATCTTTTGAACCTGCTTTTTAAAAGATCGCAGCCTCGTTGCACTCGACAGCTCCTACAGGGGGTTAGAGGGCTGCGGTCTTCTCTGTAGGAGCTGCCGCAGGCTGCGATCTTTTGATCCTGCTTTTTTTAAAAGATCGCAGCCTCGTTGCACTCGACAGCTCCTACAGGGGGTTAGGGGGCTGCGGTCTTCTCCGTAGGAGCGGCCGCAGGCTGCGATCTTTTGATCCTGCTTTTTAAAAGATCGCAGCCTCGTTGCACTCGACAGTTCCTACGGGGGTTAGGGGGCTGCGGTCTTCTCTGTAGGAGCTGCCGCAGGCTGCGATCTTTTGATCCTGCTTTTTAAAAGATCGCAGCCTCGTTGCACTCGACAGCTCCTACAGGGGGTTAGGGGGCTGCGGTCTTCTCTGGAGCTGGCCTGCCAGCGATGGTCGTTAACGATAACGCGTATGAACTGGGTAAACCCGGCCTATGTTCAGGCTTGCGCGGCGCTGACCTCGCCAGTGACCGTGGCGTTCTTGCGCACCGCTTGATACAGCAGGCTCGATACCATGAACCCGACAATGGCCAGCAGGCTCATCAACGAAAAGACGTAGTTGTAGCCTTGTTGACCCGGGAAGTGGTCGAGTATCGCGCCATAGATGACGTAGGCGAACATGCCCGGTGCATAGCCGATCAGGCAACCAATGCCAAAGGCCGAGCCCGTGATGTGCTGGGGAATCCCGACTTCACCCATCGGTGCCCAGAACACACCGCGCATGGAAAACACGATCAGCGCGAAGGACAGGGTGGCCGCCATGCCTGCGTAGATGTAACCCGGGCTTTTCGGGATGAGCATGATGACGCCCATCAGTGGCAACAACGCCAGGAATGCCCACTTCAGATAACGGCTGGAGCTCTTGAACTGCTTGTCGGCAATGAAGCCGCCAGCGGGGCCGCCGAGGATCTTGAGGAAGTACTGGTTGATGATCCCGTAAGCACCCACCAGGGCCACGGGCAGTTCGTACATGTCCTTGAGGTAGGGAATGAAATAGGTCAGGCCGCAGTACACGATGTAGACCATGAACACGTTGAGGCTGACCAGCCAGATGCCCGGCACCTTGATGGCCTCGAGCAGGTTCGACAGTCCGTTCTTCGGCTTGACGGTCGACTGGGTCTTGCCGCTCTTGAGCAACAGCCAGGTCAGGGTGCCGGCAAGAATGTCGATGACCGAGTAGAACAGGATCGCCGACTTCAAACCGTTTTCACCGGAGCCCATGGCGACGAAGACGCCCAGCGCAGAAAACGCGACCAGGGTATCAATGACGCCACGCCCGCCTTCGAGCAGGCCGAACAGGCGCCCCTGTTCCTTATCGTCCCCCAGGTTGCGGATGGCCTTGAGCAGCGATGGCCAGAAGAGGCAGTCGGCACACACGGCCAGCAGGCAGAACACAACCAGCAGGTTGCTGAAGGGCGGAAAGGTCGCCAGGTAAAGCCCCAGGCCCCCGGTACCGATCAGGCCGAGGGGGATCAGCTTGCGTGTGTCGTACCGGTCGGCGAGCATGCCGCCGACCACGAACAGCGCGGTGGCGATGATGGCGTTGGCACTCAGCAGCACGCCGATTTCAGTGTGGGACAGCCCCATGAATTCTTGCATGGGGATGTAGAAGGCGTCCTTGAGGTTCGCCAGCTTGTAGACGGTGCCGCCACCGAGGATGAGAATCAGGAATCTGAGCCATTTGGCCTTGTCATGGGATGTCATTATTGTTCTCCAGGCGTATTGGGGGTAGGCAGTGCCGCTCGGCACCTCAGGTTCAGGCGTCAGCGCAATGGGCCAGGGTCAACTCGGCCAGGGTTCGGAACTCGGCCAGCAGACCTCGTACATAGGCGACCTGGTTGTTGGCCCAACGGTGTTCATCGGCCAGCATTCGCTCCAGCGAATAGCCTTGCGGCAGCGCTGTTTCACTCATTTCCCGGTACGCGATGAACGGGTCGGCGGCTTCGTCGAACTGGCGGAACGCCGGGGCCACGTAGTGGTTTTCCTGCTCGAGAATGAAGGCGATCACTTGCGGGGTTGATTCGCCGAGCATCAGCAGTTCGAACAGCATGCGAGCGCTGGGCAGGTCGTCTTCGTCACTGCCTTGCAGCACACCGTAATGCCCGAAGCCGTTTTGCTCAGGCACGATGCGCACACCCTTGAGGTGGGTCTGGCGTATGTGCGGGGCCAGGGCGCGCAGGGCTGCAAGGGGCTGTTCGCAGGCATTGATCATGTTGCCGAAGTCGAACAGGGCGTGCAGGCGCGGGTGGTTCAGCCGGCTCAGCAGTTGCGCGATCTCGCCGCTCTTGAGTTCCTCGTGCTGCTCGAAGTCGAAGAACAGGTCGTGCTCGTCTGCCTGTTGCGCAAGGTAGTGCAGATCCGACTCGATCACGTCCATGACCCGGGACAGCGACCCTTCATAGCGTGAGTAGACACGGATGTTGCGGGTGCCCAGCGCCCTGGCAATGGCGATCACTTGATCGACATCTTTTTTCAGGGTGCTGCTGATTTCCAGATGCACATCCAGCCCGAGAGCATTGGCCTTGTCTGCGAACGCCTGGAGCTGTGTGGCCGTCATTTGACTCAGGCTGTTTTCCTCACCGTCGAGCAGGTGCAGGCTCAGGCCCTGGAGTTCGTGGCGATAGGCGAAGTCCAGCAGGTCGGCAGGGGTGACACGGCCGTGGGTCAGGTTGGTCAGCAAGGGGTAGGCATGGGCAAACAGGCGCAGTTGCCCAAGTCGGTCGAGCAACTGGCGGGCCAGTGCCTCGGTCAGTAGCGGGGGAGCCTCGGCCTCGACAGCCTTATGGCTGAGCAAGGCGTTGAATCGTTCCTGGATCTTATTGTTCATTCGAGTCGTTCCTGGTTCAGACACCGGGTCTACCGGCGCAGCCTTTATCGCGCCAGTCAGGAACTCTCGATAGATCCATTATCAGTTAAATCATAAGACCACTTGCCCGGCGTCAGGTGGCCGGCTGCAGGTAGCCCATTGTGTCCAGGGCCTGGGCCAGCGCTTCGACCCGCGCCTGGGCCTGGTCTTCGGGGGTGCTGGCAAAGCCGATCAGCAGCGCTGGCGGCAGGATATGTTGGACGCAGTAGTCGCTCAGGGGATAGGTGTGAATGCCATGCTGGTCGAGCGCCCTGGCCAGGGCATCGTCATCGAGATGCGCGGGTAACCAGGCGATCATGTGCATGCCGGCTTCCACCGGGGTGACCCTGAAGAAAGTCCCCAGTTGTTTCTGCAGCTGTTCGACCAGTGCCTGCTGGCGAGCCTGGTACAGGGCGCGCATGCGCCGGATATGGCCGAGGAAGTGGCCTTCGCGCATGAAGTCCGCCGTGACGGCCTGGAGCAGGGTGGGCGGGCTGCGGTCCATCACCGCACGCAGGGTGCAGAAGGGATCGACCAGGGCGTCGGGCAGTATCACGTACCCCAGTCGCAGCGAGGGGAAGAGCACCTTGCTGAAGGTCCCGGCGTAGATGACACGGGCCCACTGGTCCATGGCATAGAGTGCCGGCAAGGGACGGCCGTTGTAGCGAAACTCACTGTCGCAATCGTCCTCGATGATCCAGCTTTGATTCTGGGCGGCCCAGTCGATGAGCTCCTGGCGTCGCCCATAACTCATGGTGACGCCCAGGGGATGCTGGCGAGAAGGCGTGGTAAACACCAGGCGGGCGTCAGGACACAAGGCCAGGCCTTGGCGGACATCGATCCCCTGTTCGTCGATACGCAACGGCACGACCTGGCCACCCTGGGCCTGGAGCGCAATGCGCGCCGCGATATGCCCCGGATCTTCCATCCAGAAGCTGTCCTGCGGATTGAGCAACAGCATGCCCAGCAGGTTGAAGGCCTGCTGGGCGCCAGACACGATGACCACCTGCTCGGCACTGCAATCAATGCCGCGGGCATCGAAGACGTACTCGGCAATCGCCTCGCGCAGGGCCAGCAACCCCTGCAGTTCGCCATAGCCGAGCATGGCCTTGGTCGGCTTGTGCAGGTGGCGGTTCAACAGGCGCTTCCAGACCGATTGCGGGAACGCATCGTAAGCACTGTGACTGGGCAGGAATGACGTCGGGCTGTCCGTAGCCCAGCCGGCATAGGACACGCCACGGAAATGATCGCTGCGCAACGACAGCATCGACTGGCTCAGGTCGGACAGGCGAGGCGGCTGGCGCGGCTGCTCGTCATCAATGCCGCGGCCTTCCCATTCATGGCCGACGTAAGTCCCGGCCCCGGTCCGTGACGTCAGGAAACCTTCGGCAATCAGCTGATCGAACGCATTGAGAATGCTGATTCGCGACAGCTCAAGCTCCTTGCTCAGGGTCCGCGTGGACGGCAGGCGCACGCCGCCCTGAAGCCTTCCACTGAGAATCTGTTTGCGAATCTGCAAGTAGAGTTGGCGGTACAAGGGGGTGGAACTGGCACGGTCCAGCTCGATACCCGACAACAGCAAACCTGCGGAGGATTTCATTATTCGTTCGTCTGGATGGAATGTGGTCTGGCCTGAATCGCGGTCAGGCACCCGGGTGCGAAAGGGTAGCGAGGGGGGCTGGATAAGTCATCCACCCCAGCGTCACAATAACAGGGCCGGCGAGTGCGGCATTGCACTAACCGGTCTGGTCATGGTCCATAACCCCCGCACGACCCTCAGCGGTCGAACCGACCGGCCCCGCATCGGTAATTGATCAAGGACAGTGAAAGCATGCTCGCCGCCACATAATCAGCAACCCCTCCACCCGGTTCCGTGAATCGGGACTCGCCGTACGTTTACCCCTCAATTCCTTTCGAAGAATCAACCCATGTACCTACGCAAAATTGCAGTTGGGCTGTCGGCCCTTGTTTTGCTCTCGCCCGGGGCGCAAGCCCGCAGTCTGCTGGACCTCCTCAAGCCACCCGCCGCGCAACACGAACAAGCGTCCCGCTCAGGCTCGATCAGCCAGAGCGCGGCCCTGGACCTCTACTCAAGCAAACAGAAACAGGCCTCGTTCGATGGCTGTGCTGATCTGTTCCCGGCAGCGAAACCGATCAACACCGCTACTGTGCCTGCATCCATGAAACCCCTGGCCTTGTGTTCCGACAATTTCGCGGTGCTGTACTCGCAAACCAGCAAGACCCCGCTGGTGGTGGTCGAACGCCTGAATGCGGCCCAGTTGCGGGATGCCAAAGGGGAAGAGCGCACCAACCAGTTCTACCCGGACCCACGCATTCCCAAGGGTGGGCGTGCAGAGTTGAGCGACTACCGCAGCCAGCATCCGGCCGTGGACCGTGGTCATCAATCTCCGGCAGCCGATGCACCGAACCCCAAGGCAATGGCCCAATCCTTTGCGCTGTCGAACATGGTGCCGCAAGACCCGACCAACAACCGCAAGATCTGGAGCAAGGTCGAGTCGGATGTCAGGAAGTTTGCCACGCGAGCCGATGGCAACGTGTTCGTCTTTACCGGTCCGCTCTTCGATCCAGGCCACTCGACCGTCGGCGACAACCAGGTCTGGGTGCCAACGCGCCTGTTCAAGCTGGTGTACGACGCCTCATCCCAACGGGCCTGGGCCTACGTACTGCCCAACGCTGAAACCCGTGTCCAGAAGCCGATGGACTACGACACTTTCGTGAAGAACACCGGGCTCAAATTGCTCGGGAACCTGCCCGTTACAGGTTCCGCCGGGCGCACCTGACGGCTGGATGAGCAGCATCCCACTGGTTGGAGGCAACCTGTGGGGGGCTGCATTCCTGGAAAAGGAGGGCGCCTGATCGTCATGAGCATGCCCAGGCGGTCCAGGAATAAACTCGGCAAGAAGTAACAGATTGTAAAATTGAACTATACCCAATAAGGCAATCGCTCCTGGCCCAGGGACATGATGCCTCCACAGATATTCGTCCCAGGAACTTCAACGTCGGACAGACCGAGAAATTCTGGTGATGAACGCTTTGAAAATCCCTGCCAGCAATGCGGTGCGTTTACAGGCTCAAGGTCTGATCAAGCATTAGCCCCTGTCCGGCCGTGTGCTGCACGTCGCCAGGCCCAGGTTCAAGACTCTGAACAAGGCAAGGAGTTTGCGATGGCTGATTCAAGCAAGAAAATGAGCCTGATGGGGCTCACGACGCTGGTAACGGTCAACATGATGGGCTCGGGCATCATCATGTTGCCCACCAACATGGCTCAACTGGGTGCCGTCTCGCTGCTGTCATGGATCTTCACGGCGATAGGTTCGATGGCCATCGCTTACTGCTTTGCCCAATGCGGAGTCTTCTGTTCGCGTTCCGGCGGCTTGTCCGCCTACACCGAAGAGGCCCATTCGAAGTCGGGCTTTTTCCTCTGCTCGTACCTGTACTTTCTCTCCTTGGCCATCGCCAACGTGGCCGTGGCCATTTCGGCGGTGGGCTACATGACCGCCTTCGTGCCCTGGCTGGGCACGGGGGCCATTCCGCTGTGTGTCGGCACCATCGGGCTGATCTGGCTGACCACCTTCGCCAACTTCGGTGGCCCGGGCATCACCGGCAAGATCGGCGCGTTCACGGTGTGGGGCGTGATCATTCCGGTGGCGGGCCTGAGCATCATCGGCTGGTTCTGGTTCAAGCCCGATGTGCTGGCCGCCGCCTGGAACCCCAACAGCCTGCCGATTTCCGAAGCCATCAGCAAAGCCATTCCCCTGACCCTGTGGGCTTTCCTGGGCATGGAGTCGGCGGCCCAGGCCACCGATGCCGTGGAAAACCCCAAGCGCAATGTGCCACTGGCCTGCCTGTTCGGCACCCTCGGTGCCGCCGTGGTCTATGTGCTGTCGACCACCGTCATCCAGGGCATCATTCCCAACGCCGAGCTGGCCAAGTCCTCGGCGCCCTTTGCGTTGGTCTACGCCACGATATTCAGCCCGATGGTGGGCAATATCGTCATGGCCCTGGCGGTCATGGCCTGCGTCGGCTCGCTGCTGGGCTGGCAATTCACCCTGGCGCAAACGGCCAAGATGACGGCTGACCAGAACCTGTTCCTCAAGCTGTTCAGCAAGGTCAACTCGATGAATGCGCCCGTCGTCGGCATGATCGTCTGCGGTGTGCTGCAAACCCTCATGGCCCTGTCGACCATCTCGCCCGACGCCGCCGCGCAGTTCAGCAAGCTGGTCAGCCTGGCGGCGGTCACCAACCTGATCCCCTATATCACTGCGCTGACCGGCCTGCTGGTGATCATGCACAAGGCCGGGGTCTCGTCAGCGATTCGCACGCGTAACGTGGTGGTCTTGCTGATTGCCGTCACGTACTCCCTGTACGCCCTGTATGCCTGCGGCAAGGACGCAGTGATGGGTGGCACCCTGGTGCTCGCTGTCGGCTACCTGCTCTACGGATTCCTCGCCAAGCGCTTCACCGAAGTGCCCGCGGCCAATCAGACCAGGGCCGCAAACCCTCAGGCGTAGCCATCAGGACTGCACAGACATCTGCATACGGGGAAACCGGACATGAACGTACCATTTGCCACAACCACCAGACTGCTGCTTGCCTTCGCACTCTTGACGCTGCCATTGGTAGCCGGTGCCAACACCCTTGAACGCGTGCGCAGCAGCCACACCTTTACCCTGGGCTACTTGCCTGACCTGGCGCCCTTCAGCAAACAGGAAGGCGACAAGGCCAGCGGTTACGCCATCGACCTGTGCCTGAAAGTCGCCGACAAGCTCAAGAGCGAACTGGGCCTGTCCGACCTGCAAGTGCACTACTTGCCGGTCACGGTTGCGGATCAGGTCAGTGCCGTCAGCCAGGGCAAGGTGGATATCCTTTGCACGCCGACAGCGCCTACCCTGGAACGGCGCAAGATGATCAGCTACTCCATCCCGGTGTACACCGCCGGCCTCTCGGTCGTGGTGCGCAACGATGCGGCCGAACCCTTGCTCAATGTGCTCAATGGCAAGGTCGCCAATGCCGGCCCGACCTGGCGTGCCAGCATCAACAACGGCCTGGCCAACCAGACCTACGCGACCCTCGAGGGCGGGGTGACCGAAGACTGGATTCGCGAACGCATGCGCCTGCTCAACGTGATCGCCTCGCTGGTGACCGTGGCCAACAACGACGAGGGCGTCAAGCTGGTCGCCGAGGGCAAGGCC
This sequence comes from Pseudomonas sp. B1(2018), assembly GCF_003097365.1. Lineage (NCBI taxonomy): Bacteria > Pseudomonadati > Pseudomonadota > Gammaproteobacteria > Pseudomonadales > Pseudomonadaceae > Pseudomonas > Pseudomonas sp. B1(2018). Next base: position 352,199 of record NZ_PYUK01000001.1, read on the forward strand.
GATGCCTTCTTCTCCGAACGCATGCTGCTGCGAAATGAAGTCGCCAAGGGAGGTGCGGCGCAGAACCTGATGATCCTGGACCGCATCTTCGAGTACTCGCCGGTGGCGATGATGGTCGATCGCAACGACGAAGACTTCCGCCTGCTGGTCGATACGGCCCTGAGTGAAGCCTATTACTCGGGCTACATAGAAAAGGCCTACGACCAGTATCTGGGCGGGAGCAACCTTACCGTGAAAAGGCTGTTCAGGGTCTATGCATTGCCTTAGCGGCATCTTGCATCCCTGTGGCGAGGACCATGCCCAAGCAGGAGTCACCCTGTCGCCACTATCGGTTAAAACGCTCGGCCAGGCTGTGCAGATAGTCGGCCATGACCTCAAGATCCTGGCTGATCGCGGCGCCTTGTTTGGCCTGCCCGGCGCTGTGGTCACAGAGTTGGGCAATACGCGTGATCTGCTGATTGATGTCTTCAGCCACGTGACTTTGTTCTTCAGACGCCGAGGCCATCTGCTGGCTCATTCCGGTAATCCGGGTGACGGCCTGACTGATGCCGACCAGCGCCGACTGCACCGCCTCGACACGCTGCATGCTTTCGCGGGAGATCTGCTCGCCACGGCTGGCCGTGGACACTGCGCGATCGGCACCGTCGTACAGAGAAGCAATGATGCCGTGGATCTGTTCGGTGGAGGTGCGAGTGCGTTGTGCAAGGGACCGCACCTCGTCGGCAACCACGGCAAAACCGCGACCTTGCTCACCGGCCCGGGCCGCCTCGATGGCCGCATTGAGCGCCAGCAGGTTGGTCTGTTCGGCAATGGACGTAATGACATCCACGACACTGCCGATCGATTGCGTTTCACTGGCCAATGCGTTGACCGCCTTGCCGATTTCGTTGACCGCCTCATGCATGGTTTCCATGGCGCTCAGGCTTTGCCGGGCCAGCTCACTGCCCTCACGCGTCAACTGGTCGGCCTGCGATGCGGCATGCGCGGTGCTGATGACGTTTTGGGTGACCTCCTGGATGGTGGCGGCCATCTGTGAGATGGCGGCGGCTGACTGATCGGTTTCACTGCGCTGACGATCGAGTGACTGTGCCTGCGAACCGGAGAGTTCGGATGACTGCGCGGCCTTGGCCTTGACATTGACCCCGGCATCGACGAGTCGGCTCAGGGCGGTCTGCAAACGCGCTTCCTCACTGACCATGGCCATGTCCAGGCGACCCTGGGGACCATGGTTGTCGCTGTAGGTGAGCGCGACCAATGGATCGGAAAAGGCTTTCGGATGCTCGGCCAGGGTGCGCTCGATGGCTCTGCGATGCCGGGACTCGATCAGGTACCAGGCCATACACAGGCTCGCCACCATCAGCCCCTGTGCCGCCGAACTGGGCAGCCACTGCTCGGCGAGCAATGAAACTGCGCCAGCGATCAACAACGGCCAGCCGTGTTGCAGCGGCCGGGAAATCCGCGTACTCAGCGAAACGATGGGCTTGCCGGCCCGCATCCGTGCATAGAGTGCTGCAGCCCGACGGACCTGGTCGCGGCTGGGCAGCGAACGAACCGACTCGTAACCGCTCAGGCGTCCGTTTTCATGGATGGGCGTGACGTAGGCACTGACCCAATAGAAATCACCGTTCTTCGCGCGGTTTTTCACAATGCCCATCCAGGGTTTGCCTTGCTTGATGGTGTGCCACATGTGAATGAATACCCCGGGAGGCATGTCGGGGTGTCGAACCAGGTTATGGGGCTGGCCCACCAATTCGTCGTAGGTGAAACCGCTGATGGCAACAAAGGCCTCGTTGCAGTAGGTGATCCGGCTATCGAGATCGGTCGTGGAGATCAATCGTTGTTCGGCGGGAAATACTCTTTCATGCTCGGTTACGGGCAAATTCACGCGCATACGATGCGACCCCTCGGATTATTATTATGATGTTGAGCCTGTGAACCAGACGGGGCCCGCCGTCAGATCACGGGATTCAACGCGTGCGGGCCCGGAGAGGAATTTATGGAGGGGGGAGGTCGACGGAGATTCATTCGACGACAATTTCTTTTCATTTCATGACAAGTCCACGATGTCGCTGTGGAATCATGCGTGACGTCCAATCGAGTCGGTTTCGGGGCGCGAGGCATCACCTCGGGTGACGGATATCGCTGCCCCTCTATTCAAGGCAGGTTTGAGGCATGGCGGGCAAGCCATGGAGAAGGGCGGCAATCTGCCGGCTATTGCGCAAATGCACCACGGGAATGCGCGGGCCCATGGCCAGGCGCACCGCTTCGATACCCGGGCGGTAGCCTCGATCGAAATTCCACACGAACCCAAGGAACGTCAGGAACGCCCGGTCGAGCTTCTCTGCGCAGCCGGCTGCAAGGTCAGGGCGAGGACGGTTCATGAGGCTGCGCAGGATCACCCGGGCGAAGCAGGTGGGTCGCGGCGTATCGAGCCAGATGATCAGGTCGGCCCGGGGCAGGCGCAGGTCGAAGGTGCGCCGGGCATAGTTGCCTTCACAGATCCAGCTATCCGCTGCGATCGCTGCGCTGACCCGCGCGCGGAACTGCTCAGCGTCAGGTTCGATCCAGCCGGGCTCCCAGAACAAGGTATCGAGGTGCACCACGGGCCGGCCCAGACGCTTGCCGAGGGCGCGGGCGAGGGTGGATTTGCCGCTGCCGGCATTGCCCAGAATAACAATCCGTTGCACGAGTGACGTCCTGTCGAAAAAAGTTCTTTACGCATTCCCGGGAAACTGTAGGAGCCAGCCTGCTGGCGATGCACTCAAGCGCGCCGCGTTCATCCAGATCACCCGCGTTATCGTTGACGACCATCGCTGGCAAGCCAGCTCCCAGGTATCGGGTATGTCTGTAGGAGCTGCCGCAGGCTGCGATCTTTTGATCTCAAGCCATTCCGAAGCCGCCAAAAGATCGCAGGCTGCGCCAGCTCCTACAAGGTATCGGGTGTCTGTAGGAGCGGCCGCAGGCTGCGATCCTTTGATCTCAAGCCATTTCGAAGCCACCAAAAGATCGCAGGCTGCGCCAGCGCCTACAAGGTATCGGGTATGTCTGTAGGAGCTGCCGCAGGCTGCGATCCTTTGATCTCAAGCAATTCCGAAGCCGCCAAAAGATCGCAGGCTGCGCCAGCGCCTACAAGGTATCGGGTGTCTGTAGGAGCTGCCGCAGGCTGCGATCTTTTGATCTCAAGCAATTACGAAGCCGCCAAAAGATCGCAGGCTGCGCCAGCTCCTACAAGGTATCGGGTGTCTGTAGGAGCTGCCGCAGGCTGCGATCCTTTGATCTCAAGCCATTCCGAAGCCGCCAAAAGATCGCAGGCTGCGCCAGCGCCTACAAGGTATCGGGTGTCTGTAGGAGCTGCCGCAGGCTGCGATCCTTTGATCTCAAGCCATTCCGAAGCCGCCAAAAGATCGCAGGCTGCGCCAGCTCCTACATGGGAACGCGTTTATCCAGATCACACGCGTTATCGTTGACGACCATCGCTGGCAAGCCAGTGGCCTCCAAACCAGTGAAAGCCCCAAAAACAGCCGGCGATTGTGCAGGGTTTTGCTGGCCAGTCAAAGGCCTCTGGGGAAAACCTCGCTGATGACGCCTGCCGGCTCGTTTCGTGTGTCAGGCGGCGGATGCGCCCACGCCTTCGGCTTTCTCCTGCGCAGCCACGTCATGCAGGGAAATCCTCGAGGTCTCCGGCAATGCCAGTCCCCCCGCCAGCGCGAGTAATGCAATCGCAATCAGGTAGAACGCCGGCGACAGGTTGCTGCCGGTGGTGCTGATCAGCCACGTCGCCACCAGCGGCGCGGTGCCGCCGAACAGGGTGTAGGCCATGTTGTAGGTGATGGCCGAGGCGGTGTATCGAGTGCGGGTCGGGAAGGTTTCCGAGAGCAGGGCCGCGGTCACCACGCCACACAACACCGCGCCAATCGCCAGGAGCATGACGCCGACGACGGACGCTGCGAACGAGCCGGAGCTGGCCATCAGGAATGATGGATACACAACAACGATCAACAGCGCGCAGGCCGTCATCACCGTCATGCGACGCCCGACCCGATCCGAGTACAGCCCGGCCAGCGGGCAGATCGCCGCGGCGAACAGCAATGCAATCAGTGACACCAGCAACGCGGTGGCGCGACTCAGGCCGCCGGCGACTTGCAGGTAAGTCGCGAAATAGGTGGTGAACATATAAAACGACAGTGCGGTCAGTGACACGAAGGCACCCAGGCAACAGATCGCCGCCCCATGGTTGCGCAAGGTGTCCTTGAGCGGCGAGTGGGCGACCGCATGTTCCTGGGTCACTGCCTGGAATGCGGGCGTCTCGTCGAGCTTCCAGCGCAGGTAAAGCCCCACCAGGCCCAGCGGCGCAGCAATCAGGAAGGGCAGGCGCCAACCCCAACTGCCCATGGCTTCAGCCGACAATGATGCCTCCAGCGCGTAAGCCACCACGGCTGCCGCGGCGAAGGCGGAAAATGTCGACACCGGAATGAAGCTGCCGTACCAGGCTCGTTTGTCATGGGGTGCATGCTCCATCAGGTAGGCACAGGCACCTGCGTATTCGCCCCCGGCGGAAAAGCCCTGGGCGCAACGGATCAGCGACAGCAGAATCGGCGCCGTGACCCCGATCGCCGCATAAGTGGGCAGCAGACCGATCAGGGTCGTCGCGCCCGCCATCAGCAGAATGGTCATCGCCAGGGTTCGCTTGCGGCCGATCCGGTCGCCCAGCATGCCGAAGAAAATCCCGCCAAGGGGGCGGAATGCGAAGGCTACGGCGAACACCGCAAAGGTCTTGAGCAGCGCGGCGCTGGCATCGCCGCTGGGGAAAAATTGCTGGGCGATGGTCGTGGCCAGAAAGCCATAGACGGCGAAGTCGAACCACTCGACGAAATTGCCGATGCCGGCGGCGACAATCACTCTTCTCAGTGTTCCCGGGCTGACTTGTTCCATATTTGCGCTCGTCATGCTTGACCTCGACAGTTCGTCAGTAAGCTATCGATTATCGGGGCAGGCACGGCGGCGGCTCACTTCAAAAGTGTCATCCACGTAGTCAGTACCGACGAGATAACGCTGAATGACATGGGTAACGGGCCGTGTTTTTCGTGAACTTGTAAAGCGCCGGGGGTATTGTCGGTCGCCAGGATCAGATCGACAGGGAAGGGATGAAGATGACATTGACTGCCGAAAGCCTGGTCAGGATCGCAATGACCAATCCGGTCAACGCACAAATTTACACACGCTTGCCCGAGCTCGGTTTGAACCAATGCATGCTCACGGCCGGTTGCCTGTTCCAGGCCGTCTGGAATCATCAGTCGCAGCGACCGCCAGAATGGGGCGTGAAGGATTACGACGTCTTCTACTTCGATGATGATCTGTCCTGGGAGGCAGAGAATGAGGTCATCCAGTCAGCCCGGCAGCTGTTCAACGACCTCGACGTGAACATTGAGGTCAAGAATCAGGCCCGCGTTCACCTGTGGTACAGCCAGCGGTTCGGCGGGGATTATCCCAGGCTTCAGTCTGCCCGAGACGGGATCGACCGCTACCTGGTGGCCGGTACCTGCATAGGTTGGGATGTCGCCACCGGCGAGGTCTATGCCCCCAACGGCCTGGCCGATACAGAGCACGGGCTGCTTCGAATCAATCCAGGCAATCCCAGGCCGGACTTGTTCGATCAGAAGGCCAGGAGTTATCAGGCTCGCTGGCCGTGGCTCAGGATCATCGCGCCGCACAGTTGAAGGCAGCAGCTGAACTGACCGATTCGGGCCTCAGATCCATTGAGGCCCTCGTCACTAAAGCCAGGTTGAAACTCAGTTCTTCACTACCGGAACCGTCACGGTCTTGCCGAAGGCCGACTTGATGGTCGCTGTCGGGGCAGCCGCCGGACCGCTGCCGACGGTCGTCACCGCTATATTCCAGCGCGCGCCTGTAGGCGTAGTGGTCAGGGTGGCGGTGCCAAGGTTCACCGTGCCGGTCGTGGTCGTGGCCGTCGCCGTGATGGTATTGCCCGTGCCACGCGAGGTGGTGCCGGACAGTACCCAATACCAGCGGCTGTTACTGCGGGCGGTCACGGTAGCGCCGGTGACGATCAGGTTCTCGACGACCCCTGCCGAGACCGCCACGGTTACCGTCGCCAGTGCCGATTCCGCACCCTTGGCATCGGCGGCCTGATAGGTAAAGGTCGCAGTGAATGGCGCGGTGACCGTGGCCGGTGGCGTGTAGATCACGCGCAGGCCATCGGTGCTGACCGAGCCCATGCCGGAGTCCGGTTGTGCCAGACCCACCACTTTAAGTGGCACGTTACCGTCAGGGTCGCTGTCGTTGGCCAGCACGTTGATGGTCACCGGTTGGCCGGTGTTGCTGATGGCGCTGTCGGGGTTGGCGATCGGTTTCTGGTTATCGTCGTTGGTACGGGTATCGCCAGTGCGGAAGGTTGGCAGCGCGGCAGAGTTGACGTAGGTCACGCCGTCCCAACCTGGCAGGGGCGTTGGCATCAACTGGAACTGGCCCGGATTCTCGCTATCCCAACGCATCAGCATGGAGGTGTCCTCGTGCTGGGTGTTGTGGCAGTGCTCCATGTAGGTCCCGGCGAACTCACGGAAGCGGATGGCGATGTCCACGTCCACGGTACTGTCGATGCCCTGGCCAATGAGATAGACGTCCTTGCGTGCCCATTTTTCCCATTCCGGCGGTGCCTTGCCGTCGCGGCTGAGGACGACGCCTTCTTCGAAATGCACATGCACCGGGTGGCTCCAGCCGTTGCCGCCGTTCTTGATTTTCCACACTTCCAGGGTGCCGTCGCCGGAGAACCCGGCCGGGGTCGGGCCGGTGGCCAGTTGCGGCGCGGCGCTAATCCGGCGCAGGTCCGCGCGGTTGCCGAACCCACCGTCGGTCTTGATGGTCCAGGGTTCTCCATCGGTGCCGTCGGAGCGGCCGAAGATGAACTCGCGATGCCGCACTGTCTTGAGCTTGGCCTGCATCGTTGGATCGTCGCGGTTGACCGTCAGCGGGATCATGACCTTGCCGACCGGTTTACCCGGTTTGGCGGGCTCGTAGTCGGCGGGGTTCATGCTCACGTCCTGGCCGGCATAAGGCTGCACCACCATCTGCATGAACTTGCCCACCGCCGGGTCACCCAAGTCCCATTCCAGCCCTTTGCTGCCCAGTTTGAGCACCGCTTTGTACTTGCCGGACAACACATCGGCCAGGCTCAGCGGAGTACTCTCCGGACCCTTGCCGTTCTGGTGCTCCATCAGGTTGACGAAGTACAGCTTGTCACCGGTCTTGATCCCGTATTTCGAGAAGTTGACGATGATGTCGAAGCGCTCGGCAATGCCCTGGGTGGGCAGGATCGAGTTGTGGTCCTGCACATCGCCGTCGGCGTCCAGGTCCATGCTGCCGTCGAACGGCACGGCGTGTTCCATGAGGTTGCCGTCGTTGGCGATCATGTGGAACGGCACGCGGGTATAGGACAGGCCGGAACCTGCCGGACCGGGGAATTCGCCACCGGTGCCGACGACTTCACGCACCAGCGCGATCCTGAAGAAACGCGACACCGAGCCATTGAGGATGCGGAAGCGATAGCTGCGCGCACGCACGTTCAAGCGCGGCTGGTACTGCCAGTTGACCAGGATCTGATCGCCGAGGAAGCCATCGGTGTTGAACGGGTTGAACCACAGTTGACCGTTGGCATCCCAGGCCTTGTCGGCCACCATCAGGTTGACGTCGTAGTCACGGTTGCCCCAAGGCAACGCCGAGCCGCTGGGCAGACGCAGGTTGACGCCGTCTTCCATGGCTTCGTTACCGCGGTCCATGGCACTGTAATAGTTCATCATCACCGCGTTGCCCTTGTAGACATTCTGCGCGGTGAAATCGAGCATGTGGTCGTGGAACCAGTGGGTGCTCATGGTCTCGCGCCAGTCGCCACGGATCTTGATGCTGCCGTTGTTGCAGGTCTTGAGGCCTGGTGAGGCATCGTTGACGAACAGGGTTTCACCCGGAGCGCAGGGGAACGCCGCGCGCGGATCCTGCGCAGTGGTGTTGATGCTGTCATAGCCGGCCAGCTGGATCGGCCAACGATAGTCGTAGTACTGGCCAGGAAAGAAAAACGCATTGGCATAGCCGTCGCTTTCGGCCGGGGAGTGGCCGTTGTGTTCATGGGTGCTGAGGGTGTGCAAGCCAAACCCCATGTTCGCCGCCGGATCGATCGGCAGGGCGTTGTAGTGCCGCATCAGCACCGGTTGGCCGTAGCGCACCATCAACAGTTTTGGCGGAAAGGTGCCGTCGAAGGTCCAGAGCGCCTTGTGGTTCTGAATTGGCATGTTGGGGTGAAAACGCGTGTCGATGCCTTTGGTGGTGCCCGCGATGACCGGGGCGTCCGACGTCTGGTTGTAGAGGCCGCCCGGCCCGAACTCACCAACGGCATAGTTGTGCAACTGGCGGCGGTCGCGCATGCCGCCGTTGAGCTTGGCGCCCGCTTGAGCGGTCTTGAAGGCGACCTGTGGGTAGAACTCGTTCCAGCGCTGGTGCGACCAGCCTTTTCCTGGCGGACGACCTTCGGCCGGCGAGCCGACCGGATGGCGGTTGAGGAAGGCTTCTACCTGCGCTTTCCACGGGTTACGGTCCAGCACGTTGGAATACTGTGACGGAAACGGGTACAGCCCGGGCTGGCGCATGAAGGCTTCCAGCGCCGCGGCCGAAGGGCCGCTGCGGGCGATGCTGTTCGGGTCCTGCACGGGCGCCGGGCCGACGGTCGGAGGGGGGAACGTCAGGGGCGGTGCTGGCAGTGTCGGGTCGAGTTTTTCCGTGCCGAATTCTTCGAACAACAGCAGTTGCTGAGTGTACGGCTGCGCCCCGAACAGCGGACTGGGCTTGCCGTTGGTGGGGATCTTGAACGAGGTCTGCAGTGCTGGCGGCAGCACGTTCTCGGCCCGTGGCGTGTACCGGTCGCCATACACACCGTTGGGCAGGGCGATGGCGCCCTCGTTGGTAGGGGGCATGGTCAGAATGGCATCCAGCGCGGCCTGGGGGTCAGCCGGCGGGTTGGTATAGGCTGAGGGGTCAGTCGGCGGCGGCGGGCTGACATCATCCAGTGGCGCAGCGTCTGCCGTGGCCAGGGAAAGAAGCATCGCGCAAGGCAGGCTTGATCTGCGCAGCCGGTCGAAGGAATTGCATTGTGGTGTCGCGCTTTTCATTTTATGACCCCTCGCCTGATGTCCCGTCGTCTCCATGTCCGGGACGACCGCTGTTGTGGGCACAAGTGGGGGAGTGCAACTAATGAGCCATCATCCGGGCAAAGAAAAAATTCAGATAAATGAACAAGTTGTTGACTGGGTAGCCGGCAGCAGAACCGGGGGCTATTCCTCCCATTTGGTGGTAATTCCCCGGAGGGGTGGGTGAAGGACCCCAGTTATGGGGGATATGGCAGCCCGGCCTGAATGTTTAAGCTGATATCATTCAAGAACTACCCGTTGAGCAGAACAGCATGAATCGTCGCAAGAAAATAAATCAGTTGTTAAAGGCTAACGCCAAAAAGGCGAGTGCCAAACTGGCACCGAAAAGCAAGGATAAGTACATCAGCAAGGCTGACCGATTGAAGCTGGCTGCCGAGGCGACTCAAGACTCGGTTGTTGCCAGCGAGAGCTGATCCGCGCAGCTCACGCCCCCTTTTTCCAATCAGGGGGCTCTGCCACCACGAACTCAGCGAATACCGGCGCCCGCCATGGATTCCGGCACCCACTGCGCCGTCGATAGCGGCTCGATGTAGCGGATGCCGCCATGAGGGCCGACCACGCCATTGATGTTGTAGGTGCCTTTGGACAGGTCGTATGTCATGAAGGGCGTGGCATCCGGGACTTGCTGGTCATAGCTCTGGCTGAAGAAAGCGAAGGAGCCACGATACAGCTGACCACCGGTGTCGTACTGATCGGAGGCCACCGCGGCCCAGGTATCTTCATCCAGGTAAAAGCGGCGCTTCTGGTAGATGTGCCTGGCGCCGGGCTTGAGGTTGCCCTCCACGACGTAGACCCGGTGCTTTTCCCAGCGAACGAAATCCGGGGCAATGAAATTCGGCGTGGTCAGGGATTTGGCGTCGCGAGCGTAGGTGAGTTTGTAGGTGTTGTAGGGCACGATCATTTCCTGCTTGCCGACCAGCGTCCAGTCATACAGCTCGAGCGCACGGGCAGTACCGGGGTTGGGGGTGTCGTAGGCCAGGATCGAAATCTGCTTGACCCGGCGCTGGGCCGGCATGTACTGCCAGGCGCGGCCGGGAAACTCCGATGGATTGGTGGCGTTCTTGAGCATGATCGACTCGCCGGCTCGGCGCGCAGGCCCGGTATAGGACAATTTCAACTGATAATAAATGTCCGAGCTGTTGAACGGCTTGGACATGTTCTCGTAGATCGGGAAGGAGACGAATGCCTCGCCGGTGACCGCCAGGCTCGGTACGCCGGCCGTGTCGACCGTCCAGGAGTCGTACTTGGAGTGGATGTTGACGCCCTGGTAGCGCAGCAGGAAATTCCACATCGCCTCGGCGCCCGATTGCGGGATCGGGAACGGCACTCCGGGCATCACATTGTCGATGGCGATCCCGCCGTTAAGGGATTTGGCATGGGTGGCGTTCCGGCGGCTGTTGTCCAGTACCGCCTGGGGCAGCGATGCCGTGCGGTGGGTCGGATACACGTCGATGCGAAAGCCGGGGTAGCGCCTGGCCAATGCCACGGTGGTGGCGGTGAGCATGCCTTTGTACGAATCGACGTTCTTGCCGTTGATCACCAGCAGCGGTTTTTCGCCGGCAAAAGGGTCCGGGCGCATGCTGTCGCCGTTCTTGAAACCGGGTGGGGCGGTGGTCAGGCCACCGTTGTAGGGCGGAATGGAGCCGTCGGCATTACCGGCCTTTTCCGCTCCCACCCACGTCAGGCTGCTGCCCAGTCGGGCGGCTTCCTGACTCGATACATAGGCTTGGGCATCGATGGCCAGCGCCATGAGGGGGACGGCAGCCAGAAGAGTTTTCACGAATTTCATATTGTTGTTCTCCTGCCTGGTGTTCCAGGCAACTCGTGACTCAGGCGCAGCGTCGCTTACGTCGACTCGTCGCCAGAGACCTTTTCAGTACTGCCATTAGATAACCCCCGTGTCAGGGGCGCTTTTCATTCGACGACAGCTCCTTGGCTATTGATGACACACCCGGTAGGTCTCGGCGGGCATTCGATGGCGGGGTCGCTGGGAGTGACCCGTCACTTCTTTGTATTTGCCAGCGGAATCATTGGGTTACGCAATGGTCATAAGCCTGTCTGAACACTGCCCGGATAAACGTTTCGAGCAGCCGTGACCCTTCGATAATCCCGACATTCAGGACGTTTTCATGAATCGCGCAGTCATCTTGATCTTGGCCATTTCCAGCGCCGTGTTGTTGGGAGGCTGCGGCCCGCATTGGGATGACGGAGAACGGTACGGGCGATATCACGATCATGATCATCGCCGTGGTTATGACTGGAGAGGGGACGATGATCAGGGTTATGACCGTGACTATGGTCGTCGTGGCGATGATCGTGACCACCGTCGCTACCGTGATCGCGATGACAATGACGACTGATACGTCACATTGAAATGCAGGGGTTAGTCAGACCCTGTGCCCGATGGCTGAGACAATCCATAGACAGCATCGCTGAAACGCCACTCAATGGCAGGCCGTGTGTAAACGCGGTCTGCAACAGAGTGGCGTTTCTTTATCTGGGCCGGTTGCCGCCACTGCGGTTCTCGCGTCATTCAGGACGACGGAACGCATCCCGGTAAAGATGCCGACCCGGGCAATACACAGCGAATAATTTGCAGCCCGTCTCATACCTGATACTAAAGTGAACAAATCCTTGAAAAAAACGCTATAAGCTATAAATAAGATGATAGATGGCATATTGCTAGCAATCAGTCAGTGAGTTTCGGCAGTTTGGCTTAGGGAGCCCTGATGAGTTTTCGTACATTGACCGACTCCCGGCGGCATTCGAGCCATAGCGAAGTGGCCGCACTCCAACCCATAGTGAATCCGGATACTGTCGGCATGGCTTACGCTGGCAACGAAGACTCGATCGAACAGGTGCTGGACTCGGCGCGCCACTGGGCCCACAGCACTGCCTGGGTGTTCTACCGCGCCGGCGAACAAATGCATTGGGTCGGGCAAGGCGATCCACGGGTGCAATGGCCTTCGAGCATTGCCAATGAGGCGTTTGAAGCCTTTTGCCGGACTTCGAACTTGCACCGTTGGCCGACCGGCAGAGGCGAAAGTGAGCTGGGTTGGCTCCTCGCACCCGTCAATCAGGCTGCTGAACCTGCGCTCGCGGACTTTGCCCAGCGCCTGGGCATCGAGCTACAGACCAATACCCTGGCCCGTGCGCAGATCACCCAGCGTGTGCTCTATGAAATTACCTATCTGGCCAGTTCGACCCGTGACCGCTCTGTGTTCCTGGTGGGGGTTCACCGGCTGCTGGCCAGCCTGATCGACGCCGAGAACTTCTATCTCGCGCTGTATAACCCGCACACGGGCAAGATTGATTACCCGTATTACGTCGACATCATCGACGTCGATGCCCTGGAATCGGAAAACTATGAATACCTTGACCCTTCGCGCCTGTCGTTGACCGGGCAGGTGTTGACCAGTGGCCAGCCATTGTTGATCGACGCCGCCGGCATTCTCGCGGCCCAGGCACAAAACCGTTTCCACTGTGTGGGTGATCGTCCCGAGTTCTGGATGGGCGCACCGTTGAAAAACGCCTCGGATGACGTGTTTGGCATGCTGGCGATGCAGGTCTACGACGTTTCGCGAATCTACAGCGCTGAAGACCGTGCATTGTTTCTGGTAGTCGCCCGTCACGTGGCCATGGCGCTGGACCGGATCCTGCACCGGGAGGACCTGGAAGAAACGGTGATACGCCGCACCCTGGAACTGTCCGCACTCAACGATGCATTGCGCCAGGAAGTGGCGGACCGGGAACGCGCCGAACATCTGCAGAGCGCGCTGTTCCAGATTGCCGAACTGTCCAGCCAGCCCGGTGACATGGCCGAGTTGTTCAAGACCCTGCATGGCATCGTCGGTGACCTGCTGTTCGCGCAGAACTTCTATATTGCGCTGTTCGACGACACCATCGGCGAGGTGACTTTTCCCTATTACGTGGATGAACGACAGACGACCTGCCCGCCGGCACGGCGAGGGCGCAGGGGCCTGACCGAGTATGTGATCCGTCAGCGCCGACCTTGCCTGATCGACGTTGCCGAGGCCGAACGCTTGTCCGCGCAAGGTGAAATCGAACTTGCCCATGAGTCTGTACGCTCTTACTCCTGGCTGGGCATTCCCTTGTTCGAAGACGAGGCGGTGCGTGGCGTGCTGGCGGTGCAAAGCTATACCTCGCAGGTGCGCTATACCCAGCGTGACCAGGAACTGCTGACGTTCGTTTCGCGGCACATCGACACGGCGCTGTCGCGACGCACGGCCGCCGAAGCGATCCATGCCGCCAACCTCAAGCTCGAAGCCCGGGTGCAGAGCCGCACCCGCGAACTCGATCACGCCAATGCCAAGTTGCAGCACGAAAACGCCCACGATGCGCTGACCGGGCTGCCCAACCGCACCTACCTGCAACAGCGCCTCAATCTGGCCTGGTCGCGGTTCGGCCGCGAAGGCGGGCACCTGGCGGTGATGTTCATCGATCTGGACCGCTTCAAGATGGTCAACGACAGCCTCGGCCACCACTTTGGCGACCTGCTGTTGATGCAGGCGGCCCAGCGTTTGCGCGGTTGTCTGCGCGAGACCGACATGCTGGCACGCCTGGGAGGCGATGAGTTTTCGGTACTGGCGCCCGAGGCCCCGCTGGACGTATTGATCGAAATCGCCGAACGGATCCTGGTGGCGTTCGACCTGCCGTTTTTCATCAATGGCTATGAGGTTTTTTCGTCTTGCAGCATCGGCATCGTCAGCGCCGACAGTCAGTTTCATCACGAGCCCGCCGACTTGCTGCGCGATGCCGATGCGGCGATGTACCGGGTCAAGAGTGCCGGGCGCGACAGCTACGCGGTGTTCAACCAGGAAGTGCGCCGTGAAGTCTCGGACCAGGTCGAACGGGAAGGGGCCTTGCGCAACGCGCTCAAGCGTACTGACGAACTGCTGCCGTATTTCCAGCCGATCGTCAGCGTCGAAACCGGCGAGCTGCTGGCCCTGGAAGCGCTGATCCGTTGGCATCAGCCGGGCGGCCGGGTGATCGCGCCGGGCGAGTTCCTGCCGGACGTCGAAGGCTTGCGCCTGATCGGTCGACTGGACCTGTACATGCTGACCAGTATTGCCGCGATCCTCGCGCAGCCCGAGCACGCCAATTGGCCTGCGGTGCACGTCAATTGTTCCAGCTACAGCATGACGCGCCCCGGCTTCGCCAGTGAGGTGCTGGAACTGTTGGCGCAGCACCAGGTGTCGCCGTCGCGGATCTGCCTGGAGCTGACCGAAGGGGCGCTGGTTGCCGAGCCGGCGATTGCCCGACAGACCATGCAGCAGCTGGCCGACAACGGCATGTCGGTGGTGCTCGATGACTTCGGCGCAGGGTTTTCTTCCCTGAGCTATGTGCATCAGTACCGTTTCAGCGGTTTGAAAATCGACAAGTCGTTCATCCTCGAACTGACCACCAGTTCGCGCAGTCGCGCGATCGTCCGTGCGATTGTGCGGATGGCCGAGTCGCTGGACCTGAGTGTGGTGGCCGAAGGCGTCGAGGATGAGGCGACATTGGAACTGCTGCGTGAAATGGGCGCAGGGCAGGCCCAGGGTTATCACTTTGCCAAGCCGATGGCGTTGAAAGCGCTGTTGGCGAGTGAACTGCTCGGTCACCAGTGATCAAGCGGACTTCATGGCGCAAGCCGATACGGATGAACATTTTTCAAGGAGGGACTCATGGCATCAGGGCAATGTCTTTGCGGGGCTGTACGCTTTTCCCTGGCGGTTGAGCCACGATTTTTCTATCGCTGCCATTGCACGTTGTGCCGCAAGCAAACCGGGGTCGGCCATAATCTCGCCACACTGGTCAATGCTCGCCACTTTCGATGGGAAGAAGGGCAAGAGGCGATCACCGGTTGGCGCAAACCCAGCGGGTACAGAAATGACTTTTGCTCGCGATGTGGCTCGACCGTGCCTAATGTACTTCGCGAAACACCTTATTTCTGGATTCCGCTCGGACTGCTCGACGCCGAGCTGAACATGGAATGCATTGGAGA
Source organism: Pseudomonas sp. B1(2018) (assembly GCF_003097365.1). NCBI lineage: Bacteria > Pseudomonadati > Pseudomonadota > Gammaproteobacteria > Pseudomonadales > Pseudomonadaceae > Pseudomonas > Pseudomonas sp. B1(2018). Next base: position 367,418 of record NZ_PYUK01000001.1, read on the forward strand.
TTTCTGCACCGATGACGCGATGCCATGGGATGAACAACGCTCGGAAAAAAGTCATTGCGCAGCCCCGGAATCATTGGGTTTTCTTCTGCATGAACTCCAGGTCAATGCCTGACCCGGAAACGGTTCACCACTGTCCGCTGCCCGGAGTGTCGAATGCCGTCCATCACCACGCCCCTGGTGGCGCTGTTTGTTCTATGCCTGGCGCTTGAAGTGCCGGCCCAGACCAGCGACTGCCCGGCTGGCGAGAGACAGGTGTGCCTGGACGGCTGCATCTGCCTGCCGGACATGGTGCCCGAGGACGTTTACCTGATCGCGACGCCGGCCCTGGCGTTGTGGCTGACCCAGGCCCGCGATGAAGCCGCCATCGCCGGCACCCAACCCATTCCACCGCCTATCCGTGAGCAACTGCTGGCCTGGTACGACCCCGGCGTCCTCGATGCCGCGCGCTACAAAATCAGCGACAACGGCCAGTTCAGCGCCGCCACTGCCATGCTGCAGAACCCCGATGTCGGTGCCGTGACGCTGATCGACATCATCCTCTTCCGCACCCCCCAAGCCGCAGAAACGGACGTCGCGCTCTGGGCTCACGAGCTCAAGCATGTGCAGCAGTATCAGGAATGGGGTGTGCAGGGATTTGCCCAGCGCTATACCCATGATTTCAATGCCGTGGAAGCTCCGGCCTATGCCATACAGGCCGAGGTCAGGCGGGCGGTGCGCAAAGGGGCTGACTGAAGCCGTCCCGACTCAACCCCGGTTGGCGCAGACGATGATTTCGACCAACAGCGCCGGGTCTGCCAGCTTCGCCTCGCCACAGGCGCGGGCGGGGGCATGGCCCGCCGGTACCCACGCATCCCACACGGCATTCATGGCGGCGAAATCCGCCATGTCAGCAAGCCAGATGGTCACTTGCAACATCTGCTCCCGTGACGAACCGGCCTGTGCCAGCAAGTCATCCACCCGTGCAAGGGCATCGCGGGTCTGACCGGTGATGTCGTGACGCGCTTCCCCCACTTGCCCGGCCAGGTAGACCGTATTGCCGTGGATGACGATCTGGCTCATGCGCTGGTTGGTCTGCTTGCGTTCGATTGTTTGCATCAATTGCACTCCTTTGGAAGGCATTGCTCAGAAGCGTTGCACGGAAAAGCTGTCGAGCCATTGGGGCGCCTTGCCGGCGATACATTCAGCCACCAACTGGCCCGTCGCCCCAGCCAGGGTCAGGCCCAGGTGCTGATGGCCGAAGGCATAGATCAATCGCGGTTCGTTGGGTGACGGTCCAATGACCGGCAACGAGTCAGGCAGGGAAGGGCGGAACCCGAGCCACTTGCGCGCGACCGGCTGGGTCAGGCCCATGACCCGGCGGACGTGGCGCTCCAGGTAGTCGAAGCGTTGCGGATTGGCCGGGTCATTGATCGAGCCAAGTTCCACCGTGCCCGCGACCCTCAGGCGTCCCGCCATGGGCGTCATGTAGAACGCACTTTCCACCGGGCAGCAGGGGCGGTTGAGCAGGGTGTCCTGCAGATCGAATTCGATGTGGTAGCCGCGTTCGGTGTCCAGTGGAATGTGATCACCCACCTGACGCGCCAGTGCCGCGGACCAGGCGCCGCCACACAGCACGACGCGATCGGCGCGCCAGCTTTTCCCTTCGGCGCTGCCCAGGTACAGGCCGTCACTCTTGCGTTGCACGGTGGTGATCGTCGCCTGATGCACTGCGCCTTCGGCGATCAGTGGCGCGGCCAGCGCTTCGATGAAGGCGCGCGGGTCATCCATGTGCGACGACTCGGGAAACAGAATGCCGCCGACCGCCTTGCCTGCCAGCGCAGGCTCCAGTTGTTCGACATCCGCTGCGTTCAGCTCTTGCTGGGCAATGCCCAAGGCGCGGCGCAATTCGATCGCCGGTCGCGCACCGGCCAGGCCTTGCTCGGTGCCATAGGCATAGATGCAACCATTGTGACGCAAATGCCGGTCGGCCAGCGGAGCGTCGGCCAGCAGCGGCGCATAGCCGCTGTAGGTGTGCTGGAGAATGTTGCTCAGGGCCTGGGTGTTGGCCTCGCAGCGCGAAGCGCGACATTCATTGAGAAACCGCAGTAGCCAAGGCATCAACCTCGGCAGACGTGCCCAGTTGATGACAAAGGGCGACTCCTTCGAAAACAGCAGTGACGGAATCGCCTTCAGCAGCGACGGCTGGGCAATCGGCATCACGCCGTACGGTGCCAGGGTGCCGGCATTGCCATAGGACGCGCCGCTGGCAATCGCGTCGCGCTCCAGCAACACGACCTGGTAACCCTGGCGACGCAGCCAGAGTGCGGTGGCAACGCCGACAACGCCGGCACCGATAACGGCAATTTCGCAATGAACGGGCTGTGTCATGTCCTCAGATCCGGTTGTGCATGTGGAGGTGACCCTGACGCGCCAACTGGCTGATGATGGTCAGGGCTTTGATCAACTGTTCCCGTGACAAGGCCGCGGAGATATTGATGCGTACGGCTTGCGGCGAGAGTTCCGGACGCAAGGTGAAGGCGCCGCCGGCCAGCAGCACCACACCGCGGTCCTGACACAGGCGGGCGAAACGCGAGCCGGTCCAGGGCTCCGGCAGTACCAGCCAGGCGTGGGTGCCGGTGGCGCTGTGCTGGAACTCCAGGCCTTCAAGGTGCGTGGCCAGCAGCGCCTGGCGAATGCGCAGTTCTTCGCGCTGCTCCGACACCAATTGCTCGGCATGACCGTCCTCGATCAATCGGGCGGCAATCAGCGCCGTCAGGGGTGACGTACTCCAGCAGTCGATGCGCTGCATGGCGGCGATGTCCTGTACCAGGGGTTGCGGCGCCATGACAAACCCCATGCGCAGACCCGGCGCGATGCATTTGGACAGGGCCGAGATATAGATCGTGCGCTCCGGCAGCAGCGCGGCGAAAGGCGCCGGCGACTTGTCCAGCAGGGGACGATAGACATCGTCTTCGATGACCAGCAGGCTGGTTTCTCGAATGACCGTCGCCAGTTCTTTGCGGCGCTCGGCATCGAGGGTGATGGCGGTCGGGTTATGGATCGACGGCACCAGAAACAACAGGCGTGGCTGATGTTCGACACAGGCCTGGCGCAGGGCTTGGGGGGACATGCCGCGCTCATCGGCGTCGACCCCGACCAGAATCAGCCCCAGCGAACGGCACAAGGCATTGATGCCTTGATACGTCACGCTGTCGGCCAGCACGGTATCGCCGCTGTTGGTCAGGCTGCGCAAGGTGCTGGCGATCCCGTGCTGGGCGCCTTCGCAAATCAGCATCTGCGAGGCCTGGGCCTCGACGCCGGTGTGGCGCAGCCATTGCGCCGCCGCTTCACGGGCCCACAGCGGACCTTCGGACGGGTGATAGTCCTTCATGTCGGCAAAACGCGGATCGCTCGCCAGGCGCGGCAACAGCTGCGCCAACACCCGATTGAAGCCATGGGTGGCGGGGCGATTGACGCTCAGGTCGACGGTGCCCGGGTCATTGCTGGGGGCCGACTGAAACTGCGCCGCCGGATGCCGCGGCTGTGCAACTTGCGTCCCGCGGCCCGGGCGGCTTTCCACCAGTCCCTTTTGTTGCAGCACCGCCATGGCTTTGGTCACCGTGGTGATGTTCACCCCCAGTGCACTGGCGAAATCGCGATGGGGTGGCAGACGTTCGCCCGGCTTGAGCTTGCCGTTGCCGATCGCTTCGGCCAGCGATTCGGCCAGTTGGGCATAAAGGGTTTCTGCCTTGTCGCGTTGCAACGCCGCGTTGGCTTTGAGTTCGTCCAGCAGTTGTTCGAATTGACTCATGGTGCTTTATCCCTGCTTGTCATGCTCTAAGCCAGACAATAAGCGAATTTGTATTGCTTTTTATCCGATACAAAGCCCATTGACAAGCTAAAAAACCGTGATTAGTGTGTGAGTTGTAATGCTTGTCATGCAACACAATAAGAAAATGGCTGGCGATGACCAGCCCAAACGGGTAAGCACATGACTCATAGAACTTTCCAGCCGGGCTCAGCCCAGGCTACCCGACACCAGAGCTTCTTGTCCCCGAGAGTGGGCGGCACAGAGTATCCGGTGAGTTGTCCCCCTCGCGCAAAGTCTTCGATGAATTTATCCGGTCGATCGACCCTATCCACCGCAGCGGAGGTCCTCCGATGAGCAACGTCCAGCCAAGCAAGACAACATCTGGCCAGCAACGCCTCAGCGGGGCACTGCGGCAGCGCCATATCACCATGATCTCCCTGGGCGGCATCATTGGTGCCGGCCTGTTTGTCGGCAGCAGCGCAACGATCCAGGCGATCGGGCCCGCCGCGTTTCTCAGTTATCTCGCTGCCGGCATCGTGGTGATGCTGGTGATGCGCATGCTCGGTGAAATGGCCGTGGCGCTGCCCGGCGTCGGCTCCTTTACCGAATACGCACGTATCGGCCTGGGTAATTGGGTCGGGTTCACCAGTGGCTGGTTGTACTGGTACTTCTGGGTGATCGTGGTGGCGGTGGAAGCGGTGGTCGGCGCCAATATCCTTGAGCAGTGGATACCGCTGCCGGCCTGGATGATCGGGCTGAGCCTGCTGGCGATCATGACCGCCATCAACTGCCTGTCGGTGAAGTCCTATGGCGAGTTCGAGTACTGGTTCGCCTCATTGAAGGTTTTCGCGATCATCGTCTTCATCTTTGTGGTGGGCGCCTACCTGTTCGGGTTCGCGCCGAGCACCGGCGCGCTGTTGGGCAACCTGGTGAATGACCGCGGCTTCATGCCTTACGGCGTGAGTGCGATCCTGGCTGGCGTGCCTACGGTGATCTTCGCTGTCGGCGGCGCCGAGATCGCGACGATTGCCGCCGCCGAGTCCGACGATCCGTCGAAGAACGTCGCGAACATGACCCGTTCGGTGATCTTCCGTGTCATCACCTTTTATGTCGGTTCGATCTTCCTGATTGTGTGCGTGGTGCCCTGGGGCCAGATCGTCGCCGGTCATTCGCCGTTCGTGGCAGCGCTGGAGGTCATGCGCATTCCAGGGGCAGCGATGATCATGCAGGCGGTGGTGCTGGTCGCGGTGTTGTCGGCGCTGAACTCCGGACTGTACGTGTCTTCGCGGATTCTGTTCGGCCTCAGCCAGCGCGGTGACGCCCCGGCAAAACTGTCGGTGCTGACCAGGCGCAAAGTGCCCAGGGCCGCCGTACTGCTCAGCAGTGTGATCGGCTACATCGCGATCATGGCGGCGATCATTTCTCCGCAGGGCGTGTTCCTGTTCCTGGTCAACGCTTCCGGTGCGGTGATGCTGTTCGTGTACCTGGCCGTGGCGCTGGCGCAGATCAGGGTTCGACGCCAGGTCGAAGCCACCGCGCCGGCGCGGCTGACCCTCAAGATGTGGCTGTTCCCATGGCTGTCCTATGCTGTGGTGGCAGTGATTGCGGGTGTATTGGTGGCCATGGCATTCCAGGAATCCTTGCGTACACAGTTCCTCGCCAGCCTCGTCAGCCTCGCCGTGGTGTCTGTCGCTTACCTAGTCCTCAGGCGCCAACGGCAAACCGCCGCCACCCCCCACGTCAATGCCATCGACATCCTCGCGGGTCTGCCGACACGGTCATAAATCACGGGAAGCATCGCGCCACGGACGGCGGTGAGTAGCAAGGCTTGTTCCGGTCACAACAATAATTTGCCTATAGGTGATGTATGTCCGACTTCAAGTTCAATACCCAGGGTGTTTCCCGGCGCGCAGTGCTCAAGGCCGCAGGCTATGGTTCATTGGCGGCAATGGCAGCCAGTGCCACGGGCCCGATGTCGTTCGCGTTCGCTGCCGACAAACCGATCAAGACCGTACGTCCCGGCTACCTGACCGCGGCCTGCCTGGGCGACATGCCCCTGGGCGCGCTGCGCGAAGGCGTCCCGGTCGGTACCGATCTGGAATTGCTCAAGCTGATTGCCGACCGCCTCGAGCTCAAGCTCGACGTACTGACCATGGGCTTCCCGGCGGTGGTCGAAGCCGTACGGTCCGGGCGTGCCGACTGGTTCGGCGGCAACTTCGCCTGGAACCCCATGCGCTCGAAAATCCTGCTGTTGACCGACCCAGTGTTCTACACCGGTGCCTACGTGATCATGCGCGACAACGAGCCGTTCGATACCTCGATCACCGTCAACGATGTGAAGGGCCGCACTATCGGCGCCATCACCGGTTATTTCACCATCCCCGACATGAAGAAAATCGAGGGTGTGAAGGAGGTCAAACTCTACGACAACACCGATTCCTGCCTGCGCGACGTGCGTGCCGGGCGCCTGGACTTTGCCGTGCTGGATGCGCCGACCATCGACTACATGATCCTTCAGGACCCGAGCCTCAAGCTCAAGCAGATCCCCATGGCCTACGACGAGAAATTCCCCAGCCTGACCGCCAAGTTCGAGGCGATCTGGGGCGTTCATCCACAGAACCAGGACCTGTTCGATGGGGTGAACCAGGGACTGCGCTGGTTGAAAGCCACGGATCAGATCAAACCGGTGCTGGCCAAGTACGGCATCAAGAACCCGGACTACCTCGTGCCGCCCGCCAAGGACCCGCGCATCGGTGTGGACCGCGACGAGAAGGGCAATGTCATCGGACCCTTCGAGCATCCAGCCCGTGATTTCAGTCAGGCCTTTGCCTGAATCGAGGACCTGACCCATGGCTGAATCCACTCCACTGGTGCGTATCGAAGGGCTGCACAAGTCCTTCGGTAGCCTGGACGTTCTCAAAGGCATCGACCTCAACGTGCAGCAGGGCCAGAAAATCTCGCTCATCGGCCCCAGCGGCTCGGGCAAGACCACCTTGCTGCGCTGCGTCAACTACCTGGAAGAGCCGACCAAAGGCGACATCTACATTGACAACGAACTGATCGGCCAGCGCCTGGTGGGCAGCCGAAAAGTGCCCATGAGCGATAAGGAACTGGCGCGGATGCGCGCCGAAATCGGCATGGTGTTCCAGCGCTTCAACCTGTTCCCGCACCTGTCGGTGCTGGAAAACATCATCCTCGGTCCGCTCAAGGTGCAGCAGCGCAATCGCGCCGAAGCGGTGGAACTGGCCGAGGACCTGCTGAACAAGGTCGGCATGTTCGCCAAGCGCGATGCCTTTCCCGAGCAACTGTCGGGCGGGCAGCAGCAACGGATCGCCATTGCCCGGGCGCTGGCGATGAGACCCAAGTTGATGCTGTTCGACGAGGCGACCTCGGCACTGGACCCCGAATTGGTCGGGGAAGTGCTGGGCGTGATGCGCAGGCTGGCGGAGGAGGGCATGACGATGATCATCGTCACCCACGAAATGAGCTTCGCCGAAAGCGTTTCCGACCAGGTGATCTTCATGGCCGACGGCAATATCGTCGAACAGGGGCCGCCGCGGCAGATTTTCCGCGAGAGCCAGGTCGAACGTACCCGCTCCTTCATCCGCGCCGTGCAGGAGCATTGATCGATGTTCGACACCACTGCACTGAACAAAGCCATCGAGATGCTGCCGTACTTCCTGAACGTACTGGGCGTCGGCGCGCTGACCACCATCGGCCTGACGGCTGCTGCGTTTGTAGTGGCGGCGTTGCTGGGTTTTTGCCTGGCGTTGATGCGGCTTTCGCGCAGCCGCCTATTGAGCCTGATCGCCAGCGTTTACCTGGAGATCTTCCGCAACATACCGATCCTGACCCAGTTGTTCATTCTGTACTTTGGCCTGACCTATATCGGCATTACCTTGCCGGCCATCGGCGCGGCGATCATCGGTTTCGGCCTGAACGGTGCGGCCATTCTGTCGGAGGTTTTCCGGTCGAGCATCCGCACCATTGACCGTGGCCAAAGCGAAGCGGCGTTCTCCATCGGCATGACCCGGTCTCTGGCGATGCGCATCATCGTGCTGCCGCAGGCATTCAAGGTGGCGATTCCAGGGATGGCCAACTTCGCCATCGGCCTGCTCAAGGACACCTCCCTGGCGTCTGCGGCGGCAGTGCCGGAGTTGACGTTCAAGGCGAAAATGCTGGTCAGCGAAACCTACCAGACCAACCTGATCTACTTCCTGCTGGCGATGATCTACCTGATCCTGAGCCTGGTGCTTTCCCACTGGGCGGCGCGCACCGAACGCCGTCTCAAAGTCGTCAAGGAGAATTGATATGGGCTATGGCGAGTTGTGGGACGCGACCCATGTCGAATTGCTGGCGGCCGCCTGGGCCACACTCCAGTTGGCGTTCGGTGCGTTGGTCATCGGCTTGATCGTCGGCTTGCTGGTGGCGCTGGCACGGCTTTCCGGCAACCGCGCATTGCGGCGCGCGGCGCTCTATTACATCGAGCTGTTCCGTGGCACTCCGGCGTTGGTGCAGTTGTTCATCGTCTATTTCAGCCTGACCGAAATCGGCGTTCATTTCAGCTCGTTCCAGGCTGCCATGATTGGCCTGGGACTGAACGCTGCGGCGTATCTGGCAGAGATCTACCGTGCGGGGCTCGAGGCCGTGCCCAAGGGGCAGGTGGAGGCGGCGAAGGCGATTGGCATGCCCAAGCTCAAGGTGCTGCGCTGGGTCGTGTTGCCCCAGGCCATCCGCATCGTGCTGGCGCCCATAGGCAACGTCGCGATCTCGCTGTTGAAGGATACATCCGTGGCTTCGCTGATCGCGGCACCGGACTTGATGCTGCGGGCGCAGGATCTGAGTTCGGTGTATTTCATGCCGCTGGAAATCTACATTCTGGTCGGCGCGATCTACTTTGCCCTGTGTTATCCGCTTTCACTTGGCGTGCGCATGCTCGAGCGCAAAACCAGGCACTGAGGTTATCTGGCGTAGCGCTGCCTGTGCCAACGCCAGGTGATCAACCACAGCATCAGGGCCGTCGCACTGATCGAGGCACCCAGCAGGCTGACGGCTGTCCAGCCCCAGTGCGCATACACCTGGGTCGCGGCCGCGGCTCCCAGTGCGCTGCCCACCGAGTAAAAGCACATGTAGGCGCCCACCATGCGGCTTTGGGCGTCGGGGCGTGCGGCAAAAATGAGGCTCTGGTTGGTGACGTGTACGGCTTGCACCGCGAAGTCGAGCAGGACCACTGCGCATACCAGCGCGATCAGTGACGTCTGCGCAAACGCGCTGGGCAACCAGGACAGCGTCAGGATCACCAGCGAAATGCCGGTCACGCGCTGCCCCAGACCCTGATCGGCCCAGCGACCGGCTCTTCTGGCAGCAAGGGCACCGGCGACGCCGGCCAGGCCGAACAGGCCGATGGCCGTGTGTGACAGCGACAGCGGAGGCGCGCTCAGTGGCAGCACCATGGATGTCCACAACACCGAAAACGCGGCAAAGATCAGCAAGGCCAGCAGGCCACGGATGCGCAAGACCGGTTCGGTCATGAACAGCCTGAACATCGAACGGATGAGTGCCGGGTAGGTGTTTCGGTTGCGTGCAGACTCGGTGGCAGGAAGCACTTTCCAGAACACCGCCGCGAGGACCAGCATCAAGCCCGACGAAACGAAATACACGGCGCGCCAGCCGGCCAGATCAGCGATCAGCCCGGAGGTGAACCGCGCCAGGAGAATGCCCAAGACAATGCCGCTGGTGACGGTGCCCACGGCCTGGCCGCGTTGTGACGGCGTTGCCAGCACGGCGGCATAGGCCACCAGCACTTGAACCATCACCGCGAGCAAACCGACGATGACCAGGGCGCCCAACAGGGCCAGCCATTGCTGCGCTGCGCCGACCCCCGCCAGGGCAACCGCAGACAGCAGCACTTGCGTGAGGATCAACCCCTTGCGGTTGAGCAAGTCACCCAACGGGACGATGAACAGCAGCCCCAGCGCGTAACCGACCTGGGTAGCCGTCACCACGACCCCGATCATCGATGAGGCAACCCCCAGGCTCTGAGCCATTGAATCGAGCAGGGGTTGAGCGAAATACACGTTGGCGACTGCCAGCGCGCAAGTGACGGAAAACAGCAGCGTAAGCGACGGAGACAGGCCGGCAGCGCTGTCTGCGCGGGGGCTTTCTCCATTATCCGTATGGGGCCGGCCCGAAGCCTGCTGGGTGAAAGAGCGGGTGGCTGAATCGGCATCGGCTGTCACATGAGCCTCCGTGGCGCTAAACTGGTTTCAATTAAAAACTTGTTTGAATTGTTATCGAATCAGGTTTTAAATTGCAACCACTTTGCTCGGGGTTGCACAGCAGGCCCGGCAATCCTTAATCCAGAAGGTCAATACGATGGTCGAAGACACTTCATCCCACAGCAGCGAATGCCCGGTAGCCAGAACACTGGAGGCCATTGGGGATCGATGGTCGCTGATGATCATCCGCGACGCATTCGACGGCATTCGCCGATTCAGCGAATTTCAGAAAAGCCTGGGCGTGGCCAAGAACATTCTGGCATCGCGCTTGAAAACCCTGGTTGAGGTCGGTGTGTTCGACGTTCAACCCGCATCAGACGGTAGCGCCTACAAGGAGTACGCCCTTACGGACAAAGGGCGGGAGATCTTTCCGGTGGTGGTCAGCCTGCGGCAGTGGGGTGAACGTTTCCTGTTCAAGCGCGAGGAGACGCGTTCCGTGCTGCTGGACAATGAGCGCGGCCAGACCCTGATGCCGATTGAAGTTCGCTCATCCAGCGGTCAGAAGCTTGGGCCGGCCGACTGCCACAGGGTCAGGGTGGTTGCCGACGAGTCGTGAATCGATGGCCCATGACGGTCAGTGGCAGCCATCGGTCCGGGGTTGATCTCGCCCCGCACCGATACGCCGCCCAAAACCCGCCAACTATGACAGGCGCGATTCAAGTGTCGTGTTGCTCAAACTCTCGGCCGTTGCCCCGATGCGCGAGAACACCAGCCACACGAACAACAGCACGCTGCAGCCGATGAGCAGGGAGGCAATGGCAATCAATGGCTCGACTGCCGCAAAGCCCTTGAGGCGCAGCAGCAGTGCACCCAGCATCACCGGCACACTCAGGTTGTACAGCCAGAACTGTGCGGCCGCCGCTCGCCCTCCGGTGATGGACGGGTGCAGCGTGCCGATGACACCGAACAGGGCCATCGACACCCACCCCAACAGATTGATATGGGCATGTACTGCGTAGAGCGAATGGTCGCCGGACGCGCCCATCGCGACACCCAGCGCCACGCCAATGGCAAAGTAGATGGCCGCCAGCCGAAACCAGGTCCGCGAACGGGGATTGTGATTCATCGCATTCACCTCATGCGCCCGGGGGCGCGCTCAGTTGCTGAAATCCTGATATGAAATCGTTGAGCCCGGCGCGCTGGTTGTTCGGCACACGGGGCAGTGGCATATCCCGTGCCACGCCTCTATTATGAGACTAGTGTCTCACGATAAGACGGAGTATCATTTATTCCATGCCGAATCCCAAGTCAAGCCCGTCTGTCCGCGACGGCGATTCCCAGGGCCGATCCAACCAGAAGCTCAGAACGCGGCAAGCGCTGATCGATGCCGCCATCGCCTTGCGCGACGAGGGCCACGACCCGACTGTCGCGCAAGTGGCTAAGCGCGCAATGGTGTCTCGCGCCACCGCCTATCGCTACTTTCCCTCACCTGAAGCGCTGATCAGCGAGACGGCCGCCGAGCGCGACATCAAGCCACTGGAGCAGATCTGGCGCCCGGGGGACGATCCGGTGAAGGGCATTGGCCTGGCGGCGCAGGCGTTGAACAAAGTCCTGATCGACGACGAGATCGGCCTGCACGTGATGGAGCGATCGTTCATGACGGTGTGGCTGGAAAACCCGTCTCCCCAGACGCCACTGCGGCCGGGTCGACGCATGAGCTACATCGAGCCGATCGTCGACTCGCTCAAGGACGTGCTCTCACCCCGCGCGCGCAAACGACTGAAACAGGCGCTGTCGATCGTCATGGGCACCGAGGCCTTGATCGCCGTGCGCGATATCAGTCGCGCGAGCGTCGAAGAATCACTCGACACCGCCACCTGGGCAGCGCGGGCCCTCGTTCGTCAGGCATTGGCTGAAGAGAAACAGGCACGACACAAGCGCAACCGTTCGCGCTCTGCTCCCGGTGAATCGCAGTAATCGGCACTGTTGAATAATCAACAGTACTTCAACAACAACTGTCCGGCTGGCGATTTCACTCTTCGCTTTATTTTGTAACGTACTGATATTTAACGTTTAAATATCATGGCATGGATCATGCTCCATCTGGGTAAGGCTCCGTACCGACAGTCATTTGCAGGACTGTGCGGCCGTTGGCGGAGCCATCGCTAGAGTGAGGAATCCATGTCAGTTGCAGCCGCCTACCCGATCAATCCACCTTCGGCCCATGTGATCCGTGATGACGCCGAAGCCATACGCATTGCCCATGAAATCGCCGCGCTGCTGCAGGTCGGCGCCTCCGAGCGTGATCAGACGCGTCAGGTGCCGGCCGAGGTGGTCGATGCTTTTTCCAACAGCGGACTGTGGGGCATTACAGTGCCTCGGCAGTACGGTGGCGCCGAGGTGTCCTATGCGACCCTGGCCCAGGTCATCGCGATTGTCTCGGCGGCCGATCCATCCCTTGGCCAGATACCGCAGAACCATTACTGCCTGTTGGAAGACATCCGCTTGCAGGGTAGCGACGACCAGAAGCAGTTCTTCTTCGACCTGGCCCTGGCGGGCAATCGTTTCGCCAATGCGCTGTCGGAAACCGGCGGCAAGAACGTGCAGGACATCCGTACCCGCCTGGTCGCGGATGGCGAGGGTTATCGCATCGACGGGCGCAAGGGTTACTGCACCGGATCGCTCTATGCCCATTGGCTGGGCGTATTGGCCCTGGACAGCGAAGACCGTGCACAACTGGCCTTCGTACCGCGTCACACCGAGGGGCTGAATGTGGTTGACGACTGGGACAGCATCGGCCAGCGCACCACGTCCAGCGGCACCGTGCTGGTCGAGGGGCTGTGGGTGCCGGCCTTCAACCTGTTCCCGACTTACCGCTCCTACGAACGCCCGACCCTGGCCGGTCCCTTTGCGCAGATCACCACGGCGGCCATCGATGCGGGCATTGCCCGTGCGGCGCTGCGTGACACCATCAGCTTTGTCCGCGAGCAGGCGCGGCCATGGATCGATGCCGGGGTGGAAAAGGCCAGCGAAGACCCGTTGACCATCATTCAGGTCGGCGCACTGGACATCCGTCTGGAAGCCGCCGAGGCGCTGCTCGAGCGTGCGGGCCTGGTGCTCGACCAGGCCCGCTCGGCACCCGATGAGCAGTCGGTTGCGCAGGCTTCGCTGGCCGTGGCCAGGGCCAAGGTGTTGACCACCGAAATCGCCATCGAGGCCAGCAACAAGCTGTTTGAACTGGGCGGCACCCGCTCGACGCTGCGCAAGCACAACCTCGATCGCCATTGGCGTAACGCGCGGGTCCATACCCTGCACGACCCTGTGCGCTGGAAGTACCACGTCGTGGGTAACTGGTTGCTCAACGGCATCAAGCCGCCTCGCCATGACTGGTCCTGAGGTCGCGCAGATGCCCAAGCAAATTCGTCTCAACGCCTTCAGCATGAATACCGTCGGGCACTTGTCGCCCGGCCAGTGGCGCCACCCCCGTGATCAGTCCACACGCTACACCGACATCCACTACTGGATCGAACTGGCGAAAACCCTGGAGCGCGGCAAGATCGACGGCCTGTTCATCGCCGATGTGCTCGGCGTCTATGACGTCTACCAGAGCAGTGCCGACGAGGCGCTGCGCAGCGCGGCGCAAGTGCCGGTCAACGATCCGTTGCAACTGGTGCCGGCAATGGCCGCAGCCACTCGCCACCTGGGGTTTGGCGTCACCGCGTCGGTGTCGTTCGAGCATCCGTTTCCGTTCGCCCGACGCATGTCGACCCTCGATCACCTGACATCGGGGCGGGCGGGCTGGAACATCGTCACCTCGTACCTGAGCAGCGGCGCGCGAAACCTCGGCCAGGAGCGGCAGTTGTCTCACGATCAGCGTTATGCGCTGGCCGAGGAGTATCTGCAGGTTTGCTACAAGCTCTGGGAAGCCAGCTGGGAGGAGGGCGCGGTGCAGGCCGACCGCGCCAGCGGGGTTTACGCCGATCCGCGCAAGGTGCACGGCATCGCTCATCAGGGCGAATTTTTCAATGTGCCCGGTTTCCATCTCAGCGAGCCTTCGCCGCAGCGCACGCCGGTGATCTACCAGGCCGGCGCTTCCAGCCGTGGTCGGGTCTTCGCAGCAGCGAATGCCGAGTGCGTGTTTGTGGCCGCGCCGAGCAAGGTGGTACTCAAACAACAGGTCGCACAATTGCGTGCGGCGGTACAGGCGGCCGGTCGCGAGGCCGATCAGGTGCTGGTGTTCGAACAGCTCACGGTGATCGTCGCCGCGACGGACGCCGAAGCCCTGGAGCGCTTGCGCGAGTACCGCGAATACGCCAGTGCCAGCGGCGCCCTGACCTTGATGTCGGGCTGGACCGGTATCGATTTCGGCGAGTACGGGCCCGACCAGATTCTGCGTGAAGTGCCCAGCGATGCCATCCAGTCGGCCGTAGAGGCGTTTACCCGCGCCGACCCGAATCGGACCTGGACCACCGCAGAGATTGCCGATTATTGCGCCATCGGTGGCGATGGCCCGGTGCTGGTGGGTTCGGCAAAAACCGTGGCCGATCAACTCCAGGAGTGGGTCGAGCAAACCGATGTCGACGGCTTCAACCTGGCCAGCGTGGTCGCCCCGGAGACCTTTGAGGCGGTGGTCGATCTGCTCGTGCCGGAGTTGCAGGCACGGGGTCTGTTCAAGCGCGAGTATGAGGACGGCACCCTGCGCCACAAGCTCTTCGGCCAGGGCGATCGCCTGGCGACGCCACACCCGGCGGCGGCCTTGCGCGTGGGAGATCGGCGATGAACGAGTGGTTCGCTCACGTCAATTGGGGCGAAGTGGCCGAGGCTTGCCTGGACACCTCGAGCATGCTCGCTGCGGCACTGGCCTGCACGGTGTTGCTCGGGTTGCCGCTCGGCGTGCTGCTGTACCTGACGGGCCAGCGCCAGTTGCTCGAATCGCCGCGGCTGTACCGGCTGTTGTCGGTGGTGGCCAACGTGCTGCGCTCGATGCCGTTCATCATTCTGTTGATCGTGCTGATCCCGGTGACCACCCTGGTCACCGGCACCTCGCTGGGCGTGCGCGGCGCGATTCCGCCCTTGGTGGTGGGCTGCACGCCGTTCTTCGCCCGGCTGGTGGAAAGTGCCTTGCGCGAAGTTGACCGCGGACTGGTTGAAGCCGTGCAGTCCATGGGCGCCAGTACCCCGCAGATCATCCTGCATACCTTGCTGCCAGAAGCCCGGACCGGACTGATCGCCGCGGTCACGGTCACCGCCATCGTGCTGGTGGACTACACCGCCATGGCCGGCGTGGTGGGCGGCGGTGGCCTGGGGGATCTGGCCATCCGTTTCGGTTACCAGCGTTTCCAGACCGATGTGATGGTGGTCACCGTGCTGCTGCTGATCCTGCTGGTGCAGGCCTTGCAGATGAGCGGCGACCGCCTGGTCCGGCATTACACACGGCGCTAAGCGCCTGATTTACCCGAACGCAGCAGCCGGGTACCGCTGCTGCAGGCCCTACGTCCACCTCACGACGGCCACTTTTTGATCATTCTGGAGTCATGAGCATGAAAAAGACCCTGGCCGCCCTCGCTGCCGTTTTATCCCTGAGCGCCCACGCCAACGAAAAACTGGTGGTGGGCGCCACCCCGGTGCCCCACGCGGAGATACTGGAGTTCGTCAAACCGGTGCTGGCCAAGGAGGGGGTTGATCTGGACATCAAGGTCTTCAGCGACTTCATCCAGCCCAACCTGCAACTGTCCGAGAAAAACCTCGACGCCAACTACTACCAGTACCGGCCGTTCCTCGATGACTTCAACAAGACCCGGCACACCGATCTGGTACCGGTAGTGGGCGTGCACATCGAGCCGTTCGGCGCCTATTCGACCCGGATCAAAAAACTCGCCGATCTGCCCGAAGGCGCCAGTGTCGCCATTCCCAACGATCCGGTGAACACCGGACGCGCCCTGGTGTTGTTGCACGAAGCCGGTTTGATCAAGCTCAAGGACCCGAGCAATACCCTGGCGACGCAACACGATATCGTCGAGAACCCGCACAAACTGAAGATTCGCGAACTGGAAGGCGCCTTGCTGGCCCGTGCGGTCAGCCAGGTGGACCTGGCGTTCGTCTTTGCCAACTACGCACTGGAGGCCGGTATCGACACCAACAGCGCGTTGATCGTCGAGAAGGGCAAGGACCTGTACGTCGAGTTCCTGGTCGCCCGTCCGGACAACATCAATGATCCGGGTATCCAGAAGCTGGCCAAGGCCCTGAACTCGCCGCAAGTGCGCGATTTCATTCTGACCCGCTACAAGGGCCAGATCGCTCCCGGCTTCTGACCGGTAGCCAAGACGAACACTCTTACTGTGGCGAGGGAGCTTGCTCCCGTTGGACTGCTACGCAGTCCCATCTTTTGGGGCCGCTTCGCGCCCCAGCGGGAGCAAGCTCCCTCGCCACAGGGAACATGGTCTCTTTTGTTTGTGCAGGACTTTCGTTCATGGTCAGTTTCAATCCACAGGCCCTGGCTGCCGCCGTGCATATACGGCTGGTGGGCCTGGGCAAGCATTACCGGGTCGGGCAGCAGAGCGTGCAAGCGCTGCACGACATCAACCTGGACATCCGCCGCGGTGAGGTGTTCGGCATCATCGGTCGCAGCGGCGCCGGCAAATCCTCGCTGCTGCGCTCGCTCAACCGCCTGGAACAACCGAGCAGCGGCCAGGTATTGATCGAAGGTGAGGACATCGTCGGTTTCGATCGTGCACGCCTGGCCGGCTTGCGGCAGCGCACCGGGATGATCTTCCAGCACTTCAACCTGATGGCCTCCCGAACCGTCGGCGACAACGTCGGCCTGCCGCTGCGGCTGGCGGGCATCGGGCGTGCCGAGCGTGAGCGCCGAGTCGACGAACTGTTGCAGCTGGTGGGGCTGCAGGACAAGCGTGACGCGTACCCGGCGCAGCTCTCCGGCGGGCAAAAGCAGCGGGTCGGCATTGCCCGGGCGCTGGTGTTGCAGCCTGATCTGTTGCTGTGTGACGAGGCGACTTCGGCACTTGATCCGCAGAGCAGCCAGGCGATTCTGGCGTTGCTGCGCGACATCAATCGGCGCCTGGGGCTGACTATCGTGCTGATCACCCACGAGATGGAGGTGATCCGCGACCTCTGTGACCGCGTGGTGGTCCTGGAGCAAGGCCGGGTGGTCGAGCAAGGCGACGTCTGGCAAGTGTTCGGTGACCCGCAACACGATGTCACCCGTGCCTTGCTTGGCACACTGCAGCCGGCCGGGCATGACGTGCCGTCAGCCCAGGCGGCCGCGATACTGCTCGACCTGCATTACACCGGGGCCAGTGGCCACGAGCCGGAGTTGTCGGCCATCGCCGCGCTGTTCGGTGGCCGCACGCACCTGGTGCAAGGGGGTATCGAGCGCATCCAGGGCCGTGCGCTGGGTCGCCTGCGGGTGCGGGTTGAAGCCTCCAGTGGCGGACTGGACGCATTGCTGCAACAGGCACGACAGATCGCCGATCGGGTCGAGCAGGTCGGCGCCTGAGTCAGTATTGACGGTGGCAGTGCCGGGCAATCATATCGAAAGCTGGATCACCCGATGGTCTGGCGCGTCATCGACGGCACGACGCTTGTTGACCACCAGCTCGCCGATGGCGATCAGGCGCGCCCGGGTCACGTTGCGCGAGAGTCCGAGCAGGCTGGCGGTATGTACCTGGTTGCGGTGGCAGAACTGATAGGCGGCGCGCAACAAACTGTCCTCGACCTGCTCGTACAGCGCGCCCTGGTGTTCTTCGAATAACCGTTTGAACGCGCGCAGCAGGAGCGCCTGGGCCGACTCTTCAGAGATACTGGTTTTTTCCGCCGGGCGCTCGATACGCAAATGCGACAGGCGCAGATCCTCCTGCCGTACGAGTCCGTCCCGGCAGATCAGCAAGGTGTGGTGGATGACGTTTTCCAGTTCGCGAATGTTGCCGGGCCAGCCATAGTCGGCCAGCTTGCGTTCGGCGTCGGCACTGAGGGCAATCTGTCCGTATCCCAGGCGTTCGCTGTAGGTGCGGATGAAGTGGCGGGCCAGCGGCAGAATGTCGCCGGGGCGGTCACGCAGCGGATGCAAGTGCAGGCTGACCACGTTGAGGCGGTAGTAGAGGTCTTCGCGGAAATGTCCGGCGTTGATCGCTTTTTCCAACTGCACATTGGTGGCGGCCAACACCCGGACGTTGATCGCAATGCTCTTGCGCGACCCCAGTCGCACCACCTCACGCTCCTGCAGCACACGCAGCAGCTTGACCTGGATGGGCATCGGCAGATCGCCGATTTCGTCGAGGAACAAGGTGCCGCCATTGGCCTCTTCGAACCATCCCGGCTTGGCGCTGATGGCGCCGGTGAAGGCGCCTTTCTCATGGCCGAACAGTTCGGCCTCGACCAGTGATTCGGAGAAGGCGCCGCAGTTGACCGCCACAAAGGGCCCCTGGCTGCGCCGGCTGAGGTTATGGATATGGCGTGCGACCAACTCCTTGCCGGTGCCGGTTTCACCGATGATCAGGACGCTGGCCTCGCTGGGTGCGACCTGTTGCAAATGGGCAAGCAAGGCCTGCGACTTGGGGTCTTCGAATACCTGGGCGGTGGCGCGGATCGACGTGGCCAGCGACGGGGATGGGGGCAGAGTCAGCAGTTGCATGGGGCTTCCTCGCTTATGAGTAGAAAGTGGGAACTGGGCGGTTCTGGTTCAGCGCCCAGTCACCCAGCTCGTGAATTTTGTAGTCCACCGGGTCATGCAGCGTCTGGGTGCGCAGGTTGCGCCAGTAACGGTCGAACCGCAGCGAAGCGTGAGTCGCGCGCGCCCCGGTGACTTCAAACAAACGGGTGCACAGGTCCAGGCCGGTACGGGTCGCGGTCACTTTGGCGCAGGCGATCGACAGCGCCAGTTGCGCACGCTCCTCGCTGCCCAGGTTATGTCCCTTGCGCCAGGCTTCGTCGAGCTGTGCCGCGGCGCGTTCAACCAGCACACGTGTGCTTTCCAGGCCCACCCAGAACTCGCCGTAGTGGCGCAGGATGTAGGGGTCCTCGCTGACATGGCGGACCTTGGAGGTGAACCACGGACGTCCCTCCTTGAGCGTGTAATGACGGGCCTCCTCGAAAGCCCCTTCGGCGATGCCAAGGAAAATATGGGCAAAGTGCAGTTGGGCGATCAGCGGGCGCAGGCAGGCAAAGGGGGTGCTCAAGGGACCTGGATCAAGCAGCAGCTCCGACTCTTCCACCCGCACCCGCTCGAAGGTTGCGCTGCCACTGTCGGTCTGGCGCTGGCCCATGTTGTCCCAGTCGCCATGCAGGGTAATGCCGGTACGGCCACTGGGAATGGCGGCGATCAGCAGCTTGCCGCCGGCGCTTTCGTCGACCGCTGAAGCAATCAGCATCTCCGAGTCGCTGGCACCGGAGCAGAAACTTTTCTTGCCGGAAAACTCACGCCAGCCATCGAACTTTTTCACCACAGTGCGGGTGTCGAGCGGGTTGAGTGCATTGCCCCAGAACCAGTTGTTGCGGGCAGTCTGTTCAAACCAGGGCTGCCACTGCTCGGGCCGCGAGAACAGTCGCACGGTGGCCAGCATCAGGTGCTGGAAGCCGAAGACGTGGGCGATCGAGCTGTCGACCTTGGCAAACTCGCGGACCACACCGAGTGTCTCGCTCCAGTCGGCCCCCAGGCCTCCGAACTGGGTCGGAATGCTCAGGGCCAGCAAGCCGCTGTGCCGTAGGGCGTCGCGCTCGGCCTTCGGCGTACCGCCGTGCTCGTCCCGTTCAGCGGCAGTTTCGGCAAAGGTGGCGGCCAGTTTGCGCGCGGTCTGCAAGGGGCTCAGGACGGCAGTCTGTAGTTGGGTGCTCACGCGCAATTCCTCGATTGTTGGGGGGTGCTTGCCAGGCAGGTCGCTAACGTCAGGCTCATGGTTTTTGTGTCTGCGGCAGGACATCGTTGGCGATCATTTCGCCAAAGGGGCCGGTGAGATTGGTCACGCCCCGACCTGCCAGGCTGGCGTAGGGTTCGGGCAGCAACGGGAAGACCAGTTCGGCAAAGCGATAGGCTTCTTCGAGATGCGGATATCCGGAAAAAATGAAGCTTTCGATGCCCAGGTCGGCGTACTCCTTGATCCGTGCAGCTACCTGTTGGGGGTCGCCGACCAGTGCCGTGCCTGCGCCACCGCGCACCAGACCGACGCCGGCCCACAGGTTGGGGGAGATTTCCAGGTTGTCCCGGCGACCGTCATGCAGCGCGGCCATGCGTCGCTGGCCTTCGGAGTCGAAGCGTGCGAATGAGGTTTGCGCCGCGGCAATGGTCTCGTCGGAAATATGCTCGATAAGTCGGTCAGCGGCCTGCCAGGCTTGGGCTGCGGTCTCGCGCACGATCACATGCAGGCGGATCCCGAATTTCACGGTCCGCCCATGCCGGGCTGCCCGGGCGCGGACATCGGCGATCTTTTGCGCCACCGCCGCCGGTGGCTCGCCCCACGTCAGGTAAACGTCCAGTTGCTCGGCCGCCAGGTCATGGGCCGCATCCGAAGAGCCGCCGAAATACAAGGGTGGATAGGGCTTCTGAACCGGTGGATAGAGGGCCTTGGCGTTTTCCACCTGGAAGTGCTTGCCATGGAAATCCACGGACTCGCCTTGCAGTACACGGCGCCAGATCTGCAGGAACTCATCGGTGACTTCGTAACGCTCGGCATGGCTCAAGTGGATGCCATCGCCACGGTTTTCATCCGGATCACCCCCGGTCACCACATTGATCAGCAAGCGTCCGCCGGATAATCGGTCGAGGGTAGCGGCCATGCGTGCCGATACCGTCGGCGAGATGATCCCCGGACGAATCGCCACCAGATAACGCAGGCGTTCGGTCAGCGGCGCCAGCGCCGATGCGATGACCCAGGAGTCCTCACAGGAACGTCCAGTAGGAATCAGCACCCCGTAGTAACCCAGGCCATCCGCCGCCTGGGCGATCTGCTTGAGGTAGTTGAGGGTCACCGGGCGCGCGCCCTGGCTGGTGCCAAGGAAGTGGCCGTCACCGTGGGTCGGCAGGAACCAGAAAACATTCATCGACGGGCTCCTCAGGCGCTCTGGCGCAGGCGTTGGTGGGTGTTGAAAAAGGGCAGGGCGCGTTCTACGGCCAGGCCGATGCGCGCCTGCAGCAGGTCGCAGTCGATGCGGTAATCGCGGAAGTCGGATTCGCTGGCATACACGCCCAGCGGCAGGGTCAGCGACTGGAAGAAGCTGAACAGTGGCCGTAGCTGGTGATCGATCACCAGCGCGTGACGAGGGCTGCCACCCGTAGCGGCGAGCAGCACCGGTGTGTCGATCAGGGCGTCCTGGCCGATCAGGTCAAACAGGTGCTTGAGCTGGCCCGGATAGGAACCGCGATAGACCGGCGAAGCGACAATCAGCAGGTCGGCGTTTTCGATGGCTTGCAGTTGCGCCTCGACCTCGGCAGACAACTCCTTACGGCTGAGGGCACCGCCCACGTCGCGGGCGAGATCGGCCAGCTCGATGACCCGGCCCACCATATTCAGACGGTTGGCGAACTCGTCGAGAATGGCCTGGCTGAGCACCTGGGTACGAGAAGGGCGGTAGGCACCGCCGGATACAGCGATTACGTTCAAGGGGGCAGTCATGTTCAATTCCTGTGCTGTCGCTCTACAAACAGAGTCGGTGGCAGTGCTCAGCAAGAACCGAACCAGTTTTTATCTCTATGAAACCAAAGGGATTTATATGGTTTTTTTGGTTGGTGTGTTGCTGTCAGGCAATTTTTGTTGAATCACTGTTTGCCTGGAAACACTTGCGAGCTGTTCCATTTCGGACAGTTATAGGAGATTGCTTATATTCTTCAAAGGAATTAATAATTATTTTAATATTCCTTTAGGGTATTTATGGTGAGGGGGAGGGCGGTGCCTGGCAGATGAATCACTCGAGCAGTGATACCAGCCGAGGTTCGATGGACTGTGCAGACAGGTCCAGCAGTGCCAGGGTGACCGGCAACTTGAAGCGTCGACGCCCGGCGCTGCCCGGATTCAGGAACAGGCGTTCGCCGCGCCATTCGATGCCTGGTTTATGGGAGTGACCGGTGATCACCAGGTCGATACGCTCATCTGGATGGATTGCAACATCGGCGATGTCATGCACCAGCAGGACCTTCCAGCCGTTGAGGTCCAGGCGCAAACAGTCGGGCAGCTCGCGCGCCCAGGGCGCGTCCAGGTCGTTGTTGCCACGCACCCCGTGCACCGGTGCGATGGCCGCCAATTGGTCGAGGATGTGCGCGCTGCCGATGTCGCCGGCGTGAATGATGCAATCGCAGCCCAGCAGGGCGGCGATGGCTTCGGGGCGGAGCAGGCCGTGGGTGTCGGAGATCACACCGACTTTCATCGCGGGCGGTTCGAGCGGCATTCTGACGGGCCTGTCTGCTGTGCTAACGCTGCTGCCACTAACTTTGCGGCACTAACTTTGCGGAACTACCCGCGCTTCGTTACCGCTGCCCTCGACATAAACGTTCAGGCCTTTTGTCAGCGCCGGATTGATTGGCTGGGTCACCTGAACCAGTACGCCACTGTGGGTCCGAACGATGATCTGCTGAGCCTCCACGGGCTGATCATACTTTTTCTTTTCGACGTAGTTGCCGCCTACCCCGCCAGCGAGGGCACCGGCAACCATCGCTACATCCCGCCCGGTGCCCTTGCCGACCAGGCTTCCCAAGGCTAAACCGCCAATACCGCCCAATATGGCGCCAACGCCGCTATCGTGATTGGTCTGCATCTGGGTGAGGGTAATCTGCTCGATTTTCCCCGAACGAATCTCCGTCTCGCCAGCGCCACCGCTCCCGGCACCGACCGCGGAACAGCCGCCGAGCACCAGCCCAAGAAACGTAACCGACAGCCAGGAAGCGATAGTTTTCATCGTCGAACTCCATTTTCAGGGGAATAGATCATGCAAACGCATCAATTCACGTTAGACGAAAAAGCCCGGTCCATTCGGTTCTTTCACTTGTTCTGATTCGATGGATAAAGACCGGCAAACCGCGCAATCACGACACCCACGTAAAAAACGCCTGAAAATTCTTCGACCATCACCAGTGAGCGGGCATGGTTGGTCAACGGGATAAAGTCACCGTAACCGGTGGTTGTGAGCGTCGTGAAGCTGAAATAGATCAGTTTGAAGAACGTGCCAGGCTGTGTGAAGTCGAGGTGGCCAGGGCCAAATGAACCCGCGATGGATACTTCGACCAGGGCATAAACGAAGGACCAGACGAAGGCCAGCATGATGTAACCCGCAAGCGCGCCATGCAGCTTGTCGGCAGAAATTGGCCCGCGCTTGAGAATATAGCGAAGCACTCCGCTAAACGAGACGGCAAGAGACGCCGTAAAAGCTATCCCGGCAAGCCCAAGAATCGCGGTACTCCCAGCCAACAACGCCGCCCATTGAAGACCAACCCCAAGCAACGCCAGACCCAGCTTGAGGATGAACCCCCGCCGAGTCTGCCTGGTGGCGAAAGCCCCCACGAGCAGCACGATTGAAAACAGAATGCCAAGCAACGTACGAGCAAACAGACCTTCCTCAAGAAAGGGAAACAGCAGGATCAATCCCAGCAAGAGCAGCAATAGATAGGTGCAGGGACCTTTCCCTATAAGCATCTGAGCTAAACCCTCGTCGGAGTCGGGTTTGTCTTGCGGATTTGTCATATCGGTTTCCCAAAGGGCCAAGTAGTGCTTCGGACCTGACGTCGCACGGTTGAAATCAGACTTGGCTTCAGAATAGTCGCCAGTACGATTCAAGTCGTGAATGGGTGTGGAATGCTCTAGTCCGCGCCTTCAGGCAATCCCTGTCGTGAAACTGTAATATTGCAGTCATAGAATTGACATGACTGCTTACATTTACTACAGATGGCCTTTGGCCTTTTCATGGATGAGCAAGCCTCATGCGTCGTGTCGTATTCAATCAAAAAGGCGGCGTTGGAAAATCCAGCATCGCCTGCAATCTTGCCGCTGTGAGTGCAGCCGAAGGGTACCGAACGCTGCTGGTTGATCTCGATCCCCAGGCAAACTCGACTCACTACCTCACCGGGCTAAGCAACGAGCGTATTCCTGCCGGCATCGCCGATTTCTTCAAGCAGACGCTGTCCGGCAGTTTCGAAGGCAGGCGCAATCGGGTGTCCATCACCGAGACCCATTACAACAACCTCCATCTGGTGACGGCGAGTCCGGATCTGGCAGACCTGCAGTCAAGACTCGAGAGCAAGTTCAAGATCAACAAGCTGCGCAAGTTGCTGGTTGAACTGTCCGAGGACTATGAGCGCATCTATATCGATACGCCGCCTTCGCTGAACTTCTACACCTTCAGCGCTTTGGTGGCGGCGGACAGGTTGCTGATTCCATTCGATTGCGACAGCTTTTCTCGCCAGGCGATGTACCGGGTCATCGCTCAAGTGGAAGAACTGCGACTCGATCACAATGAGTCGCTTGAAGTGGAAGGGGTGGTGGTGAACCAGTTCATCGGGCACACCGGGTTTCACCAGAATGTCGTCAATGAACTGCTGGCCGAAGGTTTGCCCGTGCTGCCGGTTTATCTCAGCAGTTCCGTCAAGATGCGCGAGTCTCACGAAGTGTCTGTCCCCATCGTGCATCTGGCCCCGCGCCACAGGCTCTCGCTGGAGTACGCGGGCTTGCTGGATGCCCTGGAACGGGCGGCCTGACAGCACGTCAGTGTCTACGCGCTATTACCAGCCGCCTGTGAAAAACCTGTGCCCGGATCAGAAGTATTTGAGCCAGCCAATATCACGACGACGAGCCTTCAATGCGGCAAACCAGCGTACAGGTAGAAACAGCGTTGTAGCCAAGAGCGCGGCCGTCAGCCACACCGCCCAAATGCTGTCGAAACCGAAGTAGTTGCCCTGATTCAAACCGAACAACGCCACATGGGTCAGGTACAGCATTTTCAGCGCGTAAAGATGGATCAGGTAGAAGAACATCGGCGCCGCGCCAAATACTGCCAAAGTACTGATCCACTTGCGTTGCCGAGCCCGCTCCAAGCCAGGCAGCAGCAACAGGCCCACCCCTAGCGTCAGCGAGAGGAACAGCAGGGAAGGTGGGTACTTTGTGATGTTGAAGAAGCTCATGAGGGTTTGTGTGGTGCTTTCATGGAGCACCCAATGTGCCTCGCCATAACCGTTAACCAGGCGCAGTACGATGAAACCGGTCACTGCGCTTGCCCCGGCCAGCAAAAGATAACGCTGACGCACGGTGGCCGAGGTTGAGCGTGTGAACCAGGGGCCGATGCAGTAACCCAGGGCGATGACACCGATCCACGGCAGCAGGGGGTAGGAAGTGCGCAGGCGCAAGCTGTCGGAGAATTCGATCCAGCCGCGATCATGCAAGATTGCCCAGGGCAGGTGCATCGCTGATCCGACCGGGAAGTGCAGGGGATCGAGCAGGTTGTGCCCGGCGACGATGACCAGACCCAGCACACACAGGAACGGCCGAGGGAGCCAGACCAGTGCAGCGAGGGCCGTCATGCTCAGGCCAATCGCCCAGATCACCTGCAGGTAGATCACATTGGGCGGCAACTGGAATGTCCAGGCGAAATTCACCAGGGTGAACTCCAGCAGAACCAGGAACAGACCACGCTTGAACAGGAACATCGACACAGCTTTCTTGCCCTGTTGCTTTTCGCCGTACAGATAGGCGGACAGTCCGGTTAGAAGAACGAACACCGGCGCACACAAATGGGCGAGGGTTCGGCTGAAAAACAGCGCCGGTTCGGTGGTGTCGATGACCATCGGGTCGGCTACCTGGCGGTGTAGAAAGAATGTCTCGCGCACGTGATCCAGCAGCATCAATAGGATCACCAATCCCCTGAGGGCATCGATGGATAGCAGGCGCTGGCTTACGCTCGTGGCGGGCGGAATCTGATTGAAGTTTGTCATCGAAAGTCGCAGGCAGGGAGTGGAGAGCTCTGCCAGTAGCCACCGACAGATCATGAACTGTTACTGTATAACATAGTATAGACCTGTCCCGTGAACGTTCCGGCCATTGATTCGATATAGCCTGAAGCGAGCCTTATATTCCATAAAGATAGTACAAGTGCATTTTATAGTGCGTTTTAATCTATTCAGGTTTTTTTGAATTGATTGGAGCATTTGTCTTTGAAAACTATGGCGCTTCTACCCTTTGGCCTGGCGTTGCTCGCTACCTGCTCAACGGCTTTCGCGGGTGCGACCCTGGATCGCGTGACACAAAAAGGCGAGCTGACCGGCGTCCTGATGGAAAGTTATCCGCCGTTCTCGTTTCTCAATGAGCAGAACCAACTCGACGGGTTTGACGTGGATGTTGCCAAGGCTGTTGCGCAACGCCTCGGGGTCAAACTCAAACTGGAAACACCGTCCTGGGATGTGATTGCCGCCGGCCGCTGGAGTGGGCGCTATGACATCTGCGTCTGCTCGATGACCCCGAGCAAGGCACGGGCCGAGGTGTTTGATTTTCCTGTCGAGTATTACCAGTCGCCGGCCGTCATCGTGGTGAATGCCAAGGACAAAGACATCACGGCGGGCAAAGACTTGTCCGGCAAAAAAGTCGGTGTGATCAGCGCGTCGACTTACGAAGCCTATTTGAACAAGGATCTGGTGATCGAGGGCGCCGAGGACAAGCCGTTGAACTATCCGTTCGATAACGTCCAAGTGGCCCCTTATGACAATGAAACAGTGGCCTTCCAGGACTTGGCGCTGGGCACAGGCGTGCGTCTGGATGCCATGGTCACCAACCTCATCACCGCTCGCGAGCGGATTGCCCAGGATCCGCGCTTCAAGATAGCCGGCGAAACGCTATATGCCGAACCGAACGTGGTGGCCATTGAAAAGGGTGACCCGCAGTGGAATGCCAAAGTCACCGAGGTCATTACTCAACTCAAGACTGACGGTACGCTGAGCAAGATTTCGCAGAAGTGGATCGGTGCCGACATCAGCCAATGACAGCCCTCAACCCACTCCCGGCCAAGTCCACTGCCGCCCCTGTAATCGAGACGCGCCGCTTTAGCCAATTGTTTGGATTTCGCACTCGCCTGTATTTGACGTGGGCGGCGTTGTCTGGATTGTGCGTCCTGTTCTTCATGAGCTTCGATTTGAAGTTTTCGATCATCCTGGAGAAATGGCCCAATCTGGTCGGCCTGCACCTTGGGCCGAATGGTTTCCTGCAAGGCGCCGCGCTGACATTGTTCCTGTGTTTCTGTTCGATCTGGCTTTCATTGTTCCTTGGCTTTGTCACCGCGCTGGCGCGACTGTCACGCAGCGCAGTGGCATTCGGTATCGCCAGTTTCTACGCGTCTTTTTTTCGCGGTACACCGCTGCTGATCCAGATCCTGCTGATCTATCTGGGCTTGCCGCAGTTGGGCGTTGTACCCGGGGCAATCAGCGCGGGGATCATTGCGCTTTCGCTTAACTATGGGGCCTATCTGAGCGAGATCTTTCGCGCCGGCATCCTGGCTGTCGCACCCGGGCAGCGCGAAGCGGCGAAGGCGCTGGGTCTTGGGCCGAGGGCGACTTTTGTGCACATCATCTTGCCGCAAGCCATGCGCACGATAATTCCGCCGACAACCAGCCAGTTCATTTCAATGCTCAAGGACTCATCGCTGATTTCGGTGATGGGGGTGTGGGAGGTCATGTTTCTGGCGCAGTCCTATGGGCGCTCTTCCTATCGCTACATCGAAATGCTCACCACCGCAGCGGTCATCTATTGGTTGCTGTCCATCGGGCTGGAATTGATGCAGCACCGCCTTGAGCGCCACTACGGCAAAGGTTTCAAGAATCAGCGGTGAACCGCCGCGTTTAATGACTTTATCTATAGGAACCACGATGTCCGATCCAAAACCTCTTTTGTTTGCGCTCTATGAGCAAGCCAGTGTGGGCTGTGGCGGCGCGCCAAGCCTTTGGACCCATCCCGCTGACGAACGACTGGCGATCAATTCTCTGGGGTATTGGTCGAACCTGGCACGCATTGCCGATCAGGCTCACCTCGACATGCTGTTTTTTGGTGATGTGCTGGGCTTCTACGATGTATTTGGTGGCAACGCCGATGCGGCGATGAAGTGGGCGGTGGAAGCCCCGGCGAACGATCCGCTGATGATCATTCCGGCATTGGCCGCCGCTACGGAAAACCTGGCCTTTGGCGTTACCGTGACCACCAGCTACGAACACCCCTTTACCCATGCCCGTCGCTTCAGCACGCTGGATCACCTCACCAACGGCCGGGTCGGCTGGAACATCGTCACCTCGTACCTGTCCAGCGCCGCCCGAAACTTCGGCCTGGAGCAGATGATCAAGCACGATGACCGCTATGAACGTGCCGAAGAGTTTCTTGATGTGGTCTACAAACTCTGGGAGGGCAGTTGGGCCGACGACGCCGTGGTCGCGGACAAGGCGCGCCAGCTCTACGCTCGGGGCGAGCGTGTGCGGCCGATCAATCATGTGGGTGAGCATTACCGGGTGGCCGGGCCGCATTTGACGTCCCCATCGCCACAACGGACGCCTTTGTTGATTCAGGCGGGCTGGTCGGGGCGCGGTCGTGAGTTCGCCGCCAAGCACGCCGAATTGATCTTCATTGCCAAGTCCAACCCGCAGGAAATTCGCCAGGGGCTCGAGGAAATATGGGCCAGGGCTCAAGCGCGTGGCCGTCAGCGTGATGATGTGAAGTCCCTGACAGTGCTGCGTATCGTCACCGCGAAAACCGAGATTGAGGCTCAGCGTAAATACGACGAACTGCAAAGCAACTATCACTTGCAGGCGCAACTGGTCAGTTACGCAGGCGACACCGGCATTGATATCGGCCGCTATGCCGACAGCGAGGCGCTTTCCACCCACACCGAGGGCATGACCTCCTATGTGATGCACCCCGATGGCAGTGGCAAACCCTTGACGGCAGGGGACGTCAAACAGCGTTTTGCCAGCGTCACCCGAGGCAGTGATCTTATTCTCGTGGGCACCCCTCACCAGGTGGCCGAGCGCATTGAGGAACACGCAAGGATATCCGGTACCAGCGGTTACATGATTAACCCGCTGATCAGCCCGGGCAGTCTTGAGGATTTCGTAGAGCTGGTGATTCCTGAATTGCAGAAACGTGGGCTCTACCGGACCCAACCGCAAAGCGGTACCTTCCGCTCGCGGTTACGGGGTGACGGTTCAAACCATTTGCCGGCGTCGGCTTATGGCGCTTCGTTCCGTTTCAATGAAGGTTTGTAGTGGTCAGACTTGGAGGTCACTTGTAGGCGCTGGCTTGCCCGCGATGGTCGTTAACGATAACGCGTTTGAACCGGGTAAACGCGGTCCTTTGTAGGAGCTGGCTTGCCAGCGATGGTCGTTAACGATAACGCGGGTGAACTGGATGAACGCGGCGTACTTGAATCCATCGCCAGCAGGCTGGCTCCTACAGTGAAACCCTGGGTGATTCACTGCTCAGGAAACCAGCGCTGGTGAAGCTTCTTGAGCACACCATTGGCCTCGATGCGTCGATAACCCTCGTCATACATTTCCAGTGCTCGCAATCCGTCTGGATGGGACAGGCTAAAACCTATCGTCGAGTTCACCAGACCGCAATTGAAGGCAAAGCGCACGGTATCTTCTGTTCCTGACTGCTGGGCCTTTCGGTTTCTGACCTCGAGGTCGTTGCTCATTATCACGGCTGCCTGAAAGCGCCGAGCAGCGAGTTTCTGGAGGCTCGTCAAGTCTGAGAGGGAATTCTCGAACACGACCCCCGAGGTCTGGAGTGCCATGACCTGGGTTGAGTATTCGTAATCTCTGGTGATGCCGACGACGGTGCCGGGCGGCAAAATACATTGGCCGTCCGGGGGCTTCGGCAAGGGGGTCTTGATGGATTCAAAAACATCGTTACTGACGTTGAATATCGGTCGCGCCGCCAGTTTGATCCTGCCCTGGAATTCGGGTTGCCAGCTCATGTTGAAGCACGCGGCGACCTGGCCGTTGAGCACCATGTACTTGCAGCGTGAATAGGGCACTACTTTTAACCTGGCCTCCACGGCCATCTCTTTGAAGGCGGCGAGGACCACGTCGTTGGCGTAACCTGTACCGTCGCTGTTTGACCAGGGGGCGGCGGCATCTTCTACCATGATCGTCAGCGTTTCATGCGTCTGCTGTGCGGCGCTGGCGCTCGCTGCCAGCAGTGGGAGGACGCACGTCAGAAGGGTCGGAGCATGATATGGCCACATTCTGCGATAAGTCCTTTTTTAACCCTGGACGCTTCATTGAGTGCTTCATTCCAGCGCTGGCGGTCAGGTATTCAATTGTCGGGGTTCTGTTGGTTCTTGCTGATTATAACAAGCCCGTTGTGGTCGACCCGACGGATGATCTGCGAAACTCGCAAGGATCTGCTCGTTGACGGAGTAACCGGCCTATGCCGTTGTTTGACGACTGCCCGGATCAAAAAGGACTGCACATGACCCAGTATCTTGCCTTGCTTTTTTTCGGCGCCACAGGATTTGCCCAGGCGCAAACCCAATGCACTGACGCCTGGTACCAGGCGATCGACAAGAGACTGCAAACGGCCGATGCGCAAGGGCACGGGCCGGATGTTGGTTCCGACGAATGGAAATCGGTGATCGAATTCAAAGCAGGGGTTCGCGGTGGGGCAAACGTCCCTGAACGCAGCTCCGAAAAGTGGTGCTTGTACATTGATCAGCAGACCAAGGCGATGCAGGCGACCGGGAGCGACACCGGAAAACCCCGGACGGTCAATGTTGTTCCTGGTCCTTCTTACGATTGCGCCAAGGTGGAGCCCGGTGGTATCGAGGCGATGATCTGTGAGGACAAGGACTTGTCCGCACTCGATCGCAAGCTGTCGCAGGTTTATGCCAGTGCAAGTATCAAGGCC
Organism: Pseudomonas sp. B1(2018); assembly: GCF_003097365.1. Classification (NCBI taxonomy): domain Bacteria; kingdom Pseudomonadati; phylum Pseudomonadota; class Gammaproteobacteria; order Pseudomonadales; family Pseudomonadaceae; genus Pseudomonas; species Pseudomonas sp. B1(2018). The sequence continues at coordinate 398,293 of NZ_PYUK01000001.1, forward strand.
GGCAACGAGCATCCTCCCACGTTGAAAGCAGAGCAACGTGGATGGATCAAGGGGCGCGATGACTGCTGGAAGAGCGATGACGCGGGTGCCTGCGTACGCATGGCATACCAGCGCCGCATCGCCGAGTTGCAGGCACGGTACCGACTGGTAGCGGGCACAGGGCCTGTTTACTACGAGTGCGACGGCAACCCGGCTAATGAGGTTTCGGCCACGTTCTTCAAAACCGATCCGCCGACGCTAATCGCAGAGCGTGGCGATAGCGTATCGCTGATGTACCAGCAGCCAGGCGGCAGTGGCATAAAATACCTTGGGCGCAATGAGAGCCTTTGGGAGCATCAGGCCGAGACGACAATCACGTGGGGATACGGTGCGATCGAGTCGCACTGCAAAAGAAAACCTTGAAACTGCGCGCTCATCGAACCCATCGTCGCGGATTGCCGGCAGGCGATCGCTCGTGGCGCCATGCTGACTAACCCGGTACTTTCCTGAGCCCTTTCAAGCGCACATTCGCCCGTTGCACAGCGGCCATTTTTTCAGGCCGCTTCATGCGTTTCCACTTTCTGATGTCTTCCTTGCTTCGCCCGCAACTGACACACAGATCACCACTGAGTTGGCAAACGGCAATGCAGGGGTTTTCGATTTCCTTAGCCATTGTCAGTCACCTTTGGCCAGCCAGGCGACTTTTCCAGTCGCCGCCGTGAGTACGTTGGCACTCTTGCTCAGAGTCGAAACGGACATTGCGGTCTGAAGGGGTCAGGTCGATGTTGGCCTCATTCAACGCGATGGCCGTCAACTCAAGGATGCGCGCCTTCGCGTGAACCTGGGCGAGCTGCCTGTCCGCCAGGGTTTCGAACACCCAGATGACCTTCAGGGTTTCAGTCAACGCATTCAGGTCAGCGGTGTGGGTGAGCCAGGTAAAGCCTTTGATTTCACCTTTTGCGGTTTCGCACGCTTCGGTGAGCGTGGTGATCAACCGGCGTTCGATCCGCGCCAGTTCACGTTTCCCTGGTGGCATTAGGGGTTCCTTTGGAGACAAGAGTGGGGAGGTGAGGGATCAGGCCGGTCGAAACTCGACCGTCAGGTGGCTGACCTCGTGCACCGGCTTGAGACGTTCACGAATGCTGTCGGCGCTCGCCGTGGCTTCGCCAAGGACGCTGACGATGGCCGCATGGGCTTGCGGCCCGACTCGCCACACGTGCAAGTCCGTGATGGTGGCATCCCCCGGTTTCTCGACCAGTGCGCGGATTTCCCCGGCAACGTGCGCATCGGTCTGATCGAGCAGCACCCCTGCGGTTGTCCCCATCAAGGTCCAGGCCCAGCGCGCAATAACGATGGCGCCGACGATGCCCATCACCGGGTCCAGCCATACCCAGCCCAGATATCGGCCAGCGAGCAGTGCAACAATGGCCAGAACCGAAGTCAGCGCGTCTGCGATGACGTGGACATAGGCGGATTTCAGGTTGTAGTCGTTGCCGTGATGGGCGTGGGCATGGCCGTGATCCTCATGATCGTGTCCATGACTGTGTCCGTGTCCCAGCAGCAGCGCACTGACGACGTTGACGATCAAGCCGGCAATCGCAATGAGCGTCGCGGTGCCGAACTGAACCTCTGTTGGCTGCAAGAGGCGCATGACAGACTCAACGCCAATGCCCAGGGCGACCATGCCGAGGATCAGCGCCGAGGCGAACCCGCCCAGGTCGCCAACCTTTCCGGTACCGAAACTGTAGCGCTGGCTGTAGGCATGGCGTTTTGCGTATCCGTAAGCGGCCGCCGCGATGCCCAATGCGCCGGCATGGGTTGCCATGTGAAAACCATCGGCCAGTAGCGCCATCGAGCCCGTGAGGTACCCGGCGGTGATCTCGCCAATCATCATCACAACGGTCAATGCCACAACCCAAAGCGTACGCCTGGCATTTTCGTCGTGCGCCGGGCCAAGGAACACGTGGTCGTGCCTGTAGTTGATGTGGGGGCTGCTCATGATGTCTACCTGGATACGTTCACTTGGAGTAACGGCGAATGGCTTCAAGCAACTCTTCGACGCCCTTGTTGCGCTCTGCTTCGCTCAGTGCAGGGTTCGCGACATGTTCACGCGCGTGGTCCTCGATGATTTCTTCCATCAAGCCGTTGATGGCGCCGCGAGTGGCGGCCACAAGGTGCAGTGTCCTGGCGCAATCGAGATCCGATTCCAATGCGCGTTCAACGGCCTGGATCTGTCCGGCGATGCGTTTTACACGCTTGAGAAGATCGTCTTTGTTTGCTGCGATATGGCCCATTGGATGGATACCCCCTCTACCTATGCTTTGCGCATGATAGCCATACCCCCTATACCTATGCACTACATTTTTTTGCGCGAGTTATTGGGCCATGTGCATTAACAGTACCTCCGGTACCCCAGCCACGCATTGACTCGCAAACGCTGACGAGATTGATCCATCAACGAACGGGTCGAGGGCGAATTCACCATCACCCTCGATGCCTATGTAGGCCTGGCACTGCGTATCGCGAGCAGTTCGCCGATGATCTAGGCGCTGGTGTTGTTGACGACGGACTGTTTTACGCGCTTGTCGATTTTTGGCGCTCTCATCAGCAGTGGGCCAAATGTGGCTAGCAGGCCCAGCATGATCAACGGGAAAAACATCAGCGAATCCAGACCGAAATGGCTGACGATCACGGTGATGGCGGCGGGTCCCACCAGCATGCCCGAGAAGCCGATGCAATTGACGATGCCGATGTTGCGGCCTGCATGTTGCGGGTCCCGGCGTCCGGCGGCGGAAATCATCAGTGGCGCGATGCAGGACAGGCCGAGGCCGAACAGTGCGAAGCCGAGGATGCCGGTAACAGCCGTGCCGCCGACGATGGTGAGGGTCATGCCGAGGACACAGACCGTCCCGCATGCGAAAACCACTTGAGCGTTACCAAAGGTCGCCGCCAGACGGTCGCCGAACAGGCGCCCGATGAAAGCCGCACCGACGAATATCGACACCGCCATGCCCGCGGTGGAAGTCGATGTTGAGAACTCGCGGCGAATGTACTCCTGGCCCCAGTCGGCAATCGCGTTTTCACCCATCATGCTGCCAAGTAGCAGAGCGCCGAGTGCAATCATCACCAGTAGCGTTCTGGTCGATGGACCCTTGCCGATTTCATCAGCGGACTGAGTGTCTGCTTGCCAGTCGCCGGACGATGCGTCTGGAACATCATGCTTGCCCAGCAGCCACCGGCTGAAAATACAGCCGACAATCAGCATGGCGATGCCCAGCACGGTAAATGGCACTTTTACGCTGTCGGTGTAGAAACCCGTCAGCCAACTGCACGCCATCCCGAGCAGAAAGCCACCCAGCGAATAGAACGCATGGAAGCCGGACATGATCGAGCGCTGGTAAAACCGCTCAACTTGAACGCCATGGGCATTCAACGCGGTATCCAGGGCGCCGCGCAGCAAGCCCAGCACAACGCCAAAACACATCGCAAACCAGAAACCGCTGACGAAACCCAGCGGGATAATGGACAGGGGGTAGGCGAGGGCGCACACGGTGATTACCGGTTTAGCACCGAAGGTGTCCAGCAGGCGGCCTACCAGCAGCGCTCCCGCCGCTGAGCCGACGCCGACCCCGAGTGCGATCAGGCCGAAGTTCGCATCACCCAGTTCACCGGTAAAGCCCAGTTGCGTCCTGAAGACACTCACCCCGGTCGACCAGATGTACATCATGGCGCCGATCATCATGAATCCGAGGAACGTCGCGATACGCGCCTTGCGGATGCGAGTGGGGATCGGTGTTTTTTGAACGTTATTCATCACGCTGCATTGTCCCTGTTGTTTTTGTTGGGTGTTCATGCGAAAGCTGAGCAAGGCAAGAGTTATACGTATAACTCCATTCAAAAATAACATTGGTGGCAAGATCGATGTCAACTTTTTCGTGGCTATTCTCAATTCAGGCGACGTATAGCATGTAGTCATGTGTGACGAGACTGTTGGTTTTGAACGGATCCTGTGGCCGAACGGGTTATTATGAGTTATACGTATAACTCAAATTGATCCGAGCACAGGGGTTTCCGTGTCATCTCAGGAATTGCTACTGCCGTGCGCTACACCTCATATGCTGGCCTATCGATCGACGTTCCTGTTGTCGGGGTTATGCATGGGCGCCTGGGCTCCGTTGGTACCTTATGCCCGCACGAGAGCGGGGATCGACGACGCGGCCCTGGGGCTGTTGTTACTGTGCCTTGGCTTGGGTTCGCTGGTGATGATGCCGCTGGCGGGGATTCTCAATGCGCGCAGGGGTTGTCGTTTTACGATGCACGTGGGTATTGCGCTGGTGTTGCTGACGTTGCCCTTGTTGGCGACGACTCATTCCTTTGCCGGTTTGATGTTCGCCCTGACCGTTTTCGGGGCAGGGTGCGGGTCGGTCGACGTGACGATGAATGTTCAGGGCGTGATGGTGGAACGCGCGACGGGACGCTCACTGATGTCCGGCTTCCATGGGCTGTTCAGCCTCGGCGCAATTGTCAGTGCTGCCGGTATCACCGCCTTGTTGTGGCTGGGCGCCACGCCGTTGATGGCAAGCAGTGCGGTCATGGCGACCCTGGTTGCCTTCGTCCTGACGCATGGCCGACAGTTGCTGGGGCGCAGCGGTGACGAAGGCAGCCCGATATTTGTCAGGCCTACCCGAAAGGTTTTACTGCTGGGTATGCTTTGTCTGTTCGCCTTCCTTGCGGAGGGCGCGATTCTCGACTGGAGCGCGGTGTTCCTGGCTGACGAGCGAGGCGTCCAGCATTCCCTGGCCGGGCTGGGTTACGCAGTGTTTGCGGTGATGATGGCGCTGGGCCGATTGAACGGTGACCGGATACTGCTGAAACTGGGGCCACGGGTGGTGCTCATTGGCGGCGGGCTCGTGGTCATGTTGGGGTTCGCGATGGTGGTGTTGGCGAATGACTGGCTGTTGAACCTGGTGGGGTTTGCGGTGATTGGCACAGGTCTGGCCAACATCGCTCCGGTTTACCTGTCGCTGGCAGGTGCCCAAAAGACGATGCCTGGTGAGCTGGCCATTGCCGCTGCGACCAGTCTGGGCTACCTCGGCATTTTGATGGGGCCGGCAGCCATTGGCTTCGTCGCCCATGCAAGCAGCCTGCCCTTGGCGTTGCTCGCTGTTGCCGCGTTGATGATCGCGATCATTTTCAGTGCCACTCGACTGGTTCCGAAGGTTTCACCTCAACGGTTACACTGAGTGCATGGCGTTTTTTTTCACTGACCTCTCACGAGGTTTCAAAAAGGTTGGGAAGCAAGCGATGGCATCCGTTTCAATGAAAGATGTAGCACTGGCGGCGGGGGTGTCCCAGCCCGCGGTGTCTTACGCTTACAATCGCCCATCCAAACTGTCCGAGGCCCAGCGTGAGCATATCCTTGCCGTAGCGGCGTCACTGGGTTACCCGGGACCCAATGTGCTTGGGCGTAGCCTTCGATCAGGCAAGATCGGGGCGATCGGGTTGATGATGATGGACAAGTTGTCCCTGGCGTTCGCCGACCCTTGCACTGTTGCCCTGCTGCGAGGGATCAGCGAGGTAGGGGAACTGGAGAACGTCGCGCTGACGTTGTTCCCGCTCAACAACAACCGGTTTGTCGGCCGGACGCAGGCAGCGAATCACGGCAGCCTTGCGCTGCGCGGGTTGGTCGATGGCTTGATTATCTCGACCCTGCCCGATGACCACCCGGCCGTGCTGGCCGTGGTGAAACAGAACATTCCGTTTGTGGTGATCGATTCGCCGTTGGTGGAAGGTTCTTTTTTTGTCGGGATTGATGACCGGGGTGCCGCACGTGCGCAGATGCGTCACTTGCTGGATCTGGGCCATCGCAAGATAGGGGTCATCATTGACCGTCTTAATCCGGACGGATACCGCGGCCCCATCGACCGGCACCGGTTCAAGAGTGCAAGTGAGCGTATCGTCAGGGAGCGGCTGACCGGCTACGTGGAAGAGGCAAGTGCAGCCGGCCTGGCATTCGAGGATTTGAGCATCATAGAGGCCGGCGGGCTTGACTCGACGTCCGGGCAAACCGCTGCCTTTACCTTGCTGACGTCCAGCGACGTCACGGCGGTGGTGGCCTGTTCGGACGTCATGGCGATCGCTTGCATGAAAACCGCCCATGCGCTCAATCGCGAGGTTCCACAAACCCTTTCGGTGATTGGTTTCGACGATATTCCCGAGGCGGTGCAACTGGGCCTGACCACCATTGGCCAACCCATCGTCGAGAAAGGTGTCTACGCGGCAAGGCTTTTGACCGAGCAGTTGAATGCACCGGCCGATACTCCGCTGGAACCTGAACAGAAGATATTCGCCACCAAATTGATCGTGCGCAGTTCGACGCTCAAGGTGCAGGACGTTTAACGCCAATCGATGAACAAGGCTGCGGTGACCTAGCGCGACCGCAGCCTTTGGCTTCATGTCATGCCATTCATTGCGCCAGTTGCTTGAAGTTCGCCGCGACCCGCAGGGCGTTGGCGGCGATGGTGAGTGCCGGATTGACCGCGGCCGATGACGGGAAGAAAGAACTGTCGACCACCCAGACATTGTCCAGGTCATGCATCTTGCAATTGAGGTCCAGCACGCTCGACACCGGGTCCCTGCCCATGACCGCCGTACCGCATTGATGCGAGTTGGTGGCAATGCCCATGCGTGCTTTCAGGATCAGCGGGTAGCCTGCCGCCCGCATGACCTGGCTGGTCCTGGTCACCAGGCCTTCATGGGCTTTCAGGTTATTGGGTTTCCAATGGACCTTGATCGCACCGCGTTGCGCGTCATACGTGACCCGGTTTTCCCGGGTTGGCAGGTCCTCCGATGTCAGGTACAGGTCGACGCTGTGATCGGTGATGTAGCGCGAGGCGAACTTCGGCAGCCACGGACGCATGGAGGTGATCATGGGTTCACGGATTTTTCCCAGCATCTGCACGTTACCCAAGGGAAACGAGTTGTTCGCACCGGCGCTGTACCAGTCGTTGATGGCCAGGGTCTTCTGGAAGACCACCTTGTTTTTGCGTCGAGGGTCGATCGCCAGCATGAACGTGCTGTTGTGCACCATGTAGTTGCGACCCACTTGCCCTGAACTGTTGCCCAGGCCTTCGGGGTGCTGTTCGTTTGCCGACTTGAGCAACAGCGCGGCGCTGTTTACCGCCCCGCAGGCCAGCACGAAGCGCTTGGCACGCAGCGTCACTGCGCGACCATCGATCAGGCCGTGGGCTTGAGTGACTGTCCGCCCGTCCGCTGCAGTTTTCAATTGCTGGATCGTGGTGCGGGTCAACAGCCTGACGGTTGCACTGCGCAAGGCCGGCCTTAATGCGCAAACCTCGGCGTCAGCCTTGGCGTCCAGCAGGCAAGGGTAACCGTCGCACGTTGAGCACAGTACGCAGCCACCGCCATTGCCATAGTCCACGGCCGCAGGCATCACGAAAGGCTTGAGCCCGGACCGGCGCATGCTCTGCTCCAGGGAAGCCAGGGCAGGGTCATGTTTGAGCGCAGGTTGTGGGTAGGGGCCTGAGCGCCAGGGCTCGCTGGGATCGACGCCTGCCTGGCCATGTACCCGGTAGAGTTTTTCCGCCTCGGCGTACCAGGGTTCCAGATCCGCATAGCTGATCGGCCAGGCCGGAGAGACGCCTTCGGCGTGCTGGATTTCGGCAAAGTCTTCTTCGCGAAACCGCGGCAGCATCGCGCCATAGAATTTGGTGTTTCCGCCGACGTAATAAAATACGCCGGGCGAAAAGGGTTGGTTTGACTCGTCCAGCCATTGCTCGGCATTGCGATAACGGCCTTGCCCGAAGACCGATTCGGTGCTCCAGTTCTGTATTTCTCGTGGCAGAAAATCACCGCGCTCGACGATCACGACGTCCAGCCCGCTATCTCGCAGCGCATGGGCAAAGGTCGAACCACCCATGCCCGAGCCGATAATCACCACATCACAATTGATATTGCCATCAGCATCAGGTGTCACCACGTCGAGGGCGCGCGGTTCGCGCGACGCCCCCGATTGTGGATTCAGCTCTGCATGATGCGAAATCAATGCATCACTCATTTGAGCCGCTCCAGTTCTTATAGGTGTTGTTCGGAGTTCCGGATTTCCCAGTACTCGTCCTGACGTTCGTCAGTGATGTACTCGGGAATCGGGAAGTCCCACCAACCCGGTACCCAAGGGCCAGCCGCGTCGCGGTCAGTCGGGATTTCGATCAACACCGGCGCGTTCAAGTCCAGGGCTTCCTGCAGGATCGGCTCGAGGTCTTCCGGGCGCTCCACACGATAGGACTTCAGGCCAAAGGCTTCGCCCACCGCTTTGAAGTCCGGGCTATAGGGCGTGCCGTCCGGATGGTTGAACTCGGTGCCGATATGGCGGCTGGTTTGCTTGCGCTGGCCACCGCGAATCGACATGTACCCGGCGTTGTTCTGGATCATGAACACGACCGGAATATTGTTGGTCACGCAGATCGCAATTTCCTGCGACGTCATCAGGAAGTCACCGTCGCCCAGAATGCAGACCACCGGCTGGTTCGGCGCAGCCAGTTTGGCACCGATGGCGGCAGGCACGGCCCAACCCATGGAGGAGAACCCGCCTGAGGTCAGGTGAGTGCGAGGGGTGTAGACCGGGAAGGTCTGCTTGACCGCGCCCTGGGTGTTGCCGGAGCCGACCACCACGATGGTGTCCCGCGGGAAAATCTTGCGCAACGCGCCCAATGGACGTTGCGAGGTGAACGGGAAGCGGTCGGAGTCACGACGACCGGCGAGCTTGGTTTCCCATTCGTCCTGATAGCCGCGCAGATCGCTGAGGTACTCTTCGCGATCGACAGTCTGGCCTTTCAGACCCTCAACGATATGGGCCAGCGCGTGCTTGGCGTCGGCACAGATTCCGACCGTAACGGGGTAGTTCTTGCCGATTTCGTGCGGGTCGATGTCGATGTGGATCAACTTCGACGGCGGAATGGCGAAGGTCACGCCCTTGGCATAACTGGACGACGACCAGTCGGTGAAACGGCAACCTACGGCGATGATCACATCGGCCGTCGAGGCTACTTTGTTGCCGCACATCGTGCCGGTCTGGCCGACGCTGCCGGCGAACAAGGGGTGGTCTTCCGGGAAGCCGCTTTTGCCGTTCCAGGTGGTGACCACCGGAATTTTCCAGGTCTCGGCCAAGGCGAGCACTTCGGCGCTGGCTTCGCCCGTGATGACACCGCCACCGATGACCAGCACCGGGCGCTTGCAGGATTGCAATTCTTCAACGGCGCGAGCAGTGGCCGCCGGATCCGGGAAGCATTTGCCGATCGGCGTACGCTCTTCCAGGGCGTGGAGGGTCACTTCGGCGGCCTCGGCCTGGACGTCCATCGGAATTTCCAGATGGACCGGACCTGGGCGACCGGTGACCATCGAGCTCCAGGCCCGATGCATCATGAACGGCAACTCTTCAACGCGCGTCGCGACCCAGTGCCGCTTGGTCACGGCCTCGGCGATTTTAGGGAAGTCATTGTCGGTGTAGCGTTCCAGTTCCTGCAGCAGACCGTGGCCACGCATGTGTGTGGGTGGCCCGCCAGTGATCAGCATCAGGCTGGTGGAGTCGGTGAACGCGGTGGCCATGCCGATCACGGTGTTGGCGGCCCCGGCGCCGATGGAGGTTACCGCAGCCATCGGCTTTCCGGCCACGCGGTAGTAACCATCTGCCAGATGCACGGCGCTCTGTTCGTGGAAGACCTGGATGAACTTGAGTTTCGAGTCTTCTTCGAGGAAGGCGTCGGTAAGTGTCCAGATGCCGTGGCCGGGAATACCGGCGACATACTCGACGCCGTAGTTTTTCAGGGTTTGTGCCACGATCTGGCTGCCGGTCAATTTGCTCATGACAGGACTCCTTGGGTTGATGATAGCGGGGTGGATGCAGTGTTTTTGCCTTGACTTTCAGCACGCCCGCGCGTTGCCCAGTTCAGGCCCTGCTTGGTCAGGCGGCGGATATTCGGGTCGGCGAGGTTGCTGGTGTCGTGTCCGATCGAGTGATAGAACACGCGTCCCTGACCCCACTGGCGAACCCAGGCGACCGGGCTGCGATGGCCCTTGATCCACGGGAACGGGTTGCCGTCGAAGGTGGTTTCGGCGAGCACGTGGATGTTTGGGTCGACCTGCATGTAGTACTGCTCGGAACGCACCTGGAAATCCTCGACGCCTTGAGTGACTTCGTGGGTGCGGTCGATGACGTTGACCTGATACGGATGGGGAAAGCCTTCGCCCATCGGATGCTCGAGAAAGGAACCGCCCAATACCCAGTGGTACTTGAGGCTTGCGCGAAAGGCCGCGCCCGCACCGTGCCAACCCACCAGGCCGGTGCCGCTTTCGATCGCTTCGAGCAGGCGATTTTCCTGCGAGGTGGTCAGCGTTTCAGTGGTGACCGCGTTGTTCCAGCCGATCACGATCAGGTCATAACCGGTCAAATCCCTGTCCAATGTGAAGATGTCTGTCGACTCTTCGACGTCGAAATCCAGCTCCTGGAAAACGGTCCGGGCCCACCCGGCGATTTCATAGGGGAAATGGCCGGGCCAGCCACCGTATAGATACAAGACTCGACTCACGGTTGGTCACCTCTTAGGTTGGGTGTGATTGTAAGGTTATACGTATAACCGCTTATTTAAGCTATCACTCAAAACCGTGCTGTCAATGCCTTGATCGGATTTTTAATGAAATGACCCAGTAGAATAGGAGTGGCGGCGAGATGGCGTGCATTGCTACAGGCTGCGGATCAGTTTTGTTCACGTCGTTTTTGAGAATAAAAGGTTATACGAATAAGTGTGATTGCCCGTGGCAGAGGGGCGGAGCTGTCAGGAGTGCTTCAACTTTGCGTCTGTGCTGCGTCAGATCGCGTCAGCAATAAGGCGGCTGCGAAATTGCCCGGAGCAGGGGGGTGAGAAAAGATGTTTGCCAATGCTGAGTGCATGTTGCGTGCATCAAGAACCACCTGGAGCATATTGATGATTCGTTATCTGAAAAAAAGTAAGCCCGTCGAAGCCCAAGCCGAAATCGCTTTGCAAGTGCGCGATACGGTCGAGCAGATCATTGCCAATGTCGCCAAGAACGGCGATGCAGCCGTTCGGGAGTATTCGAAGAAATTTGATAAGTGGGAGCCTGCGACCTTTCGCCTGACCGACGAAGAAATCGCCGCGTGCGTTGCCAGTCTTTCGGAACAGGAAATCGGCGACATCAAGTTTGCGCAGGCACAGGTCCGTCGATTTGCCGAGGTGCAGAAAGCCTCGATGCACGATGTCGAAGTCGAAACCCTCCCGGGTGTGATCCTTGGGCATCGCAACATTCCGGTGAACTCGGTGGGCTGCTACATCCCCGGAGGCAAATATCCGTTGCTGGCATCGGCACACATGAGTGTCCTGACGGCTAAAGTCGCTGGCGTGAAGCGTGTGGTTGCAGCCGCGCCGCCATTTGACGGCAAGCCTCATCCGGCCATCGTGACGGCCATGTACCTCGCTGGCGCCGATGAAATCTATTGTGTCGGCGGCGTTCAGGCCATTGCTGCCCTGGCATTGGGGACCGATGACTTCAAGCCGGTCGATATGATCGTCGGGCCTGGCAACGCATTTGTCGCCGAAGCCAAGCGCCAGCTGTTCGGCAAAATCGGCATCGACTTGATTGCCGGCCCGACCGAAACACTGGTGATAGCCGATGACAGTTCCGACGTAGAAATCATTGCCGCAGACTTGCTGGGCCAGGCCGAACACGGCGTCAACTCGCCAGCGGTGTTTTTGACCAACAGCGCCGAACTGGCAGAAACCCTGCCGGCGGAAATCGAGCGCCAGCTGGCCATTCTGTCGACCGCACCCGTCGCCTCCGTCGCCTGGCGTGACTATGGCGAGATCATCCTGTGCGACACCGTGGATGAACTGGTCCAGGAAGCCGACCGCATTGCCTCCGAACACGTCCAGGTCATGACCCGAGACCCGTTGTACTTCCTGGAGCATATGACCAACTACGGCGCGCTGTTCCTCGGGCAGCGGACCAATGTCTCCTACGGCGACAAGGTGATCGGCACCAACCACACATTGCCGACCACCGGGACTGCGCGTTACACCGGCGGCCTGTGGGTTGGCAAGTTCATCAAGACCTGCACCTATCAGCGTGTCCTGACTGATGAAGCCTCTGTGCTGGTCGGCGAGTACTGCTCCCGCCTGTGCGGCATGGAAGGTTTTGCCGGGCACAAGGAACAGGCGGATATCCGCATTCGCCGTTACAAGCAGGCTGTCTGATTTCTCCCGTTTATAGAGCGCAACGTTTGTCGGCGTGACAGCGCTCTTTTTTGAACATCGAACCGGCGGATCTCACCAGGCCGCCTGGTTAGTTGCAGCACTTGGCAAGCGGGTAGCGGGAGAAAGGGTCGTTTCTCGGTACTGCTGGTCACTCTTACCGCTTTTCCAAGTGTTTTCAGGCTCCCCGATTGGGGGGCTTTTTTTTTAGTTGCCACAAAAAAACTTGTTGTTCCAGGCTGAATTTTAGTGAGGCGATGCGATGGGAACCTTGTCGATCAAAACAAAAATAACGCTGGCCGCCGGGAGTTGCCTGTTTGTCATGGTGCTCTGCCTGGTGGGCTTTTCAATTCAGCAGATGACCGACACGTCGACGGTGGTCAGGGAATCCGGCACGAACTCGTTGTCACTGGCATCCATGCAGTACCTTGAGGCGACAGGGCATCTGCAGGCCAATGGGATTGAGCAGCGGTTCTTCAGCAGCATGATGTTTGCCCGCTCCCTGGCCACCCAGGTCGTCATGATGCGCCGGCAGGCCCGACAAAATGGATGGGCTGCCGGGCAACTGCGGGGTGATCTGTATCGACTGATTCGGGCACAGGTGGCAACCACACCGGAGATACTCGGCGTAGGCCTCTCATTTGAGCCCAATGCGCTCGATGGCGCCGACTCGATCAGCATCAAGGCAGCCGAGTTCACCGGCAATGCCAAGGGTCGTTTTGCGGTGTATGTCTCCTCCATGCAGAACTTCGTCCTTGAAGAAAAGGAAATGCAGGATGACGGTGATCCGGGAAAGGCCTGGTGGAATTGCCCGAAGAAAACCCGCAAGTCCTGTTTGATCGAGCCCTATTCCTTCCTGTTGAATGGCGCGCCGACACTGACCTCCAGCATTGCGATACCTCTGATGGACGGTGGAAAGTTCATCGGCGTGGTCAGTATCGACCTGGCGTTGAGTAGCCTGCAAAACATCGCGCAGAAAGCCAGTGCTTCACTGTTCGAGGGGCAAGGAAGACTCACCTTCGTCAGTGCCGCCGGCGTCATCATGGGGCGAAGTGGCGACCTCGCATCGTTGGGGAAGTCCATCAAGGACATCTATCCGAGTCAGGCCGCCGAGATGCTCGAAGGGGCGAAAACTGGCGAAACCCTCGCCATAGACGAACCTGGCAACCCGAGCATCATGCTCGTTGTTCCGTTTTCCCCTATACCGAATTCCAACCACTGGATGACAGTTATTGAAGTGCCGCGTGCCACGTTGATGGCCTCCGTGGCGACGTTGCAGCAGGTTCTGGATCAATCAAATCAGCAGTCGGTAACCGTGCAGGTGATCGCAGGGATTGGCGTCACTCTGGTCGGTACGTTGCTGATGGGCTTACTGGCGGCGAGTATCACCCGACCTATTCGACGCGTATCCGAAATGCTGGAAAACATCGCCAATGGCGAGGGCGATCTGACCCGGCGACTCAGCGTTGAGCGACGGGATGAAATGGGCGTGCTGGCGGGTTGGTTCAATCGATTCCTCGATAAACTGCAGCCGATTATCGCGCAGGTCAGTCAGAGCGTAATGGACACCCGGTCCACGGCTGACCAGGCGTCTTCGATTGCAATGCGCACCAGCTGCGGCATGCAACAACAGCTGCGAGAGGTCGAGCAAGTGGCGAGCGCCGCTCACGAGATGAGTGCGACCTCGCAGGAAGTGGCCCGACATGCATCCATGGCGGCGACTGCCGCGTGCGATGGCGATGTCGCTGCCCGCTCCTGCAAAGGCACCATCGAGACTGCTGCACAGTCCATCCACTCGCTTGCGACACATATGAGCGGCGCAATGGTGGCGGTCCGCGAACTTGGCGACAGCAGTGAGAAAGTCGGTAGCGTCCTCGATGTAATCCGCACGATTGCCCAGCAAACCAATTTGCTGGCGTTGAATGCGGCGATTGAAGCAGCCAGAGCAGGGGAAACGGGAAGGGGGTTTGCGGTAGTCGCTGATGAGGTTCGTCATCTGGCCCAGCGTACCCAAGACTCCGTGAGTGAGATTCAGGGTGTCATCGAAAGTTTGCAGAGCGGCACACGCGACGTGGTCAACGCCATGCAGAGCCAGCACCGCCAGGCCGACACCAGTGCAGCGCAAGCGCTTGAGGCTGTACACGCACTGACCCATGTCAGTCGCTGCATCGAGACTATCAGCGATATGAGCCTGCAAATCGCCAGTGCTGCCGAAGAGCAAAGTGCGGTATCCGAAGAGGTGACCCGTAACATTTCGGCCATCAGGGATGTAACGGGCACCTTGGTGGAACACGCGGATCGATCGGCGCGTATCAGCCAGTCCCTGAACGATTTTGCCAACCAGCAGCAAGTGCTGATGAACAACTTCCGGGTCTGACCCACGGGCAAGAGGGTGGGCGCGATGGCGTCGAAGTTGCCGCCATCGCGCCCACGCTCCTACAGAGACTGATCAGCACGCTGAATGTGATCCGCCGCTTTTTCGCCGATCATGATTGCCAGTGCATTGGTGTTGCTGGAACACAAGCTCGGCGCGATGGAGTTGTCGGCGATCCGCAGACCATCGATCCCGTGTACACGCAGATCGTTGCTCACCACCGCCATGGCGTCCGTTCCCATCCTGCAGGTGCCTACCGGATGCAGTGCTGCGTGGGCGTGTCGGCGCACGAATCGCCGATAGTCATCACCTGTGCGTAACGGTTCTGCGGGCACATGCTCGCGCTGAATGTGGCCGGCCAATGCGGCCTGGGACATGATGTGCCGACCAAACTCGGTGGCCTGGGCCATGCACTCCACGTCGAGCGGGTCGGTCAGGTAGTTGGGCTCGATGCGGGGCAAGTCCATGGGATCTGCGCTGTGCAGTTGCAGGAATCCGCTTGAACGGGGGCGGGTCTGACACACATTCAAGGTGCAACCGTTGCCACCAGGGACGGAACCTACACCGTCCTCGACCCCGGCCCCGGCCATGAAACAGTACTGGACGTCCGCACGGTTTTCGGCCAGGGAAGTACGCCAGAACGCGCCACCTTCGACCACGTTGGAGGTTACCGGGCCTTGCCGAAACAATGCGTACTGCAAGCCGGCGGCGATCTTCCAGTGCGGTTTTTTGTACTTGTCGTAGCTCAATGGGCGACGCAATTCATTGATCAGCGACACTTCGATGTGGTCCTGCAGATTCTGCCCGACCCCTGGCAGGTCATGGACTACCTTGACGCCTTTGTCGTGCAGGTGACTGGCCGGCCCGATACCCGACAGCATCAACAACTTTGGTGTGTTGATTGCACCGGCACTGACAATCACTTCACGATCGGCCCTCAAGACATGGCGACGGTTTTTCTCAAGGTACTCAACGCCCGTGGCGCGACCGTTCTCGACCAGGATTCGCAAGACCCGGCAGTGGGTTCTCACCGTCAGATTGGGGCGCCGTCGCGCCGGCTTCAAATAGGCGACCGAGGTGCTCGATCGCAAGCCGTTGCGGGCATTGATTTGATACAACCCGCAACCGTCCTGCACACCGGAGTTGAAATCGGCATTGTAGGCCAACCCTGCCTGCTGGCAGGCCTGTAGCCAGAGTTTGGTCAAAGGATGGGTAAATCGTTGATCGCAGACACCGAGCGGGCCATCGGTGCCATGGGCGTCGTTGCTGAAGCGGTCGTTGCTTTCGCATTTCTTGAAAAACGGCAGTACGTCCTTGTAGGCCCAACCCCGGGCACCGCCATCGGCCCAACTGTCGTAGTCGGCAGGTTGTCCGCGCAAGTACACCATGGCGTTGACTGAACTCCCGCCGCCGAGTACCCGGGCCTGCACCATGGTCGGATTCGGCGCGCCGATATAACCGACCGGGGGCTCCCAGGGGTAGCGTTCAACCAGGTTGCCCTGGCTGGTTTTATAGAATCCCACCGGGAGATGGATAAACGGGTGGGTGTCCCTCGGCCCTTCCTCCAGCAGCACGACTGACGCTTGGGGATCTTCGCTCAGGCGCGCAGCAATGACGCATCCGGCTGACCCACCTCCGACCACGATATATTGGACCATTGTTGTTCACCGTGCAGGTCAAAAAAAACGCCGGATCAAGCTCTTGGTGAAGAGCTGATCCAGCGTTGAGGCTACTGGCAGACTCCGCGCGAAATAACGCAGGGATCGTCGTTCAACCGAAAGCCGTTCAGGCAGGTATCACCACGAAACTGTCCGGTTTGCAGGTCAGGGCGACATCCGCCCCGGGCGGCAGCGTGAGACTGCCGGGGGTGGGCAACTGCTGGCATTTGAGGTCAATGGTTCCGTCGGCTACAGCGACGCGGTAAATGACCCGGTTGCCGATGAACGACGTGTCTTTGACTTTCCCGGCAAAGGCCCCGTTGGCCAGCGGGTTGCCCAGGGCAGGCTCAAGACCGATGGTTTCTGGACGGATCGAGACATTGACCGGCCCGGCACTCAGGCTGTTCTTGGCCGTGTGTGCGTAGCGTCCGAACGGAAGCTCGACATAACCACTGCTGGTATCACCCAGCCCATAGGTGCCGTTGACGATATTGGTGTCGCCGAAAAATTTCGCGGCGAACAACGTGCGCGGCGACCAGTACATCTCTTGTGGTCCACCGATCTGCTCGATGCCACCCTTGTTCAGCAGCACCACCCGGTCGGAGAGGATCATCGCTTCGTCCTGGTCATGGGTGACGTAAACGAAAGTGGTCGAGGTCTCTTCGTGGATCCGTTTGATCTCGTTGAGCATGTGATGGCGAATCTTCAGGTCCAGTGCCGCCAGCGGTTCGTCGAGCAACAGCACGGCGGGGCGGTTGACCAGGGCTCGAGCCAGGGCGACGCGTTGTGCCTGGCCGCCACTGAGCTCGGAGATCCAGCGATTCTTGAAACTTTCCAGTTGCACCAGCTCCAGTGCCTTGGTCACTTCGCGCTTGATTTCGTCCCGCGGCTTCTTTTTCAGGCGCAACCCGAAAGCCACGTTGTCGAAAACATCGAGATGCGGGAACAGGGCGTACTTCTGAAACACCATGTTGACGGGGCGATGTTCCGGCGCCAGCGCCGTGGAGTCCTTGCCGTCGATCACGACTTTGCCGGTGGTCGGCTCTTCGAAGCCCGCGATGATGCGCATCAGTGTGGTTTTGCCACAGCCACTGGGGCCCAGCAAAGTCAGGATTTCGTTGCGCTTTACGGTCAGGTCGACTTTGCCCAGGGCAGTCAGATTGCCGTAGCTCTTGGATATTCCGGTCAGTTCGATACTGTTGGTCATGGCGATTACTCTGCAGTTTCTGCACGTTCAAGTTCGAGGCGACGACGGCGCAGGGTCATGACCAGGCCGGCAATGACAATGATGGCAATGGTCACGACCAGCATGAACACCGAGGCGGCATTGATGGTTGGGCTGACGGCGCGGCGCATCATCGAAAGAATCATGAGTGGCAACGTGGTGTCGCTGCCGGTGACGAACACGGTGATCAGGAATTCGTCAAGGGAGAGGGCGATCGCCAGGATCGCGGCACCTGCAATCGTTGGACCGATGATGGGCAGCGTCACCAGCCAGAACGCCTTGAGCGGCGACGCGCCCAAGTCACGTGCAGCTTCTTCGAACGAGAGATCGAAGTACTCAAGACGTGAACGTACGGACTCGACGAAGAACGGAAAGGTGAACAACGTATGGCCGATGATCACCGTCAACAGTGAGCGTGGCAGGCCAATCAACGAGAAGAAAATCACCAGTGCAATTCCCAGGAATAGCCCGGGCAAGGCGATGGGGGCGAAGTTCATGAAGGCAAAGACGGATTTGAACCGGCCCTTCATGCGCATCAGCGCCAGGGCCGAGAATGTTCCCAGCAAGGTGGTCAGAATGGCCGAGCCCGCGGCGACGATTGCGCTGTTGGTCAAAGCCGTCATGAAGTCCGGACTGCTGAACAGCGCCTCGTACCATTGGGTCGAGAAGCCCTCGAACGGGAATGACAGCGAGGCCGACGAATGAAAGCTGAACAGCGCGATGATCGCGATGGGCGCATAAAGAAACAGCATGTAGACGTAAGTGAAGAGCCTGATCATGGCGAGTTACCTTTTTTATGGGCGGTCATCAGTCGTGGTAACGCTTGCCGGGTGCCAGGTTTGCAGCCCGCAACACTCCCAGCAACAGCGCATAGACCAGCATGAAAACCAGCAGCAGCAAGTACGCCATCGCAGCCCCCAGTGGCCAGTTACCGACCGAACGAAACTGATTGGCGATCACCAGGCCTGTGGTCATGGCGTCTCGGCCGCCCAGGAGCTGGGGCGTGACGTAGTCGCTGGCGGCAAGGACGAAGGTGAACATGAACGAGCTGACGATGCTCTTGTGCGCCATCGGCATGATCACCCGCCACAGGATGGTGGTGCCGCCGGCACCCAGATCCGCAGCGGCTTCCAGATAGTCCTTCTTGATATCGCGCAAGCCTGACACCAGTAGCAGCAGGGTGAAGGGCAGCATGATGTGCACCAGGGTCAACACCACTGCGAACTTGCTGAAGACCAGCCATTCCAGCGGCTGATCGATCAGCCCCATGTGCATCAGGGTGGAATTGATCACACCGTTGGTGCCCAGGATCGAGCGCCAGGCGTAGACCCGCACCAGGTAGGTGGAGAACCAGGAGACCAGGGCCAGGTACAGCACGGCATTGGAGCGCGTGCGGTAAACAATGTAGTAGGCGACCGGGGCGCTGATGACCGTCGACAGCACCGCGGTCCAGAAGCCATTCTGCAAGGCGATCCATAACGAGTCGTAGAACCCGGTGGCACTCAATGCCTTGGCGTAGTTGGCCAGGGTTGCCGCAGGTTCCATGCTGAAGGTCTTGGCGGTCCAGAAACTCGCAACCAGGAGCAGCAGCGACGGAATGAGGAAGAACACCACCAGGAAGAACAGCGGAGGCGATGCCAGCAAATACCCGCTGAGGGTTTTCTTGTCGATTTTCACGTGTTTGCCAGCCTTTGAATCCCTGTCATCGAGGAGGATGGGCTCGCTGTTGTTGACTACGTTCATGATTATTGTGCCTTTGCTTTTTGTTTCGATAACGAGCAGAGGAGTGAGTGCCCGCAAGCACCCGCTCTCTCGTACACACTCAAGCCGTTCTTTCACCTCACCGGATAGCCGAGGCGGTTAGAACGAGCCTTTGAAGTTCGCCCACTGATCGATCCACTCAGCATAGGTCACGTACTTGTCGGAGCTCAGGGGCGGCTGGCCGTAGAGCTTCGACTTCTCGAAAAAGCTGTCCAGGTTCGCGTAGTCGAAGGTGTTTCTCAGCTCTTCGGGGAGGAGCGGCACTGCCTTGCTGTTGACCACGCCAGAGAACATCGTGGTTGCCATTTTCGCCTGGGTATCGGCCTCGAGCGTCTTGTTGATGAACTCCAGCGCGAGCGGTACGTCCTTGGCGGTCTTGGGTATGAACAGGGCATCACACCAGAGGGCAGCACCTTCCTTGGGCACTGATAGTTCTGTGACTACGCCGCGCTTCTTGGTCTCGCTTGGGGTGTTGGCCGACGCCGAAAATACCGCGTCGACTTCGCCCGAGACCAACAGCGAAACCGCATCGCCCGAGGAGGCAGCAAAGACTCGGCATTGATCACGATACGGTTTGAGTTTTTCGAAGGCGTCGTCGAATTCGGCGCGGGTCAGGTTAGGGAACTTGTCCCCGTAACCGGCAATGATCGCGATGAGTGACCAGTTGGAAGTGCCGTCATCGACAAAGGTCAGCCGGCCCTTCAATTTCGGGTCGAGCAGGTCTTTGTACTCGGTGGGTTTCTTCATGTTCTTAGGGTTGTAGACGATGGTGTTCATGCCCCACAACAGCGGGATGCCCCATTGTTTGCCATCCCAGTACCAGCGGCTGCCTTTATAGAAAAGCGGGACGGTATTTTCGGCGGAGTAGTTGGGGACCTTCGAGGTATCGATCGCCTTGAGCAGGCCCATTTCCTGATAGATGGTCTCGTAGCCCAGCGCGTACATGGTCAGGTCAAGCTGGACGGGGTCGGAGCCGGCCAGCCGCGCGGTGATGTCGTCCTGGTTGCTGGCATAGCTGGAACGTACGGTGATGCCACGCTGTTTGCGCCAGTCGGCGAGTTCCGCATCACCGGTTTCACCTTCCCACCCAAGAATCTCCAAATGGCCAGAGGATGCGGCAAATGCACTGGGTACGAACGAACTGATGTACAGCCCCGCGGCAGATGCAGCAGCCCCCAGCATGAAGGTGCGCCGGTTCAGGCTGATCGAATCCAGGCTGATGCCGGTTGATCCATAACCCGTCTCTCTTTCTTTTTTCATTTTGAGTTCCTGCCTAGGGTGGTTGTTTGCTAACAATTGGCGACCTGCATGGGCGTGGGCGCGGCGGGTTTAGCCGGACACATCCCTATGCATGCGGTCATGTAAATCGGCAGAGTTATGGCCAGCATTGTTTCCATGCAGCTGGGGAGGTTTTAGCGCTGTGCCGCCTGTTAAACAGAGCATTGCGCAGTTGGCCTCCATTGGTCCGATCGACTCTTCCTTGACTGGTTGCGCGCCACTTTCCTCGGATTTCAAGGTGAAGCCTTCACGTGGCGCGCCCAGCGCTTGATAGGCTCGGCTTGTTGTTTTCATGGATCGAGTATTGGCCTGGCGGGCAGGGCACTCAATTTCGCAGCCCCTTTAAAAGCGACGCACTCTGACGCATCAAAGTGACCTAATCGGCGCAGCAGGCTCCTGTTAACGATAGTCCCGCCATAGCGGGGGATGGGCGGCATTCACCTGCGTCAATGTGCGTCTCTTTTGCGGGGGGTGCGAAATTGAGCCGTGTTTGTTCCAGGGGAATACTCCGATGAAGGTCTTGAGACGACGCAAGGTGCATCCGCCCTTGCGCCAGCGTCTATTCGATGGGAGTTTTTCTGTGAAACTCACAGGTGGTCAGATTGTTGCGAAATCGCTGAAAGCGAACGGTGTCGACTATGTTGCCGGCATGCCGGGTGATGGTTCGTGGGCCTTGGTGGAAGCATTGCTGAAGACTGGCTCCGACATCCCGTTCATTCATGTCATACAGGAGCAAAGTGCAGTCCATCTTGCCGACGGCTACTTTCGTGCCTGCGGTCGTCCGATGGCGGTTCTCCTGCCGGCTCCGTTGGGTGTTTCGAAAGCCTTGGGCGGGATCGCGGTTGCTTTGGTGGATCGCTCGGCCATGCTGGTGATCAGTGGGGGGAACCCCGATCGCGGCGATGACCGGCCTGAATTCGCCGCCACTGGCATCACGAAAGAGCATGTGCGGGTTTCGACGATTGAACAATTGCCTCAGTCCCTGCGTCAGGCCTTCGACACGATGTTCAGTGGTCGCATCGGCCCTGTAAGCCTGGACATCCCGGCGGCTGTTCAGAGCGCCTCGGTTGACGCCAGTTTGTCACCTGCCACCTTGCGAGCGAACAGCGCCAGCGACATCCCGCCTCTGATGGTTCACCGACCTATGGCGGAGTTGAGATCGGGTCTGGAAGAGGATGCGATTCTGATGGTCGGGACGCAGAGTCTCCAGGACATAGTCGGTGAGATGTTCCCGGATTATCAGCACCGAGGTCATTTTTGCACCGCTGGCGTCGGTGCGGTGGGTTGGGCAGTTCCGGCAGCCATTGGCGCGAAGCTCGCCATGCCGGCACGTCAAGTGGTGTGCGCCGTAAGTGACGGGGATTTTTTGCAGTCAATGCAGGAGATGGCGGTGTGCGTGATGCACAGTCTTCCCGTGGTGTTCCTGGTGTTCAACAACAGCGGGCCTGAGTCGTTGAGCGATGTGCAGGTTTCGCTTGCGGGGCAACATCGGGCCGGGGAATTCAATTTGCCGGATGGCAAGCCTTACTCGCCTGACTTCGCGGGCATCGCCAGAAACTTTGGTCTTGAAGCGTGGAGAGTCGAGCATGCTTCGCAACTCAATCCAGCCTTCATCAAGGCACTGAACAGCAAGGGGCCTTCGTTGGTGGAAATTATTACTGCGCGCAGTTCGCGTGAAACCTGATTAAACCTTCATGAGTGTAGTCACGCCATCCTGCGCCGCTGTCGACGCCCCGCCGAACATCGACGGGCACATCGACGGGCCCGCCCTTCAACCGTCTTAATCCTGACCGCCCCAGACGATAGTGGCGTTATCGCCCGTCATGTATTCGCGCACCTCCAGCGGTAACGACTGATCGCTGGGAAGCACAGCAGTTGCATTGCGCAGGTGATGTTTACGGATCTTGCCTTTGTCCACCAACCCCAAGGCCATTCGGGTAGAGAAGGGCTGGCGGAAAGAAGACGACGCCACCCCGGTGACCAATCCGTAGAGAAAGCGGATCGGCCGGCGATGCTGCGGCGTGAGAATCGAAAACGTCATTTCGTTACGTTGCTTGCCCTCGAAGTCGACCATGAACAGGCGATCACCCAGCAGCAGGCAGAAACCGTGATAAGTGAACGAGTAGCCGATCTTTCCGCTGCCATCGAGCAAGGGGAAGCGTTCTACGGTGACGTACTGGACCATCGAGTCGGCCCGGTACAGGCAGGTGACCGAACGCAGGATGCGGCCTTTATAGATGGACGAGTTGTGGTACCGGTAATAGACGCCCAGATAGTCTTCAAGCAGATCCGCCGACTGCTTCGCCAGGGGCAGGAAATGATTGAATTGCGCCGAGGCCCGCAAGTCTGTCGGTAGTTCGTTTTCGTAGCCCTCATAAAATTTCTTGAACTCAGCGGGCGGCCGGAAAAGGTCTTCGGCCTCCATCATGAAATACCGGCCGATCTTCTGCAGGATTTTCTGTGAGGGTACGTGCTGGCCCACCAGGTACTTGTTGAACTGCTGGCGATTGACATCAACTTTGCGGCACATGTCTGCAACCGAACGGCAAGACTCGACCAGCGTACTCAGGTTCTTTTGCACGTTGGCTTGCAAGTCGCTGCGAACCTGTTGTCGCTCAGGGTGCGAGGTGGCAGAACTTAACGACATGGGGGGCGAATCTCCTCGGCTGGGCATTTTTTATCTCGATGTAGGCCTGGGGTTAAGAGCAGCAGGTTATATAGGTTATAAATCAGTTATTGAAATAATCGTCCGTATAACTTCGTGCCAGCTTAAATACTTGAATTATCAGCGATTTAATTAAGCATGTTCCATGCCCGCTCAGTGTATTTAAGTTCAACCCGTCAATATCAGTCAATGCGTCAGATTGTAAGCACTTAGCGGCGTGTCCCTGTACTGACCGGCGGGAAAAGCCACACCTCTGGGTGCCCAGGATGATGTGTCAGAACCACCATTGGGTACGCGCAAGCCCGATAAGTAACACTTCACCCGGCCCTCGGTAACAGATATTGGCCGTCGGCTTTGAAAGGGCACTCCAGATGACAAACAAAACCCCGGCTTGCCTGTGCAATGGCGAGTGCTTCAGTCCGCGTCATGTATCGATAGTGTGCGAAATGGTGCAAAGAAAGTTCGCCATCGATACTTCACTCCGCGCATTCGCAAAGTTAGTGTCAATTATTGGAGTCTTTAAGCGATGGCAAGGTTAACCGGCGACATTCCAGGGCAAAGGCGATTCAAGGTGGGCATGGTTGGCGGCGGGCAGGGCGCTTACTTCGCCAGCTATCACCGGGCGGCCATGCGTCTTTGCAATCGCTTCGAGATCGTTGCCGGTGCCTTCTCCTCGGATGCCGACAAATGCCGGGAGGCGGGCGAGGCACTTGGCCTCCAGCCGGAGCGGACGTACCTGTCATTCGAGGACATGGCCGCTGCCGAGTCACGTCGACCCGATCCCATAGAGGCGGTCGTCATCGTCACGCCCAACCACCTGCACTTTGAACCTTGCCGGTTGTTTTTGCGGGCGGGTATCCCGGTCATTTGCGACAAACCGTTGGTCAACAGCATCCAGCAAGCCATTGAATTGGCGAGTATTGCCGATCAGCACGATACGTTTTTCGCGCTGACCTATACCTATCAAGGCTATCCCATGGTCAGGGATGCCCGCAGCCGTATACAGGCCGGGGAGCTTGGCGACATTCGCTTCATGTATGTCGAGTATCTGCTGGAGTGGTTGGCGCCGGGTGTCTCGACGTTGAGCAAAAGCCTTGCCTGGCGCGGTGATCCAGAGAAGGCCGGCCCGACCGGTGTCGTCGGGGATATCGGCACACATGCCTTCAACATGCTTGAGTTTCTGTGCGGGCGTCGCTGCACAAGCCTGAATGCCAAGTTGACCACGGTCGTACCCGGCTGGGGACTGGACGATACCTGTGTGGTGCAGCTGGAGTATGAAGGCGGCGTGGACGGTTTGCTGTGGGCCAGTTTTGCGGCACCCGGCCACCGTAATGGTCTGCGCTTCAAGATCATCGGCAGCAAGGCGTCGATCGAATGGTGCCAGGAGACTCCGGAAACACTCCGGTTTGCGCCAATTGACGGCGCAGAGCGAATCCACCGCCGAGGCCAGGGCGACAATGCCGCCCAGACGCTGAACTTCAGCAGTTTGCCCGCGGGCAATACCGAGGGTTACCTGGAAGCACTTGCCGTTCTCTACGCCGACTTCGCCGAGGCACTCGATGCCGGCGCAGGTTGGCGCACCGCGACCAGCATCCCGCTACCCGACATCCATGAAGGCGTACGTGGCGTCGGCCTGTCACTGGCGTGCGTCGAGTCCAGCCGACGGCGCGCCTGGGTGCCTTTTCCACACAACTGACACCTGCACACTTTCTGAAAACAAGCGCTCCGCTCAACACCACGGAACTAAGGAAAATCGATGTCTGACGAACTCTATAGAGCTGCATATTCGGTACTACTTCCCGCGTTCGGGGATTTGCACCTGGACGACAACGTCCGTCGTTACCTGAGCCGAGGTGGCGTTTCGCTTTTGCTGGGGGAGACACGGGAGGAGTACGTGGGCAGAGCCATGAGCGAGGTGCGAAAGAGTGCGGAAACCCCCGCAGACTTCGTCAACATCGCGCGGCAAGCGGCGTCATTGGCTGGCGCGCCGGTACTGATTGCGGTGGACCAGGAACTCGGCGGCATCGAACGCCTTCATCAATTGGTTCCTGCCATTGCGTCGAGAGAGCAGCTCAAGACGCTGAGCTCGCAGGATATCGAACAGCGATGCTTCGAGATGGCCCAGGCGGCACGAAGCCTGGGGGTCAACCTGTTTCTGGCACCGATTGTCGACGTGGTGACCGGCGCCAATCCATGGCTACTCAATCGACACCTGGGCGCCGACCCGGTCGAGGTCAGCCGGGTTTCCTGTGCCTTTATCCGCGGGGTTCAACGGGCCGGCGTGATTGCGACGGCCAAACATTTTCCTGGCCATTACGTCACTGAAGAGGACCCGGCGATTGCCCAAGCCACGGTTCCCGGGCCACTGGAGTTGCTGCATGACAACCTTGAGGTCTTCAAGGAAGTGATTGCCACCGGTGTCAAAGCGGTGATGCCGGGCCCCGCGGTGTTTCCGGCGCTCGACCCGGAACATTCGGCCTCCACCTCGTCAACAGTCATCGGTATTTTGCGTGACACTCTAGGTTTCGATGGTTTGATCATTTCCGATGACCTCGATGCGGTGTCCATCCTCCGGGGACATTCGATTACCGACACAGCTGTTGCGTCACTGTCGGCAGGCGCGCATCTCTTGCTGGTGTCGAGTGAATCCGGCCTTGATGCCATCGCCGACGCGATTGTTGCGGCCGTCCATGAGGGTGTACTCGACCGCCGGGCGCTATTGGCAGCCGCGGTCAAGGTTCGGGCGTTGGCCAATGCAACCACCGACCAGAACGCTTCGAGCCAGGACAAGTCATGAGTGCAAATGAAAGCAAGGCATTGAGCGTGCTGTTTCCAGTGTTGCTTGATCTGGACATGAGTGACGACGTACGCAGGTTTCTTGACGGCGGCGGTCGCAGCCTGCTCTTTGGCGAGACGGCGCAGGAGTACGGCAGCGGGAAAATGAGTGCCAGCCGTCTGCAATCGGAAACCCTGGAACAATGGCAACGCTTCACCGCAGCCGCCAGGCAAATGGGCGGGCCATTGATTCTGGCGGCGGATGCCGACATCTCCGCCGTTCACCGTTTACAAGGCGTGGCGCCGGCACTTCCTGAGCCGCATCTGGCCAGGAGCATGGTGCTCGCAGATCTGGAACAAGCGTGTTTTCAGGTGGCAACGGCCGTGCGAGATGCCGGGGTGAACCTGCTGTTATCGCCGACTGCCGATGTCTTGGGCGGCACCAATGTCTGGTTGCAGGGGCGCACGCTGTCCGATGATGCGGACCAGGCTGCCAACATGGTCGAGGCGTATGTCCGGGGTGTGCGACGGGCCGGGGTGGGGAGTACCTTGAAGCACTTTCCGGGGCATCCGGTCTTGTTGCACCCTCCGGCGACGGAGGTGGCGGTCGTGACTGAGTCACTGGATCAACTCCGTGCGTACTGGTCACCGTTCCAGGCCGGCGTGGATGCCGGCGCGGACGCGGTCATGATGGGGCCGGCGATTTTTGCTGCCTGCGAGCCTGCGATGGCCGCATCCATTTCCCCCCAACTGATCGGGTTGCTGCGACGTGAGCTGGGGTTCAAGGGGCTGGTCATGACTATTGACCTGGACCACCGCTCCATCATCGGCTCGTTATCGCTCGGCGACGTGGCGGTTGCGGCGCTGAATGCAGGGGCCGATCTGCTGCTGATATCGGCAAAGGCGATGCCCGAGGTTGCGCAGATTGCTCGTGCGATTGTCGCAGCCGTCGCGTGTGGGGCCTTGCCTCAGGAGCGACTGGACACCGCCGCCTTGGCGGTATCGGCCTTGGCCAACCGGCTTTCAAACACTTGAGTGGTCGACAATCGGAACCTGACGCATTGACTGCGTCAGTTTGCGCCGCATTTAGCGTGGCTGCGAAATCTCTACCTGAATCCGATCGCTCTACAATGAATGACAACGGTAGGAGCGTCATATGCAAACCCAAAACAATATCCTGGCCCTGCATTCCACAGTTGCAAAGCACTCGACCCTGGCGATGGACATCGACATCGCAAAGACCGTGGGTTTCGATGCGCTGGAGATCAACAGCGCAAAACTGGAAGCCTGGCTGCAGGCCGGTTACACCGAAGCGGAACTGAAAAGCCTGCTCAAGGACGTGCCTGTCACAGGCATTGGTTACCTGAGGGATATCGAG
Source organism: Pseudomonas sp. B1(2018) (assembly GCF_003097365.1). Taxonomy (NCBI): domain Bacteria; kingdom Pseudomonadati; phylum Pseudomonadota; class Gammaproteobacteria; order Pseudomonadales; family Pseudomonadaceae; genus Pseudomonas; species Pseudomonas sp. B1(2018). Next base: position 425,667 of record NZ_PYUK01000001.1, read on the forward strand.
CGCCAGGGAGCCGAACGCGATGACTTGCTGAAAGAGGCTGAGCGACTTTTCCAATTGGCCAACCTGGCAGGTGCAAAAGGTGTGCAGGTGCTCACCGGGCCAATCAATGTTCAGGCCGTGATCGATTTTCAGCATCATGGCAAGAGCACGTATTACTCCGGTTTGCTGGGTTTTGATGAAGCGACTCAGTATGACTTGACCGCCAGGAACCTCGCCTTGCTGGCTGACCTGGCAAAGCAGTATGACGTGCTTCTTTATCTTGAAGCGCTGTCCTGGACCCCCTTGAACAGCCTGGACCATCAACTTCAGCTGATTGATCGCACCGAGCGCGATAACGTCAAGATGGTCATCGACTACTGGCATTACTTTACCTCCGGCGTGAAGCCGCAAGACATTGCCAGGATGAACAAAGACGTGATCTATGGCGTGCATGTTTGTGATTCGCTGCCGTTCGAAGGTGGCATTGCGAACGAAGCAATCCTCAGGGATGTGCCGACGGGAAGCGGGGTCTTGAACCTTGCCGAGTGGACGGCCGCAGTGAAGGCAACCGGGTACCAGGGCTGGTGGAGTTGTGAGTTGTTTTGCAAGAAGCAGCAACAACAGAACAGCTACGAAGTCGCCAAAGAGTTGAAGTCACTATTGACCCGGCTTGTGGGTCGATAAACAACTTTTTCGACAAGATCCAAAAATACTTTTTCAAGTTTGATTTCGGCCTGCTCGTCATTGAGCAGGGGCAAGTCAACGCTTGCCAGTCTCTATTGGTTGCCACTGCTCCCGGCAGCCTTGTTCTCAATACTAAAAAGATCTGAGGTCGTAATGGTGGATTTTATCGTAATCGGAGGCGGATCGACAGGTTGCACCGTGGCTTCGAGGCTGAGCGAAGACGCAACAGCATCCGTCGTCCTTTTCGAAGAGGGGCCTCGCGATCGCAACCCCTATATCCATATTCCCGGCGCCTACTACAAGACTGCGCAAGGTCCGCTGCTCAAACGCTATGCATGGGAGCCTACCGAAGATCAACGCCGGACCGAGACACCGACGATGGTCCAGGCCAGCGTGCTGGGCGGCGGAAGTTCGGTCAATGCGATGATCTACATCCGCGGTGTTCCGGCCGACTACGATGGTTGGGCGGAGCAGGGCGCCACCGGCTGGTCCTACAATGATGTACTCCCATACTTCAAAAAGGCCGAAGACAACGAGCGCTTCTGCAATGAGGCCCACGGCGTTGGCGGGCCGCTGGGCGTTTCCGATCCGATCAATGTCCATCCATTGACCAAAGTATGGCTTCGCGCTTGCCAGCAGCACGGATTGCCGTACAACGAAGATTTCAATTCGGGCAAGCCCGAGGGGTGCGGGCTGTATCAAATCACCGCCAAAAACGGCTTTCGCAGCAGTGCCGCAGTGGCGTACCTGGCACCCGCCAAATCGCGCAAGAACCTGACGGTGAAGACGGGGTGTCGCGTCATCCGTATCTTGACGCAAGGCAGTAAAGCCATTGGTGTTGAATACATCGAGAAGGGCGTGCGCCATGTGATGCACGCCGACAAGGAAATCATTTTATCGTCCGGCGCCATCAACTCGCCGCGACTGTTGATGTTGTCCGGTATTGGTCCGGCCGCGCAGCTGGATAAACATGGCATCAAAGTCATCAAGGACTTGCCCGGTGTCGGCCAGAATCTTCAGGACCATATTGAAGTGTCGCTGGTGTATGAACTGACGGGCCCGCATAGCTACGACAAGTACAAGAAGCCGCTTTGGAAAATGATGGCCGGTTTGCAATACGCGTTGTTCAGACAAGGTCCGGCGGCGTCAAACCTGATCGAAGGCGGGGCCTTCTGGTGGGGTGACAAGGCGGCAACCCATCCCGATATCCAGTACTTCATGGTCGTGGGTGCAGGCATCGAGGAGGGCGTTGACTCTGTTCCCGGTGGCAATGGATGCACGCTGAACCTGGGGCAGATACGTCCACGGTCCAGAGGCTATGTCGAGCTCTATTCAGCCGACCCGATGTCACCTCCGCGGATCGTGCCTAACTACTTCTCCGACCCTTACGATATTGAAAGCCTGGTGGATGGTTGCCTGGTGGGTGAGCAAATCATGTCCCAGGCCGCCTTCAAACCATTCATTGCCAGGCGGCATGTGCCGGACGTGGCGGTCCGGTCCCGGGAAGAGATGAAAAAATTCTGTCACGAACAAGCGCACGCCGCGCTGCACCCATCCGGCACTTGCCGCATTGGAGTGGATGAGCTTTCGGTAGTGGGCCCGGATCTCCGGGTGCATGGTATGGAAGGGTTGCGCGTTGCCGACGCATCGGTCATGCCAACGCTGATCTCGGGGAACCCCAACTCGGTGTGCATCATGATCGGCGAAAAGGCCGCGGACATGATCAAAAACGGGCACTAAACTGGCACGCCGCAAAGCGTGGCAGTCATGGGGCAACCATTGCTTGCTGTGCTTTGCGGGGGCGGGTCTAGCTGCCGAGTAACCACAGCAAGAACGAAACGCCCATCGCGAAAAGCAGAAGCCCTCCGCAAATGCCTGCCTGGCGTTCGAGGGGGGATGCCTGTGCAGCACGAGGGGGCTCCAGCCAATCAACAGGGCGTACGCGCACTCTGGTCAACTGGGCTGTTGCATAAAACAAGCTGTGCATGGCATGTGCCCCTTGGGTCGTTTTTGCTCAATCGAAGGTACAAATCCCCCCCGACCTCTAGAAAGCGAAAAAACACGGCATAAATATAGCGGGCTACGCATAAAACCTGCGCCTGACCGCGTGCGAATCACTAGAATGGCGATTCGGTAAAAACAAGAATATGTGGGTGTAAACGCCTTGAAAATTCAGCCTCTTCCGCCCCTCAACAGCTTGATTGCCTTTGAGGCTGCAGCCCGCCACTTGAGTTTTACGTTCGCTGCCAAAGAGCTGAATGTCACGCAGGGCGCGATCAGTCGGCAGGTTCGGTTGCTGGAGGATTACCTCGGCAAGACATTGTTCGAGAGGACAACCCGCACCATCAACCTCACGCCGACCGGCGCCCAGTACCACGAGACGGTTCGCGACTGTCTGCAGAGTCTGGCCCGGTCCACGGGGGAAATTCGGCAATGGCGCGGCGACCAGCAGGTGACCGTTGCCACCAGCACGGCCATGGCATCGCTCTGGCTTTTACCCAAGGTTGCCGAGTTTCAACGCCAGCATGAAGAGATCGATCTACGGATCATTGCGATCGATCATGTGAAGGACTACGCCAAGCTCGATTGCGATCTGGCGATGTATTACTGCAGTGCCTCGCCGAAAGGCCTGGACGTTACGCCGTTGTTTTCGGAAGAGATTTTCATGGTGTGCAGTCCGTCGTACCTGGCCAAGCATCCCCAGTTGTCTTCGATTGAAGGGCTGGCTTCCTGCACCTGGCTATGGCTTGAGGATTCCCAGCGGGACTGGATCGGCTGGCCGGAATGGTTCAAGCGCCTGGAGCGTGCTCCCGTTGCCCCGAAACACCGGATCAACATCAATAGCTACAGCATGCTGATCCAGTCGGCAATCAGCGGGCAGGGTGTGGCTCTGGCCTGGAACAATCTGGTCGACGAGCCGCTGAGCACGGGCGCGCTGGTTCGACCAAACGATCTGGTGCTGCAGACAAACGCCCAGTTTTGTTTGCTGGAACCTCTCAGTACCCGCGGCCCACGACACAGCGTGAAGCTGTTTCGCGACTGGCTGATGGGACTTCCTTCCGTCCAGGGATAAGGCACGGTCCTGAAAAAAAAGGTTCATCACGGAATCCCGGGAAACTGTAGGAGCTGCCGGTCGACGTTCGATTGCTGGCGATGACGGCCTCATGGCTGGAGTATTTTGTTGGAGGTGTACATATCCATTGCTGCGGCGGCCTCTCGAGGGGCGTGCACTGCAACAGCACCGCGAGGCGGGCTAACGCTCGACCTCGTTGTTTGGTGGTGCACGCGTTCCCCTGTAGGAGCTGCCGAAGGCTGCGATCTTTTGATCTTGCTTTTGCGATCTGAAGATTACTGAAGATCAAGATCAAAAGATCGCAGCCTTCGGCAGCTCCTACAGTTTCCCGGGATTGCGTGAAGAACCAAAAAAAACGCCGTCAGCGGTTGGCTGGCGGCGTTTTTCATTCAGTAGTCGCTGTGACCTGTCTCCACAGGTCACAGCGCTGGTTTCAGCCGGCTTTTCTGGCGGTCAGCAAGGATTCCCCGGGACCGTCCGGCAAGGGGCCGCCACGTTGCGAGAACGCTTCCCGGGTGTGCTCCGGAATGGGCAGGCGAGCGGGAGGCAAGTGGGGCAGGTCGCCGAAGGGTTCCGCCCGCAGGCTGCGAATCAGTGTGTAGCTCATGACCATCATCAGGATTGCAATGGGCAGGCCTGCGGCGATACTCGCCATCTGAATGGCCTTGAGCCCTCCCGCCAATAGCAGTCCCGCCGCGACACCACCTTCCAGCACACACCAGAGCAACCTGATCCAGTTGGGTGGATTGGTGCTTCCCATCGCGTTAAGCGTGCAGAGGACCTGGGTTCCTGCATCGGCCGTGGTCACGAAGTGCACGGCGAGCAGCAGGCAAACGAAGATGGAGAGCGCACCACCTATCACGGGGCCGTCCAGTTTTCCGAGCAGGGTAAACATGGCCGCCGTGGGTTCCTTCTTGGTCGCCAGCAGAATCGTGCCGCCTTCGAAGGTGGCCTGTTCCTGAACCTGCTCGGTGCTTGTCGCTGCTTTCTGGAACTGCTGGCGTTCGGTTTGCTCGCTCTTCAACGCGGCGCCACCGAAGACGGACATCCACAGGATGGTGACCAGGGTAGGCACCACCAAAGCACCGACGATGAGCTCGCGAATGGTCCGCCCCTTGGAAATCCGCGCGATGAACAGCCCCACGAATGGCCCCCAGGTCATCCACCATGGCCAATAGAAGGCGGTCCACCAGTTTTGCCATTGGGTGTCTTTCTGCGTGTCCATCCAGAGGCTCAATCCGACCAGGTTCTGCACATAGTCCCCGGTGGATTCGAACATGAGGTTAAGGATGTAACGGGTCGGCCCGATCACCAGGACAATCAGCATCAACAGGATCGACATGTACATGTTGAGTGTCGAAATCCGTTTCATTCCCTTGGACAGGCCTGCCAGGAGTGAGATGGAGGCGATGATCGTGACCACCAGGATGATCGAAAGCTGCAGGCCGATACTGACCGGCACGCCAAACACCTGGTGCAGGCCGGTGTTGATTTGTGCAACGCCCAGGCCGAGGGATTGGGACACGCCGAAGGCGGTAATCGCCACGCCCATGATATCCACGACATGCCCGATCCAGCCGTAGATCCGGTCGCCAATCAGTGGGTAGAGCAGGGACCGAAGCGCCAGGGGCAGGCCCTTGCGATAGGCGAAGTACGCCAGGCTCAGGCCGATCAAGGTGAAGATCGCCCATGGATGCAAGCCCCAGTGGAACAGGGTGATACGCATGGCCATGCTCGCGGCCTCATCCGTCAGCCCCTTGGAGAACGGGTTGTCGGCGTAGTGCAGCATGGGTTCGGCGACCGACCAGAAAATCAGGCCGATGCCCATGCCCGCACTGAACAGCATGGCGATCCAGGAACCAAAACTGAACTCCGGCTGGTCGTCGTGGGCGCCCAGTTTCAGGGTGCCGAACCGGCTGACGGAAATGTACAGCAGCAGGCACAGCACAGCGCTCAGCAGTGCCAGGTAGTACCACTTGAAGTTGGTCAGGATGAAGGTCGACGCGGTTTCAAACGCTTTGGCCGCCTGCTCGTTCATGAACGCACAGAACAGCACAAACAGGACCACGGTGGTGATCGAAGCCAGGGTTACATTCGGGTTGAGACCTTTGAGAAGGCCCGATTCTGCACGCATTTTTTTCCCCTTTTATTATTGTTCAAGGGTTGAGGGTTTCGCCGGGTGAGGGGAAGGGCGGTCATTGGCGGATGCCAGCGGCCGGTCATCGACTCCTCAGGGTGATCTCGAGGCAGGCTCGGGATGTGGCAACAAAATGGTGGAGACAGGGGGCCGCCGACAACTCATTTATCCTCATCAATATATGACTTTTGATCATTAATGCCGAAGCGCGTCAAAACGCTAAAACCCCATCTTTTACTGAACCGTATCAGCAAAGCATGCCGAGCATATTGATGATCAATAGTCATTAATGCGTGCAACAAAAATCGTTTGTCGAGGCTTCCTCTTCTTGCCGAAACTCGCCGTCATGCAGCAGGCCAGACCTGCCGTGCATTTCCTTTCGTGCCAGCAAGAGAAAACAATAATGACTTCCACGACCGCGACCCGCCTCATCCCGACACACACACTTGAGACTGTCCTGGCTCCGATCCACGAGGCCCATGGCCTGACCAATGAGTTTTATACCGAGCAACGTTATTTCGACCTGGAGCGCGATCACGTGCTCGGTCGCAACTGGGCGTGCGTCGGTTTCGCCAGCGACCTGCCGGGCAACAGCTACGTCAAGCCGGTGGACTTCATGGGGCTGCCGCTGTTGCTGATGCGTAACCGCGAAGGCCTGGTCCAGGTGTTCCACAACGTGTGCAGTCACCGTGGCGTGAAGCTGGTGCAGCAGGCGGGTGAAGTGCAGGGCGTGATTCGCTGCCCCTACCACTCCTGGACCTACGATCTGAACGGTGGCCTCAAAGGCACGCCCCATGTCGGCGGCATCAATCAGCACAAGGACGAGCGCTTCGCCTGCGAGAAACATGGCCTGAAAGCCTTGCGCAGCGCGATCTGGATGGACATGGTGTTCATCAACCTGTCGGCTGACGCGCCGGACCTGCAAGAGCAGCTCGCGCCGCTCACCGAACGCTGGACCCAATTCCTCGGCACCGACGGCATGGACCTGATGCGCCGCGAGCCCAACAGTGGTGCGGTCAGCATCGAGGTCAACTGCAACTGGAAACTGGCGGTGGAAAACTACTGCGAGGCTTACCACTTGCCATGGGTACACCCGAGCTTGAACAGCTATTCGCGCCTGGAAGACCACTACAACATCATCTTCGATCAGTTCGCCGGCCAGGGCAGCCATGCCTATAACCTGTCCGACGTCGCCGGCACTCACTTGCCCATGTTCCCGTCCTGGCCGCGGGATCGCCTGCGCACCGCAGAATACGTAGCGTTCTTCCCCAACGTCTTGCTGGGCATTCAGGCCGACCATGCTTTCGCCATGATGCTGGAGCCGATTGCCCCCGGAAAAACCGTCGAACACCTGCGTCTTTTCTACGTCGGCGACGAGGCCCTCGATGACCGTTTCGAAGCGGCGCGTGACGCTGTGATGCAGTCCTGGCGCGTGGTGTTTGCCGAGGACATCGCTTCCGTCGAAGGCATGCAGAAGGGCCGTCACTCTCCCGGCTATGGCGGTGGTGCGTTCTCTCCGGAAATGGATTTGCCGACGCATTTCTTCCACCAGTGGGCGGCGCGTCAGCTTCTCGACTGCGCCGAGAGCGTGTGAGGAGATGAGCATGTATTCGATCCAACCGCACTGGCTGAACTTCATCGACGGCACCTGGACCGACAGTGAGCAGCACATTACCGTCAACAACCCCGGCACGGCGGAACCTGTCGCCACTATCGCCCAGGCTGGAGTGGCCGACGCAGAGCGCGCGCTGCAAGCGGCGCGACGCTGTGCCGACAGTGGTGAGCTGACCCGCGCGCGCCCTGCGCAACGGGTGACCTGGCTGCTGGAAATCGCCGCGCAAATTCGCGCAGTGACTGAAGAGGGCGCGTGGGTCCTGTGTCAGGAAAATGGAAAGAGCCTGCGCGATGCCCGTGACGAATTCGTCGAGGCGGCGCGTTACTTCGAGTATTACGCCGGCATGGCCGACAAGATCGAAGGCACATCCATTCCCCTGGGCAACGGCTACATGGACTTCACGGTCTACGACCCGATGGGCGTGTCGCTGCAGATCGTACCGTGGAATTTTCCGGTGTCCATCTGCGCCCGTTCGCTGGCGCCGGCCCTGGCGGCCGGTAACGCGGTGGTGATCAAGTCGCCGGAGATTTCGCCGCTGGGACTGTGTGTGCTGTTGCAGGCCATCGAACGTGCGGGCTTGCCACGGGGGGCGGTCAACCTGATCTGTGGCCGCGGCCGGGAAGTGGGGGCCTACATGGCCGGGCATCGTGAGGTCGACCAGATTGTCTTCACCGGCTCCGTCGCCACGGGGCAGAGCATCCTGAAGGCCGCCGCCGAGCACGCGACTCCCAGCGTCATGGAACTGGGTGGCAAGTCTGCTGCGCTGGTGTTCCCCGATGCCGATCGCGAGCAACTGCTGGCCAGCGTGCGCAACGGCATCTTCTTCAATGCCGGTCAGGTGTGCTCGGCGATGTCGCGCCTGCTGGTGCATCGTTCGCTGTATGACGAGGTGGTCGCTGATGTGGTGGCAATGGCCGAGAGCCTGAGCATCGGCCTTGGCCAGGACAACCCGGACCTGACGCCGGTGATTTGCGCCAGTCAGCTTCAGGGCATCGAGGCCATCTGCCGGCGTGCCGAGGAGGAGGGGGCCGTGGTCGCCACCGGCGGTGAGGCGATCAGCGGGCTGCGGGGGCATTTCATGGCGCCGACGGTGTTCCGCGACGTCACCGCGCACATGGATATTGCCCAGACCGAAGTCTTCGGTCCGGTCCTGGCGGTCATTGCCTTCGATACCGAGGAAGAGGCCATTCGCATTGCCAATGGCACCGAATTCGGCCTGGTCGCCGGCGTGTTCACTCAAGACCTCAATCGCGCCCTGCGTTGTGCGCGGCGACTGTGTGCGGGTCAGGTGTTCATCAACGAGTGGTACGCCGGCGGCATCGAAACGCCGTTTGGCGGCGTAGGTCTCTCCGGTTTCGGTCGGGAGAAAGGCCAGGAAGCGCTCTACAGCTACGTCAGGACCAAGAACCTGGCCGTGCGCATCTCGGGCGAGTGAGGAGGCATCAGCATGAAAAAGTGGCTCTGCATTATCTGTGGCCTGATTTATGACGAAGCCCTGGGTTGGCCCGACGACGGCATCGCTGCCGGCACCCGCTGGGAAGATGTGCCGCAAGACTGGCTGTGCCCCGAGTGCAAGGTCGGCAAGTCCGATTTCGAGATGATCGAAATCAGCGAGCCGGCCAAGGTCGCGGCCGTTGCCCCGGTTGTTGTGAAGCAGGCCATGGTTGACGTTTCACCGGCCCAGCCAGTGGTCATCATCGGCAGCGGACATGCCGGCTACGGCCTGGCTCAGGCGCTGCGCAAAGCCAACCCGCAACTCGATGTCCGGGTACTGACCCAGGACTGTGGGCATCTCTATTCCAAGCCGGCGCTGTCCATCGCGCTGGCCCAGGGTCGCAGCGCCGCGGGCCTGGCGACGGAAAGCCCGATGGCGCTGGAACAGCGATTGGGCATCCGGATTCATAGCCACTGCCGGGTGGAGCGAATCGACGTTGTGGCGCGACGACTTCATACCAATCTGGGCGAGATGCAGTACGGCCAGCTGGTATTGGCCAGCGGGGCTTCGCCGCTGCGCCTGCCCATCGAAGGTTGTGCCGATGCATTGCTGAGCGTCAACAACCTGCAGGATTACCGGGCGTTCCGTGAGCGCCTCGACGGTGTGCGCAGCGTTGCGGTGCTGGGGGACGGATTGATTGGCTGTGAGTTCGCCAACGACCTGGCGAGCAGCGGCTATCAGGTTCGGGTCATCGGTCTGGGCAAATGGCCGATGGAGCGTCTGTTGCCGGAACCGGCGGGCCTGCAACTGCAACAGGCGTTGTCCGGTCTGGGCGTGCAATGGCATTTGCGCACGACCTTGCAATGTATCGAACAGGGTGCGAACGGCTATCGGCTGGAACTGGCCGATGGTCAGCACTTCGATGCGGACCTGGTGGTGTCGGCAGTCGGCCTGCGGCCTAACGTGGAGCTGGCGCAAGCCGCGGGCCTTGAGTGCGGGCGAGGTATCAAGGTGGATGCGCACCTGCAGACTTCGCAAAGCGGCATCTATGCCTTGGGCGATTGTATCGAGGTGAATGGGCAACTGATGCCTTACCTTGCGCCGATCAATGAGGGCATACGCGCCCTGGCCAGGACTTTGTCCGGACAGCCGACGCCAGTGAGCTATCCACTCGCGCCGGTGACGGTGAAGACGCCGGCGGCGCCTTTGTGTTTGCTCCCGCCACCTATCGATTGTGCCGGGCAATGGCACTGCGACGCGACCGGGGACGGACTCAGCGCAGCCTTCCGCGACAACGATGGCGCCTTGCGCGGCTTCGTCCTGCTCGGGCGGCAGGCCCAACAAAAACGCAATGCCTGGCTGCAGAACTGCCAGGACACCCCACAGCATGTGGCTTGAGAATTGACCCATGAACAGTATCGTTAACCTGCCTCATGATGACCACAGTTGTGGCTGGTACGCCGCACTGCCCGAACCGCGTCCGGCCAAGCGCCTGACCGGTGAACAAAAGGCCGATTACGTGGTGGTCGGCGCCGGCTTCGCCGGTCTCGCCGCCGCACGCCGGTTGGCCGAGCACATGCCACAGTCGCGCATTCTCCTGGTCGATGCCCAGCGTGTCGGTTATGGGGCATCGGGGCGTAACTCCGGTTTCGTCATCGATCTGCCGCACAAGTTTGCCCTGGAACATCCGGACCCACAGCACAAGCAACGCCTGCTGGGGCTTAACCGCGCGGCCATCGATCAACTGCAAACCCTGATCGGTCGCCACGACATCGATTGTCAGTGGTCCCATGCCGGCAAGTACCAAGGGGCGGTGGGTGAGCGTGGTCTGGCCTACCTCGACCATTTCGAGAAACTGCTGGCCGACCTGGGTGAGCCTTATCGCCAGGTGGAACGCCAGGAACTGGCCGGCGTACTCGGGACCGACTACTACAGCCGCGCGATCTTCACCCCCGGTTGCTACCTCATGCAGCCGGCGGCACTGGTGCGCGGCCTGGGCGCGTCACTGCCGCAGAACGTTGAAGTCCTCGAGGAATCGCCCATCCAGCGCCTGGAGAAGGACGCCGGCGGAAACTGGATCCTGGTGGGTAAAGAGGGTTTGATCCGCACGCCGAAAGTGCTGCTGGGGACCAGCATCTTCACCCAGGAGTTTGGTTACTTGCGCAATCGGCTGCTGCCGGTAATGACGTTTGCCAGTTGGACGCGTCCGCTCACCGACGCCGAGATGGCCTCTGTTGGCGTTCAGGCCGACTGGGGGCTGACACCGGCCGACCACGCCGGCACCACGGTGAGAATGACCCAGGATCGTCGTCTCATCATCCGCAATACCTACAAGCACGTGCCACGCTACGGGCGCAGCATCAATGATTCGATCCGCCAGAAAGTCCGCGAGGATCATTGCGCGGCTTTTCACGCCCGTTATCCGCAACTTGCCCATGTTCCCTTCACACACACCTGGGGCGGGGTCTATGCGATTTCGCGCAACTTCACCAACTTCTTCGGCAAGCTCGACGACGGCGTTTTCGCGACGGCTTGTGACAACGGGGTTGGGGCTGCATGGGGCACCATCTCGGGGACATTGCTGGCGGATAAAGTGGTGGGCGCCGACTCTCAGCGTCTGGATGACATCCAGTCCGTGACGGGCATGCCTTCGCGCAATCCGCCAGAACCCTTCCTGGGGCTGGGCGTGCGTTCACGAATCCGTTGGGCGGCGTGGAACAGCAGGCGCGAACTATGAACCAGGCGCCTGCTGACAGAAAGCCGGTGATGCTGGTCGACCACCGGGACCTGGACTTTGTGCATCGCGGTGGCCCCCCGGGGGGCGCCAGCGTTGCCCGAGCCCTGAGCAATGACGTGTCGCCTCATCTGGGGATTGGCTTTGCGCGGTGGGAGGGCGCGGAGGTCGCCTGGACGCTGCTTTATGACGAGGTCATTTTCGTCATTGAAGGCTGTTTCGAACTGAGAGCGAACGGTGAACTGTACCGGGTGGCGCCAGGGCAATTGCTCTGGATACCCGAAGGTACCGAGCTCGTCTATGGCGGACACGCCCTGTTTGGCTATGTCGTGCATCCCGGTGACTGGAAACAACGTCACGGCCTCGTCTGATCCGGAAAACTGAACATGTTGGCGCTCACCAAGGTTTTTGCAACGATATACGCTGCAGCTCTGCTGATGCAGTTGGGGTCCAGCCTGCTGATGACGTATCTGGCCTTGCGCCTGGACGCTGCCGGTGTCGCAGAGTTCTGGGGCGGTGCGCTCATGGCGGCCAATGCGCTGGGAATGGTGCTCGGAGGGCGGATCGGGTACTGGCTGATTGGCCGGATCTCGCATGTGCGGGCCTTCGTGGTCAGTGCGGGGGTGATTGTCACGGCGGTACTGAGCCACCAATTGAGCGACTCGCTGACGCTATGGCTGGCGCTGAGGTTTGTGGTCGGTGTAGCGATGATGTGCCAACTAATGGTCATCGAAAGCTGGCTCAACGACTGTGCGCCGAGTGATCGTCGTGGCGGCGCCATGTCGCTGTACATGGTGGCCAGCTACGTGGGGATGATGCTGGGACAACTGCTGCTGGGCCTGGGCAATGGGCTCGACACCCTGGTGTTGTCCGGTGTGGCCATCGCCTTTGCCATCGGCCTGGTGCCGATGGCCATGCACCGGGGCATGCAGCCCAGCCCGATCAGCCAGGACCGAGTCAGCTTCATGCGATATGTCCGTCGTCTGCCGCAGTCGTTGGGCACTGTCCTGGCGTCGGGATTGCTCAATGGCTGCTTCTATGGATTGACCCCGATCTTCGCGGCGCAATCGGGTTTCACCCCTGCACAGGTTGGCCAGTTCATGGCCCTGAGCATTGCGGCCGGACTGTTTGCGCAATTGCCGCTGGGCAAGCTGTCGGACCGTTTTTCCCGCGTAGGCCTGATTCGCCTGACCGCCGTTCTGCTGTGCATCGCTTACCTGCCCTTGGCCTTTTTGCAGGCCCCGGGACAGGGCTGGGTCATGCTGGCGGGCGCCGTCATAGGTTTCCTGCAGTTCTGCCTGTACCCATTGGGCGTTGTTCATGCCAATGACAATCTGGAGCCCCAACTGCGTGTATCGGTGGCTGGGGTGTTATTGGTGACGTTCGGCATCGGCGCGACCATCGGGCCATTGGTGGCAGGCGCATTGATGGAGCACTTGGGACGGCAAGCCCTTTATCTGTTTGCCATTGCCGTGGCGGCGCTGGTTGCTGGCCTGGTCAGTGACAGGCAACGCGTTTCAGTGGCTGTCGTGCAAGTTCCGTGAAGGGGGAAGTGAACGGCGATTGTTCATAGAGGATCTCCTCTGTATCTGTGGCGAGGGAGCTTGCTCCCGCTGGGGCGCGTAGCGGCCCTGAAAATGGGACTGCTGCGCAGTCCAGCGGGAGCAAGCTCCCTCGCCACAGGTTGCTTATTGTTCGCTCTATCTCTTAAGTGAGCAGCATTAGGCTGTAGGCCGGACTTTGCGATCGTGCAGGCCTCAGGCTGCCATATGGGTTGCGGCCCATTCCTTCTTGCAACTGGCTTTCATCGCTTCCATTTGCTCACCGAGGTCGTCGAGCCTGGATTTCCCCAACAGTTTTTTCGCCTGAGGAAACATTTCGGTTTCCTCCTCTTCAATGTGGTGCTCCAGCAGCTCTTTGACGACCTTCACCCGCCCGGCAAATTCCGGTGTGCCCGGATCAGTCTGCTTCAGATCCGGTAATACCAAAGAGTCGACGGTGCGATGTTCTTCCTTCGCTTCGAAGTACAAGACGTCCTGCTCCTTGGTCCCTGCCGCCTTGAAGGCTGGATAGAGGATTTCTTCTTCCAGTTTTGTATGGATGGAAATCTCCATCTCCAGCTTATCCAGGAGATCAGTGCGTTTCTTGATCGCTTTATCAGTCGACTCGCTCAATTGAGCAAGAATGGCTTTCACGGTTTGATGATCGGCTTTCAGAAGGTCAATCGCGTTCATGTTGGCTGCCTCAGCTAGCGTGGAATTGGGCCTCAACGGGGTGTGGCATTGAGGCGTCCCCGGTAGCTATCGCATTTCCTGTGCCAAGGGCATCCGCCAGCCAATACCCCGGTAAACAAGGACTTGCGATCCGTGTTCATCAACTGGGGCGTGCAGTCTGCAAGAAAGGGCGATTTGAGCATTGCAGATAACAGAGGCGATTCACTGTAGGGGCGGGTGCAAAAGGTATAGCGGTCTGATGAAACCGGACACCACGCAGTTACGCGTGGTATCTGTGACGTTATTGCTGCATGCTGTGCATTAATTACCTGCAATCAACCTACCTTGTTCGTCAGAGGGGCAGTACTCACACTAACGGCACTTGTGTGAAGGCAGCTTCCGATTGAAGGGGAAATGACCATGGTCTCTGCGATTCGATTCAACCAGTTTGGCAATCCTGAAGTACTGAACCTGGAGGCACTGAGCGAACAATCGCCAGGACCCGGCGAAGTCTGGCTTGAGCAGGCAGCCATTGGGGTCAACTTCCTCGATGTGACTCAACGCAAGGGCGCGGTGCCCGTTGCGTTGCCATCCGGACTTGGGTTGGAGGGCGCCGGGCGTGTCGCCGTTGTGGGTGCCGGTGTCAGCAACGTGCAGGTTGGAGATCGCGTCGCTTATGCCACCGGCCCTATTGGCTCCTATGCTTCGGCCCGGCTTTATCCGGCTGAGCGGCTGGTCAGGATTCCGGATGCATTGTCGTTTGCTGATGCTGCAGCCGTCATGTTCAAGGGCATCACTGCGCAGTACCTGTTGAAGGCCACCTATCCTGTGGGGCAGGGCACAACCATTCTTCTCTATGGTGTAGCGGGTGGGCTGGGGGAAATCATGGTGCCGTGGGCCAAGCACTTGGGTGCGACTGTAATCGGCGTCGTTTCAAAGCCGGCCAGTGTCGAAAAAGCTCAAGCCTTGGGTTGCGATGAAGTCCTGGTGTTTGACGCTGACACCCTGGCATCGCAGGTCGCTCGTTTCACCGAGGGTAAAAAGGTCGACGTTGTCTATGACCCCATAGGGCGCGCTTCCTTCCAGGCCTCTCTGGACAGTCTGCGACCACGGGGCCTGATGGTGTCGTTTGGCGCGTCCTCCGGAGCGCCTTCAGCCGTGGAGCTGTCTACGCTCAACGCCAAAGGCTCGCTGTTCCTGACGCGTCCTTCGTTGGCTGCCCACACGGCGAGCGCCTCTGAGTACCAGGAGCGCGCACAGGATGTGTTGGCCGCCATAGGTGCGGGAATTATCAAACCCCGGATCTGGTCAAGCTACTCGCTGGCTGACGCAGCACGGGCACATGCCGACCTGGAGTCGGGGCGTTCATCGGGAGCGATCATTCTAAAACCATGAATATTGATGTTCTGTCTAGTCAGTCCAGTGACGAGATCGCAGCGTTCCTGGCCGTTGCCTCGCAAGGCTCGTTTGTCGGTGCGGGTCGGCTATTGCAGCGACACCCGACTGTCGTCTCGAAACGACTCGCCGCCATGGAGAAGCGCCTCGGCGTTCGGCTCGTGGAGCGTTCGACCCGGCAGGTGCGGATCACTGAAGCCGGCGCCCAGCTGGAGCAGCGCCTTCGCTCTGCCGTCGAGCTGATGAATGAAGCGCAGCAGCAAGCGGCGAAGGGCGCCAGCGAAGTTCGAGGTACTTTGCGCCTTGCATTACCGGCAGCGATGGGACGGCGTTGGCTAGGTCCGATGCTGCCGGAGTTTCTCGAGCTTTATCCTCATGTCTCGATCCTCGCCGATTACAGTGAGCGTCTGGTGGACATCATTGATGAGGGTTTTGACGCTGCCATACGGATCGGCGAGTTGGAAGACAGCCGGTTGATCGCCAAAAAGCTGAGCGACCATCGCCGGATTCTGTGCGCTTCGCCGGCTTACATCCGAAAGCACGGAATGCCCGAAACGCCACAGGATCTGATCAGGCACAATTGCCTTCGCTTCAGTGGCCTTGCGTCTTTTCCGCAGTGGCGACTCCATCGCGGCAACGAACTTCAGACGATTACACCGAAAGGCAACCTGACAGCCAATGACAGTGAGTCATTGCTGGCGGCCGCCCGTGCTGATGCGGGAATACTAGGGGCCGGTGACTGGTTGATGAGTCGTGATATCGCGACCGGAAGGTTGTTGCGTGTCCTTGCGGATTGGCAATTGGACACTGCCGGTGGGGTCTATCTGGTCAGGCCATCGGCCAAATTCCCCACGGCCGTGGTGGTTGCCTTCAAACAATGGATCGAATCAAGGTTTGTTCCTGCACCGCCGTGGGGTAGTTGAATCGGCTGTAGTGGTCCGTATCGTACTGACTTCATCAACACTGACTGCCGGCACAGAATTCGGTTGTGTTGCGTCGACCGGTAGGCGGAAGGTGCTGTAAAAAAGGCTCAAACGACCGAGGTTTGCTCAGGGTCCTACCCGGCAACCGAAGAGGCCGCCGGGTGAAAGAGTTGAAGTGTCGAGCGGTATCAAGCCCGAAGCCTTGCATCGGCAGGTGCCGAAGGCTGCAGCAGCGAAAACAGGTCCTTCGGATCCTGCAACTCTGGCACCAGCTGAATATCGCTGCCAATGTTGAGCGTTCGTGCAACATCCAGCACATAGCGCAAGGCGGAATAGTCCTCGATGGCGAAGCCGACCGAGTCGAACAAGGTGACTTGCTCGGCATGCTGGCGACCTTGAGTCTGACCATCGATGACCTTCCAGAACTCGATAACCGGAGAATCGGCGGGCATCTGCTGAATTTCCCCTTCAATTCGGCTTTGCGGTTCGTACTCAACCATGACCCGTGCACGCTCCACGATGTCCCGGTGCAGTTCAGTCTTGCCTGGGCAATCGCCGCCCACGGCGTTGAGGTGCATCCCCGGCTCGATCATCTCAGGCGTTAAAATGGTTGCGTAGGCCTTGTCGGCCGTGACCGTGGTCACGATATCGGCACCCCGTACCGCTTCTGCGACGGTTTTGGCAACGCTCACCTGAATGGCAGGGTAGGCCCGCAGGTTGGCTACCAGTTTCGCCGTTGCCGCTGGATCGATGTCGTAGAGACTGATTTCAGTAATGCCGAGCAATGTATGGAATGCCAGGGCCTGGAATTCGCTCTGTGAGCCGTTGCCGATCAGTGCCATTCGGCGACTGTCCGGTCGGGCGAGGTAGCGGGCCGCGAGCGCAGAGGTGGCAGCGGTACGAATGGCGGTCGTCAGCGTCATTTCACTCAGTAACACAGGCTTGCCGGTATCGACGTCTCCCAGCGCGCCAAAGGCCATGACCGTCAGCATGCCATTGTGGGTGTTCTTCGGGTGTCCATTGACATACTTGAAGGCGTAGAGCGCCGCATCAGACACGGGCATGAGCTCGATGACGCCCTCGGGCGAGTGGTTCGCCAGGCGCGCGCATTTTTCGAATTCCGGCCAGCGTACGTAGTCTTGACGGATGTATTCGGCCATTTCGATCAGGCAGCTGGGCAAGCCTTTTTCCCGGACGAGGAGGCTCAGATCATTTACGTCAATGTAACGGGTCATATTGGGTTCCTTTGCGCGTCTTTTTAATGTGCCGGTCTGGACTACCTGTAGGTGATCCATGTAGTTGCAACGGACTTATTGTCGAGGCAATGGCGAGAAGATTTCGGCCGATACCGACCCTGGATACAGCCAGAGAAGTCGAAAAACAGAGCGCGCACAGCGGAATCGGCCAGGCACCCTTTACGACTCATCGTTATGCAGATAAAGCCAGCCTCAAAGGCAATCACATTGGCTATGGCGCTCCCATCAAGCGGAAAAACAGCCACTTTCAGCAGACGACAGAATCGGCTGTGAAACCCCTCCGTTCAGCACAGGCACGCTGTTTGAACAGGGGGTTACGACACCAGCACACTCCCGGCAATTGGCATTCTGGCGGTCCGTTTCAAGCACTTGTCGTTCGCCGCTTGAGATGGCGTGCAACTGCGACGACTGGCTGCTTGCAGTCGATAACAACAACAAAAACGGCTGCGGTGAAGACCGCAAAGACTCTCTGCCCCTGTCAAAAAGTGTGGTCCGACGCAGGCGCCGGATCGCGATAAATCCAAATAATCCGGGACTCAAGAACATGAACATCAAATGGCTGACTTTGCCGGCACTCGCGTTGCTGTGCTGCACCACGGGCGCCAGTGCCAAGGAATGGAAGGAGCTGCGATTTGGCGTCAACCCAAGTTACCCACCCTTTGAATCCACCACGGCCGATGGCGGCGTACAGGGTTTCGGCGTGGATCTGGGCAATGCAATCTGTGCCGAACTGAAGCTCACCTGCGTGTGGGTCAGCAATGATTTTGACGGGCTGATCCCGGGGCTCAAGGCCGGCAAGTTCGATGCCATCGAATCGTCGATGACCGTGACCGACGCGCGCAGAAAACAGATCGACTTTACCGATCGCCTGTACGCCGGACCGACCGCCATCGTTACCCGCAAGGATTCCGGTCTGCTGCCGACCGCCGAGTCGCTGCGCGGCAAAACCATCGGCTACATGCAGGGCACGATTCAGGAAACCTACGCCAAGGCCAAACTGGCGCCGGGCGGGGTGAAACTGCGGGCCTATCAGAATCAGGATCAGGTCTATGCCGACCTGGTGTTCGGCCGTCTCGATGCGTCGATCCAGGACAAGCTGCAAGCGCAGATGAGTTTCCTGACCTCGCCACAAGGGGCGGACTTCCAAAACAGTGAAGGCATCAGCGACCCGTTGGTGCCGTCGGAAATCGCCATTGGTGTGCGCAAGGACAACGAAGAGCTCAAGGGCATGCTCAATGCCGCCATCAAGGCCCTGCACGACAAGGGCATCTACGCGCAGATCCAGCAGAAACACTTCGGTGACCTGGACCTCTACAACAACTGATCCCTGCGCCCCGGTCGCTGTGTTGCAGCGACCGGGGCGCCTCAAGACAGGTGACTGGCGTGAACTCCTTCCTGAATCTGATCGGGGTCGATCTTTCGGCCCTGCAAGGCTATGGCCCTTTGTTGCTGCACGGCACCTGGGTCACCCTCAAACTGTCGGCGCTCGCGCTTGTCGTGAGCATGGCGCTGGGGCTGCTCGGCGCGGCGGCCAAGCTGTCGCCGCTGAAGCTGTTGAATCTGCCGGCGACCTTTTACACGACACTGATCCGTGGCGTGCCCGACCTGGTGTTGATGCTGCTGATCTTCTACAGCCTGCAAGGCTGGCTCAGCGCCCTGACCGAGGCCATGGGCTGGCCCTACATGGAAATCGATCCATTCGTGGCCGGCATCATCACCCTGGGTTTTATCTATGGTGCGTATTTCACCGAGACCTTTCGCGGGGCGATTCTCAGTGTGCCGCGCGGCCAGCAGGAAGCCGCCGCGTGCTTTGGCCTGAGCCGTTGGCAGCGTTTTCGTTTCGTGGTGTTCCCGCAAATGATGCGTTTCGCCTTGCCGAGCCTTGGCAACAACTGGCTGGTGCTGCTCAAGGCCACGGCGCTGGTGTCGATCATCGGTTTGTCGGACCTGGTCAAAGTCGCGCAGGAGGCCGGCAAAAGCACCTTCAACATGCTTGATTTCCTGCTGTTGGCCGCCGCGCTTTACCTGCTGATCACCAGCGCTTCGAACTATGTCTTGCGCGTGCTGGAACGGCGCTACAACCAGGGTGTACGGGGGATGGCACGATGATCGAGTTGATTGCCGAATACTGGAAACCCTTTCTGTTCAGCGACGGCGAAACCCTCACCGGGTTGGCCATGACCTTGTGGTTGCTGGTGGCGAGTATTGCCATGGGCTTTTTCCTGTCGTTGCCCCTGGCGATCTTGCGCGTCTCGCGCTGGGGCGTTTTGCGTTGGCCGGTTCAGCTGTTTACCTACGTCTTCCGCGGCACGCCGTTGTATATCCAGCTGCTGATTTGCTACAGCGGAATCTACGGCATTGCCGTGGTTCGTTCACAGCCATTGCTCGAAGCGTTTTTTCGCGATGCGATGAATTGCACCTTGCTGGCGTTCACCCTCAACACCTGCGCTTACACCGTGGAAATTTTCGCCGGAGCGATCCGCAGCATTCCCTACGGTGAAATCGAAGCGGCGCAGGCCTATGGTCTCAGTGGCTGGCGCCTGTATCTGCAACTGATCCTGCCTTCGGCGCTGCGCCGCGCGCTGCCGTACTACAGCAATGAAGTGATCCTGATGTTGCACGCGACTTCGGTGGCGTTCACCGCAACGATCCCGGACATCCTGAAAATCGCCCGGGACGCCAACGCCGCGACATTCATGACCTTTCAGGCTTTCGGTATCGCCGGCCTGCTGTACCTCGTGCTGTCGTTCGGGCTGGTCGGCGCGTTCCGCCTGGCGGAGAAGCGCTGGCTGAGCTTCCTCGGTCCGGCGCACTGACTTCCATTCTTTATCCAGAGCGGCGCCGACAGGTGTGCCGCTGCAGGAGTATTCGCATGTACAAACTCACCGTTGAAAATCTGTATAAACGTTTTGGTGACAACGAAGTACTCAAGGGCGTCTCGTTGAACGCGAGGGCAGGGGACGTGGTGAGCATGATCGGCGCCAGCGGTTCGGGAAAAAGCACCATGCTGCGCTGCATCAACTTTCTGGAGCGGGCGGATGAAGGCGCCATTGCTCTGGATGGCGAGCGAGTCCTCACCCGCCAGGGTGTCGGTGGCATGCGTGTTGCCAATCCAAAACAGTTGCAGCGTTTGCGCACGCGACTGGCGATGGTGTTCCAGCATTTCAACCTGTGGAGTCACCTGACCGTGCTGGAGAACATCGTGCTGGCGCCGTGTCGAGTCCTGGGCATGAGTCGCAAGACCGCGGAGGAGAGCGCTCGGGCGTATCTGGACAAAGTCGGCTTGCCGCAACGGGTGGCCGATCAGTACCCGGCGTTTTTGTCGGGCGGGCAGCAACAACGGGTGGCGATCGCCCGGGCCCTGGCGGTGGAACCGGAAATCCTGTTGTTCGACGAGCCAACCTCGGCGCTCGATCCGGAACTGGTGGGTGAAGTGCTGAAGGTGATTCAGGCGCTTGCCGAGGAAGGCCGGACCATGTTGATGGTGACCCACGAAATGGGCTTTGCCCGGCAGGTATCGAGCCAGGTGTTGTTCTTGCATCAGGGGCGGGTCGAGGAGCAGGGTGATGCTACGATACTCGACCGGCCGAACAGTGAACGTTTGCAGCAATTTCTATCGGGTCGTTTGAAGTGAGGCAAGGCGTACATGGCGGATATCCGCGATCTGTCGATCGTGCTTGATCGTATCGATCAGGCAATCATTGAAGTGTTGCGCCACGAAGGGCGCATCACCTATCAAAAGCTGTCCGAGCGCGTGCACCTGACCCCCAGGCCGTGTCTGGAACGAGTGCGCAAGCTGGAACAGCTTGGGGTCATTCGCGGCTATGGCGCGATTCTCGACGAGAAGAAACTGACGCCGGGCTTGTCATTGCTGGTGCTGGTGGCGTTGTCGAACCAGAGCGGACGCGCGGCGCAAAAGGCCTTCGAAGCCAAGGTCCGCGCCTGCCCGCAGGTGCTGGAATGTCGCCTGATCAGCGGTGCATTCGACTACAGCCTGCGCATGCGCTGCCGTGACATGGAGCATTACCGGGTGTTGACCGAAGTCTGGTTCGACGACCCGGATTTGCACATCGACAAACTGGTCAGCCACCCGGAACTGGCGATGGTCAAGACCACCATGGAATAAGATCAAAAGATCGCAGCCTGCGGCAGCTCCTACAGAACGGCGGTGAACACGGTCCCTGTAGGAGCTGCCGAAGGCTGCGATCTTTTGCTTTCCGGCCGAAAAGGGCAGATTCTTCAACAGACGTAATCAACCGGGTTTCCCCGCTTTTACACATCGACAAACTGCTCAGCCAGATCAAAAGATCGCAGCCTGCGGCAGCTCCTACAAAACGGCGGTGAACACGGTCCTTGTAGGAGCTGCCGAAGGCTGCGATCTTTTGCTTTCCGGCCCTCACCGAATCGGCTGGGCAACCAGGAATCTTCAGCCGTTTCCATCAGCGCAACAGCCGTTATCAACCGGGTTTTTCCCCGTTTGAAACAGACAATGAGCCTCTCTCGTCCCTCATTGAGTCTGTGCCCATGCAAACCACCAATACGGTTTTAATGATTCGTCCGACACGTTTCTCCTTCAATCAGGACACGGCGGCGAACAACCGCTTCCAGCGTCCGGCAACCGTTGCTGAAGACGTACAACTCAAGGCCCTTGCCGAGTTCGACGGCTATGTTGACGCGTTGCGTCGGCACGGCGTCGAAGTCCTGGTGCACAACGATCGCGAAGCGCCGCATACCCCGGACTCGATCTTCCCCAACAACTGGTGGAGCAGCCACCCGGATGGCACCCTGGTGTTGTACCCGATGCAGGGCCACAACCGGCGTCTGGAGCGGGACAAGGGTGTACTCGACGGGTTGCTGGGCGAATACCGGGTCGAACAGGTGCTGGACCTGTCCAGCCTTGAAGAGCAGGAGGTTTTCCTGGAGGGCACCGGCAGCATGGTCCTGGATCGGCAACAGCGGATCTGCTACGCAGGGTACTCGACCCGCACCCACGCCCTGGCACTGGATCAGTTGGTCACCCAATTGGGCTATGAACTGTGCGCGTTCAACGCGGTGGACCGCCAAGGCGTGGCGATTTATCACACCAATGTGATGATGAGTGTCGGCACTCGTCTGGCGGTGGTTTGCCTGGAGTCCGTACCCCATCAGGGCGAACGCGAGGCGCTGCGTAACCGACTCGAAACCAGCGGCAAACAGGTCATCGCCTTGAACTTGGCGCAGCTGGAGTCCTTCGCCGGCAACATGCTGGAGGTACACAACGCAGCAGGCGAGCCGCTACTGGTGATGTCGCGCACCGCCTGGCAATCCCTGAACGCCGATCAGCGTCGCTTGATCGAAACTAACACCACGCCGTTACCGGTGAACATCGACACCATCGAGCGCATCGGTGGCGGCAGCGCGCGCTGCATGCTGGCCGAGGTGTTCCTGCCAAGGCAAATGTCCACCCGGCAACAGGTGCGATGATCGCCCGCCCGGCAACGATCGCCGGGCGAGAGGGCAAGGCGCGTTAGCCGGGGAACTGATCGCCAAACATGGGGTGGCCGCCGGCGGAACCTTCGCGCGTCGCCTCGTCCTGGATCACATCCCAGTGTTCGACCATCACCCCGTCCTCGAGGCGCAGGATATCGACAACGACCCAGTTCGTCGGTTGACCGATTCCGGTGAAGCGACCGTGCAACATCACGAAGTCGCCTTCAGCGACTGCCAGCTGGCATTCATAACGCATATCGGGCGATCCTGCGGCGACCAGCTCGAACAGCCCCTTGCGACCAGGCGGCACATGGGCACTGTGCTGGATATAGGAGGGTGACCAGAAGCGTTCGGCTGCTGCCAGATCCTTGCGATTGAACAGGGTTGCGAAGCCTTCGAGGACGATGGCCCTGTTCTCGGCGGGGGTACGTGAAGTCATGGTCTGATCCTGCTTGCAATGTGAAAGGTCGGCGGCCGCAGGGTCGCCCAATATTGCCTTGTGGAGTCAACCGAAAGCCGGTCCGTTTGCGATCATGTCGTTGAAGCCGTTGACCCAGGCATGCTCGTTCGGGCCAGGGTTGGCGCGCATGACATCGGCTGGGGCGACGAGGATTTCGTCCGCACCGCTTTCGAACTGTTTCATCGTTTCGGTAATGAACTGGTCGAGGGGAATGGCGCGTTCCTCCTCGCTGCTGTTGAGCAACTCGGTGCGTACCCACGGTGGTGCGATCTCGACCAGTTGGACGCCGTGTTCGCGCAGCAGGTAGCGCTGTGACAGGGTGTAGGAGTGCAACGCTGCCTTGGTTGCCGAATAGACCGCCGTCACGGCCATTGGCACGAAGCCGAGCACCGAGGAGACGTTGACGATGACCGCATCCGGTTTGGCCTTCAGATGCTCGACCAGCGCCGAGGTCATGCGGATCGGCCCAAGCAGGTTTGTGGTGACGGTCAAGAGCGCAAGCTCATCGTCCACCGGACCTTCGGCATGATCGAGCAGCATGATGCCGGCATTGTTGATCAGCACGTTGAGCTCAGGGTAATTGGCAGTGAGGTGCTGCGCTGCTGCCTGGATGCTGGCCGTGTCGTTGATGTCGAGTTCAAGTGCGGCCATGCCGGGGTTGGCGTCGAGCGTCTCTTGCAACCGCGCCTTGCGACGACCGGAGATGATCACTTGATTGCCGAGTTTGTGGAAGGCTTCTGCCAGACCACGGCCAATGCCGGAGCCGCCGCCAGTGATGAAGATCGTGTTGCCAGTCATGCGCATGAGGGATTTCCTTGAATGAAAAAGTCAGGGCGTCCGCCACGCTGCCAGGCCGATCAGCTCGACCGCTGCGTCGCGGGGTATGGCGCTAAACTGGCAGCTTCGGCGGGATCGGAGTAGACGCTTTGGCGGGCTATCTTCTATGCGTCGGATGCATAAGCACCGCCGGCATCTTCAAGCAGGTTGACGACAAGATGTTCAATCAAGGCGCGGCCGGCCCTGCGGGTACGCGAGCCGTGGGGGAAGTAGGCATGCACCGGTACGGATTCGGTCTCCCAATCGGTGAGCAGGGTGACCAGTTCACCGCTTTCAAGCTCCCGCCGACAGGCCCAGGCCGTTGTCGATGTAATCCCTAACCCGGCGGTGGCCGCCGCGACTGCACCTTCGTTTTCATCGGTCGAGAAGTGCGCCTCGAGCTGAATCGTCCGGGTCTCGCCGTCGCGTTTGAACATCCACCCACTGGGAACCGTCGAGGCTGGACCGGCGATGATTCGATGGGATTGCAGGTCCTCAGGCGTAGTCGGCTCCCCGGCGGCGCGCAAGTAGGCCGGTGAGGCGAGAATGAATCTGGAGATCGTCATGATCTGACGGCTCGTTGCAGTGGAATCCACCAGCCGTCCCAACCTGATTGCTACATCGATATTTTCGCGCACCAGATCCTGCCAATGATCGGCGAGCAGGACCTGGATATGAAGGTTGGGGTGTATCGCTGCGAACGGCGCTATACGCGGAATGATTTCCCGTACGCCGATGCTCGTTGGCATGCTGATCCGCACTACGCCACGCAGTTCCTGGCCGCCGCGAACGCTTTGCTCTGCTTCTTCCACCGCGACGAGGATGGGTTCCATGCGCGAGAGAAAATCCGCCCCTGCCTCAGTCGGTACGACGGCACGTGTCGATCTCGCCAGCAGCAGGGTGCCAAGATCGGCTTCGAGCTCGGCCACAATCCTGGAGACCTGGGATTGAGAAAGGCCCACTTCGCGTGCCGCGGCCGAAAAGCTGCCCAGTCGCGCCACCCTTGTGAAAAGCCTGTAGGAGAAAAGGTCCTTCATGCGTTAGCACCTTCCATCAGCCAGCATGCACCTTGAGTCCGCTGGAAGAAGCTACGCTGAAACGGGGCAGTCAGCTGGCGCATTGCTGCTGGGGTGATTGATTTTTTTCGGGGAGATAGCCGGGGCACGGTGGCCCCGGTTACCCGTGGCGAAAATGATCACGCAACTTCAGTGTGGAAAGGATAGTCCGTGTAACCCACTTCCGTGCCGCCGAAGAACGACTCGCGGTCGTACGGGTTCAGCGGCCAGCCGTTGCGCAGGCGCTCCGGCAAGTCAGGGTTGGCGATGAAGTGGCGGCCGAACGCGACCAGGTCTGCATCGCCGGCCTCGAGGATCGCGTTGGCCGACTCACCGGAGAAACCGCCCGCCGCGATCAGGGTGCCCTTGTAGTGCTGGCGGATGAGTTGAGACGCCACCGGATTCTGGTCACGGCGCTCGTCTTCGACGAGCCCCAGGATGCGTGGCTCGATCAGGTGCAGATAGGCGAGGTCCAGCTTGTTCAGTTCGCGTGCGACATAGGTGAACAGGCCAATGGGGTCGCTGTCGGACATATCGCCGAAATTGCCGCTCGGCCCCAGACGCACCGCCACCCGATTGCTGCCCCAGACGGAGATCACCGCCTCTACCGCTTCCAGCAGGAACCGGCTGCGGTTCTCGAACGAGCCACCGTAGATATCCGTACGTTTGTTGCTGCCATCCTGGAGGAATTGATCGAACAGGTAGCCGTTGGCCGAGTGAATCTCCACGCCGTCGAATCCGGCTGCGATACCGCGTTCGGCCGCGGCGCGGAAGCTGTCCACCAGCCCGTGGATGTCAGCGATGGTCAGTTCGCGCGCCGGGCTGGCGGGGGTCCATCCAGTCTCGGTGAAGGCGAGGCCTCCGTGGTCAACGACGGAAGGGGCCACCGGCTGGCCGCCGTCCGGCTGCAAGAGGCTATTGGACTGGCGCCCCGCGTGATAGAGCTGCAGAAAGATTTTGCCGCCCTTGGCATGAACGGTGTCAGTCACGAGCTTCCAGCCGGCGATTTGGCTATCGTCATACAAACCGGGAGCACCGAGGTAGCCATTACCATTGGCGGCGGCGATAGTGGCTTCGCCGATCAGCAGGCCACCGGCGGTGGTACGTTGGGCGTAGTACTCGGCCATCAGCGGGCCAGGGATGTCGCCCGGCTCGGCACGCATGCGGGTCAGTGGCGCCAGAACGACGCGATGGGAAATCTGGTGTGGACCTATCTGGATACTCGTGTGCAGTTTGGACATGACGTCGATACCTGTCAGTGGTGGGATGGGCGCAATGTAGGCGTAAAATTCGCGGAGAAAAATATCCCGCGAGGCCGAACATTTCGGATGTTTTTTCCGTAATCCCACCCTGTGGATGGGGTTCTACCGGAGCAGGCAGGAAAGGTGATGGAAAGTCTGAATGGCATCTCGACGTTCGTGCTGGTTGCCGAAACGCGCAGCTTTACCGAGTCCGCCCGGCAGTTGGGGGTGTCGTCCTCGACCGTGGGCAAAACCATCGCCCGGATGGAGGAGCGCTTGCATGTGCGGCTGTTTCATCGCAGTACACGCAGCATCACGCTGACGGCCGAGGGCACCCTGTTCCTTGAGCGCTGCCGCCGCATCCTCAGTGAAGTCACCGCTGCCGAGTCCGAACTGTCAGGCCTGGCTGGCAGCCCACGCGGACGGCTTCGGGTGGGCACGCCTCTACTCGGCGACCTGATGATGCCGGCCTTTGACGGGTTCATGGAGCGGTATCCGGAAGTCGAACTGGATATCGATTTTTGCGACCGCATGGTCGATGTGATCGAGGAGGGGTTCGACGCGGTGATTCGCACCGGTGAGCAAACCGATTCTCGCTTGACCTCGCGCCGTCTGGGTTCCTGCGCACATGTGCTGGTGGCGTCGCCGACGTATCTAAAGCAGCATGGCGTACCCACTTATCCGCGTGAACTGGAACGCCATTCATGCCTGCAGCACAAATTCCCCGCAACCGGAAAGCTGGAACGTTGGCCGCTGCGGCTCGAACCCTCCGAGGCTGAACTGGTGCTGCCCGCCACGATGACGTCAAACACCATCGAGCCTCTTGCCTACGCCGCCATTCAGGGCAGGGGGGTTGCCTTTCTGCCGACGTTCCTGGTGCGCGAAGCGCTGGAAAGCGGCCAGCTGGTCACTGTGCTGGACGATTACATTGACCGCGAGGTCGTCTTCTGGATGCTGTGGCCAGCCAGCCGTTATGCCTCGCCCAAGTTGCGCGTTTTCATTGACTACATGAGTGTGCACTTGCGCATCTGATCGCTTACGCCTGCAGCTTCACCTTCAAAGGTATTGGTTTGTCACCTGGCCGTGACTCATGAGTTCGCCAAACTGTCCCACCATCAACAGCAATCGATAATGCCCCGAAAAATCCGGCACCTGGCTCGGGTGGGCATTCATCGCAAGCGGCAAAAACAACTCCAACATGGCCATACAACATGCACCCGTTACGACAAAGCCTGCACAACGAACTGCACGCGCGCCCGTCACTGTATTTCGATGAGCCGGCCCATGTGTTTCATCTGGCCTTCCTCGACAGTGATCAGGCGTGCAATGCATTCCTCGAACAATGCTGCCCTGGCACCCTCGACCTGAATGCCGCCCAAGGAATTACCCAACTCGATGGCCATGCACTGAAATGGGAGCGCCATGCCGAGTTTTTCACCCTGACACTGGTGGTCACTTCATCCTCTGATGACTTGTCCTGGACCACGCTGCCCGAGGTGCTGGCGTCAAAGGTCGAAGTGCATTTGCCGGCCCTGATCAACTCGGTGCAGATTGTCGTGCGTGGTGAAACCGGCCTGGACCTGTCCCGGTACGGCTTCAAGGATCCGAGCGGTTCGTGCGTGGGCGGTGGCGATGCCATGGTCTGGAGTGATTTTCGCCTGAGCGAGGAGGGCAACAACCACATGTTGTTCGTCAACCGGCGCCTGAATGCCTACCGCCAGGGCCGGATGATACGCCGCCTGCTGGAAATCGAGACCTACAGGATGATGGCCTCGTTATCCTTGACCATGGCCAAGGACTTGAGCGCGCAGCTCGATGTTTTCGACAAGACCCTGGTCACCCTTTCCGAACGCAACGCCGACCCGCACGGCAGCAATGCGAAAGCCCTGCTGGCGGATATTTCCAACCTGTCTGCGCAAGTGGTGAGCAGCGCGGCGAAAACCCGGCACCGCTTCAGTGCCACGCAAGCCTATGCGCAATTGGTGTTCGAACGTCTGGGTGAGCTGCGGGAAAGTCACGTAGGCGATTGCCAACGCCTGGGCGTATTTATCGAGCGCCGCTTCAAACCTACCGTCAGGTACTGCACCGCCACCGAGCAGCGCCTGGAGCACCTGGCCGAAAGCGTCGCCAACCTGGGCGATCTGTTACAAGCACGGGTCCAGGTCGAAATGGAGGAACAGAACTCGGAAATCCTGAAAAGCCTGAATGCCCGCGCCGATGCCCAGATCAAGATCCAGCGCGCAGTGGAGGGGCTGTCGATTATTGCCATTACCTACTACCTGCTCAGCTTGCTCAAGCTGGGTTACTCAGGGGTGCACCTGCTTGGCGTTGAGGTGTCCCCGCGAGAGGCCATGCTGGTCATGGCGCCGCTCGCGATTGGTATTCTTGCGTTGATTGTGCTGCGTATCAGGAAAGTCAAAGGGCATTGAGGTGATGGCCTGCGATGTTGTTGCAGCGCCTTTTCCACCTGCACATGGCGACCGTCATGTAGCTGGCATAGACGGGATTGTAGGGGCAGTGCATATGAACCGGGGAGGGCGCATGCACCAATGTCCCCTATGTACTGCGTATCTATGACGTGGCGGATGGCTCGTTCTGTTTTTGTTTCGCGGCGCTGGACTATTTTCCAGTTAGTAAATTTAACTTATGGGCGATGTTGGGCGTTCATAAGTCGCTCAAAGTGCCGCTACTGCTGGCTCAGTGGCTTACTGATGAACGCAACTGTTCATTGATCTGTGTTCATGCGCTGCGCTTTTACATGGGCACTACGAGCGCTTAGCAGGTGCTGCACGATTGCTCTGTAGGTTGCGTTGCTAAAGTTGCGTGCGAGGGCGGTCCACTCTGGGCAGATCAAGCAGCCGAATGTCCCAACGTCGGGTGCAATCAACAACTGATGAAGCGCTCTCACCATAGGCTGCCAAGGCGTTGTGCGCATGCCGAGAAGATTTCGTAGGCAGGCACAGGGAAGGCGAGGTATACGCTGCCTAAAAGCGTGAGCATTGCTGACAGCGCAACTGCTCCCGATGAGCTCCCCAACACCTTCGGGAGAGTTACCGTTTCGTGATGCCGAATCTTAGCCAAGCATATGTCAATGCGGCGGTCGATCATTTGATGCCTTCGAATCGCGTTGTCTTCGTCCTGAATCGCTACCCTCTGTAGCTCATCGATTTGACGCCGTAGATGATCGATTGGATTTCGAGTATCTACACCCGTGATGCCGGCGGTAAATTTGAAGTTATACGATCTGCCGTCATCGACCTTTGGAAGGAAATCGTCGAAAGTCCATTTCTCAGCTTTAGCGGCTGCGCGGGCGCTTTGGAGCGCTAACGCTATCGTGGTAATCGATGAGATCACAACCACGGCCAACCCGAATTCCAGAAACCAGTTTCGCGCTGGCAAGCCAAGCCCCACTGAGATGAGGATGATGATCAACGGAGTGAAAGCGCTTATGTAGAGCAACGGTTAGTCCTGGCTAGGGAGATGTAGCAGAAGGGGCCAGCTCCCAAGGCAGTCGGGGGCTTTGGGCAATGTCACTGCGGGTTTTGAATCGCAATCCGAGTCATCATATCAAGACGCGCGCTGCTCAAGCGTAGTTGCCCTAGATTTCAGTGAATATCAAAAATGACTGCAGCCCACGACCGAGGTTCAGCGATCATGAGCGTCCATGCTCGACCCTTGGCGCTTAGCTCTGCTGTGGGACGACTAACCCTTGGAAATCACAGGAGCTTTTTCAGAAGCCTACCGATGAACGCAATAACCTTTTCCGTACGAGGATCTACCAGGTTACCCAACTCCTTATGCAGATGACTCTGCTCAATACGTGCGTGATGAGCGGCCAGAGGATAACGATCTCCCGATAAGCGCTCCACCTCGACCATCAGAGCCAGCCGGGCGATATCGCATGCGTGTTTACGATACAAGCGCGCTCGACACCAACCGTTATTGACGAGCGCGAAAGCGTAGAAACTCAGACCACCTATGAAGAACTCTTGACTACTGAACTCATGAAAATGCAGGGTATTCAACAGATCTACTGGTAGCGTCGAACTGGAGCATGCAGCGTAGAAAAGCACGGGTACTGATGCTGCACAGATCGCATAGACCGGCAGTGAAGGATAGCGAAACCGCAGTTTTGGTGTGATTGCGAATTGAGACAAGGCAAGGCTCCGATTGTTAGCGGCCAAGGCTGGACCACGGCTTACTCTCACGCAACAAGGCGGTCGCCGCAACTCAAAAGCGATCAACAAAATCTCGCCTTACGGTTACCTTGCGAACCTATGTGCTGCGCTGACGAGGTGGCCGCTTGGAAGGTGGCAAGTGCAAAGCGCCGGTATCTCGGTTTTTGGCATAGGTGTAGAACGCCTGAATCGCCCGCAATTGTGCAGCCGCAGTGTTGTAAGCGCGGTGCCTGAGTTTGAGTTGGACGTAGATGAACTGAACGACCATGGGCAACGGCGCTGCATCACCAACTTGCACGAGCAACGGTACACGCTGACCAGAAGAGAAACGGCACTGAATCAGCTTCATCGAACAGTAATGACATGGCCCGTCGAGAGAGCGGACGTCAGAAACGGTTTTGTCGAATCAGCGGTTCAAGCTGCACATGAACATCTCTCACATAACATCTGATTTAACATAATATACATTATGCGTACTCACAGGTATTCCACACAGAGCCTCTCCCAGGTACATTTGTGGCCGTCAGCAGTTAGCTGGACTTTTTAACGGTTCCCTGGATATTTAAGAAAAACAGTGACTTATCGAGTGAAAAAACAACCATGTACGAGTAATTGCTAAATTTATCAACCGCAACCTTGGTTCTCAGTGTCGTTGTCACTTAAAAATCAGAAAAATCATCTTAAAAAATATTCTCGAAAATTCATGGGCCTAGGAAGTCACGAAAATTATTCTTCGTGGTTTAAGCATATGAAGTAATCGGTGCTGTTCCACTCAGTACATTGGACTCAACTCATGCACTACATCGATGAGTCCCATCTGACATTTTAGCTCTTCGCAGCCTCCCGTAAGCATGCCTGTCGTCGGTGCCCGCAGATCTCGGAAGAAATCGCGGCGAATCACCCTATATTCGCGTGATCGTGCACTGCATGCGAGTTCGTCTGATATAAAGGGTCTTTTTTAGTAACAGCTTGTTCGCTTACGGCATTGCTTACGCTACAGGACCACGTGCAAACACGTCGCTGTGTGAAATCTGCGGCGTTCAGCATGGAGTTGGTGCGCAGATTTCAAGGGCTGCCACACGTGGAAATCACAAACGCCGGTTGATTTACTTGCAGATGCTGCAGGTTTGGCGGTGTACGCCTTGCGCTTGAAGCCTGTGGAGCTTTCCTGCCACCAAATACCCTGGTGGCTCGCCAGAATCTGGTTGGATGAAAAGCTCAGTACAATGCTCGTCCGATACCGTTGTTTACCACAAATTTGACTTGTTAATCACCGTAGTTAACAAGTCCAAAAACAAGTTTACAGAGTAATGCTGAACCTGCGTGTTAGACCTTGATTCTCCTAGCGCACCTGGGAATTCAATGCTCCGCTATGCTGTTCGAACTCCGGGGTTTGCCAGTCGAAATGCATACCCCTATTATCACTTGCGTTTCACGGTCAACAGCGACCGTAATCATCGGGTTCGGTAGGCGTTTTACCGCCTTATCTACCAATATAACGTCGAGCTCAAACGTGCAAATTTCAACAGGCTTTTCCATTGCTTGGCACCCTGTTAGGTTGGGTTGGAGCTCATCAGAACGTCATGTCTGACGAGTGATTTTTGCTATTGAGGATAGTCTATGTATTACCAACCGCCTGAGGCACCTTAAAAGTCTTCATATGGAGAACGTGAGCCAACTCAACTAAACATCTATTTAGTTGAGCTAAGTTTGGATAGATTTTAATCGCATTGAAGCATTGTGCAACAGCGAAAACCGCCCTCGCCCTTCTTATTCATTACTGAAATACCAAACGCCCGATGCGGTGCATCAGGCGTTTGGTTGTATCGGTGTAACTCTAAACAATTAGCGCAGTGGCAGGTCCTTGGTTTCTGGCATGCGCAAATAGACCACGGCACTGATGGCGCTGATCACCGTCAGGTAGATCCAGAACAAGTGCCCATAGCCCCATCCGGCCATCGCGGCCATAAGATACGGTGCGGTTCCGCCACACAGTGTCACTGATAATGCGTACGGCACGGCTATACCGGGGTGCTCTCGCTAAAAAATTGTCGGCATTGCGTAACCCTTGTAGCTATTCATCCTGATCACGCTCTCGTAAGAGCCAGCAGACGATGCCGAGCACCAGGGTGGCAAATCCTAGTGCGGCAATGGTGAGCGCAGGAGTAGCGGCAGAATCGAGAATAACGAACTTCCGGCTGAGCGCCAGCAAGGCGATCAACAGCACTGTGCGAACCTGAACGATGCTGTTGCGTCGTAGGGCCGGGCGTACAATCGAATGCTTAAACTCCAGGGCTATCAGCACGGTGAAGATTGAACCAAAGAGGGCCTGGAAAACATCGTGATCTAGAGGGTCAATCGCACCACCGATCACCAACGGCACAACCCTGCGACAGAGCTGCAGTAGCGCCATCAAAATCACAGACGCGATGATGAGACTGAGCGCAAGAACAACCAATTGTTCGAAACGTTCGTAAGCATTCATCAGCGCCCACTGAAGTCTGAAATTTTTCAGCGTCGAGTTGCGCTCACGCCCTTCAGAATCAGGTTTTGGCACGATAATCCTCCACACTTGCGTCTTCAGCCTGCCGGGCTCATCCAGGCATTTGAGGATCCAGTTCATCATTGCACGTCGTGATCAACAGGCCCGCTCCCAGGTTACGTGAGTGTGTTGAGGCTAAGTCCCAGTCTCCGCAACAGGTGCCAGATCATCTGGCTGGTCTGGAGGACTACCCTTTTCGGCGGTCTTTGGCGCATCCACCTCCACCTTATTGAAGACCACTTCGCTACGCTCCTTGTCGTAACCCAACTCAACGCTGTCGCCGGCTTGCAGCTTGTCAGCGAGCATTTCCTTCGCAAGCCGCGTTTCGACGGCCTGGCGAATCTGACGTTTCAACTCACGCGCGCCAAACTCAGGCTGATAACCAACATCCGCCAGGTGATCAATGAGTGAGTCATCAATTTTCACTGTGATGTTCTGTGCAGATGCGGTTCGAATGACCCGATCAAGCTGAATGCTCACAATCGATCGGATGTTGTCACGGGTAAGGGCATGGAACACGATGATGTCATCAATACGGTTCAGGAATTCGGGACGAAAATGCCCTTTCAAGACTCCCATTAATTCATCACGTAACGCTTTATCCGTAAGGCGTTCATCTTCAGGGCGCTCAAGATTCTCCATGATAATGGGAGAGCCCAGGTTGCTGGTGGCGATAATGATCGTATTGCTGAAGTCCACAACACGCCCCTTGCCGTCCGTGAGACGCCCATCGTCGAATACCTGCAGCAATACGTTGTTCACGTCGGGATGCGCCTTCTCGATCTCGTCGAGCAGAATCACACTGTAGGGCTTGCGGCGGACACGCTCTGTCAACTGCCCGCCTTCGTCGTATCCCACGTAACCGGGTGGCGCACCGATCAACCGGGCAACCGCATGACGCTCCATGTACTCCGACATATCAATACGAATGATCGATTGCTCGTCACCAAACACCGTTTCCGCCAACGCTTTGGCTAGTTCGGTTTTGCCGACGCCCGTAGGGCCAAGAAAGAGAAACGTGGCAATCGGTCTGTTGGCTTGGCCAAGGCCGGCTCGAGACAAACGAACGGCATCGCTGACCGCGCGAACAGCATCTTCCTGCCCGACCAGCCGATCACGCAATGTGTCTTCCATATTCAACAGCTTTTGACGCTCCTCCTGCGTAAGCTCGGTCACAGGAATCCCGGTGAGACGGGACAGTACCTCGGCAATCGACTCCAGGGTCACCTCAAGGGTTTCGGAGCCTGTCTTGCGCTCCCAGGCTTCTGTTTCCTCTCCCAGTTGCGCTTGTTTTTGACCAATGCGTTCTTCGAAGCCTTTGGATTCATCAAATCGTTTACGGGAGGATGCATAGTCCTGTTCACGTTTAAGTTGGGTGATTTCGGCTTCCAACTCCTGAATGCCAGCCGGCCTCGAGGAGGAACTGATTCGAACCCGGGCCGCTGCCTGATCGATCAGGTCAATGGCTTTATCCGGTAGATAGCGCGAGGTGATGTAACGATCCGACAGCTCTGCTGCCGCCACAAATGCTTCATCGGCGAATGTGACCTGATGGTGAGCCTCAAGCTTGTCGCGCAGCCCACGCAGGATAATGATGGTCTGTTCTACGGTGGGCTCGGATATCAACACAGGCTGAAAGCGTCGTTCAAGCGCTGCGTCTTTTTCGATGTGCTTTTGATATTCATTGAGTGTCGTCGCACCGATCAAACTAAGCTCCCCGCGCGCCAATGCGGGTTTCAATACGTTGGCAATATCCAGGCCGCCCTCCTCACCACCCTGCCCCGCGCCAACGATCGTGTGTAACTCATCGATGAACAGAATAAGCTCCGAGCTTTTTGCGGCGACTTCATCAAGCAGTTGCTTGGCTCGCTCCTCAAATTCACCACGATATTTAGAGCCCGCAACCATTGAGTTCAGATTGACTTCAACAAGCCGTCTGCCACGCAAGATCTCAGGGACATCGCCCTTCACTATTCGTTGTGCAAGCCCTTCGACGATGGCGGTTTTACCGACGCCAGGTTCGCCGATAAGAACTGGATTGTTCTTTCTGCGCCGCGCCAGCACCTCAATGGTATTTTCGATTTCCTGCGCGCGCCCCAGTACGGGATCGAGTTTGCCCTCACGAGCCAGTGACGTCAGGTCGCGACCGAACTTGTCGAGTGTCGGTGTTCCCGTCGGGGTATCGACTCGCCCATCCTCAGCGCCCTTACCCACTACCTTGACCACCTTCTGCCGCAAGGCTTCAGGCGTTACGCCGTATTTTTTAAGCAATGTCCCGGCAATACTGTCTGGTACAGAGGCAAGTCCGATCAACAGATGCTCCGGGCCAACGTACGAATGTCCTAAATCACGAGAGGCCTGGAACGCAGAATTGAACACTTTCTTCAACCGGGGCGAAATGCTCATCCGGTCCACCGGGGACTGGTCCTGCGCCGTGCCTTTCTGAGCATGTTGATCGATGTAGCCTTTGATCTCGTCCGCAGAAAGCTTCAGCTCCTTGAGCAACGCCGTACCCACATCGGTATCCGCCAGCACATACAACAAGTGCTCGGTATCGAGCTCGCTACGGTTGAGCTCATGGGCTTTTTCACCCGCGCGTTGCAGGATTTCCAGCGTCTGGGAACTGAATGCATCGGTTGCATCGACAGATTCTCGAGGCACTTGCGCAGAGAGCCTGAAGTCATCGCCCCCCTGATCCTTTGCTCCGCCCATGCTGTCGAAAAAGCGAGACACTCCCCCGCCCAGCAGAGAATCGAATGGATTCAACATGCTTTGATGGCGTAAGAGTTGACGGTAATCGTGGTCGCAAATGGACATTGTCCTGGCTTGGCCATTTTGCGATACGGTCACTCGCGCGACCGCTGGTCTCGCATTACATATTTCACAGAGAGTAGCCATGATGAGTTGTCTCCAAAGGTGGATAACACGAACTCATTCAGATGGATCTACTTCCCTGTAAACGATGCACAAGAAGCTGGGACATGAGATCCGCATTACGCTGAGCTTGATCAGGAAGACGATTATGTTGCGGGGAATGGCAGTCACGACAGACGATGCCATCCAATCAAGATAGTCGGATCTCATCAAAACACGCTATGGGCGACCCAGGATACCGACGAACGACGTCTGATAAATTCGTGCTCAAAAATACCGCCAGTCGTAAACCACCAACTCATCAGCAATTGAGGCTAGGGAATCACCAGTGATCGAGCAACGCTTTGATGTCGGGATTCGCGGGGGCGAATCGATCAGCAATGAGAGGATCGGGCGATTACGGTGAAGGCGGATGGGCAACAGAATTAGCGCGAGGCCTTGCTGTGGAAACCGAAAATGCGTTCAGCGACTACGGCAAGCGACAACAGCGACTATAGTCATTGGTGAGCCAGAGCGAATCCTGCCGTTGCGCTACCCACATGGCCCTCAATCCAAATACCGCGAAAGCACGGCGAACGTCGTCGTGCTTCTTGACGCGGATCGTGAACGTTTCGCTGCCGAAAACACTCAGGCTCAGGCTGAGATCGAGGCATCGTTGCCTTTATAAATCCCTTGATGGTGGATGGAGTTATCCCGCCGGGAAAGTCGTATCCCCCCTGAGTAGATCCCACCCACCTATCTATCAGGGCTCAAGCAATGAACACTTCAGAATTGGATGTTGCAAAAGAAACGAATGACGACCTGGTTCAGGGGCCGCTGTCAGCCGGCACTGTCGCGCCCGGCTTCTCGCTGTACGCGACCCCTGATCAGCAGTTGTCGCTACGCGAGCTAAAGGGAAATCCCGTGATACTGGCGTTTTATCCCGCAGACTGGACTTCTGTTTGTGGCGACCAACTGACCTTATACAACCAGTTGCTACCCACATTCAGAGAATACGGTGCGACGCTACTGGGTATCTCGGTTGACAGCGCTTGGTGTCATCAGGCCTTTTCCAAAGATCGGAATTTTCACTTCAGCCTGCTCGCCGATTTTGAGCCCAAAGGGGCTGTGGCTCGACAGTATGGAGCGTACGACTCCCACCTGGGAGTTTGTAAGCGGGCGCTGTTCGTGATTGACAAGGAGGGAGTGATCGCCTGGAGCTATATCTCACCGATGGCAATCAACCCTGGGGCGGACGGCATTCTGGATGCGCTGGATGCTCTGGCGAGTTCGCCCCAAAGCGCGCCAACCAAAAATTAGCAGGTGATCACATGGCCACTCTCAAAGTCCCGGTAAGTGCCAACGACCATCGCCAAGGAAGTGGGCATGCCAAAGTCACCTTGGTGGAATTTGGCGACTATGAATGTCCCTACTGCGGTTTAGCGTATTGGGTCGTCAAAAAGCTACAGCAGCATTTTCGCGATGATCTGCAGTTTGTGTTCCGTAACTTTCCACTGACCACCGCTCACCCGCATGCGATGGGTGCAGCCGTCACCGCTGAGTATGCCGGGAGTCGAGGATTCTTCTGGGAGGCTCACGACGAATTGTATGAAAATCAAGATCGATTGGGCCTGCCGCTGTTTGGGGCCATCGTTCTAAAACACGGCCTCTCCAGCGAAGAACTCTATGTTGCTATGCAGGACGGCACTTACATACCCAAAATAAAATCCGATTTTAATGGCGGCGTACGGAGCGGCGTGAATGGCACCCCAGCGTTTTACATTGACGGGCTTCGCTATGACGGGGCTCCAGAGTTCACCGAGATGAGTCAGATGATTGAGCTTTCGTTAGTGAGTTGACGAAATCGCTAGATAGAGAATCGCTTGGCATCACCCACACCGTAGCCGAGGGCGAACGTGCCCCATTGCGCAGCGCACCAGGTGTGCATTCGATAATATTTCAATACGGGAGATTGAAGAATCCGCGGTGCTGCCAACGATAAGCATCGCTCATAAAGCAGCGGCACGAAAATATCAGCCCAGAGAACCGAGGACATAAAAAATGGCGATGTTAATTTTTGACAGCTCGGAAGATTCCATAGTCGAGGCGCGTGTCCTGGTCGAGGCGCTGAATGAATGGTTGGCGGAACAGCAGCCCAGTTGCCCGTTAAGGTCCGCCCGTGCGCAATGTTGCTATCGGCCCGATGGCACGCTGGATTCTGTATTGACCGTACTAACAGACGTGGTGGTGGACTAGGTCAGGTGTTGCACTCAGTTTTTGCGACCGCCCCCAAGGTTGACGCCTATACCCGTCCACCCGTTCGCTTATCCGTTAGTTTCCTTCTACATTAAAGAGGTGCACACGGAGCCAGCAGCGAATGAAATCTTTGAAGTATTATGAAAAAAATCGACACGCCACATGGTTAGAGTTGTTTTTTGACCTGATTTTTGTTGTAGCAATTGGCAAGGTTACGCATACTCTCGGACATCTTCATCACGGCCACTTTGAACAGGAGCAATTATGGACATTTTTACTGCTTTTTGTTCCATTATGGTGGATCTGGTCCAGCCACACGATTTACTCAAATAGGTTTGATACAGACAGTAGCCTTCACCGCTTGGCAACATTATTTTTAATGTTGCTGCTCATTGTGCTGTCTGCACGGATTGGGGAAGAATTGGAAGTAAACTTTGCGCTTGTTATTGCCTGCTATTTTGGTATACGTGCCATCATCAGCATTATGTACATTTCGTCCATAAATAAATTTGATCACCGTAGCGAATTCTCCTCCAGGCTTGGCTTCGCCCTGTTAGTTAGCGCAGTGATTAGTCTTTCATCCATTCTTTTTGACCCACCTATGCGTTACCTTGTCGCTTACATTGGGATTTTTCTTGACATTCTGCTCCCTTTATTTTCTTGGGGTAAGCTAAAGCCATTGCCCGCACATACAGAACACTTGGTTGAACGACTAGGTTTACTCACCCTTATCTTATTGGGCGAGTCGGTAATTAGCCTTTCTGTAGGGTTATCTGACATCCAATGGGATCGTTATAATGTGATGGCGGCAATCACCGGATTTATCATGATTTGCAGTATCTGGTGGATCTATTTTGATAGCTTTTACCTACTGAGCAAAAATGAAAGTAGTATGAGTGGACACTCCTTAATCTACTCGCACCTTTTTCTGTTTATGGGGCTAGCACTTCTCGCAAATTTGATCAGGCATGCGATCCTGAATGACATTGCGATGCGCGATTTCCAGATTACGTCAATCATCGGCATGGCCTTATTTTTCTTAGGCAAGCAATATGGCTACTTCATAGCGGTACCTAAAATAAGGAAATACATACTACAAAACACCTTGATCGTGTTTTCTCTAGGTGGTTTGGTTATATTCCTACCCCGCGTCGAGTACATATTGGTCGGCCTGACAGCAACCATGATCTGTTATGTTTTATTAAACTTCAGGTATCGTTGAATCTTTAAAGTTGGGCCATATCACGGGTGGATCAGCTATCCGCGCGCACCAAAGACTCAGCAGCTGATTGTCGAGGACTGGCGCACTGCGGATCGTGCTGAATGTGGTTAGCTGTTCAAACCCTTCACCCAGTCGCTATACATCCCTACCAACGAGAAGCGGGTGGTCGCATGGTAAAGCACGGGGGGGAACACCGCGCGGCGGGAGGCCCGCGCCAAGCGGCAAAAACCTAATCAAAGAAGGCCAGGGTGCGAACTTCGATACTCTCGCGCGGCGGGGCTCCCGGCGGCGTATTGGGGTCTTTGAAGGCGGTATGGGGCGTGAAGCGGGCACGGCCGTCGTAACGTGAGTCATACCCCTTGATCAGCAAGACTTCGTCACGGCGCATGTCCGGAAAATAGTACCAGCGCTGTTGCGGATTGTAGGCCAGGTGGTAGATCTCACCGATACGATCCGGATAGACCAAGTCGGTGGCCAGCAGGTCATTGGAGTTGAGCGTCGAGGCGTCCAACACGGCCAGCGGTGAGCGCTTGACGGGCCCGCTCATCGGGCGCCAGAGGTTAATCTGGGCCACCGACACCAGTGCGGCGGCCTGATCCTGGCCCAGCACGTCGCGAATACGCTCAGGTCCCGAGCGGTCGGTGTAGTCATTATGCACACGGCTGGCTGGGCCGCGAATATCCCGCCGC
This sequence comes from Pseudomonas sp. B1(2018), assembly GCF_003097365.1. NCBI lineage: Bacteria > Pseudomonadati > Pseudomonadota > Gammaproteobacteria > Pseudomonadales > Pseudomonadaceae > Pseudomonas > Pseudomonas sp. B1(2018). The sequence continues at coordinate 465,892 of NZ_PYUK01000001.1, forward strand.
TCGGCGTCGCTGCGCCTGGTGTGGTCGAAGATGACGACCCGGCTCGCGCCCGTCAACTCCTTGATCAAGGCCTTGACCTCGTCATAGTAGACGCTTTCCACTGAGGTATCGTCGTAGAGATCCTCGACCACCGTATCCCGCCGATGGAGTTCAAACCCCTGCTTGTCCAGAGACAGGCTGTCTGCCAACGGACGACCGTTGCGTATCGTGACCTCGCGCTCCTCCTGCTCAGCAAAATAGTGCGGTTCACTGTTACCGGTCAGAGCCTCGGTATGCACATAGGGCTTCGCATCGTGCTTGACCAGGTAGGTAAGTGTCGTGATGACGCTAGCGGGCGTATCAGTTGTGTGCTTCAAGTAACACCTCCCAGTCTGCTGACCGCTTCAGGCGTGGTGTCACCGTGGCGGAGCTGTAACTTGTACGTAGACACCCTCGCGCTCAATCGTATGCCTTCGAATGGACACTATCAAATTTAGCCCGAGGTGCATGGCTCCCGACTGGTAAAAAAGGACCACTGTTACCTCGGCATCGACGACCAGCTTGACCATGACTGGCGCGTCGCACTCCGGGTCTGCGCCGATCATGAGCATCCGATATCCCGGCCCGCCCTTTACATTCGTTTGTCTGCCATGACGGGTTCGGACGTTGGTTGAATCAAACTTCCCGCACCACTATCTAGAAAAGCGGAATGCTATAACTCACAAAAACACGATTCTGATCTACGTTACGAGATGCTTCGCTGTTGGACTTGCCGTTACGCCAGCCGAACCCTACGCCTTTGAGCGCTCCGGATTGAAGAACGTAGTCCAGACTAATGTCTCTTTCCCATTCCTTTTGGTTGTTGCCTGACGTAGTTTTAATATTATCACCGGAGAGGTACATGACCGATCCTTTCAGGCCAGGGACACCCAGAGCGGCGAAGTCGTAAGCATACTGACCGAAAGCTGTGCGCTCGCCTGCGCGGGTGAAAGTTTGGATAAGGCGGTCTGTATACAAGTACAGGCTTGCTCCACCGGCGCCCTTGTCAGTCAGGCTACCCTGATTGAGTTGAGTGAAGTTGCTGCCATCTGACACACTTTGGTACCCCGCAGTAATCGCGTGACCACCCAGTGTGTAAATCAACGCGGCACTCCAGGTACGGTTGTCGATCTCTCCACTACCGTTTTTGGTGTAGCCACTCATTCTGTAGCCTGACGTCCCGGAGCTATTTGCCCCTGACGAGTCAGTTTTGAAATAGCGCAGGTCGGTTTTAAGGGACTGATTGTCCGAGAGGGCAAGGGTGTGAATTAATCCCATAAAATGCTGCGTATAGTAGTTGTCGAGGCTGGCGTAGTAGTACTGAGCTGTCAGAACCTTGGTAACGTTCCAATCGCCCCCGGCGAAGTCAAACTGATTGCTTTCCCGCGTACCACCGGCAACTGCCAACCCCGTCTGATCGCTCGAACCACGTCCTGTTGCATGTTCGATACGACCTCCAGTCAAGGTCAACCCTTTGAACTCGCTCGAGGTGATTTGACCGCCCTCGAAGGTTTGTGGAAGCACGCGCCCGTCGTTGGCGACCAGAATTGGGAGTTTGGGAATCAAAGTGCCGTAGCGAAGTTCAGTTTTCGACATCTTGACTTTTACGGTCAGCCCCAGCCGGCTCCACTCGTCGACGGCGCGGTTGTCACTGTCAGAAGGCATCATGCTGCTACCGACATGCCGTCCTTTGCCACTGTCCAAGGTAACTCCCAGCAACCCCAGGCCATCGACACCAAAGCCAACTATTCCATCGGTATAGCCCGATTTGAAGTCCAGCGTGAAACCCTGCGCCCATTCTTCGGTTTTGGAAGGTGCGGCAACGCCATCGCGGTTGTCGTTATTGAAGTAGAAGTTTCTCATTCCCAAGGTGGCTTTGCTGTCACTCAGGAAGTCCGCATGCACCTGGGCACTCAGGGTAATACTAAAAAACACCGAACTTGCAGTTATTGTTTTTCCACTCATTTATATAGCGCTCCATTTGTTATTTTAAAGTAATAGAAGCAACGCAAGATTTTCAGGTGCGCGTTTTTTATTATTCTTAATATCCTGCTGAAAACGAGAAATCGACGATGCCTCGCCCCTCCTGCATCAAGTTAATATTGTTAATGCAAGTTCCAAAGTCGCTCATCGCACCTGTTTCTGTTATGCAACGCGCTAGTGATAGAGCGGATTGTGTGAGAAAGGCGCAGGGAGTGCCTTGCCTGGGGAAATGGAGTTCTGCGTTGCGGTCTGAAAATTTATCTTATCGTCTGAATTTCAGGATTGGGGCCGGACCCAATTGTCGGTCGAGTACCCAAAGGCTCAGCGGGCTGACCTGACGACTGTCCTCTATAGCAACCCGCGGCGCGGCGATCACGACGTCCAAGGCCCAGACTGCGGTGTAATCATCTGCAACAGGTACCGAGACGGACGACGAACATGGCGGTTCCCCGCAATGCCGCCTACGCTTGTTGGATGGTCCCCATGCGTTTGCTCAGGCGATGTATCGGGTTGGTACGATCTGATTTATTTTGACCGTCCGCTCAATGCTAATCTGGACCTGCCCGCGCGTATCGCCAGCAACTGGCCCCTCACTCCGGTCGACCCGACCAGCATGTACGGCGCAACGGGCAAAGATTGCACCCACTACCCCACCTGTCGTTCCCAAGCGACCGATGCCGCAGCACCTCTGGAAACAGGGGCGCTGTTCACGTTCTCCCCCTTGAGGAAGATGAGTATGTATCGGCCGAGCACGATTCCTTATCAGGAGCATCGAGGGTTCAGCCGAACCTTCACTCCGGGTCATTTGAGCCTGGGATTGTTCTTTCCTTTGGAGGCCTTCGATGGGGACACTCCGAGCATGCTCAACCAGGTCGCATTGGCCAAACGAGCGGAGGCGCTGGGCTTCTGCGCGCTCTGGTTTCGCGATGTGCCTCTTCGAGACCCTAATTTCGGTGATGTCGGCCAAGTCTTCGACCCCTGGGTTTACCTGGGCTATATGGCCGCCCACACGTCAGAGATAGCGCTTGGCACCGCATCCATTGCCATCCCGTTACACCATCCTCTGCACACGGCCAAGGCATCAGCCAGCGTCGATCAGTTGAGCGCAGGTCGCTTGATTCTGGGTGTAGCTTCCGGCGATCGCCCTGTGGAGTTTTCGGCTTTTGGCGTTGATCCCGAAAGGCGCGCAGAAATCTTTCGGGAGCATTACGAGGTGATTCGCAGAGCCCACAGCACCAGCTTCGAGCCCATTCGCTGGAGCGATGGTGAGATGCAGGGCGCAGACCTCATTCCGAAACCCACGACCCAAGTTATTCCAATGCTCGTGACCGGGAATAGTCGCCAGTCACTGGATTGGATCGCGCGCGAAAGCACCGGATGGATCAACTATCCACGTGCGCCGAACATGCAGCGACTGATCGTGGAAGATTGGCGGCTGGAGGTCATGAAGCAATGTGGTTCAGTCTATAAGCCCTTCACTCAGTCGCTTTACATCGACCTCGATGAGAACCCGTCCACGCCGCCCACTCGCATTCATTTGGGGTTCAAACTTGGACACTACCATCTCCGGTTTTTGCTGGAGTCGCTTGAGGAAATCGGAGTGGACCACGTTATCCTGAATCTCAAATACGGAAAGCGCCCTGCTGCGCAAGTCATTGAGGAGCTGGGGACTCACATCGTTCCGCAATTCGGAGTACAGCCGCGTCCTGAAGCGAATTGATCCGCCGGCCGCCTCCACGCCGGCCGAGGTGGTGCGGTTCAACTGGTTGAATCATCAGGCCGATACCTGCTCAAGGAATATCAGTTGCAACGGCTCTTCGAGCAGGTCATCTGCCGTGGCGGCAAAGCGCTGAAAGTAAGGCATCGAAAAATGCGCATCCAGCGCCGTCTGATCCCTGAAAGCCTCGCGCATGTAGAACGTGTCCTGCTCGTCGCGCAGCTTGAACAACACATAATCGAGATTGCCCGGCTCTGCTCGGGTCGGCTCTACCAACGCCAGCAGTTCTTGTTTCAATGCCAGCTCTTTGCCTGCCTTGGCCTTTAGCACGGCAATCGATACCAACACGTTACTGGACGAATTCATCGTCAACGCTCCAACATTAAAAAATGGCAAGTGATGCCGCAGGCGGTTCAGCGGGCCCGCAAGCGACCCGCCTTAAGTGAAATCAGAAACCTTCGAGAACGATCTTGCCCCGGGCCTTGCCGCTCTCGACTAGCGCATGGGCACGACGCATGTTTGCCGCATTGATCGCACCGAAGTGCTCGCCCACAGTGGTTTGAAGAACACCTTGGTCAATCAGAGCGCTGACCCGATTGAGCAGGTGATGCTGGTTGATCATGTCCGGGGTTTCGTACAGCGAGCGGGTGAACATCAGCTCCCAATGCAACGACAGCGACTTGCGCTTGAGCGGCATCACGTCGAGGCTGTCGGGATCGTCAATCACACCCAGACGCCCTTGCGGCTTGAGAACGTCGATCAGTTGTGCAAAGTGCTGTTCGGTGTGAGTCAGGCTGGCGACATAGTCGATCTCCGGCACGCCGAGCGCTTGCAACTGTGCGAGCAGTGGCTGGCTATGATCAATCACGTGATGCGCGCCCAACTGCCGTACCCAATCAGCGGTTTCCTGGCGTGAGGCAGTTCCGATGACGGTAAGGCGGGTCAGCTGTCGTGCCAGTTGCACCAGCATCGAACCGACGCCCCCAGCCGCTCCGGTGATCAACAGGTACTTGCCCTCCCCCGAACCCTCGACGACACCGAGCCGGTCAAACAACAATTCCCAGGCAGTGATCGAGGTCAACGGCAACGCTGCCGCATCGGCGGCACTCAATGACCGAGGCTTGTGCCCGACGATCCGCTCATCGACCAGATGGAATTCGCTGTAGCTGCCGGTGCGGGCAATCGAGCCGGCATAGAACACTTCATCGCCCGGCTGAAACAACGTCACTTCAGAGCCGATCTCGCGGACAATGCCTGTGGCATCCCAGCCGAGGATTTTCGGTTCTTTTGTGAAAGTTCCGGCGCGCACCTTGGTATCGACCGGATTCACTGACACCGCGCGAACTTCGACCAGCAGATCCCGTGGACCAGGCGTGGGCACCGGGAGGCTTATGTCGATCAATGCGTGTGGATTGTCGATGGGCAAAGCGTGTTCGGTAAACGTGATGGCTTTCATAAACACTCGCTGTCTGAAGGGTGATGCACTCGTTTGCAGCCATCTTCGACTTCCCAAGTACAAAGAAAAACAAGCAGAATGCGCCAACACTTTCACTGCAGGAGTGAAAATGATCCGCATCGATGATCTTGGTTTATTCATCCGCAGCGCCGCGCTGGGCAGTTTCACCGCAGCGGCGCTGGAGGCTGATCTATTGCCTGGTCAGGTCGCCGCCGCCATCAAACGTCTGGAACGCGAGCTGGACGTACGCCTGTTCGCCCGCACCACTCGCAGCCTGCGATTGACTGCCGAAGGCGAGCAATATCTGCCCACCGCCCACTCGGTGCTTGAGACCCTGCAGCAAGGCAAGGAAAATTTGCGTGGTAAGAACGCCACGCTGCGGGGCGTCCTGCAGGTGACAGCACCCTCCGATCTGGGGCGCAACATACTGCTGCCGTGGCTGACGCTGTTCCGCCGTCAGCATCCAGAATTGACGTTGCGTTTTTTCCTGTCAGACCAGATGGCCAATCTGTTTCGCGACCCGGTGGACGTGGCGATTCGATATGGCCCGAATGAAGACGCCAACTACGTGGCACTGCCGCTTGCACCGTGGAACCAGCGGGTTCTGGTTGCCTCGCCGGAGTATGTGAAACGCTGCGGTTCTCCCCAAACGCCGGATGACTTGAGCAAGCATCACTGCCTGCTCTATCTGCAAAATGGCCGGGTCTACGACAAGTGGAACCTGGGCGGGCAAACCGTGCAGGTTTCGGGGCCACTGTTCAGCGATGACGCCGATGTCGTGCGACGCTGGTCGTTGGACGGTGAAGGTATCGCCTACAAATCCTGGCTGGATGTCAGTGCCGATATCGCCACTGGGCGCTTGCTTGTGCTGCTGCCGGATTTTCCTGGCGAAGCTTCGCCGTTGAGTCTGGTGTGCCCACATCGCAAGCAGATCAGCCCTGCGGTTTCCCAGCTTTATACGTGGTTAAGTGGTCAGTTTTCTGCCCTGAAGCGCAGTTGAACCGAATGACGACAATTGATGCTTGTTGAGCATCCCTCGCTTCGTGGTTCGGCGGATCAATGCGCTCACCAAGCACAATGTCCGGATCGTTCACCAAGAACGCTCCAAGGTAGGAATGACACCTGAAATGTAGCGCAGGACACCGCCATCGTTTGAAAGGGTGACAAAAAATTCAATAGCTTCTCCCTGTCCGTACCGTAAAGGGCCGGCTAACAGTCCTTTCCTTTATAGCAAGTGCATAGGTATGACCTAAATCTTTGGCCAGTTACTTCGGTCACAAAATTCACCTTAAATACAAGTGTTTTAATAGGCCAGCATAACAACCCATCTGATACTATTTTTTTTCGCTCACCTGAGCCTTTTTCGTCAACCAGCATTCTATAAAGTGCAAGCCCGATGTTCTTTAAAACAACAAAAAAGAAGCCAACTTATTTTGGCGCTTGGGCACACTGACGCGCTCAAGAATCCAGGCCATCCCAGGATAAACAATAGAACCATGCTTTATCAGAAAGAAATGGGACAAATAACTATTCATTTGATTTGGAGATGGTGCCGTGCGAAAGCTTGGCTTGGGTTTCCTGGTAACGGGCGTTGTAGGGCAACTATCAGCATTATTATGGACGTACACATCCATAGGACCACTTTGTGAAAACAATGTCGACAATTCATACATCCAGAAAAACGTGACAAAGCTAAAACAGCTCATCGATGACACCGCTAATGAAGTTGTAACAAACCTCACTACGAAATATTCCGACGGGCTCACGCCCCTTGCGGAAAACGAATCCCCCATACCCGACTCAACGGAGGCTCACGCCGTACAGTTTTTGATCGAAAAGCCAGACGAATCGCCAGTATTTTCGCTGCCTTCACTGCCCACACAAGCACGCAATTGGACAATTATCCTTAGCGGCCTGATTACTTCTACCGGCCTGCTCCTGGTGCTCTTCGCCCGCAAAAAAACCTCTGATCCGCAATGGCACGTCTTTCGCTCCGTACCTGGGTCGCTAATCACGCTGGAAAGCCCGTGCTTAACGTGTGGTAGCTATATTTTCCACGCTAAAAAAGAAGCTTCAACCACGCCTTCATCAGGCTTGTGTGTGATCGAAATAGCGTTGAACACACCCAGCCGCCATCGCGCCACAAATGCCATTAAGCAACTGGAATTACCGGTAGCGCGTAAAGAAAACAACTTTGTCGTCATCGGCCCGTATAAACAAAAACAAGACGCGGCTCGAGTCGTGAAAGAGTTGAGTGAAAGTCATGGCGTTCGAGGATGGATGATGGCAGGAAATTGACATAGTCCGATTTAGCGCTGGGCCGACCTCGTACAACCCGCCACATTTTTCATGCCACAAGAGAATATTCATGATCGCAAAAGAATTCAGAGCCGAACTCGCCCTGAAGAAATTCCTGGACGCCAACTTATGGCTCCAGCTTGAACTCAGCGAGTTGAACTACAGCCTCGCTGAAAGTTGCGGGCTGTCGCCCAAAGAATATCGCCATAAATTCCTGCAAGAAGCATTTGAAACAGAAGCAGACGCTCATGACTGTGATTGTTGGGACTTCACTCTCCAATGGGTAGCCAACACTAATGAAGAGCTTGAGTTGATGGGTGAAGAACGCATGAAAGAGATTTATGAGTTTCTGGACGATTAGTCCACCCTATAACTTTCGTAGCCTATACACGCCTCCAATGCTGTAGATAAACGACTAACTTCACCGACGGGAGTATTGCCCAATACCCCCGCCCTTCTCTCGATTCAAACCGTCGGATAACAATCCACTACACGCCGATACTGGCTGGGTGAAGCTCCGATGTGCTGACGGAAAAACCGTGTGAAATGACCTTGCTCGGAGAACCCGAGGTTCTCCGACAACAGGCCCAATGTTCCACTGCGCTCACGCTCAAGCCAGGCAAAAGCCCGGCGCATGCGCGCATCGTTAAGCAGCAGGGTCGGCGTCATGCCGGTATCTTTCTTGAACAGCGCAAAAAAGTGCGCCCGCGACAGACCACAAGCCCGTGCGGCGTTGTCGATCGGGTTCGGATCATCGAGGTGCTCAAGCAACCAGGCGGTGCCACGGCGCACGCGTGCGTCCCGGAACTCACCTGAGTTCGGCGCACCCAGTAGCGACAAATGCCGCCAGCTGGAAAAGTCCTCGATCAGCTCGATCAGGAAATCAAACAGCATGAATTCCATGCGCTCTTTCGGAACAATCCCGCAGCCATGCGCTTCGGCGACCAAGATGTCAGCCAAGGTGCGATTACGACTCGACAGCTCGATGCACGACTGGGCAAAAAAGTCCGGCCGACCGCTGAGCGCCAGCGACTGCTGGGCAGTGGCCAGCCAGGCGGGCTCGATGTAGAGCGCCAGGATCAGGGTGGCACCGGCATCCGGCTGCGGATCGTAGAAATGCGGCTCCCAGGCGTTGACCAGCACCGCCGTGCGATCGCTGAGCGGTACCCGCCGACCGTTAACGTTGAAGTAAGTGTCTTCGCCAGACACTTTGACCAGCACATGGCATTCGGAATGGGTGTGGGTGACCAGCGAACGATCCATATTCAGCAAGGCGACCCGTCCAAACCTGCCGTGGAAAACCCGTTGGGCAATGGACATCAGATTTCTCCGCTCGCATGAAGCGATATCGTTATCGACCTCAATGCATATCATCGGGGCGTCTATCTATTTCTCAACACCGGCGATCGCTCTATGGTTCAGCAAACCACTATCGCGCGCGAATGACCGAGCGTCTACCTCGACTTTCGCAGCCCCCACACTCGTCGGAAAAACCGTCTTACAAGGCATGACGCTCTTTCCCGTGATACACGCGCAGGATATCGGCCACCACCGCCAGGGCGATTTCCGCCGGGGCTTTGCTGCCCAGGTCGAGGCCGATGGGCATGTGCAAACGGGCAATCTGTTCATCCGTGAGACCACCGATGCGCTTGAGCCGCTCGGCGCGTTTGTCCGAGGTTGCCAGGGACCCCATGGCGCCGATGTAAAACGCCGGCGTGTGCACCGCTTCCATCAGTGCCAGATCGTCGATTCGCGGATCGTGAGTCAGCGCCACTACCGCGGTCGCCGCGTGGCAACCTCCGGCGGCAATGAACATTGAGGGCAGCACACGTTGCATCTCCACGCCTTCAAGATGTACATGCAGCATCTCTTCCCGGGGGTCGCAGGCGATAACTTCGCAGCCGATGGCTCGGGCGAAACTGGCGCAAACTTCAGCGACCGGCGAGAGCCCTGCCAGAATCAGGCGTAATGCCGGGCCAACGCTGATGCGCACCCTTTCGTAGTCGACTTGTACCCGTTCGCTGCCGTGGCCCGCGTCCGGATCCAGGCGCAAGGCACCGTTGCTCAGCTCGATATGGCGCTGCAGACGTCGCTGACCGAGTAACGCCGCTTGCAGACTCTCCAGGTGTGCGATCCATTCAAGGCTGGCAGCGCGGTGTTCGACCAGCACTATCAGCACGCCACCACAGGGCAACCTCAGGCGGTGGCGTTGCTCGACGCTGTCGCCATAACTGACGATCTGTGCCGGTTCGCGTAATTCACCGCGCGCCAGACTTTCGAGAAACTCCTCTTCGACGCAGCCACCCGACAGCGAGCCGACGTGTTCGCCCGAGCCGTTGGTCACCAGCATCGCACCCGGCGCACGCGGCGCCGAGCCATAGGTGGAGAGCACCGTGCACAACCACTGTGCCTGCCCGGCGCGAGCCCATTGCAGTGCCTGGTCGATCACCTGAACATCGAGATGACGCATGTTTTCTGTACCTCAAGCAAAGCGTGGTGCTGCATGCAGGGTTACGTTTACGGTAACCTGCGAGCAACCTTGTTCAATCGTTGATTCAACATGTCGCCACAACAATTTTTGCAACTTGGGTCGCTGCGCCTGGAATATCGCCAAATCCCTGCGGCTGACCCATCGCGACCGACGCTTGTGCTGCTGCACGAAGGCCTCGGAAGCGCCGATCAATGGAAAGACTTTCCCCAGCGCCTGGCCCAGGCCAGCGGTTACGGTGTAGTCACTTACAGCCGTCAGGGTTATGGGCAATCGAGCCCGGTAACCCTGCCGCGTCCGCTGAACTACCTGAGCAGCGACGGGCCTCGTGAACTGCGGCAACTGCTCGATGCCTTGCAACTGCCGCAAGTGGTCTTGCTCGGTCACAGTGACGGCGCATCCATCGTCCTGGCCTATGCCGCCGCCAACGATCCGCGCGTGTTGGGCAGCATTGCATTGGCGCCTCACGTGATTGTCGAGACCGAGAGCCTCGTTGGCATTCGCCATACCACTGAGGCTTGGCATCAGGGCGAACTGCGCGAACGCCTGGCGCGCCACCATGGGAGCAATGTCGACGGTGCTTTTCACGGCTGGAGCGACAGTTGGTTGCACGCGGACTTTTCCCTGGACGATCTCGAAACGCAGTTGGCTTATATCGAAAAACCGCTGCTGGTCATCCAGGGTCGCGAAGACCACTACGCGACGCCCGAGCAACTGGCAGTCATCCAGCGACAGGTGCCTGGACCGTGCCGCTGTGTGTTGCTGGATAACTGTCGGCACTTTCCCCAGACCGAAGCGCCCGAGCAGACCTTGCAGCTGATCTGCGAATTCCTGGAGCACCTCCCCGCGTTTATTTGAAATTGCCTTGGGTTTCTGGAATTACCACACTGCCAATCAGGTAGATCACAGACAGACCGACGGCAAAAAACGCCAGTACCATGGGGATCTGCGCGGGGCTGCTGCTGACCAGAGACACAAAGGTCGGCATGGTTCCGCCGAGGGCGAAACCGATGTTCCAGGATAATCCGGTGCCGCTGGCTCGCAGCTCGGTGGCAAAGCGTTCGTTGAGGAAGATCAGGATAGGCGCGATGATCGCTCCGCCCATGAAGCCTATGCCCATGCAATACAGCGCAGTGCGGGTCAGCGAACCCGGCTCGGCGACCCCATGGAACATCATGGGCAGGCCCACCAGGTTGATCACACCCAGCAGCATGAAGGTCTTCTTGCGACCGATCAGGTCACTCAGGTAACCGAAGGCCAGTGCGCCGACAATGGTTGCCACCGACCCATACATGAGCAGCTGCGAAGTCTGCGTATGAGGCACTTTGGCGACCACGTTGAGCAATGTCGGCAGATAACCGCAGGCCAGGTAATAGGTGGCACCGCCGCCGAAGGTAATCAGCAGATTGACCAGCATCACGGCGCGGTACTCACGACCGAACAGACGCTTGAGTGGCGACACGACCACGACCGTCGGCCCCTTGGTTTTGCGGGCCTGTTGCAGTTGCCGCCAGACCGGGCTTTCATCCAGGTAACGGAACATCACCAGACCGAAAAATGTGCTGAGCAGGCCGCAGAAGAACATGAAGCGCCAGCCCCAGACGTCGAATTCGCCCCCCGGAAAGATCTCCGACAACACCAGATAAGTGAATGACGCCAACAGCGCGCCCATGCCGGCACCGGCGCCACCGATCAACCCGGACATCAAGCCGCGATAGCGCGGCGAGATGGATTCGGTGCCGATGGTGTGAGTGGAAGCGACGATGCCGCCAACGAAAATGCCCTGAATCACCCGCAATACCAAAAACAGTATCGGGGCCAACACCCCGACCTGGTGAATGGTTGGCAACACGCCAAACAGTGCCGTGGAAATACCGACGCCGACCATCGATACCATCAGCGCACGCTTACGACCGTGTTTGTCGGCATACGCGCCAAAGATCGCCGAGCCCAGCGGACGTACCAGCAAGGCCACGGCGAACGAGGCGTACACGGCGGCCAGCGACAGTGTCGGGGTGTCCGAGGGGAAGAACAGGCGGCCGATGATCGGCGCCACATAGAGCAGAATGAACAGGTCAAACAAATCCAGCGCCCAGCCGAATGTCGAGGCAAATGCCGCGAGCAAAGCCTTGCCCGGTGGAATCTGCGGCGTATCGATAGCGGCGCTGGTGGGTGATGCAGTTATTGTTGTTGTCGTAGTCATGGTTGCCTCACACAAGCGGTGAATCAAAAGGAGCGGCAGGCCCTGCTCCGTAAGGCGTACGCCGTTACCAACATACTCCCGGGCCTGTTCGCCGGTACGATCTACTCGCCGATAAATACGGCCTCACGCTTGCTGTGAAACGCTTCGACGCCTTCCTTGAAGTCCTTGGAACTGCGCAGACGGCTGTAGCAGTGACCTTCCATTTCGATCGCGACGGTCAGCGGCGCGTCTTCGTTGTCGTTGATCAGTTTTTTCGCCGTGCGCTGAGCCAGCGGCGAGAAGCGCCGCAGTTCATCGACCAACGCATCGACGGTGCTTTCCAGTTCGGTATCCGGCACGACCTCGGTCGCGATACCCCAGGCGTAGGCCTGGTCGCCGGTAATGCGTTTGGCGCGCATCACCATGTGCTTGGTGCGGGTGATGCCGATGATTTTCTGCAAGCGCGCGGAGCCACCCGAGCCCGGGATCTGACCCAGGTTCTGCTCAGGCAAGGCGTAGCGAGTGGTTTGCGAAGCAATACGGAAATCGCAGGCCAGGGACAGTTCGAAACCGACGCCGAAGGTGTAACCACGGTTGGCGACGATCACCGGTTTTTCGCAACGTGCCGGTGCCGCGACGTTCCAGGCCAGCTTCGAAACGTGCTCGGGCGAGGCTTCGAGGAAACCCTTGATGTCGCCGCCGCTGGAGAAGTGTTCACCCACCGAGCGCAGCACGATGACGCGCACGTCTTTGTGTGCATCGAGGGCTTCGAAGACCAGGCGCAATTGATCGCGCTGCCCCATGGAAATGACGTTCAATGGCGCCCGGTTGAGGATGATGTCGGCGCGCTCGCGGGACACATCGACTTCAACCTGGAAGCCATCGAACTGAGTGTCGAGAAATTGCTGGATCGCTTGTTGTTGCATGAGAGTGTCCTCTGGATGATTAGCTGATGGCCTTCAAGGCCTGTTCCTGGAATTGGGCCAGCAGCACGCGCCGCAGCACCTTGCCCACTGGAGACTTGGGAATCTGATCGATGAACTGGTAACGCCGTGGCCGCTTGAATTTGGCCAGGCCCGAAGCGATGCAATGGGCATCGAGGTCGCCTTCCGAGACTTCGGCGCGCAGCTTGATAAACGCGGCAATGATCTTGCCCCACTGCTCGTCGGGCAGACCGACCACCACCACTTCTTCCACTGCCGGGTGCAGAGAAAGCATGTTTTCGATTTCTGCCGGGCTGACGTTTTCGCCGCCGGTGATGATCAAGTCATCGACACGACCCGTGACGAACAGATCGCCCTCCAGATCGAAGTAGCCGATGTCGCCGGTGAAATACCATCCATCACGCAACGCCTTGGCGGTCGCTTCGGGGCGGTTCAGATAGCCCTCGAACGCCTCGTCACTTGCCAGGTCGGCGATGATCTGGCCCTCCTCCAATGGGTTGACCTGCACGTCCGGCGTTTGAGCATCGATCGGCACCACGCGCACGCGCTGGTTCATAGCACTGCGCCCTGACGAACCGGGTTTGCGGTTGGCTTGCTGGTCGATGGTGAAGGTGTAGATTTCCGAGCTGCCGTAATGATTGACGAACAATTGCGGCTGGAACGCCTGCTCGACGCGACGCATCAAACCGTCGCTCATCGGCGCACCGGCAAAGCCGATTTTCTCCACACTGGCGACTCGTTCACGGGCAAAGGCCGGGTGCTCAATGAGCATGTGGTAGAGCGTCGGCACCAGGTACAGGTTGCTGACCTTTTCCCGTTCGATGGCCTGCAGCGTGGCTTCCACGTCGAACTTCGGCACACAGACGAAATGTCCGTCGATCAGCGCCATGGACAGCAACGAACGCACGCCCATGGTGTGGTAAAGCGGCATGACACCCAGCGTGCACTCGCTCTGGCGGTAGAGGTTTTGCGCTACGTGGGCAACCGCCGCGGCGCGTTCGCAACGGTGCCGCCGGGGCACGCCCTTGGGCTTGCTGGTGGTTCCGGAGGTGTACAGCAGCAGTGAAAAATCCTCGGCGTCGGCCTGCAAAATGATGCCTGAGGGGGTCTGCGAACACAGTTCCTCGAAACTCAGGTCGGTGTTGGCGGCACGCAGACCGGCGGTGATCCGTGGCAGCCTTGTGGCGGCGCTGCAACCGGCCACGGCGGTCACGGTAGCGTCGTCGTAAGCCACTGCACGGATTTGCGCATCTTCGATGCAGTAGCCCAGTTCATCGGCGGTCGAACGCCAGTTCAACGGGGTCATGACGATGCCCGTAAACTGGCAGGCCCAATGCAGGGTTGCCATCTGCCAGCGGTTTTGCATTGCTACCAGCAGTCGATCACCGCGTCGCAGCCCAAGGCATTGCAAGCCCCAAGCGGCGCTCTGGATATCGACGAACCAGTCCTCATAGGTTTTCTTCAGTGCACCGTCACTGACCGCCACGGCGTGCGGCCGGCGTTCAACGGCAGCGAGGAAACTGCGTCCGAGATCGAACATTTTTGTTATACCCCTTTGTTCGTTTGGCGCTGGGCAGCGACTTCGAGCACGGCCTGGACGATGCCTGTGTAGCCGGTGCAGCGACATAGATGCCCCGAAAGCATGTCGCGTACCTGGATCTCGTCCGGGCTGGGTACCCGTTCGAGGAAATCCACGCAGGACATGAGAATGCCCGCAGTGCAAAAGCCACACTGCAAGGCGTGATGTCGGCGAAAGGCTTGTTGCAGATCGCTCAGCGTGTCGTCGTCGGCCAGGGACTCGACGGTCTCGATACGGCGCTCGTGCCCCTGTACCGCGAGCATCAGGCAGGAACGCATGGCGACTCCGTCCACCAACACCGTGCAGGCGCCGCAGACGCCGTGTTCGCATCCGACATGGACACCGGTGGCACCGAGGTCGTGGCGCAGGAAGTCGCAGAGTTGGGTCCGCGGTTCAGCCAGTGCTTCGCGGGAGCGGCCATTGAGTTCCAGGCGAATCGGAAAGGTTTGGTCGGCAGTTACACGCATGTTCAGACTCCTTCGATCAGCTGATGACCCAGCTCGCGAATCAGTTGGCGGCGATAGGCAGCGCTGGCCTGCACGTCGTCTTGAGCGTCGAGCGACCAGGCGGTTTGATTGAGCGCGTCCGGCAGCCCCGCACCACGAGGCAGACTGCGACGTTGCGGACGGTCAGCGACCCCGCCGATGCCGAGTTCGACCTGCTCCGCGCCGATGGCCGCGGCCAGGGAGACAATTGCAAAGTCGCCGTGGCGCATGGCGATTTCGCGGAAGCGATAAGTGATGCCTTCGCGCTTGAGCGGAAAACGCACCTCGACGACCAGTTCATCTGCACGCTTATCGGTGGTGAGAATGCCTTGGAAGAAGTCGGCAGCCTTGACGATGCGTTTGCCTTTTTTCGACTCGAGAACGATCTCGCCGCCCAGCGTCACCAGGCACAGCGGCAGCTCGGCGCTGGGGTCGGCGTGAGCCACCGAACCGCAGACGGTGCCGCGATTACGCGTCTGGAAGTGACCGATCCAGGGCATCGCCAGTGCCAGTAAAGGCACCTCGTCCATCAGGGTCGAACGCGCCAACAGCTGCGCCTGTCGTACCCCGGCACCTACCGCCAGGCAATCCTTGCGCAGTTCGATGTAGGCCAGCTCAGCCACATGATTGATATCGATCAGCAACTTGGGTTGAGCCAGCCGCATGTTCAACACCGCCATCAGCGATTGGCCACCGGCAATGATGCGAGCTTCCTGGCCGTACTCGGCGAGCAACTCCATCACCTGACGACGGGTGTCAGCCCGAACGTAATCGAAAGCAGCCGGTTTCATTGCGCACCTCCCTTGCCAAACAGCGCGCCAAGCGAGGCCTGCAATCGTGCCCACCAGCTGGTGGAAATGGCTTGGCCGCTGACCCGTTGCGACAGGCGAGTAAAGATTTGTCCGATGATCACTTTCGAGGCCCCTTGCAACATTCGGCCGCCGACCGCGGCGACTTTGCCGCTGACCGCCACCTGGTACTGGTATTCCAGGCGTGTGTGGCCATTTTCCAGTTCGACGAAACGCACCTTGGCCTGGCCCTGGGCCGAACCCATCAAGCTGCTTCCGGAACCGGACAGTCGCAATGAATGCGGAGGGTCCAGATCACTCAGGGCAACCTTGGCCTCGAAGCGCGCACGGATCATGCCGACGCCGACGGTGACATCCGCGCGGTAACGGTTTTCGCCTTCTAGCACCAGGTCGTGACAACCGGGAATGATCGCCGCCAGCGTCTGCGGGTCGAGCAAGGTATCGAAGACCTGTTGCGGCGAAGCAGGAATCACCACCGAGTCGTTGGCCCGCAGTGCCGGTCCACCGGCAGGTGCTGTGTCCAGGTTTTCATCAGGCTCCATACCGGCGGGCCGTGGTGGTTCGTCGATCCCGATGAGCGTGCGTACTTTGGAGGGAGTCAGTGGCAGACGAATGTCCGAGCGACCGAGGGCGTCGGCCACCGCGTTGGCGATACACACCGGCGTGCTCATATTGTTGCCCTCGCCCACGCCCTTGGCGCCCAGCGGGGTGAATGGCGATGGCGTTTCCATGTGCAGGATCATCGGTTCGATCACTTCCGGTGCGGTCGGCACCAGATAATCGGCGAAGGTCCCGCTCAGGAAGCTGCCGTCCTCGCCGTAGGCGAACTCTTCCATCAGCGCCGCGCCGAGGCCTTGGGTGAAGCCACCACGAATCTGGCCATCGACCAGCGCCGGGTTGAGCAGGCGGCCGGCGTCATGACAGGTGACGTAGCGATCAATGTGGATCTCGCCGGTCATGCGGTCGATTTCCAGACCACAGATGTCGAAGACAAAGCCGTAGCACAGCGAGCTATTGACCTGATCCTGGTCGTCCGGGGCCACCAGTTGCGGCGGGCTCCAGAAGGCGGTTTCGCGCAGACCGCCGCTTTCACCTTCCGGCAGCAGGCCCGGCGACCAGTGGGTCGCACCAGCAATCCGATGGAATGGCGCCACCGCACCACCATTGACGACAAAAATTTTGCCGCCCGCGAAGCGAATATCTTCGGGACTGGCCTGCAGCTGCTCGGCGGCAATCGCGGCGAGGCGATCGCGGATCTTCAGCGCGGCCTTATAGACGGCACCGGCTACAGCACCGGCGAAGCGGCTCGAATAGTTGCCCGAGGCAATCGACCAGGCGTCCTTCTGGGTATCGAGCTCGACGTTGACCACGATGGATTCCAGCGCAACCCCAAGCACTTCGGCGACGACCTGGGCCACGGTGGTTTGGTGGCCCTGCCCTTGCGGGGCCGAGGACACGTGCACACTGACGTCCCCCAACGGGCCGACGTTAATGGTTGCCGTTGCGACAGCGCCGTTTTTTGGACCGGCCTTACGCCGCTCTTCGGGTGTCATCGCGGTGGTGATGTAACCCATGTTGGAAATCGAGGGTTCGATGACGGCGGCATACCCAATGCCATAGATTCGGCCTTCGGCACGCGCCCGATCACGACGTTTGAGCAACTCGTCGAGACCGCCATCAGCCACCGCCAAGGCAATGCCTGCCTGGTAATTGCCGGAATCGAGCAACGCACCCGCGGCCGCTTGGTAAGGAAAGGCATCGGCGGGCACCAGGTTGCGGCGGATCACGTCCAACGGATCAAGCTTCAACTGCACGGCGATGTGTTGCAGCAGCCGCTCCAGGGCGAAATACACTTGCGGGCCACCGAAACCACGGTTCAGGCCGGAGGGGGTCTTGTTGGTCAGCACCACCCGGTTGCGCACTTGTACATTGCGGATTGCGTAGGCACCCGTCAGATTCCCGTGCATGCGGTAGAAAGTTGCCGGCTCGGGCGCTCTCAGGTAGGCACCACAATCATCGATCTGGTCATAACGCAACGCGGTGATGCGGCCATCGGCTTCTACCGCCGCTTCAATTTCGGTCACCCGATTGGTCGCCGAAGAAGCCCCCTGAAGATGTTCCAGACGGTCCTCGACCCACTTCACCGGTGCACCGACCTTGCGTGACGCCAGGCCCATCATCACCACGTAAGGGAACACGCCTTGCTTGATGCCAAAGCTGCCGCCGGAATCTTTCGGTGTGCGCAAACGCAATCGGTTGCCGGGCACATTCAGTGCACGGGCCATGACCGTGTGTAACGCATAGGGGCCCTGGAAATTGGCAAGCACGTCATAAATGCCAGTGGCGCGCTCGTACTGAGCCAGCACCACATAGCATTCGATGGGTGTGCAGGAACTGCGCGGAAACTTCACTTTGAGCGAGACCTTGTGCGGCGCCTGCTCGAACGCCTGCTCCGGTTTGCCATAACGAAAGTGCCGTTCGTTGACCACGTTGCTGCCGACTGCTTCGTGCAGGATCGGCGCCTGTTCGGCGGTGGCCAGTTCAGGATCGATGATCGGTGGCAGCGGCTCGTATTCAACGCGCACACCTTCGATGGCGTCTTCGGCCAGATAGCGGCTCTCAGCGATCACCACGGCCACCGGCTCTCCGACGTAACGCACCTTGTCGACGGCAACGCACCAGTGCTCCATCGGCTGACGCACACCCACCGGGAACGGTAGCGCCCAGCGTTTGACGTCTTCGCCGACCAGTACGCCGTGCACGCCTTTCATCAGCAGCGCTTTGGAAAAGTCCACCGAGGTGATCCGCGCATGAGCGTGGGGTGAACGGATGATCGCCGCGTGTAGCGTACCCGGCGGGATCGCAGCGTCATCGGCATAGCAGCCAAGGCCGCGCAACAATGCGGCGTCCTCGACACGGGTCTGACGGGCGCCGATGTGGCCGGTCTGGCTTTCGGTAGCAGGTTGGAAACTAGTCATTTTTCGCGGCTCTTGTTGTTTTGCAGCGCGATAGCGTTAGAGCCGAGTGTGTGAGAAAGGCGCAGGGAGCGCCTTGCCTGGGGAGAGGGAGTTCTGCGCTGGGGTCTGAAAATTTGCCTTAGCGTCTGAATTTCAGGTCTGGGACCCGACACAATTGCCGGTCAGGGAGAGGGAAACGGGATGGCTCAGGAACGCTTCGATTTCTGCAAAGGGCATCGGTTTGGCAAAGTAATACCCCTGAAAAATATCGCAGCGACTGACCTCCAGAAAATCCACCTGGGCAGCCGTTTCCACGCCTTCGGCGACCACCGTCAGGCTGAGGTGATGGGCCATGGAAATGATGCCTTGGGTGATCGCTGCATCGTGATGGTCGGTGGCGATTTCCTGGATGAACGAGCGGTCAATCTTGATCTTGTCGATGGGCAAACGCTTGAGATAGCTGAGGCTGGAAAAACCGGTGCCGAAATCATCGAGAGCAATGCGCACCCCCAACGCCTTGAGCCGGTGCAACGTGTCGATCGCCTGTTCAGCGTTATGCAGCAGAAGCGACTCGGTGATCTCCAGCTCCAGCTGCTCACCCAGCAGACCATGTTTGTCCAGGGTAGCCTGAATACACTGGACGAAATGGCCACGCTGAAAATGCATCGGCGAAATATTCACGGCCATTGAGATGCCGGTGATGCCCTGCTCGCCTAGCTGGCGCAACTGCGCGCAAGCCGTATCAAGAACCCAAAGGCTTAGCGGGATGATCTGACCACTGTCCTCTGCCACTGGCACAAACACCGCCGGAGAGATGAATCCTTTTTCCGGATGCTCCCAGCGCAGCAACGCTTCGATCCCGACCACCCGCCCCGTGCGCGCGTCTATCTGCGGTTGATAATGCAGCTGTAACGATTGAGTTTCGATAGCCTTTTGCAGGTCATTGCGCAGGCTCGCGTGCTCACAAACGCGCTGATTAAGATCGCTGGTGTACCACTGAAAGTTGTTGCGCCCTTGCTGCTTGGCTTTGTACATGGCCATGTCAGCCTGCTGGATCAGCTGCATCGGCTGCTCGATGTGACCATCGCTCAGGGTGATGCCGATACTGGCACTCACGTGCAAGTCAATGCCCTGGACACAGTAGGGTCTGGCAATGCTGGCCATCAAGCGCTCGGCCACCGGTACAACGTCCTCATCACGAAGCAGGTCAGGCAACAGCACGATAAATTCGTCACCGCCCATGCGCACGATGGTATCCCCGGGACGAACCTGCTGGGTCATACGCTGCGCCACCTCGATCAGCACCTGATCGCCGAAGTAGTGCCCGGTCGAATCGTTGATGGATTTGAATCCATCCAGATCTATGCACATCACCGCCAGACGACGCTTACGCCGACGACTGATGTGACAATCCAGAACAAGCCGGTCTTCAAGCGAGACACGGTTGAGCAAACCGGTCAGACGGTCATGGCTGGCGTTGAAGCTCAATTGGCGCTCGAAATGCTTTTGCTCGCTGATGTCCCGGGCAATGCCAAATACCCCGACGATCTCTCCGTTGACCATGATCGGCAGGTTAGAGATGTCCATGGTCAACAGCTTTTCACTCTCGTCGCGAACCCGCGCCTCGAAGCGCTGAGGCTCTCCGGCGCGGGCTGCGGAAAAATGCTGACTGACCCGTTGCAGGTCTTCTTCAAGCACCAGATGGGAAAAGTGATGACCAATGAAATCGGTTGCGGTGTGCGGTTTCAGCTTCAGGCCTGCTGGGTTCACACTCTGGATGTTGCCAGCCAGATCAAGGGCGAACACCGGGTTGGGGTTGTAGGTGAACAACGACCGAAAACGTTGCTCGCTTTCCTCCAGTCGTTGGCCGTCACGCTCATGGCGGATCGCGATGACTGCCAGTTGGGCTGCGCAGGCCAGTCGTTGAATCTGCGCCTCGTCCGGTGCATGGACGCGGTTCTGGTATAGGGCAAATGTACCCAACACGTTTCCTTGATGGGAGAGCAAAGGCACCGACCAGCAGGAACGCAGGTTATGCCCCAGCGCCAGGTCGCGAAAACGCTCCCAGTTGGGGTCCCGGGCGATGTCTTCGGTGACCACCAGTTCGCGCCGGAACGCTGCGGTGCCACAGGTTCCTTCCTCTGGTCCAATGGTCATACCATGAACCGCCTTGCTGTATTCGATCGGCAGGCCGGGCGCCGCGCCGCTCAGCAAGCGTTTACCCTCGGCATCGGTAAGCAGAATCGAGCAGAAGGTTTCGGGGGACTGTGCGTCGAGCATCTCGCAGATGGCGCAGAGTATTTCGCCCAGATGATGGTCGGTCGCGATCATGCCGAGGATGTCACGTTGCGACTCGGGCAATGCCTTGCTGTGGAAGCCAGGACGAGTATTCATGGTGGTTCCTGAAGACTCTCGAGGTCATCCGGTCATCAGAGAGCCCGAAATAGTGGGCGGCCGATCACTGTCCACTAGTGCGTCGGACGCGCACTCTATAGAGCACCGACCAACAAAAAAAAGGTTCAGATCCAACATAAAAAACCGTATCAGATTGCCGCCGTTTAGCTGACTTCGATTTCTCGACTCGCTCGACCTAGGAGCACCCTCTGGTCAAATCGATTATGTCTTTTCCAGCGTACGTCGCCACAGTCCCCCTACTGCCGTCCTCGGTCAGATTCTTCAATACTGAATCACTTAAAGTTTTGTAGCGCTCGCAGAGCGCTTGTTTCAGGTCAACTCCGGCTCGGATTGATCGGCAGCAATCGGCCCAGAGTGTGTAAAAACGCTTCGCCAAAATTGAAGTGCGTGCGTCTACATGAAATTTGAAATTTATCGGCACGTCAGCAGATGTGAGATTGAAATCTTTAACCGACTTTTTCAACAAAATCGGTCGGTAGCGGCCGGCTGTGAAGTGCCATTTTCGACTCAGGCGGAGCACGCGTACCAACCTTGCGATCGTGACCAGAACAAGGTCGCCCTTGTGCGATCAGTCGACTGACTGTGGCGCGCGCCTGAGCGCCTCAGCCATGAAAGGAGCTGTCTGGCTTGTTGGCGCGACCGCTACCTGCCGGGGCGTGCCGACCGCTACTATCCGGCCGCCCGCCTCTCCCGCGCCAGGCCCAACGTCGATCACCCAGTCGGCCTGGGCCACCGCGCGCATGTCGTGCTCGATCATCACCACGGTATTGCCAGCATCGATCAGGCGCTGCAGTTGTACCAGCAAGCGGTCGACATCCGACGCGTGCAGGCCGGTAGTCGGCTCGTCGAGCACATACAGGCTGCGACCTCGCTGGCTTCGCTGAAGCTCCGTGGCGAGCTTGATGCGTTGCGCTTCGCCCCCCGACAACTCCGTGGCGGGCTGCCCAAGGCGCAGATAACCCAGCCCGATGTCCCGCAGTAGCTGCAACGGCCGCGCGATGGCGTCCTGGCTCGCAAAGAAGTCCTGGGCTTCTTCCACCGTCATGTTCAGCACATCGGCGATGTTGCTTCCATTCCAGCGCACGGCGAGCGTGGCCTCGTTATAGCGCGCGCCATGGCACGTGGGACAGGGTGCGTAGACGCTGGGCATGAACAGCAGCTCAACGCTGACGAAACCCTCACCTTCGCACGTCTCGCAGCGCCCCTTCGACACGTTGAAGGAAAATCGCCCGGCGTCGAAGCGACGACGGCGCGCGTCCGGCGTAGCGGCAAACAGTTTTCGCACGTGATCGAACAGACCGGTGTAGGTGGCCAGGTTGGAACGTGGCGTACGGCCAATCGGCTTCTGGTCGACCTGGACCAGGCGCTGGACCACCTCCACATCGCCTGCGAGGTGGCCACCGGTGACTTCGATCATCGCCGGCCCTTCGCTGCCGGCGTTTTCAGCCGCATCGTCCTCGGGCTCGTGCCCCAGGTGCAACAGCAACAGTTCCGGCAAGGCCTGAGCGGCCAGGCTGGACTTTCCCGAACCCGAGATGCCGGTCACCGCCGTCAGCACGCCGAGCGGGATGTTGGCATCCACGCCGTGCAGGTTGTGCCGCCGAATACCTCGCAACTCCAGCCAGCCGGCGGGTTCGCGCCCACGGCTAGCCGGCGCAGGGATTTCATCGAACAGATAACGTGCGGTGCGCGACTCGGCAATCTTACGCAGCCCTTGCGGCACACCGCTGTAAAGCACATGGCCGCCCCGCTCTCCCGCATCCGGCCCCACATCCACCAGCCATTGCGCGCGGCGCATCAAGTCGAGGTCGTGTTCCACCACGAACACCGAATTGCCGGCATCGCGCAGCTTGTCCAGCGCGTCGTACAGCGACTGGCTGTCTGAGGGGTGCAGGCCTGCTGAGGGTTCGTCGAGCACATACACCACGCCAAACAGCATGGAGCTCAGTTGCGTGGCCAAGCGCAAGCGTTGCAGCTCGCCAGCCGATAGCGTCGGGGTGGCCCGATCCAGGGTGAGGTAACCCAGGCCCAATCCGCGCAGCTGGCGCAGTCGCGCCATCACACCCCCGACCAGGCGCTGTGCGGCAAGGCGCTTCTCCTCCGAGAGCGCCGAGGTCCGGCGCACGTCAGGCGATGCGGCATGCACCGCACGACCGTGCGCGGCACGTTCGGATCGATCACGACGGGTCGCGGACAGGTCGGAGCCCTCCCCGGCGGCGTGCGCGCGAAAATCGCCCTGGGCTATGGGCTCAAGCAGTGCAGCCAGGTGGTCCAGCGGCATTTGCATGAACTCGCCAATGTCCAACCCGGCAAAGGTGACCGACAGCGCCTCGGCCTTGAGCCGCTTGCCGTGGCAGGTCGGACATGGCTTGCCTTCCATGTAGCGCGACACGCGCTTTCTCATCAATGCGCTCTGGGTATTGGCAAAGGTGTGCAGCACATAGCGTCGCGCGCCGGTGAAGGTCCCCATGTAGCTGGGATCAAGCTTGCGCTTGAGTGCGTCACGGGTTTGGCCAGGTGTGAAGCCCGCATAGACCGGTACCGTGGGCGTCTCCTCGGTGAACAGGATCCAGTCACGGTCTTTTCTGGACAGATCCTTCCAGGGGCGGTCGACGTCGTAGCCCATGGTGACCAGGATGTCGCGCAGGTTCTGACCATGCCAGGCCGGTGGCCAGGCGGCGATGGCCCGATCACGTATGCTCAGCGACGGATCGGGTACCATGCTCGCCTCCGTCACCTCGTACACGTGGCCCAGGCCATGACACGCCGGACAGGCCCCTTGCGGCGTGTTTGGCGAAAAGTCCTCCGCATACAACATCGGTTGATGGGCGGGATACGCGCCGGCACGCGAGTACATCATGCGTATGAAACTGGACAGCGTGGTCACACTGCCTACGGAAGAGCGCGCATTGCTCGCCCCGCGCTGTTGCTGCAATGCGACCGCTGGCGGCAGGCCGTCGATCGCATCGACATCCGGAACGCCCGCCTGGTCGATCAATCGCCGCGCATAGGGGGCAACCGACTCGAAGTAGCGCCGCTGCGCCTCGGCATAGATCGTGCCGAAGGCAAGCGAGGACTTGCCGGAACCCGACACACCGGAAAACACCACGAGCGCATTGCGTGGAATGGCGACATCGACGTCTTTGAGATTGTTTTCCCGCGCGCCGCGCACTTCCACCAGGCCGCTGGCCGCAGTGGTGCAGGAGGATTCACCGAATGAAGGGTTTGGCATGGGTTCCCGTCCTGCTGTGCGTGATGGCAACGTGCTGATGATCCGGGTGGGTCGAACGCTCATGTTGCCGGAGTTCAGTGTTTAAAGTTCGCCGCCCGCGTTGAATCCCCTGCTCTGCCCCGGGAACCTTTCGCCTGTCGCTGTCAATCCAGCGACCGAACATTTGCTGCAGATCTGCCAGGCGCTGGTGGATTCGTTGCTGGAAGATGTTGAAAGCCGAAGTCAGGCTCGGAGCCCGATAGAGCCGGAACGGTTCCAGTAAAGCGTTTAATGGAGTTTGCGGCCGCAGTTGCGGCCTTTCGAGCTTGTATGGACCTGCCTCAATTGACGACATATCTGCTTTCAACTCTTCGCGGACGTTCGCGAATCGCTGCTTCTGCAATAGGCTAGCTAGTCGACAAGCTCGACGTAACTAGACTCGCCCCCCCCCCGTCGCACCGGATAGCCATCCCCAAACAAAGTGAAGCGTCGTGCGCCCATGATGGTCTTGGCCAATCTCGCCGCGCGACCAGCCAGCAAGGATCTCGTCCTCAGTGGTAAGGCAGTGATAAAGAAGCTCGATAGTGTTGCTGCCCGTCACCCGCCCCACTTGACTGCCCATGCGGATCCGGCCGCCGTGGTAAGTGCCGGTGATGGCCCCGCCGTCGACGAGATAATGAAATACCGTTCCGTTACCCGATAGCCCTTGGGTGTTGTTGGCGACGATGAATCGACGGTTGTTCAACCGTTCGTGAATTTCGGAACTTTCCATAAGCCACTTGCCCTCACCTGGAAATCCATTTCAGAAGCGCACAGCCTATACGTAGATGGTTGGGGCTTCCATCTGAACGGCCGCTAGCCAAAAGCAGTCGTTCAAGACTGTGTACAAAAAAATGTGACGGCTCACTTCATATATAAAACGCAACTGTTTAACATTTAGGCTGCCGGTGCCCTGCCACAGCCAACTGCTGAACATCTGGCTGTGATCGCCCGGCGATATCGGGGTCAGCGCTTTGATGGGTTTCGGTGCAGCGTTCGGCTCCATATCCAACCAAAGGGCATCGGGCAATTCGGCTTGCACACTGGTGTGGATACAGGCGTCAGCAGGATCGCCAGCCCCCTCCACGGCTTTATCCCAGTTGGCATCGCTAAACGTCCAAACTCAGCCGCGCCCCTGATGCTGCAAAGTGGCGGCAGGGAAATTGGTTGGAGCGCCTTGTTGGACTTGCTTAGCCGGGTAGCTTGGCCGCAAGGACGTCAACCTTCTCAATTGATGGCGGTGTGGCAAACAGCTCGGCAGCCTTGGCCATAAGCGCCGCTGCGACCTTGCCCGAAAGATGAGCCTGCCGGCCTGCTTCATCCGGGAAAGCGTCAAAGATGCCAAAGGTGGACGGCCCCAAGCGGATGGCGAACCAAGCCGTAGTGGCCGGCTCATCCTCCACTATTGGAAGGCCACCCAAGAGAAAGCTCTCTACCTCTTTCTCTTTCCCGGATTTGGCTTCCAGACGAACGAACAACGCTACCTTGACCATTACGTGCCTCCTGTTGTTACGCCTACGCCATCATGCGCCATTCTTTCCAGTAAGCCCAACGCGATATTCACCGATTTGCCGGCCAGCTCCAGCGTGGCGGGATGAGGGGTAGCGTCGAGTCATTTTCGCAGTCGTGAGAAAAAGGCGAAAAGCGGTCAGTGACAATATTTGTAAAGGCTACCGTGACAACCGTTCAGCTTCCCGAAGACCGATCTCGACTATTCGTTAAGTGCAGCACCATCTCTGCACGAGGCGCATCCTTGATTGCAGCTCCGTGCAGTTCTGCATTGGGGTCAGGTTCTCCGTATTGGGTGTTGATCCATGCGAATGAACTTCCAGTCTCTCCCGACGCGATACCTTCAGCCTCAACCAAGGCGTCCCATATCAACCTCCATTCTGTCGAGCTGCCCATGGTACGACGGCGGATCGCGTTCGCTCGCGGCGTCTGGTCGAACAATCCTGGCTGGATCGTTTTCGCCAGGCCATGCCGGTTGCGGCTGGTCATGTCCTCGGCATCGGCTGTGGCTGTGCCGAACCCATGGCTGGTTACTTGATCGGCGCGGGACACGCTGTGTCTGGCATTGATTCGTCCATGGCGATGATCGCCTTGTGTCGGCAACGTTTTGCGCAGCACGATTGGCATGTGGCCGACATGCGCCAATTGGCGCTTGAACAGCGTTTCGCTGGCATTCTGGCGTGGGACAGTTTCTTTCACCTGACGCCTGAGGATCAGCGTCGAATGTTCCCGATTTTCCAGGCCCATGCCCAACCTGGTGCCGCTCTGATGTTTACCAGCGGAACGGCCCATGGCATTGCGTTGGGCAGCTTCGAGGGTGAAACGCTTTATCATGCCAGCCTGGACCACGATGAATATGTTGCACTGCTCAATGCCCATAGTTTTAGCGTCGTTGAGCAAACAACGGAAGATCCGGCTTGTGGTGGGCATACGATCTGGTTGGCTGTTTTCGGTTAGAAACGTTCCTTTGCCCTGTTCGTTTATATAAGTAATCCATATAACTAAACTAAACAACCATTTAGTTGAGTTATATACTTTACCAACGCAGAAACGAGCACCCTACTGCTAGCTGAGTGGTGTTCTTCAAGCGCTACCCCCCCCTAAAAGGTGGTGTTTCCATCGCTGTGATGGCCAACAATTGGGAACTGTCCGGCTTGGTGCTTACATCAAGTCGAAACAAAAGCGTCGATATATCAAGTTCGGTACCAGCCTGTTGATTGTCAGCGACTTACAGTTTTCGTAGGTGCAGGTTCCATTTTGGCGGTGCGGGCGGTCACCCTCCTCGGCTAAATGGTCTGCCCCTACTTTTTATTTGCCAGACAGGGCTGGCTGGCCGCTTGGTCGTTCAGGCCTGATACTGCACTGCAATAAGAAAAAAACGCCGCCATCGTGAGATAAGCGGCGTTTTTTTTGCAGCCTCGCTCAGGCCTCGAATCGGCTGAACGAAGCGTGCTGGTCGAAGGGCGTGTAACGTGCCTGCCGATCGCGCGTGACCTTGATCATGGCGATCTCAGGATCCCGGGAAAAAAACAACCGGCCGCCGCTGGCCACCAGGTGGTCGAGCAGGCGCTCCTTCTCGCCGACTACGCACTCTGGATTGCGGTCGTAGGCGCTGGTGATATCCAGGTCAAGCCAATGGATGCCCGGGATCAGGTCGCCGGCATACACCACCGGACCGCCCGGCATAGCGATTTCAGGCACCAGATGTCCCGGTGTATAGCCATCACAGACATGGAACTGCCAGCCATCGCCGAGCTGGTCACAGCGGCCGCCATTGACCAGCACCAGGCGGCCACTGTCCTCGAGGCGGTGAATGATCGGCGAGACGAACTGGCCTCTGTCACGCGGATGCGGGTGCCGGGCACGCTGCCAATGGCGTTCACCCACGATGTAGTGCGCATTTGGAAACAGCAGGCGCGGCATCTCCCCTTCCCTGACCAGGCCAGCCAGTTCAGTTGATAGCTGCGCATGCAGATGAGGCAGTACGACCGCATCGATATCACCTTCGCCAAGCCCGAGTTTGGCCAGGGTGTCCAGCAACCCCGGAGCACGCGGCTGACAACGGCAGGTTCGTGGTGGTGGAGCCAGAAGCGCCTCGGCTCCGGCGACTATCAGGATATTTTTGCCGGCCTGCTGCACCAGCAGGCCGCGCGTGGCGAGGTCCACCAGGTTGTCCTGATCGGGCTTGATCCAGTTTGCCCAGCGCAGACGCGGCGTATTGCCAAAGACAATGCCACCGTCAAGTTTGGTGTTTCTACCGATCAAGGTGGAAATGCTGCGGTTCACGATGCTTACCTCTTCAGACTGGCCATGGACGTGTTATCACCTGCAGCTTGAACCAGTGCCGTGAACTGCCACCCACCCCCAATGAGTGGGGTTGGGCGTTTTGTCCGAACGCTATCATCGATCTGTACTGAACTTTCAATGGAGAGCGCTATGCAGACGAAACAAGGGCCGCTGTCGGGCCTTAAGGTTCTTGAAATCGCGGGGCTTGGGCCTGGACCCTTTTGTGGAATGCTGCTTGCCGATCTTGGCGCTGATGTGGTGCTGGTGGAGCGTGGCGCACAGACTGCTGACGAAATCGACATGGGCGCAGGTGCTATCTATAAGCGCGGCAAACGCTCCGTCGGGGTTGATCTCAAAAGCCCGGAAGGCATCCAGACCGTACTGAGCCTGGTAGAAAGCTGTGACGCCCTGATCGAAGGCATGCGTCCCGGCGTGATGGAACGCCTGGGCCTCGGACCGGATGTTTGCCTGGCGCGCAATCCGCGTCTGGTCTACGGCCGCATGACCGGTTGGGGTCAGGATGGTCCGCTGGCCCATGCCGCCGGGCATGACATGAACTACATCGCGCTGGCCGGTGCGCTGTGGTATGCCGGCCAGCCCGGGCAGGCACCGATTGCACCGCCAAGTCTGGTGGGTGACGTTGGCGGTGGTGCGCTCTACCTGGCCATCGGTTTGCTCGCCGGCGTCATGAACGCTCGCACTACCGGCAAGGGCCAGGTCATCGATGCCGCGATCGTCGATGGCTGCGCCCACATGCAGAATTTGCTGCTGAGCGCCAAGGCCGGTGGTCAATTGCCCAACGAGCGCGGGCAAAGCGGGCTCGATGGCCCGCACTGGTACAACACTTACCTTTGCGCCGACGGTAAGTATGTGTCCGTGGGGTCTTTGGAACCGCGTTTCTATGCTCTGCTGCGGGAGAAGCTTGGCCTGGGCGACGACCCGGAAACCGCCAACGGCTACAACCCGAAAACCTGGCCGCAGCTGCGGGAGAAATTCGCTTCGATTTTCGCCCGGCGTACCCGCGAGCAATGGTGTGAAATCCTCGAGGGGACTGACGCCTGCTTCGCCCCGGTACTGAACCTGGATGAGGCAGCGGACCACCCTCACCTTCAGGCTCGCAAGGTATTCGACCGCGAAAATGGCATGCTCCAGGCCAACCCGGCACCTCGCTTCAGTGGTACGCCGGCTGGCAGGCCGGGCCCGCTGCCTGTACGTGGCGAGCACACTGAACAGGTGCTGCGCGACTGGCTCTGAGGCAACGCCACAACGACAATGCCCATATCGCAGGATACGGGCATTGTCGTTTAGGGGCTGTTCGTTGTTTTAGCGAATATGCTGACGAAACTCGCGCGGACTGAGCCCGGTCCAGCGACGGAAAGCCCGGGTAAACGAACTGGCCTCGGTGTAGCCCAGCCCCAGCGCGATGTCGTTGATGCTGCGGGCGGAGTTCTCCATGTATTCCAACGCCTTGGCAATGCGGATTTCCTCGACCAGCGTGTTGAACTCCAGGTCCTGTTCTTGCAGTCGGCGTTGCAATGTCCTCGCACTGAAACCCAGTTGCTTGGCGATCGCGTCGAGGCCGACGTGGCCTGCTCGCAGATTGCCGGCAATGGTCTGACTGATGCGTGACGTCAGTTCGGTATCCGCCAGGCGCTTCTTGCGCTGTTCTTCCAGAAACGGCTGTAACGCCTGGAAGAGGCGCTCATCGGCCGTGACCAAAGGCTCTTCGAGCATTGCGCTTGGCCAGATCATCACATTGATGGATTGGCCGAACCGCAATGGACATTGGAACGCCTGCTGGTGGAGGCTGATGTCGGCGGGCTGTGGATGGGCGAAATCGACCCGCAGCGGGGCGAACTTGTTATTCGTGACTTTGCACAGTGTGGCGTACAGCCCGGCCATCGCAAACTCGGCATCCTGTCGGCGCCGCGTAATACTCGGGTCGGTCAGCTGGTAGTGGACTTCCACACGTCCACCGCGCAAGTACCAGGTCAGCTCATTGGCGTGGGCATGTACCACCAGGTAGCGGCTGATGAAGTTGAGCATGGCGCGGACATCCCTGGCACTGCGTGCAGCGTGTCCGAAGGCGCCCAGATAGCTTCCCGAAGTCGGCGGACTCAGCTGCCCCAGGCCCATGCGCAACCCCAGGCAGGGGTCGACATGTTCGGCAGTCGTCTCCAGAAGCTGAACGTAACTGCTCAGTGGTACCTCGCTGTCTGCGCGATCGACGACATCCTGACTCAAGCCAACGGACTCCAGGTAGGGCGTGAAGATCTCGCTATGCCGTTGCAGCAGCGTCTCGCTGAACACCGTGTAGTTGCCATGAGACATGATGGGCCTCTTGCTCGGATCGCCTTGAAACACGAGCCATTACACTCCAAACATCGCCACCTCTCTACCCCTAATAAAAGGGGGGCGTCCCTCGCCCCTCGGGGTGTCATCGTTCTGTAGGAGCGAGCTTGCTCGCGATGGTCGCTGACGTTAACGCACGCTTGCTGGATAACCGCGGTGTTCCGGGGTTCATCGCGAGCAGGCTCGCTCCTACAGGGGACTAGCGAAGACGCAAATATCCCGGTGCGTTGTGGCTGGCGTCAGATGTCAGATTGCCTGGCGCCGTTAGGCGATTCTTGGCGGGGCCTCTCTGTCACCGTTGTGCGCTAAACGCCCGAGGGCGATGACAACAATAAAGAGGTTGGGCTATGACGGAGCGTGAAGTGAACACCCAGTGTGGCGTCAGTCGGCGCAGGTTTTTGCGCGATGCCGGGGTCGTCAGTGCAGCTGGCGCGGCGGTGGCTGTGGGGGCGGCGCACATCGATGGCGTGCAGGCACAAGAAAACAACCAGGGTTGCAAGAGCGCTGGCTGCGATTACGACGTGGTGGTCATTGGCGGTGGTTTCGCCGGGGTGACCGCTGCCCGCGACAGCAGCAAGCACGGCTACAAGACGCTGCTGCTGGAGGCGCGCAATCGCCTCGGTGGCCGTACGTTCAGCAGCGAATTCGCCGGCCACAAGATCGAACTGGGCGGCACCTGGATCCACTGGACACAACCCTTTGTCTGGGGTGAAGTCGAGCGTTACGGCCTGCAACTCAAGGAAACCCCCGAGCACCACGTACCAGGCAAGGACACCTTGTCGGTGATCCACGAGGGCAAACGCATCGAACTCGCGGGCAAAGAGTTGATGAGCGCCGTCGAAGGGATCTATGCCTACTTCGCCGAGGCTCGCAAGCTGTGGGAGCGCCCCTACGACGCCAAGTACACCTGGAATCAGCTCAGCGCCGTGGACGCGATGAGCGCGACCGACCGTTATGCGCAGCTCTCGCTCACGCCGCTGCAACGCACCGTGGTGGACGCCTACATCGCCGGCATTTCGCACACCACGAGCGACAAAGCGTCCTATGCCGACGTGCTGCGTTGGTGGTCTCTGCCGGGCTGGGAGCTGTCGCAGTTCAGCGATTCCCTTGGCCGCTACACCTTCAAGAACGGCACCATCAGTCTGATCAACGCAATGATCGCGGACGGTAAACCCGAAGTGCGCCTGTCGACTCCAGTGGCCAAAGTTGAAGACAAGGGCGATCGGGTGCTGATTACCACCCAACAGGGCGACACCATCGTGGCCGGCGCCGTGATCGTCGCGGTGCCGATGAACGTGCTGCCGCGCATCGCGTTCTCCCCTGCCCTGGACCCGGCTCTGGTAGCAGCCGCCAAGGAAACCCATACCGGCAGCGGGATGAAGGTGTTCGTGCGGACCAAGGGCAAGCTGCCTGTAGAAGGCAAATACACGGGCATCGCCGACTCGCACCAGCCGCTCAGCCTGGTGACCACCTATGCCAAGGCCGATGACCACACCCTTTTCGCCTGCTTCGGCAGCGACCCGGACAAGCTCGACGTCCAGGACCGCGACGCCGTGCAGCAGGTCTTCGAAAGCTTCTTCCCGGGCATCGAAGTGACGGAATGCTACAGCTACGAGTGGACGCTCGACCCTTATTCGCGCGGCACCTACTGCAGCTACAGACCCAACTGGCTGGGCAAATACTACGACCATTTCCAGCAGGATCGCGGTCGGGTCATCTTCGGTCAGGGCGACCATGGCGAAGGCTGGCGCGGCTTCATCGACGGCGCGATCAGCGCCGGTGGCAAGGCCGCCAAGCGCACGCAGACGTTGCTGGGCTGACGCATCACATCCTCAGTGCCGAGCGTTGGACGAATCGTCTTGCAGGCAAGGCAAGGCGATTCGGGTGACGCATCGGCAGCGAGAAAATCCGATCCCGAAGGAATGTCGATGAACTCCATAGCGTCCATTGTTGCGCTCACGGCAGCGCTACTGAACGTCCCTACGCCGGCCTTCGCACAGCCGGCCAGTCCCAACATCGTCGTCATACTGATGGACAACCTGGGCTACAGCGAACTCGGCGTATACGGCGGCGGCATCCTGCGTGGTGCGCCAACACCGCGTATCGATGAACTGGCTGCCGAAGGCGTGCGCTTCACCAATTTCAACGTCGAACCGCAGTGCACGCCTTCGCGCTCGGCGCTGATGACCGGGCGCTTTCCCATTCGCTCCGGTACCTACAAAGTGGTCGGCGGCGGTGCGCCGGATGGTTTGACGCAATGGGAAGTCACCCTTGCCGAGTTACTGTCTGATCGCGGCTACGCCACCGGAATCTGGGGCAAATGGCACCTGGGCAGCAACGAGGACCGTTTTCCCACTCACCAGGGTTTTGATGAGTGGTACGGGATACCGCGCACCTATGACGAAGCGATGTGGTCGGCCGCCGATGACACCGACAACGAACAGCCGGCCATTGGGCGCAATCAGGGCTGGGACGAGTCACTGGCACCTGCGCAATACATCTATGAAGCACGCAAGGGCGAGCCGGCCCGCAAGGTGGCCAGGCTGGACTTGGCGACCCGGCGCACGCTCGACGCGCAAGTCGCCACCCGCGCGGTGGACTTCATCCAGCGTAATGCCAAGGCGGGGAAACCCTTCTTTGCCTATGTACCGTTCTCCCTGGTGCACATGCCCACCCTTCCCAACCCGGAATTCGCCGGCAAGACCGGGAATGGTTCGTGGGCCGATGCGCTGGCCGAGATGGATCATCGCAGCGGGCAGATTCTCGATGCGATCAAGGCGGCGGGCATTGAAGACAATACCCTGGTGGTTTTCGCCAGCGATAACGGAGGTGAGGCGACCTACCCCTGGCAAGGCGCCAACGGCCCTTGGCGCGGCAGCTACTTCACCGCCATGGAAGCAAGCCTGCGCGCGCCGTTCATCCTGCGCTGGCCGGGGAAAATCAGCGGTGGCCGCGTCACCAATGACGTCGTGCACATTGTCGACCTGTACACCACCCTCGCCCATGTGGGGGGCGCACAAGTGCCGCAGGATCGGCCGATTGACGGGGTGGATCAGTTGGACTTCTTCACCGGCAAACAGGAAAAATCCAGCCGCGAAGGTTTCCCGGCCTATGTGGCCGACCGGTTGACGGCTGTCAAATGGCGCAACTGGAAATTGCACTTCATCTGGCAGGAGAACATGTACGACCCACCGCAGGTGTTGCCCGTGGCGAAAGGCATCAACCTGCTGACCGACCTGCGCGAGGAGCATGATGTCCTTGCGCAGAACACCTGGATCGTGAGGCCAATGATGAAAATCGTCGGGGATTTGAAGGCGAGCCTCAAACAGTATCCACCGATTGAGGCCGGGACACCGGATCCGTACAGCCCACCGAAATAAACATCAAAAGATCGCAGCCTTCGGCAGCTCCTACAGAGGATCGCGTACACCTGTAGGAGCTGCCGAAGGCTGCGATCTTTTGATTTTGATGATTGGCGCCGAAAGCTAGAAACCCTGTCGCCATCCAGCGATTCATCCGCCCCCTTCAACTGCCACCTTATCCGCACTTACTCCACAACGGCGGTAAGACCCGGTTAGCAGTGGGATACACGATGCAGACAACCATTCGCGGATTGGCATTGGCCATCCTTTCCAGCGGTTTCGCAATGGCACATGGCATCAGCCAGGCCGCGGAGTGCGACGCCAGTGCTGGCCAACAAGTGTTCCAGACCAAGTGCAGCGCTTGCCATGCGCTCGACGAAAGTCGGGTGGGGCCCAAATTGGCCGGGGTCGTCGGTCGCCCGATCGGCTCGGTGCCGGGCTTCACCTACACGGCAGGCCTGGCCGTTGCAAAGTCAACGTGGAACGTCGAGCAACTCGACCAATTCCTGACAGCCCCGGCAAAGAAATTCCCCGAAACCGCCATGGCCTTTGGCGGCCTGCGCAAGGCCGAGGAACGCCAGGCAGTGCTGTGTTTCCTGCAGACCAAGAGCTGACGCGCAGCCACTGCCCTCTGCTCAACAACACAAGACAACAACAATAAGGAACACCCAGTGCACAGCAAAACATTCAATCGCTGCCTGTTGGCGGCCGGGGTTTCGGCCGCGACCATGGGTCAGGCGCTCGCGGTCGATTTCAACATCGGCGAGATCCAGGGTCAGTTCGACTCAGCACTGTCGATCGGTGCCAGTTGGGGCACCCAGGCGCCGAGCCAGAAGCTGATCGACACCACCAATGGCGGCAGCGGCTTCTCCTCCGGCGGCGACGACGGCCGACAGAACTTCAAAAAAGGCGAGACCTTCTCGAAGATCTTCAAGGGCGTGCATGACCTTCAGTTGACCTACGGAGACACCCGCGCCTTTGTGCGGGGCAAATACTGGTACGACTTCGAGCTCAAGGACGAGAACCGTCCGTTCAAGCCAATCAGTGACGACGGCCGCGACATGTCCGCGCGGTCTTCCGGCACAGAAATACTCGACGCCTTCGTGGCGCAGAAATACTCCATTGCCGATCGCTCCGGGGATGTTCGCCTGGGCAAACAAGTCGTGAGCTGGGGTGAAAGCCTGTTCATCGGCAACTCGATCAACTCGATCAACCCGCTCGATGTCGCGGCCCTGCGCCGCCCGGGTGCGGAGATCAAGGAAGGTCTGATTCCGGTCAACATGCTCTACGTGTCGCAAGGTCTGACCGACAACTTGAATCTCGAGGCCTTCTACCAGCTCGAATGGCAACCCTACGCCCTTGACAACTGCGGCACTTTCTTCGGCGCCGATCCGATCGCCAAGGGTTGCAACAACAACTTCACCGCCGGTCTGGCTGAAGTCAAGCCGCTCGAACCCATCGCCGCCGCCGCAGGGCTGGGCTTTGGCTTCAATGGCCGTGAGGGTGTATTCGTCCCGCGCGGCAAAGACCACGAGGCCCGCGACGGTGGTCAGTTCGGCCTAGCGTTGCACTGGCTGGGTGACGGCACTGAATACGGTGCCTACTACATGAACTACCACTCGCGCACCCCGACCCTGGCCCTGCGCCCGGCGAGTGGCGTGACCAACTTCATCAACAACGTGTTGCCTGCCAGTGGCCTGGGCCCGGACGAACAATTCGCCCTGGGCCTGGCGACCGCGGCCGGCAATGGCAGCTACTCCCTGGATTACCCGGAAGACATCCACCTCTACGGCCTGAGCTTCGCGACCACGCTGCCCGATGGCACGGCCTGGAGTGGCGAGATCAGCTACCGGCCCAATGCCCCGATAACGATCAACAGTGCTGACCTCGGTGGTGGTTTGTTGAACCCGGCCTTCCGCGCGCTGACCGGTTCGAACGCCGAATCGACCGTCGACGGCGAAGAAGGCCAGGTCATCCAGGGTTATCGCCGCAAGGAAGTCACCCAGGCGCAAACCTCTTTCGTGCATATCTTTGACCCGATGCTGGGTGCTGACTACCTGAGCGTCGCTAGCGAAATCGGCGTTACCCACATCGGTGGCCTCGAGTCGCTCAACAAGCAGCGTTACGGCCGGGACTCAGTCTACGGGGACATCAACCAGGGCGGACGCAACGGTTACTACACCACCTCGTCCTGGGGCTACCGCGCCTACGCCAAGCTGGCCTACACCAACGTTTTTGCCGGCGTGAACCTGACCCCGAACCTGTTCTGGTCCCATGACGTTTCCGGTTACAGCCCGGTGTTTACCGAGGGTTCCAAGTCTGTCGGCCTGGGCCTCGATGCCGATTACCGCAACACCTACACCGCCAGCCTCAGTTACACCAACAACTTCGGCGGTGATTTCAACACTTCGGTCGACCGCGATTTCGTGGCGCTGAGCTTCGGCGTTAACTTTTAAGGCTAGATAATGAACAAGACAATTCAGAAAGGTTGCATCCTGGCACTCAGCCTGTTGGCTTGCCATGTCATGGCGGCTGTACCCGCTGGTGAGGCCAACAAACTCGGTACCGAAC
This sequence comes from Pseudomonas sp. B1(2018), assembly GCF_003097365.1. Classification (NCBI taxonomy): domain Bacteria; kingdom Pseudomonadati; phylum Pseudomonadota; class Gammaproteobacteria; order Pseudomonadales; family Pseudomonadaceae; genus Pseudomonas; species Pseudomonas sp. B1(2018). Next base: position 502,553 of record NZ_PYUK01000001.1, read on the forward strand.
TCACCCCGCTCGGCGCCGAGAAATCGGGCAATGCCGACGGCAGCATTCCGGCATGGACCGGCGGCTTGCCGAAGACGGCGGGCCAGGTGTCTGCCAACGGCTTTGTATCCGACCCGTTCGCCGCGGAAAAACCGCTGTTCGTGATCACCGCCGCCAATGCCGCTCAGTACCAGGCCAAGTTGACCGACGGCCAGATGGCGCTGTTCAAGCGTTATCCGCAGACCTACAAGATCCCGGTCTACCCGACGCATCGTACGGCGTCGGTACCACAGGCCATCGCCGATGAGGCCAAGCAGAATGCGTTGAAAGTTGAGCCGACCAACAAGGGTGACGGCGTGGCGAACTTCCATGGTTACTTCGCCTATCCGATTCCGAAGAACGGTGAAGAAGTGGTGTGGAACCACATCACCCGCTACCTGGGTGGCAGTGCACGCCGCAGCTATGTCCAGGCCACTCCACAGGTAGACGGTGACTACACCCTGGTGCGTTTCGATGAAGAAACCATCTATCCGGAGAGCGTCCAGGATCTGCCGGCCGAGCGCGCCGACAACCTCCTGTACTTCTACAAGCAGCAAGTCACCGCGCCGGCGCGACTGGCCGGCACCGTGGCGCTGGTCCACGAGACGCTCGACCAGGTGAAGGAACCTCGTCTGGCCTGGGTTTACAGTGCCGGGCAACGCCGGGTACGCCGCGCGCCTCAACTGGCCTATGACGGCCCGGGCTCAGCCTCCGACGGTCTGCGCACCGCCGATAACCTGGACATGTTCAACGGTGCTCCGGACCGTTATGACTGGAAGCTGGTGGGCAAAAAGGAAATCTACATCCCGTACAACAGCTACAAACTGGAATCCCCTGCGCTGAAATACGATGACATCGTCAAGGCCGGCCACATCAATCCGGACCACACGCGTTACGAGTTGCACCGCGTCTGGGAAGTCGTGGCGACACTCAAGTCGGATGCACGGCATATCTACTCCAAGCGCCATATGTATATCGACGAGGACACCTGGCAAATCGTCGAGGTCGATCACTATGACGGCCGTGGCCAACTGTGGCGTGTCGCTGAAGGTCATCCGCTGTTTCGCTACGACCAGCAGACTACGTACGCTGCCGCTGAAACGCTGTACGACGTGATTTCCGGACGCTATCTGGTCCTGGGCTTGCGCAACGAAGAGGCGCGCAATACGCAGTATGGGCTGACGGCGAAGGTGTTTGACTACACGCCGGCGGCCTTGCGTACTGATGGGTTGCGTTGATTGACGGGTTGCAGGTGAACCCGCAACTGTTCACTTGGGCTCCAGGCTGATTGTGGACCGGCATGCTCTTGTGCCGGTCCTTCTCCGTGGGCCTGACGATAAGATCAAAAGATCGCAGCCACGGCAGCTCCTACATGGAAACGCGTACACCTGTAGGAGCTGCCGAAGGCTGTGATCTTTTGATCCTGGTGTTGATTTGGCTGTGACGGTATTGGTCGGCTGTCAGGCCGCCATCGCTGGCAAGCCAGCTCCCACAGGGATTGGGGATATTTGCCGAGTCGAGGTGGCTGGACAGCAGCCAGGATCAAAAAATCGCCGCCTTCGGCAGCTCCTACATTGGAATGCGTTTCCCTGTAGGAGCTGCCGAAGGCTGCGATCTTTTGATCCTGCTTTGTTTTGTCTGCCACTTGCGCAGCAGCATTCGCGACTAGACCTTGTACGGATCGAACAACGCGAGAAACGCCGAGGCGCCCTTCTCGTCTCCGGTCAACTCGACCTTGCCGCTCCCCTGCAACTCGGACAGCCCCTGCTTGTTCAGGAACAGCGCGGCGAACGTCGCTGCATCGAGGCGCAGCACGTAATCAGCCTTCTGCGAGTAAGTCGCCGGCGCCGCAACGAACTGCGCCACGCCTCGGCGCACGTGCAGCGCCACCGAGGATTGAGTGCCGTCGACAAAATCGAAGCGCATCACCGCATCGGTGTCCTGAGCCTTGACCGGATCGACACGCACCCGCAACTCGTCGACGAAGCGCGGCGGATTGGCAGTAATCTGTGCCGCATTGGGCGGTATCACCCGGGGCAGCTTGATCTTGCCTTCCAACGCCAGTGCCTGGTTCAGCATGAACGCGCGGGTGATGCTCGCGGTGGCCACATTGGCGCTGCGTCGCAGCAGGTCAGCCTTGAGTTGTTTGACTTCCGCATCGTCTGGTGTCAGGCGGAACTGATACCCCAGTAGTTCCAAGGCCCACGCCAGTTCGCCCTTCGCTTGCGCCTTGCGCACCTCGGCGAGCACCTTGTCGCGCCCGCCCAGCAACGGCACCAGCCGCTCTGCACTGGCCTGCGGCGGCAGCTTCACCAGGCTTGCAGCATCGCCGTCCCACCAACCCAGTGCATGCTCCATGATGGCGGGTGCGTACCAATCCAGTTGACCGTAGGACTCGAACATCCAGGGGTCTTCTGCCAGGTGCCGGGGCAGCCGGATGAAATCGCGCAGGTCTTCCGGTCCCTTGCCCTGGAGAATCCCACGCAGGGTCTGGTCGAGCACCAGGTTGATGAAATCCCGGTAGTTGCCCAGGGTTTGCAGCACGTTTTCCTTGCCGGAAACCGGCAGGGAATGTTGATTGATCAAGTACTCGGGCTGAAGATCGATCAGGTCCTGCAGGCCCAGGGTCCAGTCGCGCGGCTCGCGGTACTTGGCACCGCGCGGGGTGTAGAAGTTGGGCATCCACGGCCACACCAGGTTGTTCAGCGCGACCTTGCGGTCCGGCAGCCAGACGGCAATGGTATCGTCAGTGTCGGAGCCACCACGGGTGAGGAATTTAAGGCGCACCCCTGCGACCACCATTTCCTGGCCATGCTGCACGGGTGTGTTCACCGGAATAAAGCCGCTTTCACCCATCGACACCGCGAAACCGGCCTTGCCATCCGGCCCTTGCTCCGGCAAGGCAATCTGTGCGTGCTGGTACGCGCGGGCACGCTGCAGCGGTTCGACCTCCGAGTAGTACGACCCCAGGCCGCTGATCTGCATGTTCTCATTGAGCTTGGGATGGCCGATGGTCAGCACATCCTTCTCGCCTTCGACCAGTGTGCGGGCACCCTTGGTGTAATGGGAGTGGCTGTAGATGATGGCCTTGATCGGCTTGTCGCTGAACTTGCGGATCTCCTCCCGGTAGCGCTTGCCATCGGCCAGGCCTTCGCCGGTGTCCCAGACGATCAACCCGTCGGGGCCTTCGATCACTGCGCAGTTGAGCATCAGGCCAGGGAGAATCCACACCCCCTCGGTGAGTTTGTAGGGTTCACTGTTCTGATGCCTGACGAGCCTGGCATTGTCGATGACCGCCTGGTTGATCAGTGCACCGCTGGCGGTGTGCCCCACTTGAACCGGAGCACCCATGAACAGTGACTCGTCGGCCAGCACAGGCAGCGCGACGCTGGCGGCGAGCAGGCCGATGAACAGTGGAGACAGCGGGAAACGCGGCATAAATCACTCCTTTGTGGTTGTTGTTCTATAGGGCAAAGTGACGCGTGGCGGGATACCGCCGAGCGAGGACATTCGTGGGGCAGTCAATCCATCTGCTTGACTGTCGGTGGCTGCCAGGTCTGGTTCAGCACCGCGTCGTCCGGTACGTAGGCCCGGAGCGCCAGGTAAAAACGCCCCTGCCTGGGAGAAGGCAGCCAGTTGGATTCCTTGTCCTTGCCCGGCGAATCATTCTGCAGATAGAGACTCATCGAACCATCGGCATTCTGCTTGACCCCTGGCGTGCGATCCCGAATCGCATAGCGATTGATCGGGTTGTCGACCAGGTTTTTATCCGGGCCATACAGGGTCAGTGACCAGAATTCCTTGACCGGCGGCAGTTGGCCCTTGGCGAAATGCAAGGTGTAGCGCTTGTTGCCGTCAAGCGGCTGACCATCGACATCGGCATACGCCACAATGTAAGTCGCCTCCTGCGGTTCATTACAGATGATGCCCCCGGCGGCACAGATTGCCCGGCCACGGAAGTCATCTTCGAGGCCGGCGCGTCCACCGTTCTTGCGCGAGAAATGCCAGCCGTTGACGGGTTTGTTGGCCACGCCTGCCGCAGACATCCCACCCACCATGGGGCGACCACCCTGCGCAGCACGAGCCAGTCCGCGCTTGCTCGCTTCATCAAGCAGCTCGAGTTGGCCATTCAGGCCGGGGCCGATACCCACCGTCGCAAACAGCTCGAGCAGTTGCTTGTCCTTGGCCGCAGGCGGGTTCTGCGCCATGGCCTGGTTGATCGTCTTCCAGTCCGCCAGTCGGTCGCGCTGGCTGTCGACGGGCACCTGTACATCGCGATTTTCAGGCAGTGTCGCGCCGGGCTTGTCCCACAAACTCAGGGGCACGACCTGGTACTGGTCCTGCAATTTGTTGACGGCCGCAACGTCATTGCGGTCCTCGACAAAGGTGCGTCCGAACACCAACGCGTGGGGCGTGCGGGCTCGAATCACACCTTGCACATTGGCCGGAGTTTCCCCCTGCCAGTCGGGGCCGACGATGAGGAACGCGCCCGCCTTCGATCCCGTCGTTCGTTTGCCGACATAGCCAAAGTTGTCGGCGTACATGTCCGCCAGCTGGAACACGAAATAGCGCTCGCCCATGTCAGGATGCGCCAGGACTACCGGCTCCTTGCTCAGGTCGAAGAAGCCCCATGAGTACAGCGTATCGTTGTTGGGCGAGCCGCCATCCTTGTAGTCGGCATCGACGATGTCCCTGAAGTGGTAAAAATGGTTGGGGGCCGCATACGGGAAGGACGCCGCATCAGTGGCCCATTTGTGCCGCAACGTCGCCAATTGCAGGATGGGGAAGGCGTAGATATACGCCTGCACGCCGACCGAGTAAGCGTACTGTTCTTGCCAGTCGCCTACAGGGGGGATCGTTTTTTCATCTTTAGCCAGTGCCGGTGTCAGCATCAGCGCAAGGACGAGGGGTGAGAGGGAGGAACATGAAATTTTCATCGTTGAGCTCTTCCTGTCGTTCAATGAAAAAAGAGGCAGGTCCGTCCGGCTCGAAGGCGAATGGAGATGCCTGTTACGCCGATGTCGCCGACAGCAGCTCACAGCCATCAACCTCGACCATCCTGCTGCGCAGATGATCGGGTACGGTGACGCGCTCTCCGGTCTGGTTCACCAGCCAGACGCAGACCGAATAGCCGTGACCGACCAGTGAGCCGTTCCACACCGAAAACTCCATGCGAAAACTGGTTTTCCTGATCCAGGCAATCCGCGCGCACACGAGGATTTTTTCACCCTGGAACACCGGCCGGTCGTAGGTAAAGCCAACGTCCTTGATCACCGGCCCCGGTGTATCCGCAGTGAGGCGTGGCACACCGATTTCGGTCAGATAGCCGACCCGTGCCTCTTCGCACCAGGTGAGGTACGCACCATTGTTGGCATGGCCGTAAGGATCCAGGTCGCTCCAGCGCGTCTCCAGTTCCTTGGCGAACCACCAACCCTGCTCTACGCCGTAATGCGCCCGGTTCGCTTCGTTCAAATCATTCATTGCACTTACCCTGTCCATTCATCGTTTGGCGGTTGCGCGGCGGCCTGGCGCTGCGCAACCGCTGTCAGTCTCAGAGCGTGCGCGCCACGAGCTCGCGCATGATGTCGTTGGCCCCGCCATAAATGCGCGTCACGCGGCTATCCAGGTAATGCCGCGCTACCGGGTACTCGAGCATGTAGCCGTTGCCGCCGTGCAGTTGCAGGCACTGATCGACCACCTTCGAATACAGTTCCGAGCAATACAGCTTGGCGGCTGCCGCGGCTTCGCTGGTCAGCTTGTGCGCCAGGCACAGTTCCATGCAGCGATCGACGTAGGTCTGGCCGACAGTGATCTCGGCTTTCAGGTCGGCGAGTTTGAAGCGCGAGTTCTGGAAATCGATGATCGGCTTGCCGAACACGGTGCGGCCACGGGTGTAGTCGATGGTGTGATCGAGCACGGCCTGGGCACCGGAAATGCTGCTGACGGCAATCGACAAGCGCTCCCAGGCCAGTTCCCTCATCAACTGAATGAAGCCCTGCCCCGGTACATCGCCGAGCACGTTCGCTTTGGGTACGCGCACATCCTCGAAGAACAGCATGGTGGTGTCCTGCGCATGCAGTCCGACTTTTTTCAGCGGCGTGGATTTGCTCACCCCCGGCCGGTCAGCCTCGACCAATATCAGCGAAATATCCTGCGAGCCCTTGCCGGTATTGCCGGTCCTGGCCACCAGGACGATGATGTCGCAGTTGGTGCCGTTGGAGATGAAGGTCTTGGACCCGTTGATGATGTAGTCATCGCCATCGAGCACCGCGCGGGCCTTGACTGCTTGCAGGTCGGAGCCGGTGTTCGGTTCGGTCATGGCCACGGCGGCAATGGCTTCGCCGCTGGCCATTTTCGGCAGCCACTGCTGCTTCTGGGCTTCAGTGCCGAAGTTGATGAAGTAACCGGCGCAGATGTCATGCACCGAAAAACCGTTCAGGCCCGTGGTATTGGCGAAGGCGATTTCTTCGGAGGCGATCATCGAGAAGCGACGATCCAGACCCAGTCCGCCATACGCTTCAGGGGTCGTTGCGTTGAGCATGCCGAGTTCACCGGCACGTCGCCAGATTTCGCGCGGTACGCAGCGGTTTTCTTCCCATTGCTCGTGAAACGGGCTGCACTCTTCGCTCAGGAAACGGCGAACGGTGTTACGGAACTCTTCGTGTTCATGCTCGAACAAAATACGGGGGATCATGGCTTTTCCTCAGGGACAAGAGCCGAACATTGCCGGCCAGGCTTGTCCACGATAGGAAATGCCGAGGGGGTACTGTCCCCCTCAGGGAGAGGGGGACGATTGGCTGTTGTCAGTTGGCCGGTGGTGTCAGTTTCTGCAGCTTCATCATCGCCTGTTTCACCGCCAGGCTCTGATAGCTGATATTGGCGGCGTTGAGGCTCACGCCTTCCTGGAACGGGTACTGCGCAAGGGTGGCCATGAACGCCTGGATTTTGTCCTGGATCGGCACGAACAACCACATCTGGTCGCCAGCCCAACGCGCAGACATTGCCGAGTCCCGGCGAGCTGTCTCGAAAGGGTCAGCCTTCAGATTGGTAACCACCGGCACATTGGTGACCGTCCGGGTTGCAGAGCCGAAGGAGCCGGTCATGCTGGCAAAGGTCACCTTCCAGTCACGCCAGCGTACCGCGTTCAATTCGCCGCCCATGCCGAAGTAGAAGTACTCCTCGCGCGGGCTCTCCTTGGCCTCACCCTTGAAGAAAGGCAGGAAGTTGTAGCCGTCCAGATGCACCTTGTAGGGTTTGCCGTCCAGGGTCGTGCCCTTGGCAAGGTCCTCGCGCAGCTTGGGCAGGCCGGCCGCCGCGGCCAGGGTCGGCATCCAGTCGTTATGGGCGATCAGGGCGTTGGAGTGACTGCCCGGCTTGATCACACCGGGCCATTTCACCAACAGCGGCACGCGGTGCCCGCCTTCGTTGGTGGTGCCCTTCTCGCCATTGAACGGCGAGGTGCCGCCATCCGGCCAGCTGACCTTCTGTGCGCCGTTGTCGGTGGTGTAGATGATGATGGTGTTGTCGGCGATGCCCAGGTCGTCGAGCTTCTTCAGCAACTGACCGACCTGCCCGTCGTGTTCGACCATGCCGTCCGGGTACAGGCCGATGCCGGTCTTTCCATCGGCTTCCTCGTTCAGGTGGGTCCAGACATGCATGCGCGTGCTGTTGAACCAGACGAAGAACGGTTTATCGGCCTGGTGCGCCTTGTCGATGAAGTTCCCGGTGGCCTGGACGAATTCCTCGTCGATGGTTTCCATACGCTTGCGGGTCAACGGGCCGGTGTCCTCGATCTTGCCGTCGGCATAGGAGTGGACCACCCCACGCGGGCCGTACTTTTTGCGGAATTCAGGGTCTTTCGGATAGTAATAGGTCTCGGGCTCTTCCTCGGCATTCATGTGGTACAGATTGCCAAAGAACTCATCGAAACCGTGTTGGGTCGGCAGGTGTTTGTCGCGATCACCCATATGGTTTTTGCCGAACTGCCCGGTGGTGTAGCCCTGCTGCTTCATGACGTTGCCGATCGTTGGCGCCCAGTCCGGGATGCCGTGCTCGGAGCCGGGCATGCCGACGGTCAACAGGCCGGTGCGGAACGGATGCTCGCCGAGCAGAAACGCCGAGCGCCCGGCGGTGCAGGATTGTTCGCCGTAGGCATGGGTGAACAGCACGCCCTCGTTGGCGATGCGATCGATGTTCGGCGTCTCGTAGCCCATCATGCCCTGGTTGTAGGCACTGAGATTGGAGTAGCCGATGTCGTCGCCGAAGATCACCAGGATGTTCGGTTTATCGGCGGCCAGCGCAGTGGACCCCCAGCACCACATCGACGTGGCAAATAGCAAAGCAGGCAGCCATGTTTTAGTGCACTTCATGTTGCATCTCCATTGTTGTTATTCGTTGGGATCAGCACAGGTTTTCAATGTCACGACATGGCCAGGGTCAATCTTTTTCGGATGTACCGGGCTCGTAATGGTCCGGCCACAGCGTGCGCACGGCTTCGCCATCGGTGCGATAGGTGTGGCAGGTGCCGATGACCCAGTGCTTCGGGCGTTTGAAGCCAGGTTCGCGGGTCTCGCGCAGGCGCAGCTGCTCACGCAACAACGGTGCGGTGGTCTGGATCAGGGTGGTGGCCATGGGGCCAAGCAATTCGGTCAGATGCGTACAGCCGCGCTCGCCGCCGACGCGTTCAGCCACCCGTTGTTTGAACCCGGCACCGATTTTCAAGCCCTTCAAAGCCGCGTAGGCGTGGCTGATCTGCTTGCACATGGGTGCGGGCGTGATTTCAGAGCGCGCTTCCACGTGCTGGATCACGAGGTTGGCGTCCACGGTCATCACGATGACCATCTGATGCAGCGCCCCGCCGGCCTCAATGGTGCCAAAGGGCATTTCGGTTTCTCTGCCCTTGATGTCCAGCAAACGTCCTTCAATGTCGAACAGGCCGTCGCTGCGTAAATACCCGGTGCAGGTGACGGTGCGGGTATGCAGCAGTTGCCGCACGGGAGTGGTTGCTTCGTCGTCGGTCATCGAACAGCCTCGCGCCAGAGTCGGGAAAGGCGACCGTGCAACACGGCCGCCGTTGCTTTCTGATCAAACCGTACCCAGGCCGCCACCGCAGACCAGTACCTGGCCCGAGAGGTAGTCCGATTCCGGGATGCAGAACAGATACACGGCGTTGGCCGCTTCGTCCGGGTTGCCGGGACGGCCCAGCGGAATCATGGATTTCGAAGCTTCGACGGTGGCCTGACTGATGCCGACCTTGATTTCCCGCCCTTCGATATTGATGAACTTCGGATCACCTTCCACCGGCAGGGTCATACGGGTTTCGATGTGACCGAAAGCCACCGCGTTGACGTTGACCTTGTAGCGTCCCCACTCCTTGGACAGCGCCTTGGTCATGCCCAATACACCGGCCTTGGCCGTGGAATAGTTGACCTGGCCGGGATTGCCACTGGCCGATACCGAGGAGATGTTGACGATCTTGCGATTGACCACACGGCCTTCGGCAGCCTCTTGTTTGGCCGCCGCGCTGATGATCGGTTGAGCCGCGCGCAGGATGCGGAATGGCGCGGTGATGTGGCAGTCGATGATCGCGTACCACTGCTCGTCGGTCATCTTCTGGATCACGCTGTCCCAGGTGTAACCGGCGTTATTGACGATGATGTCGATGGTGCCGTAGCTGTCCATCGCGGTCTTGACCAGGCGATCGGCGAAGTCAACGGCCGTCACGCTGCCCACGCAGGTAACGGCGTCACCGCCAGCAGCGCGGATTTCTGCGACCACTTCCTCGGCCGGCGCGGCGTCCAGATCGTTGACCACGATGCGGGCACCTTCGCTGGCCAGTTTCAGCGCCACGCTGCGACCGATACCACGGCCGGAGCCGGTGACCAGGGCGACTTTACCTTCGAGCTTTTTCATTGTTGGGTTCCTGCCAATGTTTTTGTCATTGAGTTCAAGCTACGGCGACGATGGCGTCACCGGTCAGGCGAGGTTCGCCGTATTGGTTGTTGCACTGGATCTGCAGGCGCACGCGTTTTTCGCCGTCGGCTTCGTATTTCTCGACAATGCGCCCGGTCAGGTGCGGGACATGGCCGAGCTGGGTGATACCGACAAAACGCATCGACAAAAAGCGGATCTGCGCTTGCGGCACCCAACCGGTCAGCAGCCGGCCAAGGTAGGCGGCCGACAGCATGCCGTGGGCAAACACATCGGGTTGGCGCGAGCGGCGTGCGAAATCGAGGTCGATATGCACCTGGTTGTGATCGCCCGACGCACCGGCATACAGCGCTAGCGTGGTGCGATTGACCGGTGGCAGCTGCAACGGCGGGAGTGCGTCACCCACCTGTAGCTCGCTGTATAGAGGGATCGTCATGTCTGCTCCTCAGCGCTGCACCACCGACGAACGAACGTCGGCGATGTGCTCACCCATCTGGTTGGTCACACGGGTTTCGCTGACCACGAATTGCAACGCGCCGCCCTTCTTGTCGTAGACGTCGACAATCCGGCTATCGAAGGTCAGCACGTCGCCGGCGAACGCCATCCGGTGATAGGTGAAGCTTTGCTCGGCATGCAGGATGCGCCCGAGGTCAAAGCCCATGATGCCTTCGACGATATGGTCGGTATCCCGGCCTTCACGCTCGAGGCAAAACAGGAACGTCGGTGGCATCGGCAGGGATTTGTGCCCCGCCGCCCTGGCCGCCGTTTCGTCGGTATAGACAGGATCGGTTTCACCGATGGATTTGGCGAAGAAGCGCAGGCGCCCCTTTTCCAGCTCGGCAGTGGTCACGCCGAGCGAACGGCCGATCAGACTGATGTCTGCCATTGCACTGGGTTCCTTGCAGGTGAATGGGAAAACGCGCGCTCCAAGCGAGCGCGCGTACAGCTGATCAGCCGCGACCGAACAGGGTCACGATGCCTGCGCCACCCAGACCCAGGTTGTGTTTCAGCGCGTGCTGCAGGCCTTCGACCTGACGGTCACCGGCGGTGCCGCGCAGCTGGTGGGTCAGTTCATAGCACTGGGCAAGACCGGTGGCGCCCAGCGGATGTCCCTTGGACAGTAGGCCGCCCGACGGGTTGACCACGACCTGGCCACCGTAGGTGTTGTCGCCATCCATCACGAACTTCTCGGCGCCGCCTTCAGGGCAGAAACCCAGGCCTTCATAGGTCAGCAGTTCGTTCTGGGCGAAGCAGTCGTGCATCTCGCAAACACGAATGTCTTCCGGACCGACACCGGCTTTTTCGTAGACTTCCTGCGAGGCGCGCTGGGTCATGCCGACGCCGACGATGCTGATCATCGACGGTGGATCGAAGGCATCCGGTTTATCCGTGACCAGCGACTGGGCGAGGATGGTCACGTCGGTACGCAGGCCATGTTTCTTGGCGAAACGCTCGGAAACGATGATCGCCGCAGCACCGCCACAGGTCGGTGGGCAAGCCATCAGGCGGGTCATCACGCCCGGGAAAATCACCTGGTCGGCCATCACGTCTTCAGTGGTGATGACTTTCTTGAACACGGCCAGCGGGTTGTTGGCGGCGTGACGGCTGGCCTTGGCGCGGATGGCCGCGAAGGTCTCCATCCTGGTGCCGTACTTTTCCATGTGCTCTTTACCGGCGCCGCCGAACAGGCGCAGCGCGTTCGGCATGGCATCGCCTTCCGGGAAGATCTGGCTGGACACGGCCATACCCTTGCCGTAGGTGCCTGGACGGTCCAGCCAGTGATCCTTCAGCGCGCCCGGCTGCATCTGCTCGAAACCGAACGCCAGCGCGCAATCGACGGCGCCGCTTTCCACAGCCTGGCGAGCCAGGTACAGGGCGGTCGAACCGCTGCCGCAGTTGTTGTTGACGTTGACCACCGGGATACCGCTCAGGCCCACTTCGTACAGCGCCGACTGGCCGCTGGTGGAATCGCCGTACACATAGCCGGCATACGCCTGCTGCACCAGGTTGTAATCAACGCCCGCATCCTTCAGGGCCAGGCGAATGGCCTGCGCGCCCATCTCGATGTAGCTGAGGCTGGCACCAGGCTTGGTGAACTGAATCATGCCGACGCCGGCTACGTAAGTTTTCTGCGACATCATTTTCTCCAAGGTCAGTTGAAAGGCTCCGTTCGTCGCGTTGGTCTGGCGGCGATCACAGCAACCCCTGGATCGATAGTTACGTAAACCGGCCTGACTCCTGCCCCCTCCTGTTGAGGGGGATGGGTCGAACTGCCCTGCATGGCTGGCAGCACGCCCGAAAAACACTACAGCCCCCCTCCCCGCCACCTGTCTTACCCCCCTCTCCCCGAGGGGGCATCGCTCGCCTGCATTGCGATTAGCGTTGCCCCCAGCTCGACCAAAAACAACAACAAAAATCACACAGGTAGCCGCAACGTGACTCTCGTCCGCACTGCATCAGATTCAACTCCACCACGGCATTTTTGCTGCTGCTCTCACCTGCTCAACCGCCGCGAACAACCCGGTCAACTGGACTGACTTCCCGTCGTTTTGAAATTTGCAATTGGAGCGCCACATGACAATAAGAAAGTACGAAGCCTTCCAGCCGCAGTTGCTGGCGGTGGCTGTCGCGCTGGGCGTTAGCGCTCAGGCACAGGCCATTGATTTCAACATCGGGGAGATTCAGGGGCAGTTCGATTCGTCGCTGTCGATTGGCGCCAGTTGGGCCGCAGCCGATCCGGATCCGAAGTTTGTTTCCAACTTCAACTCAGTAGGCGCAAACGGCAACTCGTCGGCACGCAACGCCGACGATGGCCGATTGAATTTCAAGAAAGGCGAGACCTTCTCGAAAATCTTCAAGGGCGTTCACGATCTGGAGTTGAAATACGGCGACAGTGGCGCCTTCGTGCGCGGCAAGTACTGGTACGACTTCGAGCTCATGGATGAGCACCAATCGTTCTACGACATCGACGACCATGGCCGCGATCGTGCCGCCAAGTCTTCAGGTGCGATGTTCCTCGACAGTTTCATCTACCACAACTACACGATCGACGATCTGGCAGGCAACGTACGCCTGGGCAAGCAGGTGGTGAGTTGGGGGGAAAGCACCTTTATCAGCAACGGCATCAACGCGATCAACCCGGTCGACGTGACGGCTTTGCGTCGCCCGGGCGCAGAGGTCAAGGAGGGCCTGATCCCCGTGAACCTGCTGTATGTGTCACAGAGCCTGAGCGAGAACTTCAACGCCGAGGCGTTCTATCAGCTGGAGTGGAAAAAGTCGGTCGTCGATAACTGCGGGACCTTCTTCAGCGTCGACCCGATCGCCAAGGGCTGTACTGATCGCAACGTGCTGGCCGGCCTCGACCTGGCGCCCGGTGTGGCCAGCAACACCGCGACAATCCCCCAGATCAATGCCGGGGCACTGGATGATGTTTACCTGCCGCGCGCCAAGGACAAGGATGCTCGCGACGGTGGCCAGTACGGCCTGGCCTTGCGCTGGAACGTGCCGGAATTGAACGACACCGAGTTCGGCGCTTATGCCTTGAACTATCACAGCCGCAGCCCCTCGGTCAGCTTCACGCAAAACACTTCGACAGTGCCCGGGCTGGCCCAACAGGTTCGCGCGACCCGCTACTTCGTCGAGTACCCCGAAGACATCCGCCTGTATGGTTTGAGTTTCGCCACCAACTATGAAGGCGTCGCGTTGGGCGGCGAAGTCAGCTACCGCCCCAACCAGCCCTTGAGCATCAATGGTGCCGATCTGAACTACGCAGCCACCGGCGTTTCGCCGCTGACGCCGGTGTTCACCTCCGGGTTTGCCAGCAAATCTGCCGGCGCCTACTTGCCTGGCTACAAACGTATGCCTGTGACCCAGGCGCAATTGACCGCCACCAAGTTCTTCAACCAGGTCCTGGGCGGCGAGCGTCTGACCCTGATCGGTGAAGTGGGCTACACCCACATCAGTGGCCTGGGTGCAACCGACGGCACCGACCTGCGCTTCGGCCGCAGCACCACCTTCGGCCCCGGCATTTTGCCGGGAGCCGCCGGCGCGGCCACCTGCGCCGGCAGCCCGACACAGGTTCCCGGCGCGCCCGCCGGCACAACCCGGCCGAGCAACCCGCAACAGGAATGCAACAACAAGGGCTTCTACAGCACCAGTTCCTGGGGTTACCGCACGCGCGCCAGCCTGAACTACCCGAACGCCATCGCTGGCGTCAACCTCACACCGAACGTGGCCTGGTCCCATGACGTCAATGGCCGCAGCCCGACCTTCGAGGAAGGCGCCAAGGCGATCAGTGTCGGCCTGGATGCGGATTACCAGAGCACCTACACCGCGAGCCTCAATTACACCAACTTCTTTGGTGGTGATTTCAATACCCAGACTGACCGCGACTTCCTTTCACTCAGCTTCGGCGTGAACTTCTAACAGGCGTCAGACGGAGGAAATACAGCATGAAAACCACATCCATGATGCAAGCGGGCGCTTTGGCGCTAAGTCTGTTGGCCACCAGCGTAATGGCCGCGGTCTCCCCTGAAGAAGCGGCCCAGTTGGGCGCGACGCTGACTCCGCTGGGCGGGCAAAAGGAAGGCAATGCCAACGGTAGCATCCCTGCCTGGACCGGTGGCTTGAAAACCAATGCCGCACCGGTGACCAATGGGTTCGTCGGCAACCCGTTCGAAAATGAGAAACCCTTGCTGGTGATCACACCGGCCAACGCCGAACAGTACAAAGACAAGCTGACTCCAGGCCAGCTCGCAATGTTCAAGCGTTATCCCAACAGCTACAAAATCCCGGTATACCCAACCCACCGCACCAGCTCATCGCCACAAAAAATCTACGACATCGTGAAGAAAAACGCGGTGTCTACGCAGCTCGTCAATGACGGCAACGGCGTCGGCAACTTCGGTGATGCGCATTACTTCCCCTTTCCGATTCCCAAATCCGGCGTAGAGGTCTACTTCAACCATGCGACCCGTTATCGCGGGGGTGGCTACACAAGAGGAACCGCCCAGGCCGTTCCTCAGCCTGACGGCTCATACATCATCGTCCAGATTGAAGAAGAAATGGGCTACCCGGAAAAGATGCAGGGCGTTGATCCGGCAACAGCGGCGAACGTATTGTACTACTACAAGAACACCATCACCGGGCCGGCGCGGCTGGCCGGTACTGTATCGCTGATCCATGAAACCATCGACCAGATCAAAGACCCCCGCCAGGCCTGGGTCTACAACGCCGGGCAACGCCGAGTACGTCGCGCGCCGCAACTGGCCTACGATGGGCCGGGCTCTGCATCCGACGGCATGCGTACCTCCGACAACGCCGACATGTTCAACGGAGCACCGGATCGCTATGACTGGAAGCTGGTTGGCAAGAAGGAAATGTACATCCCCTACAACAACTACAAGCTGCAATCACCCGACGTGAAATACGCTGATATTCTCAAGCCGGGGCATATCAACCAGGATCTCTCGCGCTATGAGCTGCACCGCGTCTGGCATGTCGAGGCCACGTTGAAGCCGAGCCAGCGCCATATCTACGCCAAGCGCGATATGTATTTCGACGAAGACAGCTGGACGCTGGTGGAAGCCGATCACTACGACGGCCGCGGTCAACTGTGGCGAGTGGCCGAAGGCTATCCCTTCAGCGACTACGTGAACGGCATCACCGTCTATGCCGTGCAAAGCATCGCCGACCTGGTCGCTGGCCGTTACGTCGCATTCGGCATGATGAACGAGACCGGAAAAGGACCGAACTACGACGTCAGTTACAAGCTGGCGGACTTCACGCCCTCGGCGCTACGCAATGCCGGCGTGCGTTGATCGTTGATCTCTGACCTGTAGGAGCGAGCCTGCTCGCGATGGACGTTAACGATAACGCGCCCTGTCTGAATGATCGCGTTGTCCGGCCGTTCTTCGCCAGCAGGCTGGCTCCCACAGGGAGAGCCCGGGTTTACTCGGGACCTGTGGCCACTGAAGCCCCCTGTAGGAGCTGCCGCAGGCTGCGATCTTTTGATCCTGCCTTTAAAAGATCGCAGCCTCGTTGCACTCGACAGCTCCTACAGGGGCGTCGTTTATTGACTGGCTGTGGTCAACAGCGCATGCAACATGCGCGCGATCAACAGCGGGGTGTCTTCGTCAGTCAGGTAGCCGGGGTTTTCCAGCAACATCGCCCTGGGTAAAGCCAGCAGTGTCTGGTAAACCAGAAATTCGGCCTTCTCCCGATCCTTCACCACCACTTCGCTGGCAAAGCGCTGCATCAGTGTCGCTGTCGCAGTGGTGTCCCAGATCTGCCTGGCCTTTATCAGATCCAGCCGCACCAACTCGTCGTAATGGGTGGAGCGAACGCTGAACACCGGATCGAACAGGGTTTTCTTGTAATGGGCCGCCAGGCCGACCCGCAAGGTCAGGACGATCCCGTCGAACAGCGTTGCGCTGGCTGGCAATGCGCTGATGCCCGCCAGCAACTCGATGTGAACTTGGGCGCGATAGTCCTCGAAGATCGCCGCAATCAGCGCCTCCATCGTCGGGAAGTATTCGTAGATCGAACTGATCGCCACGCCCGAGTCTTCAGCCAGACGCAGGGCGGACAAAGCAGCCCGCCCTTCTTTTTCAAGAATCTGCCGCCCGGTCTGCTTCAGCGCCGAGACCAGGGCGATAGACCGCGCCTGCCGTGGTGCCTTGCGCGGTTGGGCCGGCACTTCGACCTGAAGAACGCCGCCATCCCCGGTGTGTTTGTCACTCATAGAATTTCCCGGTAGATCGCCAGTACATCTTCGTATCTCACTTCCCGTGGATTATTGCCGAGCAGACGCAGCTGTTTCATCGCATCGGTTGCCAGTGCCTCGAGGTCGGATTCGACGATCCCCACCTCGCGCAAGCGCGCTGGCAGGCAAAGTCCATCCGCCAACGAACCCAGGTATTCGACCAGCGCGGACGCCTTGTGCCTGTCGCAACCCTCGATGCCAGGCAGGACAATGGGGGCCAATTGGGCATACAGGTGCGCCACGGCGTCGAGGTTGAAGCGCATCACCGGTCCCAGCACCATTGCATTGGATACCCCGTGCGGGACATGAAAACGCGCACCGATCGGATAGGCCAGGGCATGTACCGCAGCCACCGGCGCGTTAGCGAACGCCATACCTGCCAGGCAGGCACCGAGCAGCATGTCTTCCCGTGCTTTGAGGTGGGTGCCGTCATTACAGGCCTGGAACAGGCTGCCGGACAACAGCTGCAATGCTTCACGCGCCAGGCAGTCGGAAATCGGGTTTTTCAGGTGTTTGGTGGTGTAAGCCTCAATGGCATGGACCATGGCATCGATCCCTGTCGCTGCCGTGACATGCGCAGGCAAACCAAGGGTCAGTTCTGCATCCAGTACAGCCAGGTCAGGCAGCAGCAAGGGCGAAATAACGACATTCTTCTCGCCCGCACCGGTGGTCACTACCGAGACTGCGGTCACTTCCGAGCCAGTCCCCGCGGTGGTCGGCACCAGAATCAGCGGCAGACGCGGCCCCTTGGCCTGGTTGATGCCATACACCTCGGCCAATGATTCTTGACTGCGGGCCAGCAGGGCCGCCAGTTTGGCAGCATCCAGCGAACTGCCGCCCCCCAGACCCACCACACAATCGGCGCTACAGGCCTTCGCCGCGTCCACCGCGGCCAGAATCACCGATTCAGGCGGATCGGCCTGCACCTGGGAAAACACCGTGACGGCGATGTTTTCGCGCACCAGGCCGTCAAGCACCCCATCGAGCAATCGCGCGGCAATGACGCCCGCATCGGTCACCAGTAATACCGACAAACAACCCATGGCTTTCACCTGCGTGGCGAGCCGGGTCGAAGCGCCCGCTTCAATGACGATTGATGGGGTGGTCTGGAATGTCATTTTCAGCATGAAAACCTCACGAGTTTCTGAGTGGCCGCAGGGGTGGCGAATGCACGACGCGCACGTCCTCCGGAAACCTCTCACGCTAGCGATTTGACGAGCGCCGAGGTCCCCTCGTTCGGGGTGGGGAGATTTAAACAATCAAGATCAAAAGATCGCAGCCTGCGGCAGCTCCTACATTGACCGGGTTGCATCCTGTAGGAGCTGCCGCAGGCTGCGATCTTTTGATCAAGCAAACACAGAGTGATCCGTACAAACTTCCGAGCGAACACTTATTTACCTTGTTTATCAATCACTTGAACTAAACCATCAAACGCCAGAATCCGGAATAAAACCGCGCCAGTCATCCCCATACTCGAACCCTGCCCTACCCGGCCCCGGCCGGTTTTTTTCACCTTCGAGTAGCGAGCCAGACGATGCCCACGGCGCAACAGTCAATAGAACAAAAAACCAAGCTCCTGCTGACCAACCCTGCAAAACTGGTCAACTATTCCCAGCTTGCCTGGCACCAACTGCCCCGCGCGGAAGTTCAAGCGATGCAGTTGTGCGGCTTGCAACAGCGTTTCGCAGACCTGCGAGAGCGCATACCGGTACTGAAGAAGCTTGCCGACGCTGAAGGCATCGAGCACATCGAGCAGCTCGACGATGCTGTGCCGTTGCTGTTCGAGCACACCGTCTACAAGTCCTATCCGCCGTCGCTGCTGGAAAAACGCAGCTTCGCCCAGATCAACAAATGGCTGGCGAAACTGGTGACACCGGAGATCGGCGAGGCCGTCATGGCCGCCGACGTCAGCGCCTGCCAGGGCCTGGACGACTGGTTCGAGACCATGGACAAGGCTGTGCCGGCCCTGCGCATCAGCCATACCTCGGGCACCTCCGGCACCCTCTCGTTCCTGCCGCACGGTGTGCGCGAGTTCGAGAAAACCTTCGAGATACGCCGCTTGTTCGCCTGGAACATGGACGGCCCGGACACACCGAGACCCGAGCTGCACACCGCCTACCCTTACTACCGCAAGGGTTACCTGAGTCATGTGCGCGCCAACGAATTCATGATCAAGGTGCTGCTGCCGGACGAATCCCACTTCCATGCGGCCTACCCGTCGACGCTGTCCACCGACATGCTGCATCTGGGCGCAAAGATTCGCGCGGCATATGCCAAGGGCACCCTCGACCGCCTCGACATCAGCCCGGAACTGTTGGCCCGCAAAAAACAGTTCGATGAGTTGCAGATGGAGGCGCCGCAGCACCTGGCGACGTTCTTCGAGCGGATGGCCTCGCAGCTCAAGGGCAAGCAGGTCTACATCGGCGCGACCTGGAACCTGTTGCACAACATGGCCAAGGCCGGCCTGGAATGCGGACTGGAGAACGTCTTCCATGCCGATTCCTACATCAGCACCACGGGTGGCGCCAAGGGCGTCGTGCAACCTGAAGGCTGGCGCGAGGACGTGTTGCGCTTCACCGGCGCCAAAGCGTTGCATGAAACCTATGCCATGTCGGAAGTCATCGGCGGCTCCCACGCTCGCTGCGAACACGGCCACTTTCACCTGGCCCCAACGGTGATCGCCTACCTGCTCGATCCGGACACCAGCAAGCCGTTGCCACGTGAAGGCCGGGTCACCGGGCGTGCCGCGTTCTTCGATCTGGGCGCCGACGTGCGTTGGGGCGGCTTCATCACCGGCGATGAAATCACCATCGAATGGGACAAACCCTGCGCCTGCGGCCGGCCGAGCCAATACGTCGTCGGGACCATACAACGCTACAGCGAAAAGAACGGCGGCGACGACAAGATCACCTGCGCCGCCACTGAAGACTCCCACCGCGAAGCGATGGATTTCCTGAACACCTTCGAAGGCTGAAACCATGACCCAACCTATCGCGCCGATGATCATTCGCGGCCAAGTCATTACCGACAACCTGATCGAAGTGGGCGGCCGTGGCGGTGACCTCGCCTTTCTCACCCCCGATGCACACCAGTACATCGACAAACTGCCGCTGGGTAACCCGGCAAGGCTGGCCGACCTGTACACGCTCAGCTTCGAGGACATCCTCGATTATGCCCAGGCTCTCGGCGAGCGCCTCGACTTCGCCAGCAACCCCTACCTGCAGGAAGCCTGCGAACTGTCCTACCTGACCGCGCCCACCACGCCGACCATGGTCAAGGGCAGCTACATGGGGCTGCGCCACATGCTCACCCGCGAGGCGATCACCGAAGCGGTGGAAAGCACGGTGGGCATCAAGTATCTGGAAGGCTGGGTCAAACAGCAGTTGATCGACGGCACCGAACTGGAAACCCGCTGCTTCGGCGCACGCACCCTGCACATCGTCGCCGGCAACGCGACCTCCCTGTCACTGCTGACGATCATCCGCAACATGGTGCTGCGCAGCGACGCGATCATCAAGGCACCGTCCAACGACCCGTTCACCGCACTGGCCATCGCCCGCACCATGGTCGACATGGCGCCAGACCATCCGCTGACCAGACACCTCAGCGTGGCTTACTGGAAAGGTGGCGACCAGGCCTTCGAACAACGCCTGTACCAACCGCAGAACCTGGAGAAGATCGTGGCCTGGGGTGGCTATGCCTCGATGAAGCATGTCACCCAGTACATCCAGCCGGGGCTGGAGCTGATCTCCCTCGATCCGAAACGCAGCGCCAGCATCATCGGCAAGGGCACATTCGCCAGCGAAGCGAGCATGCGCGAAGCCGCTGTGCGACTGGCCATGGACATTGGCGCGCTGAACCAGAAAGGCTGCGTGTGTGCCCGTGTCGTCTATGTCCAGAGCGGCACCGACGAGGCCGGCCTGGCGCAGTTGAACACTTTCGGCCGTTACGTCTATGACGCCATGCACACCTTGCCCAACACCTTGAGCACCGTGCCCAAGCGCTACGACCCAAACCTCAAGGCCCACGTCGATGCGCTGCGCCTGGATGACGAGTGGTACCAGGTGATCGGTGGCAAGGACGGTGAAGGCGCCATCATTTGCTCGCAGATCCCTGAGCCGGTGTCCTTCGCCACCCTGCTCGACGACCGCACGGCCAACCTGGTGCCGGTCGATGAGTTGAGCGAAGTCATGGACGCCGTGGATTCCTACACCCAGACCGTCGGTATCTATCCGGAAAGCATCAAGGATGAACTCAAGGACATCCTGCCGCTGTATGGCGCGCAACGCATCGTCTCGCTGGGCTATGCGGCGGCCATGAAATGGGCGGCTCCGCAAGATTCGATCGAGCCGCTGCGGCGCATGGGCAAGTGGATTTCCAATCAGATCGCCTCGCCCGAAACCTCACCGGCGCCCTGGTTGCGCCCGTCTATCTGACCTTCCCTGTGCCCCGACCTCTGTCGGGGTACGCGTTTTCTCTATCAGGAGTCCCCCATGTCAACTTGTCTAGGATTTGCCGCCCATGAGGCCCACGGCGCGCTGACGCCCATTCGTTTCGAGCGTCGGGCCCTGCGTGCCGATGACGTGGCCATCGATATCGCCTACTGCGGCGTCTGCCACTCCGACGCCCACCAGGTACATAACGACTGGAACAACACTGTGTACCCTTGCGTACCTGGCCACGAGATCGTCGGCCATGTGACCGCCGTTGGCAGCAGCGTCAGCCGCTTCAGGATCGGTGACCGGGTCGCGGTCGGATGCCTGGTCGACAGTTGCCAGCAGTGCACGCCGTGCGCAGAGCATCAGGAGCAACTGTGCAGCCATGGCCCGACGCCTACCTACAACGGCAAGGATCGCGTCAGCGGCGAAAACACCCTGGGCGGTTACTCCGACCATATCGTCGTGCGCGAAGCCTTTGTGCTGCGCTTGCCGGAAAGTCTCGATCCACGTTTCGCCGCGCCGCTGCTGTGTGCCGGCATCACCGTGTGGAACCCGATGCGCCGCTACGGCGTGGGCAAGGGTTCGAAAGTCGCCGTCGTCGGTCTGGGCGGGCTCGGTCACATGGCGGTGAAACTGGCCGTCGCCCTCGGTGCCGAGGTCACGGTGATCACCACCTCACCGGGTAAGGCCGACGACGCCCGCGCCCTGGGGGCGAACCATGTGCTGCTGTCGAACGACCAGCAGGCGATGCTCGCCGCGACCAATGCCTTCGACTTTATCCTCGACACCATTCCCAGCCGCCACAACGTCAATCCGTACCTGATGCTGCTCGGTCGCGACGGCGTGATGGTGCTGGTCGGTGCCATCGAACCGCTGGAACCGATCCATGGCGGCCTGCTGATGCGCAACAACCGCACCCTCGCCGGCTCGATCATCGGTGGCGTCCAGCCCACTCAGGAACTGCTCGATTTCTGCGCTGAACACCAGGTACTGCCGAGCTGCGAAATGATCGGCATCCAGGACATCAACACCGCCTTTTCCCGCCTGCAGACCAACGATGTGAAGTACCGCTTCGTGATCGACATGACCACCTTGCGTGATGTGACGCTGGATTAAAGGTACCGCGCTGCGGTGCCCGGCACCGCAGCGCGCTGGCCATTTCCCCGCGTACCAGACAATAAAAACAATCGGTTTACCGTGCAGGAATATTCCATGAATCAACTCGAGCAAACCTTGCCGCTCACCGGGGCAAGCCCTTGCGCCGATCTGGCGAGCATCTATCGCAAGGTCATCTGGCGCCTGATGCCCTTTCTGCTGGTCGCGTTCATCATCAATGCGATCGACCGCATCAACATCTCCTTCGCCAAGCTGCGCATGGCCGAGGACATCCTGTTGAGCGATGCCGCCTATGGCATCGGTGCCGGCATCTTCTATTTCGGCTACATCCTCTTTGAAGTCCCCAGCAACCTGTACATGCAGCGCGTCGGTGCCCGCGCCACGCTGACGCGGATCATGGTGCTCTGGGGACTGGTAACGGTGGCGACGGCGTTCGTCACCACACCCAATCAGCTGATCGGCGCCCGCTTGCTGTTGGGCATGGCTGAAGCCGGCTTCTTTCCGGGCGTGATCCTGTACCTGACCTACTGGTTTCCTTCGGCATTGCGCGGGCGCATCACGGCGGCGTTCATGATGTCGGGGGTGGTCGCCGGGATCATCTGCGGCCCGCTGGCTGACGCGATCATGTCCAACCTGCATGGCTGGCTGGGGTTGCGCGACTGGCAAATGCTCTTCGTACTGACCGGCCTCCCGGCCATCGCACTGGGCATTTTTGGCTGGTTCTGGTTGACCGACCGGCCGGCGCAGGCCACCTGGCTCAGCGCCGAACAGAAACAAGCGCTGGCCGAAGTGCTGGAAAACGAGCCGGGCAAGCGCCAGGGCGGCTTTGCCCAAGTACTGCGCGACTCGCGGCTGTACATCGCCGGGCTGGTGTATTTCTGCATCTACAGCGGCTCGAACACCGTGTCTTACTGGATGCCCACGCTGATTCGGGATTTTGGCCTGCTGGACCTGAAAACCATCGGCATGGTCTCCAGCCTGCCTTATCTGGGCGCGATGGTTGGCATGTACCTGCTCGGGCGCAGTTCCGATCGTCATCTGGAACGGCGTTGGCACCTGGCCTCGACGCTGATGGTCAGCGCCTGCTGCTTCATCCTGCTCGGTTTCGTCCAGGGACATGTCGCCCTGTCGATCGGATTGCTGGCGCTCGGCGCGGCGGCGGCTTTGTCCGCTGTCCCCCTGTTCTGGACCATTCCACCGGCATTACTCGGTACGGCCGGTGCCGCCGGCGGGATCGCGGTCATCAGCAGCATCGGCCACCTCGCCGGGGTTGCCAGCCAGGCCATGGTCGGCGCGATCAAGACGGTCACCGGCAGCCTGTATCTGGCCTTCGACGTGATCGGCGCGGTGCTGGTGTTCGGCACCTTGCTGCTGCTGATCGCAATCCCTGCACGCAGCCTGAATGAACGGCGCAAGCCACCACAATAAGATCAAAAGATCGCAGCCTTCGGCAGCTCCTACAGGGGGTTGGGGGCGCCCGTGAATCAGATGTCGACCAGCAATTGCGCGAGCGCGGTACGCATTGGCCCGGACAAACTGACCGGTCGACGCGATTCGCGCCCGACGTAGACATGCACGAAGTGCCCCTGCGCTGCCGCCAGCGCCTCACCTTCGCGGAACAGGCCCACTTCATAGCGCACGCTTGAGCCGCCGAGCCGGGTGACTCGTACGCCGGCATCGATGACATCGGGGAACGCAATCGGGGCAAAGTAGTTGCACTGGGTTTCGACCACCAGGCCGATGGTCTCGCCGCGTTCATAATCGAGCAGGCCTTCACTCAGCAGAAAGCCGTTCACAACGGTATCGAAGTAGCTGTAGTAGTTGACGTTATTGATATGGCCGTAAACGTCGTTGTCCATCCAGCGGGTCTGGATCGGACGGAAATAGCGATAGGCTTCGCGCGTATGCGCGTCGGGTTTGGACATGGGGAAACACACCTGCAATGAAATGGCCCGGTTCAAGGATTGCGCACGTCGCCGCAGCCACGTGCGCAATGAACCGTTTTATTCGAAAATCACTTTTTGCCGGCTACCGCACCAGGTCTCGGCGCGCTCGACATAGCGTTCCTCGATTTGCGTGCGGCGGATCTTCATGGTCGGGGTGAGTAACCCGCCGTCGATGGTCCAGGGGTCTTTAACCACCACCAGGCAGTCCAGCTGTTCATGATCTTCCAGTTGCGCATTGACTTGATCGAGCAGCTCTTGCAGCTCAACGGCCAGATCGCTGCGCTGCACGCCGCAAGCCAACGCCAGGCGTGTTTCCTCGGACAACGTGACCAGCGCAAAAGGCTGCGGCAGCCCTACCCCGGTCACACAGACTTCGCTGAGGCGTGGATGGCCGCCAAGCTTTGCCTCGATCGGCACTGGCGCGACGTACTTGCCCTTGGCCGTCTTGAACAGTTCCTTGACCCGGCCAGTGATACGCAGTCGCCCCAGTTCATCGAGTTCGCCACGGTCGCCAGTCTTGAAGAAACCATCGGGCAGATAGCTTTCTGCGGTCAGCTCCGGTTGCTTGTAGTAGCCAAGCATCTGCCCGGGACTCTTGACCAGGATCTCGCCGTCTTCGGCAATTCGGCACTCAACGCCTGGCAAGCGCTCACCCACATAGCCAACGCGCACCCGACCGGTGCGGCTGAAATGAGAGCAGGCGAAGTTTTCCGACATGCCATAGCCATCGAGCAGTTCAAGGCCGAGCTGGCGGTACCAGTTGATGATCGGCACTGGCAATGGCGCTGAGCCGGTAAACGCGGTGTGAACATGATTGAGCCCCAGCGCACCGAGGATCTTCTCTTTCATTCGCCCTGCTTCAATGGGATCGGCGAATGCAGCTTCCTGCTCCTCGGTCGGGATTTGTGCGTTGATCCCCTGATAGAACTTGGCCCACAACCGCGGCACCGAAAAGAACACCGTAGGTTGTGCGCGACGCAGGTCCGCGCCGAAGGTTTGCAGGCAATCGTTGAAAAACACATGCATGCCGTAACGCAACGAGGTCGATTCGACGCCTTGTCGTTCGGCACCATGGGCCAACGGCAGGTACGACAGCAGGCGCTCCTGGGGGCCGGGGCCACCCTTACTGTTATAGAGCGCCGTAGCATTGATCTGCGCCACATTGCACATGGTCCCGAAACTGTGCATGACGCCCTTCGGATGACCGGTGCTGCCCGAGGTGTAGATGACGGTGGCCAGGTCCGCCGGCTCCGGCAACGTGATCCGGGCAAGCGGTGCCGACTCGGCAATGATGTCCAGCCACTGATCGCCCTCGGAACGTGGCGAAAGCGGCAGGCTGATGACCGGCATGTTGGCCGGAACACCTTTGCTCGCGGCTTTCCACGCGGCCTCTTCGCCATCCAGCCGGCCCACGAACAACAAGCGCACCTCGGCATGCTTGAGTACATAGGCCACGGTGTCGGCGCTCGCCGTCGAGTACAGTGGCACGCTGATGTGCCCGCTCATCCAGATCGCCAGGTCGGCGATGATCCAATGGGCGCTGTTCTTGCCCAGGATCGCGATCGTCGAACGGCTCGGCAGGTCCAACGATTTCAGGTAGGCAGCCATGCGCCGGGCCTGATCGCCGACCTCGCGCCAGCTGTAATCGAACACCATGCCATTAGGACAAGGTTGCGTCAGGTACACCGAATCGGGCGTGTTGCGCTCCCAATGCTCAAACCAGTGCAGCAGTGTCATTTGCTCTTGTTGTTCGTTCATGACAGGTCCTACGATTTTGAAGGCGGTGTAGCCGCCTGATTATTTTAATCGAGTTGTCGCATGCCGTATCGTGCGCAAGGCTTCAGCCTCAAGGCTAATCGCAGCGATACATGGTCACCACACAGGCGCCGCCAATACTGATGTTGTGTTGCAAGGCGACACGGGCATAGGGCACCTGACGATTCGCCGCTGTCCCGCGCAACTGCCAGACCAGTTCGGCACACTGGGCAAGGCCTGTCGCACCGAGTGGATGCCCCATGGACAACAATCCGCCCGAGGGATTGATGACCCGGTTGCCGCCATAGGTGTTGTCGCCATCCTCGACGAGTTTCTCGGCATCGCCTTGCCGACAGAAACCGAGCGCTTCATACAGCAGGATTTCACTGGCGGTAGAGCCGTCATGCAGTTCGCACACATCGACCTCTTCCGGGCCAATGCCTGCCCGCTCATAGACGTCACGCGCTGCGGCGAAACCCAGCTCATAACCCACCGCACGGTTAGCGCAACCCTCACTCAAACTGCCGGACAGATCGGTGGTCATGGCCTGCGCCGCAATGAAAACCGGGTCGCTGATCCCGCGTTTCCTGGCGAACTCATCGGAGCACAGCACCACGGCCGCTGCGCCACAGGCCGACGAACAGTACTGCAATCGGGTCAGGGGGGCGCACACTTCCTCTTCCAGCACTGTTTCCAGGCTAAGGGGTTGGCGGTGTAGTGCATAAGGATTGAGTGCGGCGTGTTCGCGTGATTTCACTGCGATCATCGCGAAGGTTTCTTTGCGTGCACCATAACGTTGCATGTATTCCCGCGCAGCCCTTGCGCACAGCTCGGTCGCCATCGGCGACTCACCGTCCTGCCGATGCAGCCCCGCCGATTCAGCCGACGGCGTTTCAAAACCCACTGCCAGCACACATTCGGCGATGCCGTGTTCAATGGCCTGACGCGCCAGGTAAAGCGCTGTCGAACCACTGGCACCCTGGTTGCTGACATTGATAATCGGAATTCCGGTCAAACCCAGCTCGGCAACGCCACGCTGGCCGGAAAGGGAATCGCCATGGACGAAACCGGCATAGGCCGCCTCGACCCTGCGATACTCGATGCCGGCGTCTTGCAACGCCAGGCGGCCCGCCTCGGCGGCGAGGTCGTAATAGCGACCACCGACACCGGGCACGGTGAATGGGGTCATGCCTACGCCAATCACATTGACGCGACGATTCATGTAATGGTTCTCCCGTAACAGGGGGCTGCCGCTTGCGTCACGAGGCGCAAGCGGCAGTGCAGTTGCCTCACCGATCAACCTGAGTTGAACGGTGAGGCAGCTTTTCTCACGCTGAGGTTGCCGCCTTGGCAAGGCGCTCGGCAGTAGCTGCCGCATACAGCTTCTGGTCGATGCCGGCGAACGCTTCCAGCTTCTTCGAAGCCATGGTGTCGCCAGTCAATTTCAGCTTGCCGCCGAAGAACAGCTTCTGCAGTTGTGGCTCTTCACCGGATGCCAGTTCCGGCATGTTCGCTTCCTGGATGACCATGGTCACGTCCGCATTGGCCGCAACGCCTTCATACAGGTCGCCCTTGCCGTTCTTCAGGTCGAGCACCCAGTTGGATTCACGGTTCTTCACCACGAACTGCATGATCATCTGCGCTTCGGCGGCGATTTCCGGATGAGCTTGCAAGTGGGCCTTGTACACGCCGAACACGTCGTGCGCGGTCAGGGTCTTCGGCTCTTCCTTGGAAGCGTTGGTCAGGGAAGAGATGTCCGGAACCTTGTCGAAGATTTCCACGACGCCGCCTTTGAGCACGACTACATCACGTTCCACTGCACGCATCTCGAAGACCACGCGGGTCGGCGTTTCAGCCCACATGCGGGTTTCCAGGGTGTCGCCCGGCATGACGATGGAGGCGAAGCGCACGCGGATGCTCTTGAACAGGCGCGAATCGTTGTTGCAGAACGCCTTGATCACGTGACGACCGGCATAGCCGAAGGTGCACAGACCGTGCAGGAATGGCTTCTCGTAGCCCGCCGCCTTGGCGTAGTCCGGATCGACGTGCATCGGGTTCCAGTCACCGCACAGGCGATACAGCAAGGCCTGGTTGATGTCGGTCTGCTCGGCAATCACCGCATCCGGCGAGCGTGCTGGCAGTTCAGGCAGTGGCGCGCTCTGGACTTTTTCCAGGCCGGCGCCTGGCACACCGGCGTAGAAGCTGGTGATTTCGTTGTAGAACAGCGGTACGCCGTTTTCGTCAGTGGTTTCCACCGCAAGGATGGAAACGGAGCTGCGCCCCTTGTCGATCGCCTGCTTCAGACGCATGGTGTGCTTGAGCTTGGCAGCCGGTGGCAGCGGACGGTACATCACGGTGTACTGCTCGCCGTGCAGGCCATTGGCGAACGGCAGCTCCAGACCTTCCAGGCTCGGCTTGCCGGACTTGATGGCCTGCAGGAACACTTCGGTCGCCGGCAGTACGGCCATGGTCGGCAGCACGCGGAATTCTTCGTCCTTGAACTCGTTGATGTACAGCAGTTCGGTCTCGTCCAGCGGGTCTTTCGCGGCGCCTACGGCCAATGCGTAGAGGGCGGCGTCGGTCTGGTTGTACTCGGTTTCCAGGGTCGACACGGCATTGCTGGCCACTTCCATGTCGACGTACTGGTTGCCGCCCTTAGCCGGCGAATCCAGACGCGCGAACAGTTCCTGGAAGCCTTCGCCGCCGTTGGTGTGGTGCACGCTGTGTTCGTCGAATTGGGTGATGCGCTCCCAGTTTTCACGAACCAGTTCCGGGCTCAGGGTATCGGTGTGCAGCACACGACCCTGGGAACGTTCCCAACGGTACTTGGCGTGGAAGCCACCGCCGACTTCGAACAGGCCGCCGGTTTCCGGGCACTCCTCGTGGCACAGCCAGCTAACCAGCGGCGCAACGTGCTCGGAGGCCAGCTTGGCGTGCACGTCTTCCGGCAGGATCCCGCTGGCGATCACCAGGCGGGACGCCGCGATCGGGGCGATGGTGTTGACGCGAATATTCTTCGAGGCACCTTCGAAGGCCAGGGACTTGGCGAAGCCGATCAGCCCGGACTTGGCGGTGGAGTAGTTGCACTGACCGAAGTTGCCGAACACGCCGGCACCGGACGCGGTCATGATGATCCGGCCGTAGCCTTTCTCACGCATGATCGGCCATACGGCGTGGGTCAGCTTGAACGCGCCCTTGACGTGGATTTCCTGGATCAGGTCCCACTGTTCTTCAGTCATCTTGGCGAACGAAACGTCGCGCAGGATGCCCGCGTTGTTGATCAGGATGTCGACCGTGCCGAAGGCTTCCAGCGCGGTGGCGACGATCTTCTCGCCTTCGGCAACCGAGTTGTAGTCGGCGACGGCTTCGCCGCCCATGGCCCGGATCTCGGCGACCACCGCGTCGGCGGCGGCCGACGAAACACCCACACCCTGAAGGTTCACACCCAGGTCGTTGACCACGACCTTGGCACCGCGCGAACCCAACAGCAGCGCGTGGGCCCGGCCCAGGCCGTTACCGGCACCGGTAACAATGGCTACTTTGCCGTCAAAACGAAGTTCTTGTGACACGATAACGCTCCTTCCCAATGGGTCTTGATTGTTAGCAAACGGCGACCCGACTCCCCAGAGCCGGTCACCGCTGACAGCTCATTCGCGCAAATGCGAGAACAGGTTTTGAATGAGTGGCCTTACAGCGTGCGAGCGATGATTTCTTTCATGACTTCGCGGCTGCCGCCCCAGATGCGGTTGCCACGGGTATCGAGGAACAGGCGCGCAATCGGGTATTCGGTCATGTAGCCGTTGCCGCCGTGCAGCTGCAGGCATTCCTCGACCACGCGCAGGCTCAACTCGGCGGTCCAGTGCTTGGCCATGGCGGCGGCTTCGGGAGTGAGTTCATTGCGCAGAGCCAGCTCCATGCAGCTGTCGACCCAGGAACGACCGATCTGGATTTCAGCCTTCAGTTCGGCGAGCTTGAAGCGCGAGTTCTGGAAATCGATCACCGGCTTGCCGAACACCGTGCGGCCTTTGGTGTAATCGATGGTGTGGCGCAGCGCGGCTTCGGCCGGGGCCTGGAATCCGATGGCACCGCTGATGCGTTCCCAGGCGAGGTCGCGCATCAACTGGCCGAAGCCCTTGCCCTCCTCCGGCCCCAGCAGATTGCTACAGGGCACGCGTACGTTGTCGAAGAACAACATGCAGGTGTCCTGGGCATGCAGGCCGATCTTTTCCAGAGGCTGCGACTTGGCGTACCCGTCGCGGCCGCTTTCGACGATGATCAGCGAGATGTCCTTGGCGGTGCCGGTGGTGCCGGTCTTGCAGACCACCACCACCAGGTCCGACTGCACGCCGTTGGAAATGAAGGTCTTGGAACCGGTGATGACGTACTCGTCGCCATCGCGCACTGCACGGGTCTTGACCGCCTGCAGGTCGGAGCCGGTGTTGGGCTCGGTCATGGCGATCGAACCGATGGCTTCGCCGGAGACCATCTTCGGCAACCAGGTCTGCTTCTGCTGCTCGCTGCCGTAATGCAGGATGTAGCCGGCCACCAGTGCATGCACACCGAAGCCAATGCCCAGGCCCGAAGCGCCAGAGCCCATGTACTCCTCGCCAATGACCATGGCGTACAATCGGTCCGCGCCATAGCCACCGTATTCTTCGGGAATGCACGGCAGCAGCAGGCCCAGCTCACCGGCACGGCGCCAGATTTCGCGAGGTACACGTTTCTCCTTTTCCCACTGGGCGTGGAACGGCAGTACTTCATCGGCCAGAAAACGTTGGGCCAGGCGCCGATAGTCTTCGTGCTCGGCGCTGAACAAGGTACGGGGGATCAGATATTCCATGGCAAATTCCTCGATGGGGCCGTGATCAGAGCGTGCGCCCGACCAGCTCTTTCATGATGTCGTTGGCACCGCCGGCAATACGCAGGACGCGGTGATCGAGGTAATGGCGCGCCACCGGGTACTCGAGCATGTAGCCGTTGCCGCCGTGCAGTTGCACGCACTCATCGACCACCTTGGAATACAGATCGGAACACCACAGCTTGGCTGCCGCCGACGCTTCGGGGGTCAGCTTGTTTTCCAGGCACAGGGCCATGCATTTATCGACATAGTTCTGGCCGACGGCGATGTTGATCTTCATGTCGGCAAGCTTGAACCGGGTGTTCTGGAAGTCGAAGATCGGCTTGCCGAACACGTTGCGACCGCGGGTGTATTCCAGCGTGTGCTCAAGCACGGCCTGGGCGCCGGCGATGCTGTTGCCGGCAATCCCCAGTCGCTCCCAGGCCAGCTCTTTCATCAGTTGGAAAAACCCTTGGCCCGGAACGCCACCGAGGATGTTTTCCTTGGGCACGCGCAGGTCTTCGAAGAACAGCATGGTGGTGTCCTGAGCATGCAGGCCGACCTTGCGCAACGGCCTGGATTTGCTCAGGCCCGGACGGTCGCCTTCGACGATGATCAGGGAGATGTCCTGCGAGCCTTTGCCGGTGTTGCCGGTCTTGGCCACGACAACCACCAGATCACAGTTAGTGCCGTTGGAAATGAAGGTCTTGGAGCCGTTGATGACGTAGTCGTCGCCCACCAGCGTGGCACGGGTCTGGACGGCTTGCAGATCGGAACCGGTACCCGGCTCGGTCATGGCCACGGCCGCAATCGCAGTGCCAGCCGCCATTTTCGGCAGCCACTTTTGCTTCTGTGCTTCAGTGCCAAAGTTGTTCAGGTAGCCGGCGACGATGTCGTGTACGCCGAAACCGATGAGGCCGCTGGCACTGACGCGGGTGACTTCTTCACCGACGATCAGCGAGAAGCGCCGGTCCAGGCCAAGACCACCGTAGGCCTCAGGGGTGGTGGCATTGAGCAGACCCAGTTCACCGGCTTTTTCCCAGATGGCACGGGGAACCAGGTGATCCTCTTCCCATTGCTCGTGGTGCGGCATGCACTCGTCGGCAAGGAAGCGCCGCGTGGTTTTGCGGAACTCCTCGTGCTCGTGCTCAAACAGGGTGCGCGGAATCATGAAGCATCTCCTTAGGGCTGGATCTACGCGCCGGATCAAACCGGCCGGGTCGATGCCACGATAGGAAATGCGCCTTGCCTGCTGTACCCCTCAGGGAGGGGGGGCATCCATCGAAACATGCACCCCCCTGTAGGAGCTGCCGCAGGCTGCGATCTTTTGATCTTGTTTTTCAAGAGCAAGATCAAAAGATCGCAGCCTGCGGCAGCTCCTACAGAGGGGGCGTACAGTCCTTGTGAAATGGGGAGTGTCGGTGGCGCATACGGGAATGGTGTGTCCCTCCCTGAAACGAGGAGGCCGGGCTTTCGGCAAACACCTTAAGCTGCGATGGCAGCACGCCTGCGGACGCTCCGCCATTGCAGTCCACGCAACTGCATTGGCGGAGTCGTCCTCAGGAATTTGTGCGGGGTGCAGCTCAGGGAATCAGGCCGTTCTTGCGCGCCCAGGAGACAGCGTCGTAGCGACTGGAAACGCCGAGCTTCAGGAAAACGTTCTTCAGGTTCCATTTCACCGTCTCCAGTGAAATGCTCAACGTCAGGGCCACCCGTTTGTTCGACATGGCCTGGCTGATCAACTGCAGGATTGCCAGCTCTCGCGGGGTCAAGGTCTTCTGGCCTGTCGAGGCGCTGCCATCGCTGGAATGTGCGCCAGCCTTGCCCTGCTCAAAACGCGAAAGCAAGTCCTGCAGATAGGCAGCCAATGAGCTGTCGGCGGCGCACCTGTCCGTCAGTGGCAGCAGCAAAGGATACAGCGCCGCGCTTTCGTCGAGAAAAGTCCGCACCAGCCCCAGTCGCTGCCCCGTTTCCAGCGCCTGAAGCAGTAACTCGTCGGTGGCGTCCTGCTTTCGCAGATCGGCATTGGCAATGGCCATCAACAGCAAGGCGCTCACACCCAGTTGGCCACGCAGGTGTTGTTGGGCATAACCACGAACATGCTGCAGTTCCTGCAATGCATTGTCCGGGTAGTTGGTTGCCAGAAGCAGTCGCGCCTTGGCCAGGGCGACCATCGCCGGAATTTCCGCCTGGAACCCTACCGCCCCTTGATGGGCCTGCCCCAGCACATCGAGCTGAGCAACATGCACGGCCGCGTTGGCACGGTCCCCCTCGAGCAATTCGATGCGCACCTGCTCGGCGAGACAATGCACCAGTGCGCGGTCCTGGCCAATGCTGCGAAAGTGGCGTTCCTGACGTTCAAGGAAGGCCAGTGCCGTGGCAGCCGACTCTTGCAGCAGATCCAGACGGGCACGGCAAATGCTGGCGCGCATCATGGAATCGGGCATGGTCCATTGCAGCAGTCCATTGCGATTGGCCAGGACCTCACGCGCCTCGTCGATCCGGTCCAGTTCACAATAAACTTCAGCCAGGGTGGAGGCTCCAGCGTAGGCACTGGCTGAGCGATGTCCGTGAACCGCCACAGCGCGGCTCAAATGCGTCTGGCCCATGCGTGCGGCATCGCCCATCCTGCCTTCCATCAGGCAACACAGGGTCCGGGTACCTTCCGCGAGTAACGCCATCTCGTCGTTTCGGTCGACCTCGGGCACCGGGTGGTCATCGAGACAACGCAGCGCATCTGCATAGCGTCCCGCCGCGGAATAGGCGAGTGCCAACATTGCCGGTGGGCCGTAGCGCATGATGGAGTAGTCGTCGATCAGCGGCTGGAATCTTTCGAGCAAGGCAATGACCGGCTCGGTACGATCGCGCTGAACATGGATGACCGCCTGAACCAGCGGCAAGCGGAACGCCACGTCTTCAGGCTGCGCAACGCCACTTCGCTCGAATTGCTCAAGCCACGCCTCCGCCTTCGCCGGCCGTGCCGTCAACGCATAGGCCAGGCAGCCGAGGAAAAACAACCGAGGCCTGGAGAACAAGACTTCCTGCGGCAGCCGGTCCAGCAGACGCAGGAGCGGGCTTAATTGGTCCAACCCCCAGGTAGTCGGCGCCGCCCGTTCGATGACTTCAACGGCGAACTCCAGATCCCCGCCCAATGTGGCATGACGCATGGCCTCGGCCAGCAGTTTGCGCTCGGCGAACCAATGCGCCGCGCGCTGATGCAATTGCGCGATGTTTTGCGAGTTGCGACGAACCAGGCGCGTGGCCAGAAACTCACTGAACAGCGGATGGAAACGATACCAGGGCAAGCGGTCATCGGCTTCGACACGAAAGATCAACAGGTTTTCTTCTTCAAGCCGGTTGAGCATTTGCGCTGCAATGGTGTTGCCTGTCACTGCCTCCGCCAGGGAGGCGTTGAAACGCCGGCAAATGCTGACGGCCTCCATGAAGTCCGCCAACTCCTCCGGCAGATGCGCCATCACATCTTCGGCCAGATAGCTTTGCAGGTCGTCCGATCTCCAACCCAGTTCATGCAGGCTCGACCGGGCGCCAGGGTTGCTGCGCAGCAGGATCACGATCAACTGCAGGCTCGCTGGCCAACCGCTGGTGAGCTCGTGGGTAAGATGGATTTCCTCCTCGTGCAGTTTCAGCGTGGCCAGATTCAATTCGAGGAATGCGCGTGTTTCCGCCAGGTCGAAAGGCAACGCCGCGCAGTCAAGTTCCACCACTTGCCCCATCAGTCGCAGCCGGCTGAGGCTGAGGGGTGGCTGGACGCGCGCGGCAATCACGAAGTGCAGGTTTTCCGGGCTGTGATCCAACAGTTTCTGCATCAATCGGTGCGAGCGCGGATCCGCGACATGCTGGTAATCGTCAAGCACCAGAAACAGCTCTTTGTTCACACTGGACGCCGCATCCACGATGGCCGCGACAACCTCGTCGATCGATTCGCTGCTGGCGCCTTCCAGCGGGGTGCCCGTGTCGATCGTCACACCCAGGCGCTGCAGCGCACCGCGCAAGTAGGCAAAAAAGGTCGAGAGGTGCTTGTCGTCGGCGCTCAGTGACAACCAGGCGACTTCAGCGCCGGCGCGCATCATGGTCTGGCGCCACTGCACCAGCAAAGTGGTCTTGCCAAAACCCGGACTGCCAATGACAAGGCCGACAGTGCAGTGCTCGATGCGCTGCAGCTCATCGATCAGCCGGCTGCGAGGAATCGATTGAGTGCCGATTCGCGGAGGGGCGAATTTGGTTGAAACAAGCAGTTTGTCGGTATTGATTTGCAAACCGAATCTCCGATTCCCTGCCCTGAGGGAAGCCCAAACAGGTCGTTACATTGATGAAAGTGGCGCCGTTGTGATCATCCTCCAACGCATTGCCCCAGTCGACACGCTTGAACGCGCAAGCTCAACCGACTGCAACAGGCCGGATTGAGCGCACTTCAAATCGAATGAGGCGATAGTGAGGGCAAGACGCTGACCCCTGCCCCCTCTATTGGAGGGGGGCAGCTCGGCGCCCTCAGAAGATCGCAGCCTGCGGCAGCTCCTACAGGGAATCGCGTACACCTGTAGGAGCTGCCGCAGGCTGCGATCTTCTATCAATGCAAAGCCTCGCACCATTGATCCATGAACGCGCGCATGCGCAGCAGGTATTCACCACGCCCCAAGTGAATCAGGTGACTGCCAGGAAACCAGTGCAACTGACTGTCCGGCCAGTGCCGTTGCAGCAGACGCAAGTGGCGCGGCAGGCTGAAACGGTCGCCGGCCCCGCCGATGATGAGTACGCGCTTGCCGTCGATGCAGGGTTTGTAGGTCAGGGGATTGTGCACCGCAGTCAATCCGCGCATTTGGGCGACATTCACGCCCTGGCTACGCATCAATCGCGGCAGCAACACACTCGTGGGCCACCACTCCAGAAACAGGTCGATCGGGCTGACCGCAGGGACGATGGGGATACAAAAGGACAGTCGCTCGTCGACCGTCGCGAGCAACGATGCGGTATAGCCGCCAAGCGAAATCCCCGTCACGCCGATGTGTTCCACGCCCCGCTCCTGCAGGTAATCGATAAACACCCGCAGGTCATGGATGGCATGCAGCGGCGACTCTGTGAATGAGAGCAGGCCACGCCCGAACAGACCAACACCGCTGAACAGATCGCCGCGCTCGGCACGTGGCCCATGGTGCGGGTAGGTGAAGAGCAGGATGTCGTAGCCCTGGCGGTAAAGGCTCGCGAGCGAAAGTGCCTGGGCATTCAAGAAGGGAGCGTCCGCGGCGAACCCATGGATCACGATGAGGGTCGGACGCGGTCGATCACCATGACACCAGTGCTGGGCATGCGCCAGCAGGTTGTTCTGCATGTTCTCGAATTGTGCTTGCGCCGCCGGATTCAGTGGTTTGAACGGGCTGGCGAAACGTAGCTGGAAGCGCTGGATGCCACGCAAACCCACCGAGCATCCAGTCGCCGGGCTCGTTTCGATGGCTATGCCTTTGGGCGGCTGCAGGAATACGCGCGTGGCATCTCCTGCACGCGCCAGCGGTTCGTAGAAGCGCAGTGCTTCGAATTCGTGTCCGGCATTTCCTCCCTTGTACAGCGCAACCGACATGGCAGTCGCCACCGTGGAAGACAACGAAGTGCGCAAGACCCGCTCGATCGCAGCAGTGCCATGGACCTTCAGCCGATTGCCGGCATCCAGTTCCGTGCCATCGGCTTGCCGCCAGAAATCCTCGGGCAGATGCTCCCACCAGGGGGCCTGCAGTTCACTTTCCATAACGACGTCTATGCACGGAACAATCTCCTTGAGAAAGGCAAGTTTGCGCGCCCTGCCGATCAGCGCAATGCCAGGTGCGTGCATAAAACATCAGGAGC
Source organism: Pseudomonas sp. B1(2018) (assembly GCF_003097365.1). NCBI lineage: Bacteria > Pseudomonadati > Pseudomonadota > Gammaproteobacteria > Pseudomonadales > Pseudomonadaceae > Pseudomonas > Pseudomonas sp. B1(2018). The sequence continues at coordinate 539,213 of NZ_PYUK01000001.1, forward strand.
ATGGCCCGGTGTTACCCCCTATTTGGAGGGGTTGGAAATGCTTCTCCGTTAGCCAATTGTCAGCTCTCTACTTTGGTCGTATTGACTAGCGCCAGTCGTCTGATTTTGCAGGGCGCAAGTTATTCAATGGAGTGCACTACCTTGCGAGAGACTCAAGAATGAACAAGCTAAGCGGCCAGGACGCCCTGTTCCTGCATGTTGATCGTCCGCATGCGTCATCCCACGGCACGATGATTTACATCTACGACCAATCGACTGTGAGCGGGCAGCGCCTGGGTTTCCGGGAAATCGTCCGCCACATCGAAAGTCGCCTGGACCCAGCGTCCGTACAACGACGCAAGATCGTGCAGGTGCCATTCGGACTCGGCTATCCGTACTGGGTTGAGGACGACCTGTTCGACATCGATTTCCATGTACGCCACTTCGCCTTGCCCAAGCCCGGCGACTGGCGGCAATTCTGCATTCTGTTGTCACGCATTCATGCGCGGTCGGTGGATCTCTCCCGCTCGCCGTGGGAGATGTACGTGATCGAAGGCCTCGACAACATCGAGGGGATACCGAAGGGAAGCTTCGCGATCATCACCAAGACTCACCATGCCGCAATGGACGGTACCGCGGCGGCGGAATTTACCTGGGCGCTGCATGACCTGGCCGGCGCACAGGGCAAACCCATTGCGGTCGCGGACAAACAGGAACAGGCGAACACCCCGTGCCACTCGCGGCGGATCACCGACACCCTCACCCGCATGGTCATCGACAATGTTTCGGCTTCCGCGCGCATGGCCGCGCCTTTGACGCGCGTGCTACCCAAACTCGCCACGTTCGGCCTGCGCAGACTGGCTCAATCCTTGTGGTCATCCGAGGGTGGCGTACCGCGCACGCGTTTCAACGCGAACGTGTCGGCCAAACGTGTCTGGGACTCGGTGACACTGGACCTGGCCACCGTGAAACTGATCAAAGGCACGGTGCCGGGAGCGACGATCAACGACGCGGTGCTTGCAATGATCGGCGGCGCGATGCGCCGTTATTTGCAGGCAAAAGACGAACTGCCGGAAAAATCCCTGGTGAGCATGGCGCCCGTCAATACGCGCCAGGAAGGGGCCGAGCGCACGACCAATACGATTTCAATCCTCAGGTTCCCGTTGGGTACTGACATGGAAGACCCGCTTGAGCGTCTTCAGGCGGTACAACTCGCCACGGCGGAATGCAAGGCGATCCAGAATGCGATTGGCGCCCATGAACTGACGAATCTGCAGAAGTTCACCCCACCGGCGACGCTGGGCCTGGCCGGCCGCCTGGCGACACTGACCGGCGGGGGCGGCAAGGGCCCGGTCTTGCTGCACAACTGCATGGTGACCAACGTCCCCGGTCCCAACACTGAGCTCTACCTGCTCGGGGCGAAGCTGGTGCACTGGGGCGGCATGGGTCCGCTGGCCGATGGCATGTCACTGATCTGGAACCCGACCAGCTACTGCGCAAAGATGTTCATTTCATTGACCAGCTCGCCAAACATCGTTCCCGATCCCGATTTTCTCGCGCGCTGCCTGCTGGACTCCTATGAAGAAATGAGTGAAGCGGCCAGGCAGATGACCCCACCGATCCCGGCCACCAAAGTGCTGAGCAAGCGTCGCAAACAGGGGCCAGGCAAGCCAAGGCAATCCCGGACTCCAGCCTGAGCACTGGCGACTGCCTGATCTTGCGCCCGATGTAAAGGAAGAACAGATCTGTCAGGGATCGCTCTTCGGCTTGGGGTTTCTGGTATTCATCCCGAGTTTTACAGGCACAAAACTGCACGGGGCCGGGGCATGGGTTAATCCGATTGCGACTAATGCTTAGTGCTTATCGTGATTAACCTCGGTGGAAAGTTCCGGCCCAGCAGCAATACTCCACTCTGTTTCGAAAACCATTCGAGAATAGCGTGGGGCAATAAGTCATGAACTTGAGCGTCTGCGAAGCGAAAGAATCTCGACTTTCGTTAATCAAGCGATGCCTGCGCCAGCCGTTACTGCACTTTTTAGTTGCCGGTTTTGCACTCTTCGTCCTGTACGGCGGTTTGCACCGTTCAACGGTCAATCAAGATCCGCAACGCATCGAAGTTACCCCTGAAGTTGTTCAGCGGCTCGCTATTTCCTGGCTGGCACGATGGCAACGCCCCGCCTCGGAGCAACAGTTGCAGGCTCTGATCGATGACTATGTGAAAGAGGAAATCCTCTATCGCGAAGCACTGAAACTTGGCCTGGACAAGGACGACACCATCATTCGCCGCCGACTGGCGCAAAAAATGGATTTCCTCGCCGAAGATGTCGCTTCACTTCGCGAACCGGCCCCCGGTGTACTTGAGGCCTGGTACAACCAGCATCAGGACCAATATGCCCCGCCACCCCTGGCGACCTTCCATCATGTGTTCTTCGCCCTGGACAAACGCGGCGCGGATGCGCAGGCCCAGGCTCAGGCCGCGCTGGGAGGGCTGACTGACAGGAACAGCGGTGCAGGCGATGCGTTCATGTTTAACAGCGCTTACACAGAGCAATCACAGGATCAAGTGGCGCGGGTCTTCGGTTCAAAGTTCGCCCTTTCGTTGTTCCAGCAAACGCCGGGACGTTGGGTGGGGCCTGTGGAGTCAGGTTTTGGCTGGCATCTGGTGTGGATCGATACGCTGGCCAAGCCACCGGCACCGCCCTTCGAAACCGTGGCCCAGCAGGTCAAGTCCGATTGGTTGTCCGAGCAACGCAGCGAATCGAAACGCGCGAATTTCGATGCACTCAAAGCACGCTATGAAGTCGTGGTGATGATGCCTGCTTCCGCCGCTGACGTTGCCGCTATCCAGACGGAGCGGCCGTGATGAGGCGCAGGGTCTGGCTGCTGTTGCTGCTCGGGTTCATGGCATTGAGCGCCATGGCCCATGAGTCGCGCCCCGCGTACCTGGAACTCAACGAAACGGCTGCCGGGCGCTATGACGTACTGTGGCGCACACCGGTGCTGTCAGGCATGCGCTTGCCGATTGCGCTGCGGTTTGCCGAAGGTGTGCGCACTGTCGTTGACCCGGTGGAAAGCCAACTGAACGATTCGCTGATCGAACGCCGGGTCATTGAAGCCGGTCCCGCTGGCCTGGTCGGGCAGCGCATCGAGTTTGTCGGCCTGCAAGCGAGCATCACCGATGTGCTGGTGCGTGTCTCGCGCCTGGACGGCAGCTTGACCACCACCCTCGTCCACCCCGCGCAACCCTGGATGGAAATCGCTGCCACGCCGGGAATGTTCTCGGTGGCCGGTGCGTTTCTGCTCCATGGCGTCCAGCACATCCTCGGGGGCTTCGATCACTTGCTGTTCGTCTTCGGTCTCCTGCTGCTGGTGGGCAATGGCTGGATGCTGGTGAAGACCATCACCGCGTTCACCCTCGCCCACTCCATCACCCTGGCGCTCGCCGCATTGGGGGCGGTGCAGCTTCCCGGCCCGCCTGTGGAGGCGACGATTGCCCTGAGCATCCTGTTGCTGGCGGTGGAAATCGTCCGCAAGAACCGGGGCGACGTCAGCTTCACCATCCAATGGCCATGGGTGGTGGCGTTCTGTTTTGGCCTGTTGCACGGCTTTGGTTTTGCCGGTGCGCTGGCGCAGATCGGCTTGCCCCAGCGCGACCTGCCGCTGGCGCTGTTCACGTTCAATGTCGGCGTCGAGATCGGCCAGTTGCTGTTCGTCGCCGCCGCGCTGTGCCTGCGAGCGCTGTTGCTGCGTTGTCGGTTGCCACGGTCCGCGCTCCTGTATGCCCGACCGGTTGCGGCCTACGGGTTGGGTACCCTGGCGGCCTTCTGGTTTTTCGAACGAGTCTCGAGTTTCTGGGCCTGAACTTCACCCTGTCACTGCCGTATTCCGGAGACGTGGAATATGAAAACACCAACACACCTCACCACGCCGTCACTGCTCGGTTGCGCCGTGCTCACTGTCAGCTCATTGGCATTGGCAGAGGGCAACCCGGACCGCGAGGTTTACTTTGGCCAGACGCACTCGCACAGCTCCTGGTCGATCGATGCCTACCTGATCGGCAACCATCAGGTCGATCCCGAGCAAGCCTACCAATACTCGCTTGGCATGCCGGTCAAGCACCCGATGGGGTTTGAAGTGCAGCTCAAAGGTCGACCGCTGGATTTTCATGGCGTGACCGATCATTCGGAATACGTCGGCGTGATCGCCCTGGCCAACGATCCGAAGTCTGATTTCAGCAAACTGCCCATCGCGCAAAAACTGATGGTCAAGACGCCGGCGGATTTCAACCGGGTGTTCAAGTGGATCGCCGGCAGCTTGAACGATCCCATCAAGGAACTGATTGATCCGAAGGTGGCCGGCAACATCTGGCAGCAGAACATCGCCATCGCCGACAAGTACTACAAGCCCGGCAAGTTCACCACCTTCGTCGCCTATGAATGGACCTCGGCACCGAACAACCAGAACATGCACCGCAACGTGTTTTTCCGCGACTCGAAGAAGGTGCCGGACCTGCCCTTCACGGCCCTCGACTCGAACAAACCCGAGGACTTGTGGAGCTGGATGGACGATCAACGGAAAAAGGGCAACGAAATACTGGCGATCTCCCACAACGCCAACCTCAGCAACGGCCTGATGTTTCCGGTGGACGTCGATGACCGTGGGCGGCCCATCGATGCCGCCTGGGCAGAAGCGCGGATGCGCAATGAATCCCTCACCGAAATCCACCAGGTCAAGGGCACTTCCGAAACCCACCCCGAACTGTCGCCAACCGACGAATTTGCCAATTATGAAATCATGAGTTTCCTGCTTGGCATCGACAACAGTACGTCGAAAATCAATGGCAGCTACATCAGGCAGGCCTGGCAAAATGGCATGGCCATGCAGGAAACCCGTGGGTACAACCCCTATAAAATGGGCGTAGTCGGTGCCAGCGATTCGCACAACGGAGTGATTCCCTATTTGCAGAGCAACAACTTCGGCTCCCACGGATTTACTGACAGCACCCCGGCCGCGCGCCTCTCTGGCAAAGACAACTCGGGCATGGTCGCCTTGCAAACCAGCACCTCCGGCCTGGCCGGCGTCTGGGCGGAAGAAAACACCCGTGAATCGATCTTCGATGCGATGAAGCGTAAAGAGGTCTACGGCACCAGCGGCGTGCGCATTCCCGTGCGCATGTTTGGTGGCTGGGGCTTCGACAGCAGTCTGTGGAACGAAAAAGACTGGGTGCATGCCGCCTACGCCAAGGGCGTTCCCATGGGTGGCGACTTGCCGGCAAAACCGGGTAAACAGGCACCGTCCTTCGTGGTTTGGGCGGTCAAGGATGCCGACGATGGCAACCTCGACCGCATCCAGATCATCAAGGGCTGGACCAAAAACGGCCAGACCTTCGAGAAGATCTACGATGTCGCCTGGGCCGGTGATCGCCAACCGGATCCGGTCACCGGCAAAGTCCCTCCAGTGGGCTCGACAGTCGATGTGTCCAAGGCGACCTACACCAATACCATCGGTGCCACGGAGCTGAAAAAAGTCTGGGTCGATCCGGACTTCGATCCGGCCCAGCACGCGTTCTACTACGCCCGCGCGCTACAGATCCCGACACCGCGCTGGAGCACCTATGACGCAGCCAAGCTGCAAGTACCGCCACCGGCCGACGTCTCGCCCACCGTCCAGGAGCGCGCGTGGACCTCACCGATCTGGTACACACCGACAGCCGAGGACAGCAAGACTGTCGCTGCCGGCAAAACCATCGATCAACTGAAAACCGAAGGCGCCAAAGCGCTCACCAACGAGCAATTGCAAACCTTCGTGGTGGGCAAAACCATCAAGGTGCGCAACACCGTCACCGGCCAGACATTCGAAATCGTCTATGGCACCGACGGCCAACGCCTGGTCGCCAGCGTCGATGGCAAGGCGCCCGCACAGGGGGAATACCTGAACATGCTGCATGGTGGTCAGTTCGGCGTACCGGCCAAGTATGAAATCAAGGACGGGCATCTGGTGACAACACTCGGCGGCACACCTTTCGAGGCCACGGTATTCGAGCAGAACGGCAAGTACGTGGCGGCTCGCAGCAATGAGTTCGGTTATGTGAATTATGAGGTTGAAGCGGTCAAGTAGCGTCCTTCGCGCAGCCATCCCTCGCGCCGGGGATGGCTGGAACGCTGAACCTCACTCGACCGGGCCTTCTCGAACCATCTCGAAAAAGGTCGTCAAGATACGCCGCGTGCTCTGCGCGCGCAGGCACACCAATGTCTCGGTAAAGTGCCGCTGACAGTCAACGATCGGCAAGCCGCGAAGCCGTGAATCCGAGCCCAGTTCGGCGGCCGAGACGACCCCGACGCCCATGCCGATCGCCACCGCCTCGCGCGCGGCTTCACGCCCCTCCACTTCGATGGCCTTGCGGATGTGCAGGCCCGCCGCTGCCATCTCCTCTTCCAGGGACAAGCGCGTGACCGAGCCCTGCTCGCGCAGGACCATGGGCGTGTCGTGCAGGTCGGCCAGGCAGATGGACTCGCGTTGCGCCCAGGGGTGGTCATGGGCGACGAAGGCCAGCATGGGATCGCTGCGCAGATGCAGCGACATCAAGCGGTCGTCTTCGACGCTGCGCCCCAGCAGGGCAATGTCGGCCTGGTGACTGAACAACCGCTGCAGGACCTCATCGGTATTGGCGGTTTCAATCTTCACATCGATACCGGGGTAACGGCTGCAGAAGCGTGAGACATAGGGCAGGACGTGCACCGGCGCATCCACGGCAAGGTTCAGGGTCCCGGTCGACAGGGTGCGGTAGTCCGTGAGCATGTCGTGGGCATCGACACTGATATCGAACAGGCGCTGGGTCAGGCCGAACAGCCGCTCGCCCACTTCCGTCAGGCGCACCAGGCGCTTGTCGCGGTAGAACACCATCACCCCGTAATAATCCTCGAGCTTGCGCACCTGATCGGATACCGCAGGTTGCGACAGGCAGAGTTGCTCGGCCGCGCGGGTGAAGCTGCCATTCATGGCGACGGCGTGAAACGCCTTGAGTTGGGTATGGGAAATCGTCATTGGTGCACCTTGCTATAGGTTCAACTTATTCGTTCATACGATAAATCGATTTTATTTATGAACAGTGAACTGCAAGCATGATTTTCACAAGTGCCGTCCCTCGTATCCCTCCAGGAATGCCCTATGGAAATTGAACGTTTCGCTGCGACAAAACGCCGTTCGGACATGGTCCGGTACGACAACCATCTGTATATCGGTGGCCAGGTTGCCACGGACCTGCAGGGTGATATCCAGGCGCAGACCCGCGAGGTCCTGGCCGCTATCGAGCAGCTTTTGCTCAGTGCCGGCAGCCACCGCGAGCGGGTGCTTTCGGTGCGCATCCTGCTCGCCCATCGCGAAGACTATGAAGGGCTGAACCGGGTCTGGGACGAGTTTTTCCCTGAAGGCCATGCCCCCACACGCGCTTGCACCCTGGCGCAGCTGATCGACCCCGGTTGGCGCGTGGAAATGATCGTGGTCGCCGCGTGCGGCTGATTGCGTCCAAAACCCTGCCTCGAACCGATCCAACGGAGATGACCCCATGCGCCCCTACTGGCTGGACCAGGCCCTGAAAAATCAACCCGCTGCGCCCTGCCCTGCGCTGCAACAGAACACCCGCGCCGACGTCTGCATCGTCGGCGGTGGCTATACCGGTCTGTGGACCGCCATCATGCTCAAGGAACAGAATCCCGAGCTGGACGTGGTCATCGTCGAAGCCGACATCTGCGGTGCCGGTGCCAGCGGGCGCAATGGCGGCTGCGCGCTGTCATGGTCGGCCAAGTACTTCACCCTGGAGCGCTTGTTCGGCGTCAAGGAGGCGATACGCCTGGTCAAGGAATCGGAGCAGAGCATCTACGCCATCGGCACCTTTTGCGAAAAGTACGCGGTGGATGCCGATTACCGTCTCGACGGCACGCTCTACACGGCGACCAACCGCGCCCAGGTCGGCTCGACCGACGGGGTGATCGCGGCGCTGGAGCGCCATGGCATCAACTCTTTCGCCAAATGTGCGCTACCTGACGTGCAACGCATGGCCGGCTCGGCCCGGCACATCGAGGGCTGGTTCTCGCCGGCGGCTGCCAGTGTGCAACCGGGCAAGCTGGTCCGTGGGCTGCGCCGGGTGGCGCTGGAACTGGGCGTGCGGATTTTCGAGGGCACACCGATGACCGGCCTGGAAGAGGGCATGCCCGCCAGCGTCAATACACCGAACGGCAAAGTGACCTGCGACCGGGTCGTGCTGGCGATGAACGCCTGGATGGCCCGTGCCTTTCCACAGTTCTCGCGGTCGGTGGCCATTGTCTCCAGCGACATGATCATCACCGAGCCGCGACCGGACTTGCTCGAGCGGATCGGCCTGACCAGCGGAGTCACCGTGCTCGACTCGCGGATTTTCGTGCACTACTACCACAACACCCCGGACGGCCGGATCATGCTCGGCAAAGGGGGCAACACCTTTGCCTACGGCGGTCGCATCCTGCCCGTGTTCGACCAGCCATCGCCCTACGCAGGGCTGTTGCGCAACACGTTGACAGAGTTCTTTCCGGACTTTGCCGACGTTGGTATCGCCGCTACCTGGAACGGCCCTTCCGATCGCTCGGTCACCGGCCTGCCTTTCTTCGGCCGCATGGGCGCGAGCGGCAACGTCTTCTACGGTTTCGGCTATTCCGGCAGCGGCGTGGGTCCGTGCCATATGGGTGGGCAGATCCTGTCGTCGCTGGTGCTCGGGGTGGACAACCCCTGGACGCGCTCGCCGCTGGTGCAAGGTCCGCTTGGGCATTTTCCGCCGGAACCGGTGCGCTATCTGGGCTCATTGATGGTGCGTAACGCCATTCGCCGCAAGGAGCATGCTGAAGACCACAACCGACCTCCCCGTCGACTTGACGTGCGCCTGGCGAAATTTGCCGCGGCCGCCGGCAAGGCGGACAAGGGATAAGCGCCCCGCCCCGAAGCGAAATTTCACGCTAACGAACAGAAAACCCCGCCCGGTCATGCACCGCGCGGGGTTTTTCTGCTGCCTTTGAATGCCTGCTGCTGATGAACCCTCCAGGCTCAGGCCGCGTGCTACCTCAGTTATAAGCTCAGCTTGTTTGTGACATGTGATAAATCGATTTCAGTTATTTGATGCCAGATGTTTTTATCAACCCATGCATCACTCCCCCACAAAAACAACACCGCCGGAGAAGATCATGACCAAAGCCGAATTCCCGACTACCCAGCCACTGGCAACCCCAGCCCTGGGTGAACCCTACCTGCTGACCCCGGGCCCGCTGACCACCTCCAAAGCCACCAAGGAAGCCATGCTGCGCGACTGGGGATCATGGGACGGTGCCTTCAATCAGGTCACCGCTGAAGTTCGCCAGAAACTGCTGGGCATGGCCGGCGTAGAGGATGACAGCTTCGCCTGCGTGCCACTGCAAGGCAGCGGCAGCTACTCGGTGGAGGCCGCGTTGGCCACCGCCATCCCCCGTGACGGCAAAGCCCTGGTGCTGATGAACGGCGCCTACGGCCAGCGCGCCACCAAGACCCTGGAATACCTCGGTCGCGCGTTCATTACCCTGGACAAGGGCGATTACCTGCCGCCCCAGCCCGAAGAAGTGGACGCCCTGCTCAAGGCCAACCCTGACGTCACCAACGTCTTCGTGGTTCATTGCGAAACCAGCTCCGGGATCCTCAACCCGCTGCGTGAAATCGCCGATGTCGTGAAGGCCCACGGCAAGAGCCTGATCATCGATGCCATGAGCTCCTTCGGTGCCGTGCCGCTGACGGTGAATGAAATTGCCTTCGACGTGGTGGTGTCCTCCGCCAACAAGTGTATCGAGGGTATCCCGGGCTTCGGTTTCGTGATCATCCGCCGCTCCGTGCTGGAGGCCGCCAAAGGCCGCGCCAACTCGCTGTCCCTCGATCTCTTCGAGCAATGGGCCTACATGGAACGCACCGGCCAATGGCGCTTCACTCCGCCGACCCACAGTGTGGTGGCGTTCCACAAGGCACTGGAGCAGCACAGCGACGAAGGTGGCGTACACGGCCGGTTGGCGCGCTACACCCGCAACCGCGACGTGCTGGTTGCCGGCATGCGCGAACTGGGTTTCAAGACGCTGCTGGAAGACCGTTGGCTGTCGCCGATCATCACCACGTTCTTCAGCCCTGAACATCCCAACTTCGATTTCACCCGCTTCTACGAAGAACTCAAGGCCCGTCAGTTCATCATCTACCCCGGCAAGTTGACCGTTGCCGAGAGTTTCCGCATCGGCTGCATCGGCCAGATCGACGAATACATCGTCCACCAGTTGCTCCGCGCAATCGCGGACAGCCTGGTCGCCATGGACGTGGACATGTTCAAGCCCGCGGCCTGATCGACCCCTTTAAAGGTCTCTGCCGATTCGAGCGAAGGTGCAATGGGTAGCGCCTTTGGGCAGGGATCTTTTTTTAAACCATGGATTCGATGACGTACCGCTCGGCAGCGCCGGGCAGGAGTCAGCGATCGCGTAATTCATGAATCAAAGCCTGATGCCATTCGCATGTTCATCTGTCGATGTCGTGCGAATGGACAGACTTGTGCACCGAAAACAAAAACAAAAACCGACCAATTTGCGCTGTCTGGCACCACATACGGGATCAGTACACCATGAACAACACGACAAGCCCCCTCGCAACCGGCTGGAAATCCCTCCAGCGTTGGCGCGTGCAGATTTTCCTGATTACCTGGGTGGCGTATGCCGCCTTCTACTTCACCCGCAAAGCGTTCTCCGTGGCCAAGCTGGGTATCGGCGAAGACCCGAACTTCATGCTCGAAAAGGCCATGATGGCCAACCTCGACGCCCTCTACTTGACGGCCTACGCCGTGGGCCAGTTCCTGTGGGGCAACTTCTCCGACCGGTTCGGCCCAAGGGTGGTCGTTCTCAGCGGCCTGGTCATTTCGGCGGCGGCGGCGCTCCTGATGGGGACCTACGCCACGCTACCGATCTTCGTCTCCTGCATGCTGGTCCAGGGTCTCGCCCAATCCACCGGTTGGTCGGGCCTGTGCAAGAACGTCGGGAGTTTCTTCAGTACCAGTGAGCGTGGCCGCGTACTCGGTTACTGGAGCACCTCGTACGCCTTTGGCGGTCTGGTGGCCACGCCGTTTGCCGGCTGGTGGGCCTATCAGGCCTATCACGACTGGCGCATCGCGTTCATCAGCAGTGCCGTTGTCGTGCTGGTGGTGGCGGTGTTGTTCTATTTACTGCAACGCAACCGTCCGGAAGACGTAGGCCTGCCTGCTGTCGAAATCGAGATCGAACCGGTCAGCAACGTCGTGGTTCCCCGCGAAAGCATGTGGGCCGGCATTCGGACTGTGATGAAAAATCGCACCGTGCTGATTCTCGGCCTGGCCTATTTCATGCTCAAGCCCGCGCGCTACGCCATCCTGCTGTGGGGCCCGGTGATCATCTACGAACGCATGCCCGAGATCGGCAAGGTAGCGTCCGCCATCGTCCCCACCTCGTTTGAACTGGCAGGTCTGGTAGGCCCCATCCTCATCGGTATCGCATCGGACAAATACTTCGGCGCTCGTCGCATACCGGCCTGCGTGCTCAGCCTGGTGGTCCTCACTGTCTGCCTTGGACTGTTCGTTCCCGCCATGCAAAGCGGCAGCCTGTACATGGTGGTCGGCCTGCTGTTCATGATGGGCCTGACGCTTTACGGGCCGGACTCGATGATCAGCGGCTCGGCGGCCATCGACTTCGGCAGCAAGGACGGGGCGGCCTCCGCCGCGGGCTTCGTCAACGGCTGTGGTTCGATCGGTGCGGTCCTTGGCGGCCTGCTGCCGGGCTACTTCGACACCATCACCGTGTTCCTGGTGTTCACCGGCGCCGCACTCCTGGCCAGCCTGATGCTGGTGCCCTTCTGGAACAGCCGGCCGAAAACACTGGAAAACCCGCTGCTGGTATCGACCCCGGTGCAACCGGTCGTTGTCAGCACCACGCCCTGAATTCGTACTACCCACTCAATTTTCCCTGGAGCAATCATCATGCAATACAAACAACCTTCCCAACTGCAAGCCGTGGTTCTGGACTGGGCGGGCACCGTCGTTGATTTCGGTTCCTTTGCCCCCACGCAGATTTTTGTCGAAGCCTTCGCCGAGTTCGGCGTAGCGGTCTCCCTGGCAGAAGCCCGGGGTCCGATGGGCATGGGCAAGTGGGACCACATCCGCACGTTGTGCAACGAGCCGCAGATCGCCGCACGTTACCAGGCCGCCTTCGGACGCCTGCCGACGGATGACGATGTCACTGCCCTCTATGAGCGCTTCATGCCCTTGCAGATCGAGAAGATCGCCCTGCACTCGGCGCTGATTCCGGGCGCCCTGGATACGATCGACGCCTTGCGCGACAAGGGTCTGAAAATCGGTTCGTGCTCGGGTTACCCGGCGGTGGTCATGGAGAAGGTCGTCGAGCTGGCGCGCAAGAACGGCTACGTCGCCGACCACGTCGTGGCCACTGACGAAGTACCCAATGGCCGCCCGCACCCGGCCCAGGCCCTGGCCAACGTGATCGCTCTGGGCATCAGCGATGTGGCCGCCTGCGTCAAGGTCGACGACACCTGGCCAGGCATCCTTGAAGGCCGCAGTGCCGGCATGTGGACGGTCGCATTGACCTGCTCCGGCAACGCACTGGGGCTGACCTATGACCAGTTCAGGGACTTGCCTTCGGACAAGCTGGCCGAAGAGCGCGCCCGCATCACCCGGATGTTCGAAGGTTCGCGCCCGCACTACCTGATCGACACCATCGTCGATCTACCGGCCGTCATTGAAGACATCAATGCACGCCTGGCTCGTGGCGAAACCCCTCAGGGTTCCTGACCCTGCACGGCTTGTGCACCTGACAGTGACCGTCCTGTGGGCGGTCACCCCCCAAAACAACAAGAGAACCCGATCATGAACTACGCCCACCCAGGCACTGCCGGTGCCATCGTTTCCTTCAAGTCCCGCTACGGCAACTACATCGGCGGTGAGTTCGTCGCGCCGGTCAAAGGTCAGTACTTCACCACCACCTCGCCGGTGAATGGCCAACCGATTGCCGAATTCCCCCGTTCCACGGCCGAAGACATCGACAAGGCCCTGGATGCGGCCCATGCAGCTGCCGATGCCTGGGGCAAGACCTCGGTACAGGACCGCTCCCTGGCGCTGCTGAAGATCGCCGACCGCATCGAGCAGAACCTCGAACTGCTGGCCGTCACCGAAACCTGGGACAACGGCAAGGCCGTGCGTGAAACGCTGAACGCCGACATCCCACTGGCGGTGGACCACTTCCGCTACTACGCCGGCTGCATCCGAGCCCAGGAAGGCAGCGCTGCCGAAATCGACGGCAACACCGTGGCCTATCACATCCATGAACCCCTCGGCGTGGTCGGCCAGATCATCCCTTGGAACTTCCCGATCCTGATGGCCGCCTGGAAACTCGCTCCAGCCCTGGCTGCCGGCAACTGCGTGGTGCTCAAACCCGCCGAGCAGACCCCGCTGGGCATCACCGTGCTGGTCGAACTGATCGGCGACCTGCTGCCACCGGGCGTGCTGAACATCGTGCAAGGCTTCGGCAAAGAAGCCGGCGAAGCCCTGGCCACCAGCAAACGCATCGCCA